>DNTB01000071.1 GCA_003499525.1 Flavobacteriales bacterium
ATATGGCCATCCAAAATTTTAAGACCAAACAGGCTTTTGGGTGATGGACCAGTTATGGATGTTTCTAGCCTTAATTGGGGTAATAGGAGTAGGTCTAATTAAATTAGTTTTCACCCTTAAAGAAGTTTCAAACAAGACAAGTTTTCTTCTTGATTATCGTCATAAGTTCATTAGCATGGCTAATTCTTTTCTAGAAAGTGGCCATAAAAAAACGCTTGACTATGACCTTTATACCTGGCTAACATTGAATGTAGCAAAAGCCCAGCGTATGTTGGGTCCTTTTGGAGTAGGAGGGTATATTTCTCCTTTTCAGATGTTTAAAGCAAACAACTATGAGTACTTGGTAAATACTTTACCAAAGTTTAGAGAGTCATATTTACCTCATTCAGATATCACCAATGTAGACGACATTCTTATGAGAACCATAGGCTTCTATCAGGAGGTTGAATCAAATCTAAAAAGGGAACTAATAAACCCCTTTAAATGGTTACGATATGGAGTTGTGTCAATTATTGGATTACCTATAAATATCCTGAAATGGCTAAATATTATCCCTTTAGGCTGGTATTATTTAATTACAGCCAGTAGAGTGTTCAAAACGGTGTCTGGGCTGATATCTTTGATTGGGTTTGCTAGCGCAGTTGTTGGCTTAATTACTGGGTGGGATCAGTTTGTATCGATTTTGCATAGCTGGAAGGACTAACTTTGCCTTTATACTGCGTTATTTTCACCAGTAGTTCAGAATTAATAGACTATTCAAAGAATTGGCTGAATTCATCCTGATATCCCAAATCGGAAAATACTCCTTTAAGGACTTTAGTTTCGCATCTCTCATTGACAAAAACTACTCCAGCCCAGCCAAGAGTTTCAGTAGAAAATATTGAATCACATATGGAGATATGATTCGTGTCTCTTTTATCAACCTTAATTCCTTTATTTAGCGCGTATTGTTCGAATTTGCCCACATAGAAATTGAAATCAGAGAGTTGTTCGTCCAGCTCACCAGCTGGTAAGCTTTCATATTCTCCTCTGCTTATTGTGTAAATGATTATTTGTGCTTCCACATCCACATCGTAACCCCGTGAATTAGTTGATTGAGCGCAACCTGATATGAGTACCATGCACAAAATGAAAACTCTAAGATTTGAATATTCTGGTATTAACATTTTTAAAGAGTGACTGCTGGACTTTCTTTCATTTCTAATTGGTTGACTTTAGATTCTGGATTCTCGAAGCGCTCAGCATCAACATTATACATCTCAAACAATTGTTCATTCGACATGAAAAACGAATTAGTTAAAAATGATTGTTCAAATGATAATGGGGCTACTTTACCTCCTGTGAAATCCTCTATGTCCACCTGACTTTGGTTTTCAGTATATGCTTCCTTCCAGTTATCATATCCAAATTTCGATACTACACTCGGATCCCATGCGTCAATGTGAATTCTATCAGGCGTATTAAATTCTCCACCCCACCTGAAACCGAGTTCCTTAGCTTTGACGATAAATGCATCAGTTGCTTTAACTGTGCTATTCCCTTTAATGACCTCTCCGTCATCATCGTACAGGTTAAAGTCCAAGGCGAATCCAGCCTCATGACGGCTTGTCCCGACTTCAGCTGGTGTAGTTCCGGTACTTTGAATTTCCTTCTGTTTTTCTGATGATCTAAATGCGCTATTAAAATGAACATTTATCTCATTTTTAACAGCATAACGAGCTAGCTCAAGAACTTTTCGAGCTATCTGCTCATCCACAATCAAAGTCTGTAATCCCTGCATGTACTTGCTTTTTGGAAGGTGAACTTTGACTAGTTTCATTCCATCAGGATCCATTGCCCAAAGAGGAGAATTTTCAACAAAAGAGAAAGGACTTGCTCCGGGGAATTCAGCATGTAAAGGATCAATTGACAACCACCGCCCCAACCTCGAATCATAAATCCTTGCTCCAAAATCAAGGCTATTTCCACTTCCTTTGACTTCATCATCCTTTTCCATACCGTTAAACCCATACCTGTACCCCCCAAAGCTTCGCTCGCGCATGAGGCTGCCAAAGGGGTAGTAGTCCTGTGATGAGAGCAGAGTGGGGAGGTTGTAGTCGCGGAGGTGGTCGTTATTGGTATCCACTTCGATAGGGGCATCTGAGACTACGGCCAGTGCATTGCCCAAATGGTTGACCAGCTCATAGTTACGAGCTCCGAGGTGATGGCTAAAGCTTGTATTTGTTGTACTCGATCCGATCATTTCTGCTTCCTCAATGAAGGTTCCTACACGGTTGCTTCCGTAAATATAGCGCTCTTTGATTTGATGGGAGAGGGTGGAGTGGAAGGGCAAAGAAAAGCTCTGGCGGGGCGCTGGGGTTAGCCTGTACCTTTCTGGACTGTTTGCTTTTATGCTGCTAGATACCCGGTTACCTCGCGACTACTGTACGGGAAAGAATTTCAAATCGCGCCCCAGCGCGTGGACTTCTTGCAGCACGGATCAAAGATCCGCGATAGAGCAATATTTCGTTTCAAAAGGGGAAGCTGAATGTCTTATGATGAATGATTAAATGGTCTGAAGAATTTCCTTTATAAATTGCAGTTATTCGAAATGCCAATTTTGAGTATAAAAGTGACTCATAGAAACCTGATGTTTTGTAATCAATATTTGATATCCAAATTTCTTTCGAGTCATATCGTTTTAAATGTATTTTGCTGTAAATAACTTTATGTAATACCCAGGTTCTTGCCGTAATTTGATTTAGCTCTGGAGTATTTCTTGCCAATATCTTTTTTGGCTCAAGTAATTCTTCAATAATTACTTGCACTATTCCATCATTTAATAAATTTTGAAAAGAAATTTGAACGTCAATTTCGGTCGGTTTTGAGAAATACTCGCTGTCACCGATTTTGTGCATTTCACGATAAGTTTTACTATTTGAATTCGTAATTGAGTCCCAATAAAATACCTTAATTGATTCAATTGTGGCTTGGTTTTGTAGAGTATCTGTTTTACCATTAGATGACAAAACCTGACAAATACTTATGTCTGGAATGATCAATATCAGACAGAATATACTAAGCATGCAGGTTTTCATTTGAGTGAATTATTGTCCAATATGAAAATGGTCCTTATGAACATTCTGGTTATTGTTACCTTGATGCTCAAATCGATGGCCAAAGCTGTAGTTATTGGTAAAGTTATAGTCTTCCATAATTGAGAAAAACGAATTCATAATATTGATGTTAGCATTACGATAAGCTGAATTTCCCCTCAATTCCAAACCGCCATTTCCTATATAATGTATGTCGATAGATTTCCCCGCGTTATGCGTCCTATGTCCTAAATTTATCATTGGATCGTATGCAGAAATGTCTCCATAATGTATAGTTATATCTGGGTAGGATTTTCTAAATTCCTGAATTCCATTAAAAAAGTCTACACCCGTTTTCACATCTACCCAGTTGTCACCCCACCTACCAGTTCCTGCTGGATTTTTCTCTGAATATTTAAAGTAATCATTGAGAAAGTATGAGTCGTTCAAGTTGTTGGTATATCTCTCGAAGCCAGGTCCGCTTTGAGGAAATGGGATCATTCCATTTTGATTGCCATTGATTCTTTTTATACTTCCGTTAGGTTCCAAAATATCCATGCCACCTTTAGAATATCTCCATTCACTTCCATTGAATATGTCACAACCACCGAAAGATTCAAAGGCTTTTGAATCAAACGTTATTCTTTCATTCCAAATTGGTCCTGTACCTCTGTTTGTGCTAATGGAACCGTCAGATTGAATGTATTGATGTTCTCCAGTAAAGATAAAGGCTTCTTCAGCAGAACCATTGTAGTCCCTTGTAAAATACATGTAACCTCTTTCACCTTGGCTGAATTCACTTCCAGTTCTATTGTAGCTTTTAACTTCGTCACCCGTGGCTTCTCTCCATTCCAACCCCTCCAACTCAATCCCATCAATCACCCGGTTCTCGCTAAAAGCATAGGTGGAATTGTAGGGATATTTCGAGGCCAGAGGATCAATCGCAAAGAACCTACCCAGACGAGGATCGTGCATTCTAAAGCGGTAGTTGATGGAGTTTCCTTCGCCTTTTAGCTCGTCATCTTTTTCTTGGCCTTGGAACCCATACCTATACCTCCCAAAGCTGCGTTCGCGCATGACGCTGCCAAAGGGGTAGTAGTCCTGTGATGAGAGCAGAGTGGGGAGGTTGTAGTCTCGGAGGTGGTCGTTATTGGTATCCACTTTTATAGGGGCGTCTGAGACTACGGCCAATACATTGCCTAAATGGTTGACCAGCTCATAGTTACGAGCTCCGAGGTGATGGCTAAAGGTTGTATTCGTTGTACTCGATCCTATCATTTCTGCTTCCTCAGTGAAGGTTCCTACACGGTTACTTCCGTAAATATAGCGCTCTTTGATTTGATGGGAGAGGGTGGAGTTGTTGTGGTCCAGTGTTTTTTCATATATCGCCATGACATTACCCTGAGCATCGCGGCTGTAGTAGGTTGATTTGATGAGCGTATCGTATCTATGCTGATGCTTGGCAATGCGGTTCCCCAATCCGTCGTAGTCAAAGGACAGGTGGCTGCTGTCGGTTTTATGCACTGAGCGTACTTTCCCATCGGCGCGCCAGTCAATGCGATGGATGCCATTTGACAAATCTGCGACCAAATTTCCGAGTTCGTCGTACCGGAAGAAGTTCGAGGAGAGCACGCTATTTGGAGCTGCCGAATCAAACGGAATATTGGT
>DNTB01000033.1 GCA_003499525.1 Flavobacteriales bacterium
CTCCAAACGACGAGGAACCATATAAGTATCCTCAAGGATATAGGGAACCTTGCAAAATGGCCTTTTCGCCCAACCTCATCGTTGCTCCGAAAATTTTATCCTCGGAATATCAATTATATGCCTGCGGTAAAATTTTCCTCGCGCCTTGATCTTGAACGAAAATTCTCATTTTTCAAGGCTCCCTATAGTATATGAGTGTAGAACATGATTTTTTGAGTAATTATGCGGAATGATAGCACTAACAACTTGTAAATGCAACCAAATCTTTTGTATGGAATAATCAAGAGGTTATTTGGGTTTGATAGAGCAGTTCCTGGAGCCAGTTGAGGGCTATTGGCTGGAATTATCATTCTGCAGAACACTCACTACTGTTAGTTTTGAAGTTTCTGCAGAATTACTTGTTGGGCAGGAATGGACGAATGTACATATTTGCAGCTATTTTTTTCATATTATTTATTACTGAGGAAAATCCTCATCGGCATTACAAAAACTCTTTAAATATATCATTTGTAGAGTGAAGGAGAAATTGATGACGCTATTTGAAGGAGAAAAAATTAATTTTCCGGGGAAAGAGGAGCTCATCGCACAAACCTTATCTATGGAAGAGATAAGTGACAAATACATACGCGGAGAAGTTCGCATCATTACAGAACAAGCGCGATATCCCCTCAACACCATAATGACAATGTTAACTTCGGGAGACTATAATCTAAATCCAGAATTTCAGAGAAGAAAACGTTGGAATCCTACCAAACAATCTCGCCTAATCGAGTCATTTATTATGAATGTACCGATTCCTCCTATTTTTCTATATGAAGTAGCTTATTCTCAATATGAGGTAATGGATGGACTTCAGCGTCTAACAGCAATTAACGAATTCTATACAAATAAGTATGCACTGACCGGACTTGATCAGTGGCCTGAGTTGAATGGTATGTACTATCGTGCTCTTCCTGAACAAGTTCGTCGTGGGATTGACCGCCGTTATCTATCGTCCATTATTCTTTTGCAGGAAACAGCTAGAGATAAAAAGGAAGCAATACGTCTTAAACAGTTGGTGTTTGAACGTATTAATTCTGGTGGGGAGAAACTTGAACCTCAGGAATCGCGCAACGCCCTCTACAATGGCCCTTTGAACCAGTTATGCATAAAATTAGCTCGCAATGATTCATTCTGTAAAATGTGGGGAATTCCTACAGACTCTGACCGGGAAAATCTATCTGAGTCAGGTCAAGTTGCTCTCCTTTTTGATGATGAATATGAGACAGAAACTGAAACTATCGACATACTACATCACAATGCAATGTTCAAAAAAATGCAGGATGTTGAATTGGTATTACGCTTTTTTGCCTATAGGCAGTTGGCAGAAGTTGAACAAGGACGATTGCGCGATTTTTTGGATCTCTACTTGAAACAGGGGAATTTATTCTCCGAAGATGTTCTTGCCCAGCTTGAAGAGTTATTTTTAGCAACCAGTGACCTTGTATATAACGTGCTCGGAGATCGGGCTTTCTTCTTACTAAGAAAGAGGAAAAATGAGACATGGCTATGGTTTGAGCGACCAACTAAAGTACTGTATGATCCACTGATGTTTGCTTTTAGTAGGTATCTTCAGCACAAAGAGATTCTGATTTCCAAATCTAAGGAAATCGAGGGTGAACTAGAAAAATTATATAAATCGGAAGCTGATGCTTTTGAGGGGAGAAGTACTAACCAACTTGACATAATTAACCGAATGGTTTTGCTTGATAATTTTTTGGGTTCTTTCCTGGAGTAGATAGTGATAGATTCCCTTCATCAATTTCAAGATCGAGTTAAACAACTCATATCCTTTCTTGATGATGCTGAAGCTATCAACGCTTTATCAAGTGCCATCAATTCTGAAAATGAAGATAAATTTTCTTCCATTAAACCATCCCATCTGACCCGTTTTGACCGTCTAAAGTTCAATACAATAAATCGGAAGATACAGACTTATGCTAGCGGTATTGTTTTGCTGTATGGACTGTTTGAGCAGTACGTTGAAGAAATCATGGTAGCTTTTTTGGAAGAGTTAGACTCAACTATTAGCAATTTTGATGATATCCCGGAAAAAATTCGAGAAAACCATACAAATCTTTCTGCTCAACTACTGATAAATCGAAACCTCGATAAATATCGGGAAAGATGTAATGAAACAGAAATTATACAGCGTATGCATTTATGTTCGCATGGCAGTCCATTTAGACTTAATGCAGTAGCTTTTACTGACCACAAATCAAATTTTCGCATAGAGTCACTAAATAGATTTTTCGAGCTTGCAGGTGTTTCTGGAATATCAACACTCGTGAAGAAGACAGCAAATTTTCAACAGTATAGCGCCTTAAAATTTCCAAATCAGAGTATCGATGATTTGCCTGACAAAGTTGTCTTTGAAGATCTTGATGATTTAGCATGGCGTCGCAATGTAGTCGCACATGGCTGGCCAGATGACACACTATCAATTGAAATGATGAAAGAGCGTGCCGAATTCATACGCATACTTGGAATGTGTATATACAATTCATTGAGGCAAAACCTGCTTCCTCACATCATTAAACACCAATGCCAGGCTTTGTCTAAGCCTTTAGCTGTATACAATAGTTCCATAGTTTGTTTCCACATGGAAGAAGGTTCAATTGTAAAAGGTTCACAAATCATAGCCTGTCGGTCGGGAGGGTATCTTGAGGGTGAGGTTATCGAAATAGAAATAAATCACGTTCAGCAGACGCAAGTAACGGCACCACCCTCTGTCGATGTAGCATGTCTGGTAAATTTTAAGGCGAAGGATAACTATAGATACTTTATCAGGAAGGCAACAAAAGATAATAGGCCTGATGTTATCATCGAATAGCATTATAAGGATGCAAAAAGCCCAACAATTTCATACACCAGATGGCGAGAACGGTGCCGGCGCTGACGCGGCCAAGTTTATTGGCGCCACTGGTGATGATAGCGTTCACGGCGGCTGCGCCGCCGTGAATCGCGGTGCTGACTTCGTCAAGCCCCTGGCCCTGGCGCCTTGCGCCAGAACCAGGAGCTTGACCGGACACCGCACACCAATCAACCAGACTGCGTCTGCTTGATCTGCGTACGGCGCCGGTCAGCACCGCGATTAGCCTTCAGAGTATAAGATGGATACAATACTTGAAAATGCAGTTCAATCAATACAGATCGGTGTCGAGGATTATGAATCTGATGATCCAAGAAGAATGCTTTCGGCTATACGAAATGTAACGGCAGGGATACTTCTCCTTTTTAAAGAAAAATTAAGGGTATTGTCACCCGATGATTCTGATGAGTCTCTGATTAAGCAAAAGATAAAACCAACTATTAACAGCCTTAGTGAAGTTAAATTCGTAGGTTCCGGTAAAAAAACTGTAGACGTACAGCAAATTATAGAAAGGTTTAAAGATTTATCTATCAAAATAGACGATAAAAGGTTAGAAAAAATAATAAAAATCAGAAATGATATTGAGCACTATTGCACAAAACAGCCATCAAATAAACTCAAAGAATTGCTTGCAGAATCCTTTATAATAATAAGAGATTTTGTAACCGCTCATCTTGGTTCCGAACCGAGCCAACTATTGGGCCATAAAACCTGGTCTGTTCTACTCGAAGTAGAGGAAGTTTATTCGAAAGAATATAAATTATGTCAAGATGAAATAGCTAAAGTACAATGGCTTAGTGAGACTCTTTCCCGCGCGTCAACTGATATTTCATGCCCAAAATGTGATTCAAAACTAATAAAACCTCGTATAACGGAATCAATAGATAGTCGTCTAATCGACTACCATTGCTGCTCATGTGGAGAACAATTTGAATATAGTGAAATTATTGAACAAATGCTATCGGTTTTTTTCGAATGGGAAAATTATCTTACAGCAAAAGAAGGTGGAGATTATCCTTTGGTAGAATGCTTTGAGTGTGGAAGTGAAGCTTTCGTAGTTGAAGATGGTATGTGTATGATGTGCGAAGCTACAATACTATATGGTGAGTGTGCAGTATGTCATAAGACTTTAACCGTAGAGGAACAAATCTTTGATGGATTATGCGGGTACCACCATCATTTGATGACAAAGGACGATTGAGGCTAACAAGACAAATGAACTCGGACTGTAAAAAAGCGCGCCGCGCCGCTCTGCTCTGCGCTTTTTTACAGCCGGTTATTTGCAGCGTTAGAGGCTAGAGCGCATCATGGCTCAACCCAACATCCTTGATAATCACAACCCAAAAAGCTTCATAAACAAGTTACTTGGAAACATTGTTTACCTTGAAATCCGAGATACCGATTTCATATTAACCAAAAACTGTGAGTTGACACTAGAAAACATATGGAATAACGGCAAGTTCACAAAAGAGAATAAAGAAGATATCCTGTCCATGATAAAGCCAATAATCAAACAGATCACAGGCAATGGTCCAATTAAGCCTTTAATAGTAATCAAAAATGCAACTCTCTATAAAGATCAAACTAGACTGCTCCTTAATTACTTTCTCACTGAATCAGGCGCACGAGGCGTCACATACGAATAGGCCTCTAACTAATGCGTTAACCGGACATTCGCCTTTCAGGCTCGCCGGTTACGCTGGTACGTTATACCAGGTGATTTAAAGTAATGGATCAAAAGAAAAACGAACAAATACAGAAGTTTGGTGGCGCCTGGACAGTAATAAAAATTGATATCCTTAAACAATATCTGGATGCTTACACAACCGCTTTAAAAAGCCAGCCGTTCAACTTGGTCTATATCGATGCCTTTGCTGGATGTGGGAAATATACCACTAAAAATGACCAACAAGATATGCCTTTGTTGGCAATAAAAAAGGATACAGATATTGAGGTAAGGGAAGGGTCTGCAAGAGCTGCGCTAAACATAACAAATCCCTTCCATAAGTATCATTTCATTGACCTAGCAGAAAGTAACTTTGAACAACTCAATAGTCTAAAAGCAGAGTACAGCAGCATTTCGTCAAGAATTAGCATACATCGAGAGGATGCTAACGAAGCTGTCTTGAGAATATGCAAAGAAACAAACTGGTATGACTACAGGGGTGTTCTTTTTCTAGACCCGTTTGACCTGGAAGTTGAGTGGAAAACGATTGAAACAGTTGCTCAAACAAAGGGAATTGACATGTGGTTTCTCTTCCCGATCATGGCAGTAAATAGGTTGCTCACAAGGAAAGAGCTTCCACCGGAAGAATGGCAGAAAAAACTGGATAAGGTTTTTGGTGCTACCGACTGGAGAACCAGTTTATATTCAAAAATACAAGCGAGGCAAACCAGTATTTATTCGTTATTACCAGAAGATATCACTGTTAAAGATACTGACATTGAGGGTATAAAAGAGTATACTGCAAGTAGATTGAGGACAGTTTTCACTAAGGTCTCTCCGAGTGCCCGCATTCTTAGAAACAAGACCAATAGTCCACTTTTTGTTCTCTTTTTTGCAGTCAGCACAGAAAGTGATCGAGGGAAAGAAGTTGCGATGAGAATTGCAAACTATATCTTAAAGAACACATAGTGAATTACCATGGCTCAAACAAAAATTGAATGGACAGACACAACCTGGAACCCGGTAACAGGTTGCACTCCAATCAGTGATGGTTGCCAAAACTGCTATGCTCTCAAAATGGCTAAACGGTTGAAAGCTATGGGGTGCAAAAGATATGACAATGGCTTTCAAGTCACGCTCCACCCGGATCTTCTTGGTGTTCCACTAAAATGGAGAAAGCCTAGAATGGTGTTTGCCAATTCAATGGGAGATATTTTCCACGAAGACGTGTCTTTTGAATTTATTCAGAGGATATTTGACACCATGACGAAGGCTGACCGTCATGTCTTCCAAGTATTGACGAAACGTTCCAGTAGAATGCTTGAGCTGAGCAAAAAGCTCTCCATCCCTACAAATGTTTGGATGGGAGTAACTATAGAATCGGGAAAATACAGTTATAGAGCTGACAATCTCAGGCAAATAAAAGCTCAAACCAAATTCTTGTCAATTGAACCTATGATTGGCCCTATAAATGCTTTAAACCTTGACGGAATTGACTGGGTTATTACAGGAGGGGAATCTGGAGCTAAAGCAAGGGCTATAAAAGAATCCTGGGTACTTGCCATCAGAGATAATTGCATCACCAATAGGGTGCCATTCTTTTTTAAACAGTGGGGCGGGCCAAATAAAAAGAAGACTGGCAAACTGCTCCAGGGCAAGGTTTGGCATCAGTACCCAGATTATACCTTGCAGAGAAACTAGCCACAATTACACTTTTCTTAACAAGATAATGCACCGGATAAACCGGTGATCATCACGTTCGGCAGCTGACAAGAGGGGTAAGCTACCCATGGTGAGAGTAAACCTGACTATCCCGGATAAAGGCGCAAGGCTATCCGTTCCTCCTGGCTGGTCACACCGTTCTGACGACAAGGGCTACCTACTGGTCACTCCCGACTACATCCCGGGCTGCAGGATGTCCTTCAGTTTCCGCTCCATGCCGGAGGGCATGCCGGCGTTGGCCTTCATCCATCACAATGCCCAGAAGAGAGAGGCAGACGTCTGCAAGTCAGGGGAGAATTGGTATATCTTCTATGAGGAGAAGGGGGCGTATGCGGAGGAAGGCGCGAGGGCATTCTGCTGGGAGATTGGTTTCGACAACCATGTGGTGGCCGTCTTCGCCGAAGTCCCCAATGAGTATGTCACCCAAGCGACGATCGAGAAGCTCGTCACGGACATGGCGGATGTCGTGGAGTCGGCTCACTGCGAGTCATAGCGCCAAATGGAGCCGAACCAGCCCCATGCACGTGACGTCGCTATCGCGCCGCCCGTGATGGGCACGTTATGCCTATGTGTTGGGTCCCGGCGCCCGGATGGCTGGAGACCGACGCGGTGCTGCGGGAGTTTTCTGACGAGCGGACCACGGCGGTGACTGGCTACCGGCGCTTCGTCGCCGAAGGCGTCGGCGCCGCCAGCCCGTGGCAAGGGCTCAAGGGCCAGATCTACCTGGGCTCCGATCAGTTCGCCGCACGCATGCAGGCTCGGATCGACCCGGCGCGCCCTCTGCGGGAGGTTCCAAAACGGCAACGCCGAATTCTGGCCAAACCGCTGGCCGACTATGCCGATCACTGGCCGGACCGCGATCGCGCGATGGCTGAGGCTTACCGCACGGACGCTTACAGTATGCAAGGTATTGCCGACTACTTCGGCATCAGTAGAATGACCGTAAGCCGGGCAGTGAAGCGCCACGAAGATGTGTCCGCAACGCCGAATGTTACATGTGAGAGCTGGCCCCGTCTCCAACATGACCCCGTCTCCAAGTCCGTACCGTCTTATGATGCCAACCCGCTTTCC
>DNTB01000047.1 GCA_003499525.1 Flavobacteriales bacterium
CCACTGATACGTACAATCTTTCAGAACCACCACCAATTATTCCGACCATAGATACGCTGAAAGCGGCGTGTTTTGGGGTTTGTGATGGAATTGTAGCCGTTTCGATGGTTCCGTCTGCGAATTTTGCCATAACATGGCCGGCGGGAGTAGTTACAGTTGGGAATGATACCGCGACGAACCTTTGTGCCGGAACGACTTACGATGTTACCATTACGGATTTACTTTCCCTTTGTGATACCGTTTACACTGTGGGAGTACCGGTCAACGCTCCGTTTATTGGAAGCATCGATGAGGATCAGGGCATACTTTGTAATGGAGATACCAATGGTCAGCTGACCGCTACTATATCAGGGGGTACTCCGAATTATAGTTTTCTATGGAATACCGGAGCAAACACACCCACGATAGTCGGATTGGGAGCAGGAACCTACACCGTTACTGTAACAGATTTTATCGGCTGCGATACCATAATGACGTACGATTTGTTAGAACCTGATCCCGTGGTGGGAACACTTTCGGGCATTGGAGCTATTTTATGTAACGGAGACAGCAACGTAACGCTGATAGGAAGCGCAATTGGAGGCACACCTCCGTATACTTTTTTGTGGTTGCCGTCGGGGGCCACCGGTCCGACATTACCGGGTCAGGGTGCAGGAACATATATGTTGGTGGTAATCGATTCCGGAGGATGTACAGACACCCTGGACACGACCATATTGGAACCGCCCTTACTTGAGGTGACGATAGTTGAGACGGGAAGTATAGGCTGTGCTGGAGCGACTACAGGAGAGTTGACCGCCAATCCGAGCGGAGGTACACCGAATTATTTTTACAATTGGAATAACGGTCCAACTACACAAATTAATCCGAATTTAGGAGTAGGTACTTATACTGTAACCGTTACGGATAACAACGGCTGTACTGCCACTGATACTTATAACTTGGATGATCCACCAGATATTATTCCTGTGATAGAAACGAATAAGCTGCCATGTCCCGGAACATGTGATGGACAGGTAGCGGTATACATGAACCCATCCACGAACTTCTTGGTAAGCTGGCCGGTAGGGGTTACCCTCACCGGTGATACGGCAAATAACCTTTGTGCCGGAACGGATTATCTGGTGACCATTACGGATACTCTTTCATTGTGCGATACGGTTTACACCATCAATATACCGGAGAATCCGGCCTTTGGCGGAGGAATAACGGAAGATCAGGGTATCCTGTGTAACGGAGATGCGAGTGGTCAGTTGACGGCTAATCCTACAGGGGGTTCGCCACCCTATAGCTATCTATGGAATAATGGAGGTATAACACCAACGATCAGTGGACTAATTGCAGGAACATATACAGTAACCATTACGGATACCAACGGATGTGATACCATTATGACGCAAGTCTTATTGCAGCCGGACCCCGTAGTAGCTTCTTTAACTGGAGCCGGCACGATCTTGTGTAATGGAGACAATACGGTAACGCTCTCAGCGAGTGCTACAGGTGGAAATGGTGGGTACACTTTCTTGTGGCTACCTTCAGGCGCTACAGGACCAGTTCTACCAAATATTGGTGCAGGAACCTACTTCCTGATTGCATATGATGCAGACAGTTGCGCCAGCGATACTATTGACACCACCATTTTGGAGCCATCACTGCTTGAGGTGACCATAGTAGAGACGGGAAGTATAGGCTGTGCAGGAGCGACGACAGGTGAATTGACCGCTAATCCGACCGGAGGAACACCAAATTATTTCTACAATTGGAGCAATGGGCCATCCACACAAATTAATCCAAACCTAGGAGTAGGTACCTATATAGTGACTGTAACGGACATAAACGGCTGTACGGCTACAGATACCTATGATTTGGACGATCCACCAGATATTATTCCTGCCATAGACACTTTGAAAGCTTCATGTCAGGGAACCTGTGATGGATCAGTCGTAGTGTCAATGACACCTGCTGCAAACTTTACTATCACTTGGCCCGCCGGGGTTGTGGTTGTTGGAAATAGTACTGCCATCAATCTTTGTGCAGGTACCACATATGATGTTACCATTACTGATGTGAACTCACTGTGCGATACCGTTTATACGGTAGGTGTTCCTGAAAACAACCCATTTATCGGGTCCATTAATGAAGATCAGAGCATTCTTTGTAATGGCGATTTAAGCGGTCAGCTTACCGCGAGTATTTCAGGAGGAACACCTGGTATAACAGGTTATGGCTATCTATGGAATACAGGAGACATAACACCGACCATAAGTGGACTGGGTGCGGGAGTCTTTACGGTCACGGTCACGGATTCCATAGGATGCGATACAGTGATGACCTATAATCTTACTGAACCTACCCCAATAGTAGGCATCATATCTGTGCAAAATCCAATCTCGTGTAATGATAGTTGCGATGGTGCATTACTCATGGTGGCATCTGGTGGCACACCACCTCTTACAATAGAATGGTCTAATGGTGACCTTGGGCCAATTGCTGGTAACCTGTGCCAGGGCACTTATGATGTAACCATAACTGATAACAATTCCTGTCAGCTGATACAATCTTTTAATTTGACAGATCCTGATCCAATTACTCCTAGTATTAGCGTTACAGATGCTACGTGTGGAAATCAAAATGGATCAATCGATCTTCTTCCAGTTTCTGGTGGAAACGGAGGCCCTTATGACTATGCATGGAACATTTCTCCTAACCCAGGAAATATCCCAACCGTTGGGGGGCTCGGATTTGGGGTATATACGGTCACCATTACAAATCAAGGGGGCTCTTGCCCTGAGGAGTTCAACATACCGCTTAGCGAAATCGGAGGTCCTGATACTACATTGTTTGAACTTATAGAACCATTGTGTTTCGATTCGTGTAATGGTTTGATCAGAGCTACTCCAGTTGGCGGAGTCGGTCCGTTTAGTTACTTATGGAGTTCGGATCCATTGGACACTCTGGATAGTATTACTTCGGTTTGCCAGGGGCAGTATTTTATCACTGTAACAGATGCAAATAATTGTTCCAGAGTTGATACCGTTACACTGAATCAACCGGATTTAATTGTTACCACGCCATCCGTTACCGATCCGACATGCTTCGGAGGAACTAACGGTTCCATCTCAGTAACATCTACGGGGGGTAATCCATTTTCAGCTGGGTTAGGCTATGTCTACGCTTGGAGTAATGGAGCTGGAAATGTCAGTGTCAATCCAAACTTAACGTCAGGAACGTACTTGGTTACTACACAAGATAGTACAGGTTGTCAGGTTGTTAACTCCATTGATGTGATAGATCCTGCACCTATAAATCTTACACTGTCAATAACAGAACCGCTTTGTACTGACGATTGTAACGGAAGTGCATTTGTAATTGCAACTGGTGGTGCAGGAGGATTTTCATATGCCTGGAGCAACGGGGATATTGGCGATACTGCAAGAGGATTATGCGGAGGTGTTTCTTATACGCTGACCGTTACAGATCAGAATAATTGCAGCGCAGACACTACATTTACACTTCCAAATCCGGCCAGAGTGACCATCGATAATATAAGCATTCTAAACCCAACATGTGGTGAAGCTAATGGTCGAATATCAGCGGCAGCATCAGGAGGTACGGGTTCTTTCATTTATATCTGGTTCGATGGTGTGGTTTCAGATACTATTAATCCAAAGCTCAATGTAGCTGCGGGTAACTACAGACTGGTCGTAATTGACGGCAATGGATGTAGTGATACAGCTATAGTACCTGTGAGCAATGTAGGCGGTCACACGGTGGAATTGCAGACAACACCGGCAGGATGCGACAACTCTTGCATTGGAACGGCAACAGCAGTAGTCACAGGCGGTTCCGGGAACTACACGTTTACCTGGAGCGACGGGATTAACCCTCCTTTTGTTGGAGCGCAGACCTTAACGGATCTATGTTCAGGTGAGAATTGGTTTGTAACGGTTACAGATGTTGGAATAGTGCCCAACTGCATAGCAGTGGACAATGGAACAATTCAAGGATCCGGATCTCTTCTGCTCAGCTTTGATGTGGTAGATAACAACCAGTGCTTGAGTACACCAACCTGCATTGGTAGTGCAACAGTTTCAGCATCAGGAGGCGCCGAACCTTATACTTTCCTATGGTCAACAGGAGACACTACATCAACAATTTCGGGACTCTGTGGAAATGCCACGTATTTTGTAACCGTTTCCAGCCAGGACGGATGTAGCACTGAAGATTCAGTATTTGTAGACAGCATACCTGCTCCGTCAATTACTATTGATACTGTCATTAGCTCAACATGTCTAAATACGAATGATGGAGCTATTCAAATATCGGTTGCGGGAGGAACATCTCCTTATGAGTACAATTGGACAGGACCCGGATTTAGCTCGAACCTTGAGGACATATCAAATCTCTTACCTGGCCTCTACAGAATTACTGTAACAGACGATTCCGGATGTGAAATTTTAGATAGTGTGCAGGTTGATGCAGAGAATATAGTGGTGGTACGTATTGATAATCTTGTGGCCTGTTCGGAGAGTGAAGACGACCAACTTCTCGCTGCTATTGTAGACGGAGGAACTGGGCCATCACAATATCAATGGTTTGATGATCAGGGCTTACCAATATCAAATGATAGTGCTATTCAGGTAGGATACCCCGTTAATGATACCGATTTCTACAGGGTGGAAATTATAAATTCAGGATGTAGCGCCAGCGATGTTGGCTATGTAATTCGCGGACAGGCACCTGATGTCGATGCCGGACCCGATGAAACTATTTTAAATGGTGAAAGCATTGAGATTGGAGGTAACCCAACATCTTCTGTTGCAGGAAGTACTTTCAACTGGACTCCATCTCTAAGTCTGAATAATGCTGAGGCTGCGAATCCGTTTGCTACCCCGGAAGAAACTACGCTATATGCTGTAGTGGTTACGGATCAATTAGGTTGTCAAAATACCGATTCGGTAGTGATCACTGTTGTCAATGCATTTGAAGTGCCCAGTGGGATTACACCAAATGGTGACGGTAAGAATGACGTTTGGGAACTCGATTTCATTGAAAAGTATCCGAATGCCCGAGTAATTGTTATCAATAGATGGGGGCAGGAAGTCTTCAGTTCTGATGGGTATGAAGTCCCGTGGGATGGAACTATGGATGGAAGTCAATTACCTGTTGGCACCTATTATTACATTATCGACCTGAAAACGGATCTTCTGGAACCACTAACCGGTCCAATAACCATAATGAGATAAGATGAAAAAGTTACTCCTTGTTATTGTTGGCGGACTAATTGGCTCTTTTGCTCTTGCCCAGCAATTGCCGCAAACAACCCTGTATTTTACCAACCCATTTATCTACAACCCTGCCGTAGCAGGAGTTCATGATTATTGGGACGCTCAGTTTAATAGTAGGTTCCAATGGGCCGGAATAAATGACGCTCCCCGAATGCATTATTTAACCGCTCACGGACCATTGAAAAACTTAAAAATGGGACTCGGTGGAACCATCTTTGCCGATATAACAGGACCTACAAGAAGAACAGGATTCAATGCCGCCTATTCGTACAAACTTCAAATTACCGAAGACCTGAGATTGGGAATGGGAATTGAAGCTGGCATTTTGCAATACATCACCGACGGCTCTCAAATCACCTTGAAAGATGGAGATGACCCCGCTCTTAGTAATGGCCTGCAATCAGTAGTGACACCTAACGCAACAGTAGGGTTCCACCTCTATACAGATGAATATTATTTCGGCTTTTCCGTTCCTCAGATAATTGGAAATCAACTACGCTTTTTTGATGATTTTACGGATTCTGAAGCGCGTCTCAACCGACACTTATTTGTCTACGGAGGTTATAAGTTTATCATTAATGATCAATTTGCCATTGAGCCTTCTGCTCTGGTTAAGTATGTCGATCCCGTTCCAGTTCAATGGGAAATGAATGTTCGCGCATTTTATAAAAATGCCTTTTGGATTGGAGGGTCGTATCGGATGGATGATGCATTAGCCTTAACATTGGGCTACATTTATCAGGATTTGCTCTCCATTGCATATGCATATGATTATTCTACTACTGAGCTCTCAACTTACTCCAGTGGCTCTCATGAGATTGTACTGGGAATACGATTTGCACAACGCTAAAGAAGATTTATAATATAGTATATAGCTCATATGCTATATTTGAGCACTTTTTTGCGGAATGGAACAATTAGAGAAAATCGACCAGTTAGAAAAAATTAATCGAGCGACGAATGTCCTGAAAGGAATTGCGCACCCCATTCGTTTGTCCATCATGGAATTGCTAAAAGATGGCGACAGGCTATGTGTAACCGACATACATGAACGAATCAATGTTGAGCAGGCCGTTACATCGCAACACCTTAAAATTCTGAAGGAGAAAAATATCCTCGACGTTGAGAAGCAGGGCAAACATTGTATCTATTTCATGAAAAATGAGGGGTTAAAAAGACTTTTTGATTGTATTGAGCTCTGCAATGAGTGTTTCTAAGGCGATTAGAGTTCTTTACTTTACTTCAGCACTATTTGGTTTATTTGGGCTACTTAGTTGTAGCCATTCTGAGATTGTCGGTGATGATTTCATCATTTCAGTTCATGAACTTAAAGAGATAATGGAATCGGATACATCCTGTGTGATCATAGATTTTCGAACTCGAAGAGAACTTAAATCCGGAATAATTCAGGAAGCCAAATGGGTTGATTTCAATGATCCGAATTTTGTTAGTAAAGTCGCTGATTATAATGGAAAAGAGATTTACCTGTATTGTCATTCCTGGAGGCGAAGTGAAGTAGCTGCGAAAGAGCTTTTAGGTAAAGGTTACGAGGATATTTATAGTGTTTTAGATGGTATTAAGGTCTGGAAAAGAAATGATTATGTTACAGAAAAACCATTCAAATGATGAATAAAAAACTAATGATTTTAGTGTTTGCTTTGGCAGCGATAAGTTGTCAGGACCCTAAAAACAATCAACAGAACAATCGAGATACCGTTAACATAAATGAGCAGTATTACATAGAAACTGGCGACAAAATCGTCGCAGAGAGCTTTAAATCTTTGAGCTCAAATTTAATGTCAGCCATGAAGGCTGGAGGCGTGAAAAACGCAGCCGGATTTTGTCATATAGAAGCCCAACCACTAACAGATTCATTAAGCAATCATTTCAATACTGAAATACATAGGGTTGCTTTAAAATACCGGAACCCGAACAATGCTCTTAACCGAATGGATAAGGTGGTTTTTGAAGACTATCTGAGTACTAAACAGCTTCAGCCACAACTTGAAACTTCTCAGGATAAGATCACTTATTACAAGCCCATATTACTGGCCAAACCGTGTTTAAAATGTCACGGGGCTATTGGAGAAGACATATCGGAAGAAGATTATGCCTACCTTACCGAATTGTATCCCGATGATCGTGCAGTAGGATTCAAAGAGGGAGATTTACGCGGTTTATGGAGGATCTCCTTTAACGCGAATTCAACTCGTACGGAATAGGAGAAGATTGAATACCCTCCGCCTTCATCCACTCAAGAACTTTTGCTAATAAAGAAATCACATTGGCTTGCGCTTTCAGGCTATCATGAAAAACAATGATAGAACCGGGCCTCCAGTATTTTCTTATGCTCGAGAAGCTTTCTTCCGCATCAAATGAGGGACTATAGTCCATGCTGAGCAGATCCCACATAATTATATTGAATTTGGACTTTAGTGATTTTGCCTGAAGACGGGTCATTTTTCCATAGGGTGGTCTGAATAACGAGCTCTGTACGTAATTCCTACATTCCAGGGCATTTTTTGTGTATTTGAAGGTAGGGGTGTTCCAGCCCTTTAGGTGGTTCTGTGTATGATTGCCAACATGGTGTCCTTTATGAAGTATTAATTCATGTATCCCAGGGTATTTGGCCACATTTTCACCAACTTCAAAAAAAGTGGCCTTAGCGCCAAAATGATCCAGAATATCTAAAACATGAGGGGTAACTCCTGGAACAGGTCCGTCATCAAATGTGATAAATACCTCACGTTCATTAGTAGGTATTCTCCAGTAGTATGAGGAATAAATGCGTTGAATAAAGTCAGGAGTTCTGTAGTACTTCATTTTAACCTTGCTCCATAATTCGGACTTTGAAATCTCTGTTCATTGTGCAAATATTTTATAATTTTGCACACCGAAATTACATTGTCCGATGGTGTAACTGGCAACACGTCTGATTTTGGTTCAGAAGAGTCTAGGTTCGAGCCCTAGTCGGACAACAACAGAAACTGAACCCGTCCGTTTTTACGGCGGGTTTTTTTGTAATGCACATTCATCAATGAAAAAGTATCTCGCATTTCTCACAGCTGTCGTTTTTATTGCCAGTAGTTCAGCGCAAAACCAAAGCTTCGTTTCGTTTTACGAAGATGGAACCACCAAAAAAGCCGAGGGCCAGTTTCTGGAGGGCAAGCAGGAAGGAGTTTGGAAAACCTGGCATGCCAACGGTAGTCTCGAAAGTACAGCTATGTACAACCAGGGAATTCTGAATGGAGATGAAGTCTTTTATTATGGAAACGGAAAAAAGAAGCAGTTTACTCACTATAAATGGGGAAAAAAAGATAGCATTTATCAGGAATGGTATCCAGATGGGAAAGAGCGATTAGTTGGCTACTATACTTATAACCTTCAGGACAGTATATGGACTTATTGGTATCGAAACGGGCAACCTAAAAAGGTTGAGAATCGAAATGAAGGGGAGATCATACTAATACATCTTTGGGACAAATTCGGAGATCAGCTTGTTTCCGATGGAGAGGGAATGCTTCGCTACTTTCATGCTAATGGAAACCTGATGGAAGAAACCCCTATAGCAGGCGGATTGAGAAATGGATTGAGCAAGAGATACTACGAAGATGGGCAATTGAGATCTGAAGGAACTTATAAGAATGGTCTTTTTCAGGGCAAGTGGTCGTTTTATCGCGCTGATGGTACACTGAGCAAAACCCAAACCTTTAATAATGACCGGCTCAACGGTGATTATATTGGGTACTATATTAATGGACAGGTAGCAGAGCAAGGATCTTTTATGGATGATCAGAGATCAGGAAAATGGCAGGCATTTTCAAAAGAAGGAAGCCTTCGCTGGACGGGCAATTTTGTTAATGACAAGGAAGAAGGAGATTGGTCTTATTATTACGATTCCGGCAGATTAGAATCCAAAGGCAGGTATAATGCAGGAAAGAAAATTGGAACCTGGAAATATTTCTATGAAACTGGAGAACTCTATCAAAAAGGAGATTATTCTAACGACCTTAAGAATGGACTCTGGACATCCTATTGGGAAAACGGAAAGGAACTTTCCAAAGGAGAGTTTGAAAATGACAAGCAACAAGGGTTTTGGGAATCCTGGTACTCAAATGGCGATGTAATGAATAAAGGAAAGTACGAAAAAGGCCTCATGGACGGGGATTGGATTGGGTATTACCCCGAAAAGGTAAAAGCCTTCGAAGGATCCTGGAAAGTGGGGTTGAAGAACGGGAACTGGGTCTATTATTTCGAGAATGGAAGCATTAAAGAATCCGGATCATACGAAGAAGGCCTTGAAGAAGGTCAATGGGATTATTATTTTGAAACCGGAAAAATGTCGATGTACGGTAAATACAGTACCGGTCGCAAGAACGGGGAGTGGGTGTTTTATTATCCACACGGAAGCAAACTCAGAACCCAATCATTCAATGAGGGCAAACAGGACGGCTCGTGCACAGAATGGGACAGAAATGGAAATGTCGTTAGCCAAACCTCATACAAAAATGGCCTGCCTCATGGAAAATGGACTTTTTATACCAAAGAAGGCAAAGTAGCGCAAAAAGTAAAGTATAAATACGGACAGCGTATCGAATGATTGATACAACAAAATATTATTCTACATTTGCCCGCGAGAAGATAGAAGGAACAATGAAGAGGGGAAGATTTCCCCTCTTTTCTTTTTAAACTAGTTGATAAAAGAAAAAGACATACATAAATTGATTGAGGCCTATTTGAAGGAACATCACCTGTTTCTTGTAAATCTGTCCGTTTCTAAAGGCAACAAAATTTCTCTGTATGTAGACAGCATGGAAGGAATGAGCGTCGAAGAGTGCATTCAACTCAGTAGATATATTGAGCAAAGTCTTGATCGGGATGCGGAGGATTTTGAACTTAATGTTAGCACGCCGGGATTGTCTAAACCTTTTCTTGTTAACGAACAATACAAGAAATACACAGGCCGCGAAATAGTGGTGATAACCACATCAGGAGAAAAAGTGTCAGGAGTTCTAAAAAGTTACGACGACGACCGAATAACCGTTGAAGTCTCAGAAAAGAAAAACGGGGTCATTTTAAAAGAAATCCCGAGAGAGCAAGAAAAAGAAACCAAACCTAAAATCAATTTCAAATAGATTGTAGATGAATACAGAACAGCTCATAGAATCTTTTGCAGAGTTCAAAGAGTTTAAAAACATTGATCGGGTTACGATGATGACCATATTAGAAGATGTTTTTCGAGGAATGATCGTTAGGAAATATGGAACTGATGAGAATTTCGACATTATTATTAATCCGGATAAGGGCGATATCGAAATCTGGAGAAACAGACTGATTGTCGAAAATGGAGAAGTAGAAGATGAAAACCTTGAAGTCAGTCTTAACGATGCACTAAAGGTAGAACCTGATTATGAAGTAGGCGAAGAGGTTGCCGAAGAATTAAAACTGGAAGATTTTGGACGGAGAGCGGTTTTGAGCCTCAGACAAAATTTGGTCGCCAGAGTTCATGACAGAGAAAAGGATTCGCTCTACAAACTGTACAAAGATCGGGTAGGTGAAATACTGACCGGCGAAGTATATCAAATATGGAAGAAGGAAATTCTCATCCTCGACGACGAAGGAAATGAACTTATCCTTCCAAAATCAGAACAGATTCCGACAGATTACTTCAAAAAGGGTGAAGCCGTTCGAGCGGTTATCAAAAAAGTAGACATGCGGAACAACAATCCAGTCATCATTTTGTCCCGAACAGCACCGGCATTTCTTGAGCGATTATTTGAACTTGAAGTTCCCGAAATCTTTGACGGCCTCATTACCATAAAAAATATCGTTCGTGAACCCGGCGAAAGAGCTAAAGTTGCTGTTGAATCATACGACGACCGAATTGATCCGGTTGGAGCCTGTGTGGGGATGAAGGGTTCCAGAATACATGGAATCGTTAGAGAGTTGAGAAACGAAAATATTGATGTTATCAACTTTACGAACAATCCATCACTATACATCACCAGAGCATTGAGCCCTGCGAAAATAGTGACTATTGAAATTGAAGAAGAAACCAAGAAAGCCAACGTGTTTATGAAACAGGATCAGGTTTCTAAAGCAATAGGAAAAGGAGGATACAACATAAAATTGGCAAGTAAACTTACAGGTTATGACATCGATGTATATCGTGATGACCCGGAAGATGAAGAAGACGTAAACCTGGAAGAATTTGCAGATGAAATCGATAGCTGGATTTTGGATGAACTAAAAAACATAGGTTGCGATACAGCCAGAAGCGTATTGCAACTCAGCGTTGCCGATTTAGCGAAACGAAGTGACCTCGAGGAAGAAACAATTGTAAAAGTCAGGTCAATATTAAATGCTGAGTTTGAACGATAGAGTTTAGGCCGGGCGAATAGAAGAAAGTATTACATTGTAAACAAGAAGATCATATATGGCAGGAGCCGTAAAGAGGTTAAGTAAAGTAGCAAGAGAATTTAACGTTGGAATTCATACCATTGTGGAGTTCCTGGCGGAAAAGGGCCATGAAATAGATGGGCGGCCGAACACGCGGATTGATAATGATATCTATGACATCCTACTGGAAGAGTATATGCCCGACAAAGCAGCCAAAGAAAAGTCGGAAAGGCTCAAAGAGGATCAAATAGATCGTCAGACGGTAATTCTTAAAGACAACAATGAAGTTGTATTTGAAGATCCTAACAAAGACAAAAAAGAAGAAGTCGAGAGAATAAGCGCAGAGCCCGAAAAACCTGAAGATGTAAAAACAGAAGAGGAAGTGCCTCAGCCAGAACCTCAGGCAAATCCTGAACCAGCGCCTGAAACCAACGAAGAAAAAGAAGAAGAAAAAGAAGAAGAAAAAGAAGAAGAAAAACCTGCCCCAGAATCTCCTCAAGAAGGTCCCAAAGTTTTAGGCAAAATAGAGTTGCCTTCAACCAGAAAGAAAACCGACAAGAAAAAGGCTAAAGAAGAACCAAAACCACCGGAAAAAGAGGTTAAGAAGGAAGAAAAACCAGTAGTCGAAGAAAAGGATCAAGAAAGTGAACTCATTGTAGCTAAAGCAGATAAGCTCTCTGGCCCTACCGTGGTAGGTAAAATTGAATTGCCAAAAAAAGAAACTAAAAAGGCAGATAAAAAACCTCAGAAAAAACCAGTAGGTTCATCTACTGGTGGAGTCGATTCTGATCCAACAAGAAGAAAGAGAAGAAGAAGAATTACCAAGACTGATGGGCAAGGTGGCTCTGGTAGAAATCAACGATCCCGAAAGGCCCCGCCTAAACCGGAGTTAACTGAAGAAGAAATCAATAAACAGGTTCGGGAGACACTAGAGCGTCTTCAAGGAACCAAGAAACAAAGCGGACAGAAAAGAAGAAAAGCAAAAAGGGAAGAAAAGGCCAGAGAGCAGGAGGAAATTGCAGCTCAGGAGGCATCACAAACCAAGGTGCTGGAATTGACAGAATTTGTTACGGTCAATGAATTGGCATCCCTAATGGATACTGATGTAAGTCAAGTGATTTCTTCTTACATGTCCCTTGGGCAGATGGTTTCCATAAACCAGAGACTGGATGCAGAATCTTTGGCAATCGTTGCTGAAGAATTCGGCTATGAGGTGAAATTTATCGACACAGGTATCGAAGCTGAATTGCCGGAAGAAGAGCAAGACGAGGAAAAAGACCTGAAACCACGACCACCAATTGTAACCGTAATGGGACACGTGGATCATGGTAAAACCTCACTCCTTGATCATGTGCGCAAGGCAAATGTCATTGCAGGTGAGGCGGGCGGAATTACTCAGCACATAGGCGCTTACATGGTGACCCTCGAGAAAGGACAGGAAATTACCTTTCTGGATACTCCCGGTCATGAGGCCTTTACCGCAATGAGAGCCAGAGGTACTCAGGTAACAGACCTCGCCATCATTGTAATTGCAGCAGATGATAGCGTAATGCCTCAAACCGTCGAGGCGATAAACCACGCTCAGGCCGCAGAGGTTCCTATGATTTTTGCATTCAATAAAATTGACCGACCCGAAGCAAATGCCGATAAAATTCGAGAGGAACTCTCTCAAATGGACATACTGGTTGAAGATTGGGGAGGAAAATTTCAAAGCCAGGAGATTTCTGCAAAAACAGGCCAGGGAATAGACGACCTTCTCGAAAAGGTTCTTTTAGAGGCCGAACTCATGGAGCTGAAAGCAAATCCGGCCAAATTATCAAGCGGAACGGTGATCGAAGCTGAGCTCGACAAGGGAAGAGGATATGTATCCACCCTACTTGTGCAAAATGGAACATTGGATGTAGGTGATATCATTCTTGCCGGACAGTACTATGGCAAAGTAAAAGCCATGTACAACGAGAGGGGTCAGAAAGTGATGAAAGCCGGCCCATCACAGGCAGTGTCTATGCTTGGCTTCAACGGAGCACCCACAGCAGGAGATGTCTTCAGAGAATTTAGTGACGAGCGAGAGGCGAAGCAAATTGCACTTCGTAGAGAACAATTAATTCGCGAACAGGGCATAAGAACTAAGAAACATGTTACGCTTGACGAGATTGGAAGAAGACTCATGGTAGGGGACTTCCATGAATTAAACATCATCGTTAAAGGTGATGTGGACGGATCAGTTGAGGCACTGGCAGATTCATTGATGAAGTTGTCAACGGAAAAAGTTGTGGTGAATATTATCCATAAATCCGTAGGTCAGATTTCTGAGTCTGACGTCCTTTTGGCAAGTGCCTCAGATGCCATAATAATCGGATTTCAGGTGCGCCCGTCAGTTAGCGCTCGCAAACTTGCGGAGAAAGAAGAAATCGACATCCGGTTGTATTCTATCATCTACAAGGCCATCGAAGAAGTTCAGGATGCAATGGAGGGAATGCTAAAACCAAAAATCGAAGAGCAGATTGTTGGTAATCTCGAAGTACGAGAAACATTCAAAATTTCTAAAGTGGGGACCATTGCCGGTTGTTATGTGACAGATGGGAAGATTGCAAGATCTACCAGTGTTCGAATTATCAGAGACGGTGTGGTAGTCTACACCGGTAAACTAGGATCTTTGAAAAGGTTTAAAGACGATGTTAAAGAAGTGTCAGCAGGCTACGAATGTGGGTTAAACATCGAAAACTTCAACGATATCAAAGTAGGAGATGTCATCGAAGGTTATGAGGAGGTGGAAATAGCACAAAAGCTCTAATCTTCCTTCGTCTTTAAGTCTAAGTAAATAGGTGAATCTATTTTATCTCTGGTTATGAAGGCGCCGGGATATCTCTTTCTAATGGCCATCAATGTTTTAGAGGCCTCCAGTCTGCTGCGATAGTTTCCGCATCGTACTTCCCAATGTGGACTTTGCCATTTTAAATATACCGGAATTTCAGGGTTGCTGCCGCTAAACTCGAGCATGAACCTTCTTGCAATAGTTCGGCTATTCGCTCCGGACTCTCGAAAAACCATTATTCTAAACCCATTCAGTTCAGGATGCTTTTTCATTTGAGCAACATATAAACTGTCCACTAATTCAAGATGCATGGGATATTCGAGGATAACTGATCCGCCTGTTCTATCTGCTTTTTTGGACTCCGGATACAATGCCCATAACTCAGCCTCCTGCCCTTGGACAAATAAGGACGATATAAAGCAACTGCCTAAGAACATTAAGAATTTCATGAATGCAAATATAGAATGCCATAATCCAACAGGACTATACACCGCCCATTCAAATAGGATATTCTGAGTAATGTTTAACACCTTATTTAGAATCATTCTAAATTATTGAGTCAAAAACCACATTTTTGAGCTTTCTTGACACCTCTTTTTCAATTCGGCTAAATTTGCCGACTATTGCTAAAAAAGCACTCGCATTACCCGATATATAATCGATTGAGAATGAGATATCATTTACCTGTTCTCTTACAGAATGTCAAAGTGTACTTAGGTGCACTTTCCTTTTTCATAATTATTTCAAGCACGGCTTTTGGCCAGGATGGAGAAACCCTTTTCAAGGCCAACTGCGCTGCCTGTCATAAAATTGATGCCAAGCTCGTAGGCCCAGCACTGGCAGGAGTCGAAGACCGCTGGGAATCAAGAGACAACCTAAAAAGCTGGATATTAAACTCACAGCAGTATTTAAAAGACAATCCTAGTGATGGTTACGCTCAGGCTTTGTATGAGGAGTACAATAAAACCATGATGCCGGCAGTGGCATTGAATGATGCTGAGGTAGAGGCCATTCTCGGATATATTGCAAACCCACCGGCTCCTGCTGAACCTGCTGTCGCAGAATCAGCAGAAGCACCTTCCACTCCACAAAAAGACACTTCCGTCATTTGGCTCATGGCATTGGCATTGGTGTCGCTGATAGTGGTATTTGTACTCCTGAATATCAAGAGAACAATTAAAGGGCTGTTAGTAGAAGTTCTCGATGAGGAAAAGCTGGCCGAGCTGGGAGAAGTGGATGATACTCAATGGACACGAAAAGAGAGGTTCAGATACTGGGTAGGACAAAATACGAAAACGTATATCGCTGGACTGGGATTAGTAGGTCTTATTGTCCTTTACACATTGTGGAACGGTATTTTTGGAATAGGGGTATTTGAGGGTTATGCTCCGGAACAACCCATTAAATTTTCCCATCAAATTCATTCCGGTGAAGCCGGTATAGATTGCACTTATTGTCACTGGACCGCAGAAAAAGGAAAAACGGCAGGCATTCCGCCAGTAAATGTATGTATGAATTGCCACAGAGGCATTCAGAAAGGCAGAAGATGGGGAACTGAAGAAATTGCCAAAATATACGAAGCGGCGGGCTGGAATCCCGCAAAAGGAGATTACGATAGCGAAGGCAAACCGATTGAATGGATTAGAATACACAACCTGCCAGATCATGCATATTTCAACCACTCACAACATGTGATAGTTGGGAAAATTGAATGTCAGACGTGTCATGGTGAGGTGGAAGAATATGACTACCCAATGAAACAATTTGCGCCGCTCACAATGGGGTGGTGCATTGATTGTCATCGAGAAACAGATGTAAAAATGGCTAACAATGGCTACTACGATAAGCTGCACGAGCAATTGGTTGAGAAATACAAACAAGAAGGAACAGAAGTATTCAAGGTGAGTCAAATTGGTGGAATGGAGTGCGCTAAATGCCACTATTAATCACTTGAAGAGAGAGAAACTATGAGCAACAGACAGTACTGGCAAAACACACAGCAACTCGAAAATGATGAGGCCTTTATTTCCGCACATCATAACGAGTTCCAGGAAGAGCTACCGTTAGTAGAATTTATCGGTAAAGAGAAACTCGATAAAACGACTACCTCAAGAAGAGATTTTCTCAAATTTGTTGGATTCAGTTTGGCAGCAGCAACAGCAGCTTCTTGTGAGGCACCAGTTGTGAAATCCATACCATACTTAATTAAGCCTGAAGAAGTAACCCCAGGAGTACCAAGTTACTATGCATCTTCCTTCTTCGATGGATTTGAGTTCAGCAGTATACTCGTAAAGACTCGCGAAGGCCGTCCCATTTACATCAAAGGCAATAAAGTTGCTAAAGGCTTTCAATCAGGAGTGTCTCCCAGAGTTAATGCATCCGTACTAAGTCTATACGATATTGAAAGAATTAAGAACCCACTCCAAAATGGCTCGGAATCCTCGTGGTCAGAGATCGATAAAACAGTCAAGTCAAAACTTGCTGAAATAAAGGCAAAGGGAGGTCAGGTTCGCCTCTTGAGTTCAACGATCAATTCGCCTTCAACGCTCGGTGTAATTGCCGGATTTGAAAAGTTTCTTACCACTAACACTCAAGAAGATGCGCCAACGGCAAGTTTCAAGCATATCGAATATGATGCAGATTCCGCCTCAGGTATGATAGAAGCTAATCGTATAGGTTTTGGAAGACCCGTTGTGCCCACCTATCATTTTGACAAAGCAAAAACAATTGTGAGTTTCAGTGCTGACTTTCTTGGAGGTTGGCTGGGAGACCCCGGTTTCGCAGGACAGTACGCAAAAAATAGAGTGCCCTCATCAGGACATATGTCCAAACACTATCAATTTGAAACAACCTACACCTTAACCGGTAGTAATGCGGATGTCAGAGGAGTGATGAAACCATCTGAGATGGGCAAACTCATTGTCATGCTGTACAATATCATTGCCGCTAACGTCGGCTGGGATAAGTATGATGAAAGCACTTTTGAAAGTGACAATAACACGAGGAAAAAAGTGGCTTTAGCAGCCGTTGATCTCCTTAAAAACAAAGACCATTCACTAGTAGTTTGCGGAATTAACGATCCCGATATTCAGCAAATGATTAATGGTATAAACGCCATGCTTGGATCGTACGGCAACACTATTGATTTGTACAGAGCTTCCTATTTAAGAAAGGGATCAGATAAGGAATTCATGAATCTCGTTTCTGAAATGAAATCAGGAACTATAGATGCTCTTTTTATTCTGGGTTCAAACCCGGTTTATACTGCCTCCGGTTCGGGATTCGTAGATGCTCTCAAATCGGTACCGTTTACAATATCGTTTGCTGATCGGGCAGATGAAACAGGATCTATGGTTAATGTGCTTGCATGCGATCATCACTACCTTGAAAGTTGGAATGATCATCAACCATATGATGGATATTACGCTATAGCCCAGCCAGTTATACAACCACTTTTCAATACCAGACAAGCTCAAGACAGTTTGTTGAGATGGTCAGGGTCATCTTCAAACTACTATGATTTCGTAAGATCTCATTGGGAATCAAGCCTATTTCCAAACCAGTCTCAGTATACCTTTTTTGACGGGTTTTGGAACAACGCGGTTCATGATGGAGTGGTTAAGCTGCCATTCACGAGAGAAGATGTTCAAGAGTATCGTGCTATGGATCTCTCTGGTCCTGCAAATAGAGTAAACAGTGTTGCATCAGGCGGCATTGAACTTGAACTCTACATTGAGCCCGCTTTAGGAATAGGAAACCAGGCAAATAACCCCTGGCTTCAGGAATTACCACATAGCATGACCAAGGTGGTCTGGGACAATTACATTACCATGAATCCCGGAGATATGAGGGATGAAAATGGCGAGGACATTTACAATACAAGATACGGACAAGAGTATCCGGCAAGCCTGGCGAAAGTCACAATAAATGGTACTTCGGTTGAATTACCCGTCATTGCTCTACCGGGTCAGAAAAAAGGTACTGTTGGGCTGGCACTCGGTTATGGCCGCTGGAATGCCGGAAAAGTTGTAGCACAGGGAACCCATGAAGCGGAGGGTTATAACACCATAGGAGTAAATGGCTTTCCATTTATTAACTGGAACAATGGGACTCAGGGTTATCATGTTCACGGGGTTTCCATCGAGCCGACAGGAAAGGCTTATGAAATAGGCATGGTTCAGACGCATTTCACAGAGATGGGGAGGAAAATAGCGAATGAAACTTCAATGAAGACCTATGTTGACAATGACCGCAGCGTATGGAACCCTAAAACGGAAATAACCAATGCTTACGGAGAAGCAACACCGGTTAAAGACTTAAATCTGTGGCAGGATCATGATCTTCCCATCGGACATCGCTGGGGTATGACGATTGACCTCAATCTATGTATAGGTTGTGGAGCTTGTGTTACAGCATGTCATTCAGAAAATAACGTACCCGTTGTAGGTAAGGATGAAGTGCGTAGAAACAGGGTAATGAACTGGTTGCGCATAGATCGGTACTTTGCCAGCGACATGAGCAAGGAAGTTGCAGAACAAAACGGAATGGGTACCATAGAGATGTATCGTAAAATGGAAATCCCTTCGGATTATCCGGAAGCGGTTCATCAACCCGTAATGTGTCAGCACTGCAATCATGCACCCTGCGAAACGGTTTGTCCGGTCGCTGCTACAACACATAGTGATGAAGGGCTGAACCAAATGACTTATAACCGTTGTATTGGAACACGATATTGTGCAAATAACTGTCCATACAAAGTGCGTCGCTTCAATTGGTTTAACTACATGGGCGATAGCAAATTCACCGAGTTTAACCCTTCTCAGTCTGACCTTGGAAGGATGGTTCTTAACCCAGATGTTACCGTTCGTGCGCGAGGAGTTATGGAAAAATGCAGCTTCTGTGTACAGCGAATTCAGGCAGGGAAATTAGTGGCCAAGAAAGAAGGTCGGCCGGTTCAGGATGGAGATGTTGTTAGTGCCTGCGCAGATGCCTGCCCTACACATGCCATTCAGTTTGGAGATCTGAACGATAAGAACAGCATGGTGGCCCAGATTTCAACCGATGATAGAAGCTATCATCTTCTTGAAGAGGTTGGAACTCAACCCAATGTATTTTACATGACCAGGGTAAGAAATGTCAGTGAAGAGAGAATTCCTGAGGGAATTGGTCACGGAGGAGGACATGATGAGGATCATGGACACGACCATCATAATGCAGAGGAACATCATGAAGATCATCACAATGATCAGCAGCATGAAGAACAGAAACACGAACATTAATCCCATCGAAATAATCTGAAATCGAATGGTTAAAGAAGCAGAAGTACGGACCCCATTAATACTGGGAAAAGACATTACTTATCATCAGATTACTGAGGATGTATGCCAACCTGTTGAAGGGAAAGCCGGAAGGCTGTGGTGGCTTATATTTTCAGTTGCTGTTGTCCTTGCCCTTTGGGGCGTGGGAATGATTATGTACACCATTGGCAGAGGAATCGGTGTTTGGGGCTTGAACAATACAGTAGATTGGGCATGGGACATCACAAACTTTGTTTGGTGGGTCGGAATTGGTCACGCAGGAACGCTTATTTCTGCTGTGCTTTTACTCTTTCGCCAAAAATGGAGAATGGCCATCAACCGAGCAGCCGAAGCGATGACCATTTTTGCAGTTATCATGGCGGCCCTATTCCCCGCAATTCATATGGGACGTATTTGGCTGGCGTATTTTGTATTTCCAATCCCTAACCAATTTGGCTCTCTGTGGGTCAATTTTAATTCACCTCTTCTTTGGGATGTTTTTGCTATATCCACATATTTTTCCATTTCACTGGTATTCTGGTATATCGGACTTATCCCCGATTTTGCTACCATCAGGGATCGCGCCGTTAAACCAATGGCAAAAAGAGTCTACAGTATGCTCAGTTTTGGTTGGACCGGCAATGCTAAAGCATGGGTGAGGTTTGAAGAGGTCTCACTAGTTTTAGCAGGCCTTGCAACTCCATTGGTATTTTCGGTTCACTCTATTGTATCCATGGACTTTGCAACTTCGGTTATCCCCGGATGGCATACGACCATATTTCCACCGTATTTCGTTGCAGGAGCAATATTTTCAGGGTTTGCCATGGTACAAACCCTGCTTCTCGTGGTGAGAAAGGTCCTTCACTTTGAGCACTATATTACCATTCAACACATAGAGCTAATGAATATCATCATCATTGTTACCGGATCGATGGTGGGAGTGGCTTATCTATCAGAATTATTTATTTCATGGTACAGCGGAGTCGAATATGAAAGCTATGCCTTCATCAACCGGTTTTCCGGCCCATATGCATGGGCCTACTGGATCATGATGTCTTGCAATGTTATTTCTCCGCAGGTGATGTGGATTAAAAAACTGAGGACCAGTTTAACCTTCTCTTTCTTCCTATCCATAGTAGTAAATACAGGAATGTGGTTCGAAAGATTCGTAATCATTGTAACCTCATTACACCGAGATTACATTCCTTCAAACTGGTCTATGTTCCACCCCACTTTTGTTGATATCGGAATATTCCTTGGCACTCTGGGGTTATTCTTCACGTTGTTCCTGGGATTTACGAGAGTATTTCCGGTGCTTGCACTTAACGAATTAAAATCCATTCTGAAATCATCAGGTGAGGCATATCGTGGTAAAGAAGATCATCACGAAAATGCTCCATCGCATGATGCTGCCGCTTAAAACTATTTGAGATGACCAGAGAAAGATTTATTTACGGCTTGTACGACGACGACGAAAAAATGGTGGCGGGTATTAAAGCCCTCCAGGCCAAAGGAATACATGTTCGAGACGCGTATAGCCCATTTCCCATTCATGGGCTGGAGGATGTTCTTGGCATGAAATGGACTCGACTTGCTATTGCTGCCTTCTTATATGGTATTACAGGGCTAATGCTCGCAATTATTACCATCAATTATATGATGATTATAGACTGGCCAATGAATATTGGAGGTAAACCAAATTTCTCATTTACTGAGAATGTTCCTGCGTTTGTGCCAATTCTGTTTGAGTTTTCGGTTTTATGCGCGGGTCATGGAATGGCAATAACCTACCTGTTTAGAAATATGACCTTACCAGGATTGCCTGCAAGAAACCCTCACCCCAGAACAACAGATGATCACTTTGCAATTGAGATCAGTGAGAAAGAAAACACCAAATTCTCTAAAGACGACTTGTGGAAAACCATTGACGCATCTGGAGTAGTGAAAGTTTTTGAAAAAGACCGAATTACAAAATTTATATAATCGAGCACTATGAAAATTATATCCATATCCAGTGTTCTTTTACCAGTCACACTTCTTTTGTTGATTGGCCTGACAGGTTGTACGGAAAACAGCCCGGGGCTAGAGTACATGCCAGACATGTATCGATCGCCTGCGCTTGAGCCAAACCAGACTTATGATTTTTATGAAAATGGCATGGCCGCGAGAGTGCCAGCTCCAAACACCATCCCCAGAGGATATGAGCCATTTCCATACCCCAATAATATGGATGGATATGAAGCAGCAGGAGCAAACCTTAAAAATCCTTTGCCCTACTCCGATGAGCATATGAAAGAAGGCAAAGTTTTATACGGAAAATTTTGTATCCATTGCCACGGAAAGAATGGAGAAGGGAATGGCTCAGTACCGGAATACTCTGACTATCCTAATCCACCTTCGTACAAGGGATATATCAAAGATCTGCCAGCAGGAAAGATATTTTTTTCTATTCACTATGGTAAGAACCTAATGGGTTCACATGCTTCACAGATAAGCAAGGAAGACCGATGGAAATTGGTTTTTTATGTCCAGAAATTACAAGGACATGATGTTGCAGAAATGTATGCTGAGCCTGTCGAAGAAGAAACCAATCCTGAAACATCGATTTAGTAAAAAAAACGAAATGGATCAATTTACCTTTACTGATAACGCCAAAAAGATTTTTTTAGGGATGATCCTAATTGGGATTCTCGCAATTGTCTACGGAGTTGTTGACAGCGACATTTCTGGGCACCGCATCTGGGTTAGTGCGTTAATTAATGGGTGGTTTTTCTTTGGAATAGCCATCATTGGAACATTCTTTCTTGCCGTTAACTCGGCAGCGCAAGCAGCATGGGGAGTAGTAATGCAGCGTGTATTTGAAGCAGTAAGCCTGTTTGTACCTATTGGTGCGCTACTGCTCATTCTCGTTTTCCTGGCCTCCACCTTTCACCTGAATCATATCTATCACTGGATGGATCCGGAAGCAGCAGCTCATGACCCTATCATAGCTGGAAAAAGAGCCTATTTAAACTTACCGTTCTGGTGGACCAGAGCACTGATTTTTTTAGGCGTATGGACAGGAATTACCCTGTGGTTTAGAAAAAAATCACTTCGTGAAGATGCGGAGGGGGGAACAAAATGGTACAAGAAAAGCATGATGATGTCTGCCATTTTCTTGGTTTTCTTTGGGTTTACCTCAATGGTCGCCTCATGGGACTGGCTCATGTCTATTGATGTTCATTGGTTTTCTACCCTTTACGGATGGTATGTGTTTTCAGGAATTTGGATTAGTGGAATGGTAACCGTGATCTTATTGATCAATTGGTTGAAGAGCCGGGGGTACCTGCCTAATGTAAATGCCAGTCATATTCATGATATGGGGAAATGGATTTTTGCTATTTCATTCCTATGGACATATTTGTTCTTCAGTCAGTTTATGCTCATCTGGTATTCAAATATTCCTGAGGAAGTGGCCTATTTTATACCTAGAATGCAGGATTATACCATTCCATTTTGGGGAATGGTAATGGTCAATTTTGTTGTTCCTATGTTATTTTTAATGTCGAAGACAACCAAAAGAAATAGAAAATTGTTATCAATTGTGTCGGTGATCATATTTTTTGGACATTGGTTGGATGTCTATTTTCTGGTCACCCCGGGAACCATGCAAAACAATGGTTCGGTAGGTTTTGTTGAATTAGGTATGATGATAGGCTATCTGGGTCTCTTTCTGTTCGTAGTTTTCAGAGCTTTGGCCCAGGCTCCTTTGACGGTAAGGAACCATCCGCTCATGGAGGAAAGCCTGCATCATCATATAAATTGATGACAGGTTAAAAATTAAATTCAAATCAATCAATCAATGAGTTACTTGTTACTGGCAATAGCAGTTGTAGTAGTTTTTCTTATTATCCAGTTGATTCGTGTTTTTGAGCTTACGGGTAAGCTTAGAAACAGTGACGAATACAGCATCAAAGAAGGCCCAAACAGAAATCGTGCTCTCGGATGGGCATTATTTGGAATCGGCTACTTTGTATTTTTCATATGGTTGGCAGTAAAATACGGCCCAATGATGCTGCCTGAAGCCGCATCTGCCCATGGTGAAAGCATAGACCTGCTCTTCGACATCAACTGGGTTATCTTGATTACGGCATTTGTAATCACACACATCGTACTGTTTTATTTCGTTAATGTTTACTACTGGAGGGCAAATAGGAAAGCTGATTTCATCACACACAATAATAAACTCGAATTAGTGTGGACTGTTGTTCCGGCCATAGCACTTGCAGTAATCGTTATATATGGATTGAGAACCTGGAACGAGGTCACTGGCGATATGACAGCATCCGATGATGCAATTAAAATTGAACTTTACGCAAAACAGTTTGATTGGACTGCACGCTACGGAGGTAATGATAATAACCTGGGCGTAGCGAATTTCAACTTTATCAATACTTCCAATCCATTGGGATTGATAAATAAGTCCAGTATTGCAATACGATTAGATGAACTCAAGGCAGAACTCAATGAGTTGGAAGAAGATTTGACAAAGGCTCCAAAGGACGGGAAAAAGGAGAGAGCGATAAAGAGAAAAATTCAACACCGAAAAGATCAGGTAGCCGCAATCTATGCGATGAAGCGTAACATTGAAGTAAATGGCAACGGCGCCTATGCAGATGATGACAAATTGGTGAAGTTGGAACTGCATATTCCGGTAAACAAGCCCGTAAACATCCAAATGAGATCTCAAGATGTAATACACAGTGCATTAATGCCTCATTTTAGGGCTCAAATGAACTGTGTACCCGGAATGGTGACCAACTTTAACTTTACTCCTACTATTACTACCGAGGAAATGAAGAAAAAGACCGGAAATCCAGACTTTGAATACATTCTGTTGTGCAACAAAATCTGTGGAACGGCGCATTACAATATGCAGATGAACATAATTGTAGAGCCGGAGGAGGAATACCTCGCATGGTACGGCGAACAAAAGACCTTCAACGATGCTTTGATGGCAGCGCACCCAGAATACTTTGAAGATAATTTAGCTGATAATCAATCAAAATAAATCAATCACATGGCGAGCGGTACAGCAGTACATCAGGAGAACTTTTTTACGAAATACTTATTCAGTCAGGATCATAAAATGATTGCCAAGCAATTCCTTTTGACAGGAATGTTTATGGCGACCATCGGAATGATCATGTCCGTGCTTTTCAGAATTCAACTGGCATGGCCAGGTGAAGGATTTGCAGTGCTCAATTTTTTTCTTGGAGACAAATGGGCGCCAGGAGGGGTTCTTGATCCTAATATGTATTTGGCATTAGGGACCATACACGGTACCATAATGGTCTTTTTCCTTTTGACGGCAGGATTATCAGGAACTTTTGCAAACCTCCTGATTCCATTGCAGATAGGAGCTAGAGATATGGCCTCAGGTTTTATGAACATGCTTTCTTACTGGTTCTTTTTCATATCATCTGTTATCATGGTAGCTTCATTGTTTGTTGAAAGCGGACCTGCCTCTGCAGGGTGGACCGTATATCCCCCGTTGAGTGCTTTGCCTCAGGCTATTCCAGGCTCAGGAATGGGAATGACACTTTGGTTGGTAAGTATGGTTTTCTTTATCGCTTCTTCACTAATTGGAGGACTGAATTATATCGTTACTGTAATCAATCTGCGAACCAAGGGAATGACCATGACCAGACTCCCACTAACAATTTGGGCATTATTCGTTACAGCAATTCTGGGACTATTGTCTTTCCCAGTGCTATTTTCGGCTGCTTTGCTATTATTGTTTGACCGATCCTTCGGAACCTCGTTTTACCTGTCTGATATCTATGTAGCCGGTGAAGCACTGGAATACTCAGGGGGGTCTCCAATTCTCTACGAGCATTTGTTCTGGTTTTTAGGACACCCGGAAGTCTACATTATACTTCTGCCTGCGCTAGGATTGACTTCGGAAATAATTTCAAATAATTCCAGAAAACCAATTTTTGGTTATCGTGCGATGGTCGGTTCTATTTTAGCCATCGGTTTTCTCTCGTTTATAGTATGGGGACACCATATGTTCGTAACGGGAATGGACCCATTCTTAGGGAGTGTATTTACATTTACCACACTCTTGATAGCAATTCCATCAGCTGTTAAGGTTTTCAATTACATAACCACATTGTGGAAGGCGAATATTAGGTTTACACCAGCTATGATGTTTTCCATCGGTATGGTGTCAACCTTTATTTCAGGAGGACTAACGGGAATTATTCTCGCAGATGCAGCATTGGATATTACCGTCCATGACACCTATTTTGTGGTTGCGCATTTTCACATTGTTATGGGATTTTCAGCTGTAAATGCCATGTTCGCAGGGGTATACCATTGGTACCCCAAGATGTTTGGCAGAATGATGAACTTGCGATTGGGTTATATCCATTTCTGGCTGACTTTTATTGCTGGGTACGGGGTCTTTTTTCCAATGCACTTTCTCGGATTGGCAGGAGTACCGAGGAGGTACTACACGAACTCTGAATTCCCATTGTTTGATGGTTTTGTGGATATGAACGTCATGATGACAGTATTTGCCATTGTTGGTTCTATTGCACAATTTATCTTTTTCTTCAACTTCTTTTATTCAATGAAGAGAGGACCAAAAGCTCCTCAAAACCCATGGAAATCGAATACACTGGAATGGACAACTCCAGTAGAGCATATTCACGGGAACTGGCCCGGAGCTTTGCCAGAGGTTCATCGCTGGGCTTATGACTATAGTAAGCCTGGTAAAGAAGATGACTATGTTGCTCAAACTGTGCCTTTGGAAGACGGTGAGACCGACGGGGAACATTAAGGATTATCATAAATTCGGCTTCTGTGTTCATGGCGTACTTTTGTGCCGATGAATGAGCATCTTGATCCTTCTGGAAATACTTTTTCAAACACAGACCGAGATCTGGAAAAGGTATTAAGACCTATAGAATTCTCCGATTTTCAGGGGCAGGACAAAGTTGTTGAGAATCTCAAAATTTTTGTACAAGCAGCCCTTCAAAGAGGTGAGGCCTTAGATCATGTGCTACTCCATGGTCCCCCAGGTCTGGGAAAGACTACACTGGCTCATATTATAGCCAATGAACTGGGAGTAGGAATAAAACTAACGTCCGGCCCTGTTCTGGATAAGCCTGGCGATCTTGCGGGATTACTGACAAATTTAGAGGAGAACGATGTGTTATTCATAGATGAAATTCATCGATTGTCACCGGTCATAGAAGAGTTCTTGTATTCTGCAATGGAGGACTATAAAATAGATATCATGATCGATGCAGGTCCGAATGCACGGAGTATCCAAATAGAATTAGCCCCTTTTACATTAATTGGAGCAACTACCAGGTCCGGTTTGCTCACATCGCCCCTTAGAGCACGATTTGGAATCAATTCAAGACTCTCTTATTACAATGTGCAATTGCTGAGGAAGATCGTAGAACGATCAGCTGGAATTTTGAAAATTCAAATTGATAATAGGGCAGCTGCCGAAATTGCTTCAAGAAGCAGAGGTACACCGCGTATTTCAAATGCCCTGCTGAGAAGAGTAAGGGATTTTGCTCAAATAAAAGGTACTGGAGATATCGATCTGGGGATTACCCATGTTGCGCTTGGAGCACTCCATGTAGATAAAAAAGGACTTGATGAAATGGACAATAGAATTCTCACAACCATAATTGATAAATTTAAGGGAGGGCCGGTAGGGTTAAATACCATTGCGACCGCGGTTGGAGAAAACCCGGGAACCATTGAGGAGGTTTATGAGCCATTCCTGATCCAGGAAGGCTTCTTGCATAGAACTCCCCGCGGAAGAGAAGCAACTGAACTTGCCTACACTCATTTAGGTAGAACAAGGCTGGACAAGCCTCCAACGCTATTTTAGTATGGTTTCTAAAACGGACAAATCCTATCTTATCGCGAAGGCCAGGGAATTAGGATTTGTGCTATTTGGAACTTCTAAAGCTGAGTACCTCGAAAAGGATGCAAATTTTCTCAAAGAATGGCTTGCCCAGGGAAAGCAAGGGACGATGTCCTGGATGAATCATCATTTCGATAAAAGGACGAACCCCTCTCTTCTTCAGGACAATTGCAAAACAGTTATTTCATTAGCATTCAGATACTTCCCGAGATTCCCCCAACCTGTGGATGGAACGTATAAAATTGCAAAATACGCTTACGGAAAAGACTACCATAAGCTGTTGCGCAAAAAGCTAAAGGTTCTGGTAGATATTCTGATCGATGAATTTGGATCAGAATCAAGCAGGGGATTTGTTGATTCAGCTCCCATTATGGAAAAGGCTTGGGCAGCAAGAAGTGGTTTGGGTTGGATTGGTAAAAATACCAATCTCATAAACCGGAAAGAAGGGTCGTTTTTGTTTCTCTGTGAGATACTTACAGATTTAGAATTTGATCAGGACCTCCCTGGCAAGGACCTCTGCAAAACTTGTACTCAGTGTATCGATGCTTGTCCTACCAATGCCTTAGATCAACCGTATCAGCTTGACTCAACGCGGTGTATATCTTACATGACCATTGAGCGAAAGGAAGAGATAAATCCGGAATTTCATGGCCAATTGCAAGATTGGATCTTTGGCTGTGATATTTGTCAGGATGTATGTCCGTGGAACAGAAACTCAGTTTCGCATGATGAGCCAAAACTTGATCCAAGAATTGAACTTCTTAAGATGACGAAGCCTAGTTGGGAATATTTATTGAAAGAAGAATTCGATGAATTGTTTGCTGGAAGTGCAGTAAAACGTGCCGGGTTTGAGGGGGTTCTTAAAAACAAAAAAGCACTGACTAAGCCAGTGCTTTAACAAATGCCTCACGGATTAAATCCTGATATTCCGACGTGAAATGAACCAAACACCATGCGTAGAGTGCGAGTAGCTCATCTCGAGAGAGGTGTCGGATTGCCTTGTTTAACTCTTTTCTGAAAAGTTGCCGGTCAAAACTTACTTTTTTCAATACATACTTCGTTAGTTCTAACATATTATTCGACATTTCAAGTTAACAACAGATGCTCAAACGTTCGGAAAGTTCACTTGTTGCATCCGGACTCGAATTTAAATATTTGTAAGTGGAACCACGTCGCTTTGGAGAATTTCTTCAGTATCGATGCTGACAATTATCACATGAACTTCACAATTTTCAGCTATCCAGTCATTTGCGATAGTAGTAGTAAGTTCAAGATCAAAAGTAGTGGCCTCATACACCTCTCCCACCTCAGGACTATTAAAGATGGTTTTTCCAGCCCCGTTGTTTGGGAAACCCGCCCGCAGCATATGATTGTGTTCATAATCAGGAATATACGCTGGGCTCTTTCTACCATCTTCCTGAGGCGCAATGATTTTGTTTTCAGCTATGTAGCAGATTATTGCAACATCACCTGAAACTTTTTTAAGCGTTTCAATTTTAGGCCTAACTCTTAATGATCTATCGTTCGTGTTGTAAATATTCTCCAATTTGAGACTGAACCAGGGCTGCATGAAACCGGGATCGTTCAAATAACCATTGATTACATCAGACCAAGCATGCATGGGTACCACAAATGAGGAGTTGTGCTCTTTTCTGTTTATAACTGCGCTCGGAAAAAACCCAACTTTGAAATGAGTTCTAATCGTTTCTCCTGTTTCAGTTTGAAAATCATTTGGGTATTCTGGTGGATCAGGCACTGAAAAGCTTCCACTATTGTGAATGCTTATTACATTGAAATTATTCGGGTTGTCGTCATGGAGTTGTGCCGCAACCTCCTGTCCTTCAGGGCAATTTGGGCATTTATGACCGGTAAACTCTTCCATTAATATCTTTCGTGTAACCGTTGTCGTATCGTTGTAAACGGTGTCATTATATTGCTCTTCCCCTGGTCCAGTAGGCCCTTCCTGATCTCCATATGGATCCGTCACGGTATCGCATTGTGAGAATCCAACCACAATTAACAGAACAGCTAAATAGAAGTAAGGAATATTTTTCATACTGTAATTATCTAAAAAGTACTTGAAAATGTCAAGGTAAATCCATTTGAAGCAGGAACCACTCGACAAATCCCTCCAACGCAGAACAGGCCCTCGCGTTGCCGTCCATAACTCAGTGTTACCCGGTTTGCTTTATTCGTGTATCCTGCCATTACGGTAAAGTAGTGTATCCGTTGTTCTGGATCCTTATTGCCATAGTTAAATTGATCAATAACCGATACAAACCAATGCGGTGATTTTGTGAATTCAAGAACTAAAGCAGCCCAATCGCCTTGGTCTTGTTCTGTAAAGAGCCCTTGAAGCTCTCCCCTTAGCGCAGTTTTTCGGTTGAAATTATGTTGGATATCGATGACGCCAACATTCGCGTAAATATTCGGTTCATCTGGCTTTCCCTGAACAACATCAATATTATAGATCAAGTTTTGGTAGGTTAAACGTGCTTTCCAGGCCTTATTGAATTTTCTTTCAATGGTGACATTCGCATCTTGCCAATAAATCTCATCTCCTGGCGAAAAAAGATTAGTGGTATAACCAAGTCTATCGGTATTCATATCGTTCAAGTTGGTCGTATCTACTGATTGTGCTCTTGAAAAGTTAAGGAAAATCGTAGTTCCATATTTTCCTCCAACGGTACTACCCTTAGGTATTTTATATACCAGTGACGTTTGAAAAGCAAATTCATTTTGGAATTGAGTAGCGTAGGGATAAAGGGTGGCCATCAGCAAATAAGTCTGCGGCTTATTTAAGGACGGAACAAAATTGATGAACAATTCCTGGAACTGACTTGAATTATTTCGGTCGCTCCTGAACGACATATTGACCAGACTGTGGAAGGTGAAATTAAAACCGAAGCCTTTTTGTGAGTACCCTGTGCCCAGCTCAATGGCTTGTCCGTCTCTGTATATGAATCCATTATCGGCAGAGGGGTCGTTGTACTTGTAGGCATACTCTCCAAAAACGTAAAACCCTCCCCTTGAAATTTTTAAACGACCGTCCAGATTGAGCACATTTTCAGGCAGTACAAGTTCCGGACTTGTATCTTCCTGATACCTGCTGGTTGCACTTCCACCCAGCATTACAATGGTCTTGCTCTCTTTCATTGAGGGTAGCAGGTCATTCAATTGGATTTGAGCATTGAAGCCCCGAACGATCCCCTCACTTTGCTCAAAATACCATCGCTGTTTTCCAATAAACCCTGTCAGGCTTACACCGTTAGAAGTGTACTTTAACCTGAACCCATCAATAGAATTATCAACTCCAATGGTGGGTTCGAAATAGGAACGGTGACCAAATCCGTTTCCGAACTGTTCGTAAAAATTTCCTGCCGTAACATCAAATTTCCCCAGCTTGTATCCGGCGTATCGGTGCACTATACCGCTTCCATTGTACCTTGGGCTAAATCCGAGCAGCACATTCTGATACGCTTCGTATCGAACACCCGCCCTAAGATTGCCTCGTGTGTACGTGAGGTTCATGAACCCATTGTACAGCATCTGTTCCGGAACATCCGGAGCCCCAATGATGCTGTCCTCAAAGTAATACTGGGTGTTTAGGTCTACATTCCCGTGAATCTCTCCAAGATCGATGCTTTTGTTTTCTTGGGCTCTGAGCGAAAGAAAAGAGATAAAAAGGATAAGGGCGGTGAGCGTGAGGTTACGCCGATGGGTCATCATTCAGGACTATAAACTTTCTCCGCGATTCAGTTTTTCAATGAGCTCAAAAATCTCTTCCTCATCTCCAGGCGAATAGCCGTTGTGCTGGTATACCACTTTGCCCGTTCCGTCCAATAGAAATGTGTGTGGAATATTGTTTACGTTCATTGCCCGTCTAAATTCCGAGTTTTCGTCAATAAGAACTTCATAGGGCCATTCCTGACCGTTCACATACGACTGCACGGTCGAAACGGTCCTTGAATCATCGATCGAAACCGCATATACTTTCACCCCTGTTTCTTCCCAATACTCCCACTCATCGGCAATGTTGTTCAATTCTCTTTTGCACGGCGCACACCACGTGGCCCAAAATGAAATAATGATGGGCTTGCCTTCATTGGCTATATCTCCGGTATTGAAGGTCTCAAAATCAAAATTTCTGATGTCAACCCTTGGAACTTCAGATTGTCCAAAGCTCAGTGTAGTAATGATGGTAAGGCTTAGAAAAAGTGTCAGTATTCTCATTTCGTCTAAAAAAAGTAAAGCTGCCTGTTGTCAAACAGGCAGCTTTCAAAAAGTAATCCGTTATTAGTGTTGCACGGTAAGGAATCTGGTGATTTGTTCAGAACCGTTCGTTATTCTTACAATATAAATACCGCTGTTGTAATACTGAGTATTTATAATCTGATCGGTAATACCTGCATTTACATACTGTGGTTGTATCCTTTCAACAACTCTTCCCATTGCATCATAGATCTCAATACTGATTTCAGATGATTCTTCCAGAGAAAGCTCAACATCTACCCAATTATTGGCTGGGTTGGGATATAGTTTTACATCGAAGGCATCAACAGTGGTTAGAGACCCGTCGCCTGTTACTGTTCCTAATGGCTTTCTGATAGCATCATTTGAGTTGAAAACCTCAAAAGTTGCATCGTCTTGCAGCCATACAGCCACTTTTAGATGATCGAAGTCTTCTACTGAGTGCTCCGTTGCATGATTAATTGGAGAACCGGCATCGGCAGGTAGCCTGTAACTTCCATTGAAAGTATAAGTCTCACAAATGTTAGTGCTGCTGTTTGCAAGAACCGTTACGGACTGTCCTGATGCATTTGGAAGCATTTTTTTCATGACATTGAAAAACTCTGTCTCCCCATTGGTTTCAACGTTATTATACGTTGTATCTTCCAATATGGCGATATATAAGGTTTTTCCAATAACATCAGCGTACGAATTGATGTCTATACAGGTTTTCACACTTTTGTTGGCCACATCAATTTCATATTCCGCAACGAGTTCAACAGCAGCTGGAACTTGAACGGCATCATTGTGAAGAGTGGCGTTGAATGAATTTGAATTATCATCCCATCCTCCGTCAATTTCCAATCTGGGAACGGAATTGATGCTATAGAAATTTCTTCTCACATTACCTTCGTCAGTATAATATGGGTCACCCGCTCCTGGCCAGCTCATTTGATACTTAATTGAGGTGTACTCGTTGGTGTCCACACTAGAAAGCACTCCTTCAAAATTGGCATTTCCAGGAGTACATGGTGCACATGTGGAACTGGTAAATGTTTCATAAAGCACTTGTCTGGAATAGGCCTGGTCGTAAATTATGACCGTTTTTGAACTTGAATTATTCGTAGTATCTCCATCAGGGAGACCATTTACAAGACCGGAAGTAACAACGATGTCATTATTACCCAGCATTGAAGGTGTCCACTGAGTAGGGTGCGTAACTACCTGTGAACCATTGCTTGGAATGTTCAATCCTGTAACGATTTGAGTAATGGGAACACTACCGTTTACGGTGTAAGACAATTGCAATGATGTAATAGTCTGAGTTCCAACATTATCTACTTCAACTTCGATATCTAATGGAACAGCAGTCTGCGCGTAATTCGGAAGCAGAACAGATCCTAAACTGGCATCTTCAGGTGATTGCGTTCCAGGAGTAAATTCCCAGTAGAAGTTGTCTGAACGCGTGGGATCACTTGCTGTGCTGTTTGGGTGGACATTTGGCGAGTTGACCTCCTGGTACGCCGTAGTTGCATCAATTTGAATTCCGAGCGTCAGGTTAACTGAGGTTACGGTAACATTATTTCTCTGGTCAACAAAATAGATTTTGTTGCTTGATTCTTCCAGAACAATGCTGAAATAAGTCCATCCGGTATTTCCGGCAGTTGAATAGGAAGAGAAGAATATCCAATGTTGTCTGTTCGGGGCGGTTCCAAATGTTCTTTGAACACAATTGTCATTGCCTCCAGTACCCTGCAAACCCCAAACGCAAATCGAATTGTCAGGAATAGCGGCGTTTGGTAAAGCTGCATTCGTAAAGCCCGGAACGGAGGTAGCTGCCACATCGAAGGTTAATACCCCTGAATTTGAAACTTTGAAAGAATTAAACACCGTACCTCCTAAATCGAATGGAAACGGAAGAGACTGCGTAGCTGACCAGGTAGGAGTTGTGGTAGGGGCAATTACTACGGTCCATGCCGGATCTAAACCGCCGCCAAAAGGAAATTCTCCGTCATCCTGGTTTATATCTCCAGGATTCACCCCTGAATTGAAGGGCCCTAAATAGTAATATTGGGCATTTAGAATAGAGGCAAGGAATATTCCTGCCATGAGTAAAAGTGTTTTCATGCTTAGTTCAAGTTTTGATTTTTAATGAAGTTGACTAAGATAAAATTAATTGTTTAGTAATCTTAGTGAGGAGCTAATGGATACTTTAATGGCAGGTTGAAGTACAGAAATGTAGAATAAAAAAACCCGGGAATCTTCCCGGGTTTCTATACTGTAATTCAATTCTAATGTTGAATGGTCAGGTATCTTGTTATGTGCTCATGATCATTGGAAACTTTAATAATGTACAGTCCATTCTCTAGTTCTGAAGTATTGATGAGAATATCATTGATCCCCGGATTTCCGTTGACCGCAATTCTTTGCTCAACAATTTTTCCGACGATATCATAAATCTGAATGTTGAGCATTGAAGATTCTGCTAGTGAAACCTCCAGGTTTGTATGCGTTTCAGCTGGGTTTGGATACAACTTCGCATTAAATGTCTCAACACTTGTTTCAATAGCATTATCGCTCGTTACTGTTCCAACAGGTCTGCGATGAGCATCGTGAGAGTTAAATACTTCAAGGGTGCTCAAATCTTGCATCCAAACTGCAACTTTCAGATGATCAAAATCCTCTACAGAATGCTCTATATTATGGTTTATCGGAGTATTGGCATCTGCGGGTAACCTGTAGTTTCCATTGAAAGTATAGGTTTCACAAACTCTGGTGTTTCCTCCTGCAACTAAAGAGATGGATTGTCCGCTGGATCCGGGAAGGAGCTTCTTCATCACATTGTAAAACTCTGTTTCACCATTAGATTCAACGTTGTTGTATGTTGTATCCTCAAGAATTGCGAAAAACAGATTTTGATTGGTAATGTCGATAGCTGAAGTTACATCCACACAGGTTTTTACAGTTTTTGTGGCTACGTCCACCTCGTATTCCGCATCGAGTTCAACAAAAGCCGGAGTTTGGGCAGCCTCAGTGTGTTGCAGAGCTGTGAAGGAGTTGGAGTTATCATCCCATCCTCCATCTATTTCTAATCTTGGAACCGAGTTGATTGCGTAGAAATTTCTTCTATCATCCCCTTCATCTGTAAAATAAGGGTCACCGTTTCCGGGCCAGCTCATTTGATATTTGATAGAGGTGTACTCGTTGGTGTCCACACTAGAAAGCACTCCTTCAAAATTGGCATTTCCAGGAGTACACGGTGCACATGTGGAACTGGTAAATGTTTCATATAGTACATGTCTCGGGTAAGCCTGATCGTAAACTGTTATAGTTTTTGCGGAAACGTTATTGGAGGTATCACCATCAGGGCCTCCATTGACCAAAGTAACTTTTACTTCAAACGGATTGGCTCCAAGGTTCATTGGAATCCAGTTGTTTGTGAATGTAAGAGTCGCTGAACTGTTAGACGCTATGTTTAGACCGGAAAATAGCTCTGTAATCGGAACACTTGATCCAACTTTGTACTCGGCACTTAGGGAAGTGATGCTTTGAGAACCGGCATTTAGCACCTCGAACTCAACCGGTTGTGGTATGGATTGCTCCGCATAATTTGGCATTAATAGGTCTCCGACACTTACGTCATTTGCAACTACAGACCGAACTACAACATCATCCACATTCATTCGGAACCAGTCGGATGAGTTGTAATGGCGAAAGGCGATGTAAACGGTTTTGCCCGCAAATGCATCAAGATTTAGAGTTCTATTCATATATCCTGTAGAGGTGGTCAAAGTCTCACTAAAAGATACAGGGCTAGCCGTCAATCCTGCCGTGGTGTTGGTGGTGTCTGCATACACAGAGTAAAACTCAGCCGCCCAGGCTTGATCCTGAGCATAAACCTTCCAGTCAAGATTGATGGGGGCTGTAGCTGCAGTAAGGTCAATGGGGATGCTGATCATCCAGTTGTCCGGGCTTATTGGGCCCAGCAAGCTAGTCCATGATGCAGATGTAGCGTGAAGCCCCTGGGCATCCATATTGTCAAAGAGAAACCACTCTTCGCCATCGCCATCGGCATCGACTAATGTCCAATTGTTTAATGTTGAAAAATCGTCGGAAAAGTGGACTTGGGCTTGAATTCCTAAGATGCAGCAGGTAGCTAAAGAAATAAGTAATAGTCTTTTCATAATTGTCAGTTAGATGTTATTAAGATTTGCTGCTATATTTGAATGCTAATATATTCATAACATTCATAGGCACAACATGACTTTAATTAAACCTTTTTTAATCGTTTTAGTAACTTTATTATTCTCCTACTCGACGAATGCACAGTTGTGGTATTCTCAACAAGATGCTGACATAAACCTTGAGCCCAATGTTGAGCACTTCGGTTATATCTACATTGTGAATACCTATGGGGTAGATATACAGTGGAATTGGAGGGCTTTAGAGAATGGTTTCAATAACGATTGGCAGATTCAATTCTGTGAATGCGCTACATGCTACACCAATGATTTTGATCCGCTACCTGCGCAGGGGTCTTGTCCTGACTTTGGCGCTGGAGATACCATAGAATGGAAGGTGGGCATTAATCCACTTAATGAGCCCATTACTCCGACTACTTTCGTGGTTGTTGTGAATGATCAAACCCACGAAACCAGCGATACATTAACCTGGACTACATCAACGACGTCGTCTCTGGAGGATATTGATTCTGACAACGCGGTTCGATTTTATCCCAATCCAGCCAATGAATCTATTCAAATTGCGAAAACCACAGGTTCATTTGCCAATGATGCCATTGTCAGAATTTCAGATTTGAGTGGAAGAGAGATCAAGGCAATAAGCTTGCGCTCCGGAAGTTCCGTCGAATCTGTAAGTACTATTGATCTTACCGAAGGCTTATACTTTTTTATGGTATATGACGGACAGAGTCTGACTTCCATTCAAAAAGTAACGGTGGTTCACTGATTTTTAGACATAAGATTATGAACTAAAGCCGGAACGCCTATTCCGGCTTTTTCTTTTATCACTTTTAGATTGGAAATGCCATACACAGGAGCAGGGTCAGGATCTATATAGTAGACCTCGCAGTTCGGAGATGCTTCGTAGATCAATTGAGATGCAGGATAAACTTGCATTGAAGTTCCTATGATGAGAAGAATATCAGCCGTTCGGGTAATTTGAGCAGCCTCCATTAATTTCGGAACCTCTTCGCCAAACCAAACAATATGAGGACGTAACTGTCCTCCATCCGGACACTTATCACCTAACTTTAGGTTTTGATATCCAATATCTTGAATATGGTCTTCATTTTTAGTGCTTCTAACTTTTGTCAGTTCTCCGTGCAGATGAAGGATGTTTCTTGACCCTGCACGTTCATGAAGGTCATCTACATTTTGGGTAATTATTGAAACATCGAAATGTTCTTCTAACTGGGTCAGTGCAAGATGTCCCGAATTTGGTTCGACCTCTGCCAGAGCAGCTCGTCGCATGTTGTAGAATTCCAGAACGAGTTCAGGTTGTCGGGCCCAGGCTTCTGGAGTTGCTACTTCAGAGATATCGTATTTATCCCATAAACCACCGTTGTCTCGAAAAGTACTGATTCCACTTTCAGCACTCATTCCAGCTCCTGAAAGAACTACGATGTGTCTCATGTGACAAAACTATACGAATACGCGACCATTGTCACGAATATCAGGATATAGCTTAGGTTAACTTTGTTAGCACAAATCCTAAAAATGAAAATCAGAAAAGAAGAAGCTCTCAGCTATCACTCGAATAACCCGAAAGGAAAGATATCAGTTGTTCCTACCAAACCATATAGTACACAAAGAGACCTTAGTTTGGCATATTCGCCGGGAGTAGCCGAACCGTGCAAGGAAATTGCTGAGGATAAACATAAAGTCTATGACTATACGGCAAAGGGAAACCTTGTTGCGGTTATTTCAAATGGTACAGCGGTTCTTGGGCTTGGTGATATTGGACCGGAGGCTTCAAAACCGGTCATGGAAGGTAAAGGATTGCTGTTCAAAATTTTCGCAGATATCGACGTTTTTGATATTGAAGTAGCTGCTACGGATGTGGATGAATTTGTTCAAACGGTAAAGAATATTGCCCCCACTTTTGGAGGCATAAACCTGGAAGACATTAAAGCTCCCGAAGCCTTTGAAATCGAAAGACGATTGAAAGAGGAACTCGATATACCTGTGATGCACGATGATCAGCATGGAACGGCTATCATATCGTCAGCAGCGCTGATAAATGCTCTGGAACTCAATGGAAAAAAAATAGACGAGATCAAAATTGTAGTAAATGGTGCCGGTGCGGCAGCATTTTCATGTGCCAGTCTATATGTCGAGCTCGGAGCCAAACGCGAGAATATTTACATGCTTGACAGCAAAGGAATGATCAATCATCACCGAAAAGATCTGACACCTGAGAAAGAAGGGTTTGTGAATCGTACGGATACGAATTCCCTTGAAGAAATAATGGTAGATACCGATGTTTTTCTCGGACTATCCGTTGGTGATGTGGTTACCAAAGAAATGGTAGCGAGTATGGCCCATAACCCTATTGTTTTTGCCCTTGCCAATCCAGTACCAGAAATCTCCTACGAGGATGCCTGCTCAGTTCGGGAGGATATAATCATGGCAACCGGACGTAGTGACAATCCGAATCAGGTAAACAATGTGCTTGGCTTTCCCTACATTTTTCGTGGAGCATTGGACGTTAGTGCACAAAGTATTAATACAGAGATGAAACTGGCCGCTGTTAAAGCCCTTGCGGATTTAACCAAGGAGCCGGTTCCGGAAGAAGTGAATGAGGCTTACAACGAAGTGAACCTTACTTTTTCGAAAGACTATATCATTCCTAAACCATTAGATTCTAGGCTTATAACTGCTGTAGCACCAGCTGTAGCCAGGGCGGCCATAGAAAGTGGAATTGCAAAAAAGAATATAGAGGACTGGGACAAGTATAAAAGGCAGTTGGAGAAACGATTAGGGCTCGATCAGAAGCTGATGAAATCGATGGAGCGACGTGCTATAAAGAATCCTCAGAGAGTAGTCATGGCGGAAGGGGAGAATTGGAAAGTACTTAAAGCCGCTGAATTGGTCAGTGACCATAACATTGCCAACCCCATTCTGCTAGGCAATAGACAGATTATCGAAGACCTTGCTCAAGAATACAATATTGACGTGTCCGGATGTGTCATTAAGGATCCGCGAGGTGAGGTTTGTAAAGCAACACGCGAACGGCTCGGACAATTTTTATATGAAAAAAGAAAACGAAAAGGAATAACCCAAAGGGAAGCCATTCAAAAAATGCGAGATAGGAATTATTTCGCCGCTGCACTCCTCCAATCCGGGGAAGCGGATGCCGCCATTTCCGGTTTGACGAGGAATTACCCAAACTCGATACGTCCTGCACTGGAGGTTATTGGTCAGAGTAATGAGACTTTGAGAATTGTAGGAATGTACATACTTATTACCCAAAGAGGACCTCTGTTCTTTGCAGATGCTACGGTAAATTATAATCCGAATACAGAAGAACTCGTAAGTATTACGAGGATGGTGGATCAAACGGTGAAGAATATGAAAATTGCACCCCGAATAGCAATGCTGTCCTTTTCAAACTTTGGTTCCAGTCGTAGTGCAGAAACCAAAAAGGTAACCGACGCTGTAGAAATTCTTCATAGGGAATATCCTGAAATAGTAGTCGATGGTGAAATGCAGGCCAATGTTGCTATGAATGGAGAATTATTGGAGGAGCTGTTTCCATTTTCACACTTGGTGGGCGAGAAAGTAAACACATTTATTTTTCCTAATCTTGCAGCCGGCAATATTGCTTATAAAATGATCCAGGTTTTAGCATCATCTGATGCGATAGGCCCCATTCTTCTTGGTATTGACAAACCCTTCCATGTGCTACAAATTGGAAGTTCTGTGCGTGAGATTGTGAATATGGTGACTATCGCTTCTATTGATGCGCAGTCGAGAAAAGTATGATAGATTTTCTTAAAGGGCGGTTAGCAGCAAAACACCCAAACCGTATCGTAATTGATGTTAATGGAGTAGGGTATAATTTAAATATTTCGTTGCATACATATTCGTCCATTTCAGATGATGAAAAGGTAATGCTGTATACGCATCTTGCGATACGTGATGATGCTCACTTGTTGTACGGGTTTTACACCGAAGAGGAACGAGATTTGTTCCTAAAACTGATTTCAGTTTCTGGTATCGGAGCAAGTACTGCGCAGCTCATTCTTTCATCTATGAATCCAACAGAAGTGAGGCAGGCGATCGTTAGCGAAAACGTGAATGCCATAAAAGCCATTAAAGGGATTGGACAGAAAACTGCCCAACGTCTTATCATTGATTTGAAGGATAAGGTTTCGGGGGTTGCAGAAACCTATGAAATAGGTTCAAACCAAGGCAATACAGCTGGCGAAGAAGCGTTATCTGCTCTGATTGCATTGGGTTTTGATCGGCGTAAATCAGAGAAAATGATTAGCACGCTAGTACAAAGTGGTGAATATCAATCTGTTGAGGGATTGATCAAAACTGCATTGAAGAATCTTTAGCATTCGGTATTAAAGGGCTGGGTTTAGTTGAAACACCATTACTTCATAAAAGTAATTCCACTGCTTGTTGCACTCGGGTTTCTCCATCAGGGCAAAACTCTGGGTTCAAATACTTATGCTTCTTTTCCTCCAGACTCCAACGATACCGATACTAATAAAGTTGACCTAAAGTATCCGTATGAAGATCAATCCGCCAGTCCGTTTGAGCAAACCAATCCCCTTATCGACCTCAACGATCCAGAAAACATCAAGAAGGAATTACAGTATGATCCCATAACCGGGAATTACTTCTATGTTCAGAAAATGGGTGACTCTCTGGACTATCGTCCTGAGAACTATATGACCTTCGATGAATACGAAGAATACAATCTTGATCAGGCTATCCAGCAATACTGGAGTGACAAGATTTCAACCGAGAGCGAGTTTAACCAAAGTGGAGATGACGACGGCTTTGATTTGATTCCGTCAGTAAAAGTTAACAGTCAGGCATTCGACAACATATTTGGAGGGAACACCATCGATATCAGACCAAGCGGCTCTGCCGACCTGCAGTTTGGACTGCGCCATACCAGAACACTGAACCCCGCTCTATCAGTTCGTCAGAGAAGAACGACTATATTCGATTTTGATCAGCGCTTGCAGGTTAACCTGATTGGAAATATTGGCGATAAACTAAAACTTACGGTCAACTACAATACTGAAGCCACCTTCGATTTTGAGAATCAGGTCAAAGTAGAGTATACCGGATATGAGGATGAGATCATTCAAAAAATCGAAGCTGGAAATGTAACCTTACCCCTTCAGGGCTCTTTGATCACCGGATCTCAGAGCCTTTTTGGTATTAAAACAGCACTTCAATTTGGACGTCTTACGGTCACTACGGTTTTTTCTCAACAAAGAGGTAAAAAGGAGGAACTTCAAATTCAGGGGGGCGCCCAGGTGCGCGAGTTCGAACTTAAAGCGGATGAATACGATGCCAACCGCCACTATTTTCTTTCGCATTTCTTCAGAGATAATTACGAACAAGCAATGTCCAGCCCACCATACGTAACCTCTCCCATTAATATTACCCGAATTGAAGTCTGGATAACCAATACCGTGAACAGCGTAGAAAATACTCGAAACCTCATAGGGTTTCAGGATATTGGTGAATCCGATCCTGAAAGGGTTTTTAATCAAAACGGACAGGGGAATATCGTTTTTCTGAGCACCGATGGCTTTCCCGATAACAGCGCAAACTCCCTCTTTCAAAGTGTAGCCTCAGACCCGTCAGTGAGAGACTTTAATCAGTCAACTCCAGCACTTGATGTTCAGGGTTTTATTTCAACTCAGGATTATCAGAAAGTGGGTTTGGCCCGATTGCTAACTCCAAATGAATATACACTTCACCCTCTACTGGGAATTATCTCCCTAAACATGGAATTGCAACCGAATCAGGTACTGGCAGTTGCATTTCAGTACACCTACCAGAACCGGACCTATCAGGTAGGTGAATTTTCAACAGATGTGCCCACGAACCAGTCCATGATTATGAAAATGCTGAAAAGCTCGACCATCAACACCAATGCACCTATCTGGGACCTGATGATGAAAAACGTCTACTCCATTGGAGCCTATCAAATTCAACAAAACAACTTTGAACTGAACCTTTGGTATCTCGATCGACGAACAGGAGTAAAAATCAATTACATTCCAGAAGGCCCCTCTGATGTGAATGGAATCCCGCTCATTCAGGTAATGGAATGGGATAAAATGGACCGTAACTTCAATCCAATTCCTGATGGAGTCTTCGATTTTCTTACAGGGCCACAATACCTTCCCTACATCAATCCTCAAAATGGAAAGGTCTTTTTTCCCGTGCTGGAGCCATTCGGTAGTCACCTGCACGAAGTATTTGACAACGACCCCGAATTGATCGAGAAGTATGCTTTCGACTCTCTATATTCTGAAACGCCTCCCAATGTCAGGGTCAAGTTCCCGGAGAAAAACCGTTTCTACATACGTGGTGAATACGAAAGCTCCATAAGTAATGAGATTTCATTGAATACCCTTCAAATACCAGAAGGATCTGTGCAGGTTACCGCAGGAGGAAGACAGTTGATAGAGGGACAGGATTTTCAGGTCGATTACAATCTCGGAAGGGTAAAAATTCTAAATCAGGGCTTACTGGAATCAGGGATTCCAATTAAAGTCTCTCTCGAAAGCAATTCTTTATTCAATATTCAGCAGAAAACACTACTAGCCTCCCGCTTTGATTACAAGGTTTCCGAAGATTTTCAACTGGGAGGTACTATAATGAACCTGTCTGAACGGCCACTTACTCAAAAAACGAGTTATCGGGAAGAACCCATATCCAATACAGTCATTGGTCTTGATGGAACTTACCGCAGTGAATCTCCATTCCTCACCCGATTTGTGGATGGAATTCCCGGAATTGATACTAAAGAGCCTTCCAGTTTTCAGATAAGTGGTGAATTTGCAACGCTAATTCCCGGACATTCCCGCGCTATTGGGCCAGAAGGTACCTCTTACATTGATGATTTCGAAGGCAGTCAGTCTCGTATTGATCTGCGCCAAAGAATTTGGTGGTCTTTGGCCAGTATCCCTAAGGGTCAGCCCAATTTATTTCCAGAAGCAGATTTATTTGATGACCCGCGACAGGGATACAATCGAGCCCTGCTTTCCTGGTATCAGATTGACCCCTTGTTTTTTGACAATGACAGCCGAACGCCGGATCATATCCAAAATAACCTGGACGAACAGTCCAATCACTACATGCGACAGGTTGCAGAAACCGAAGTTTTTCCAAATAAGCAACCCAGTAGTGTTCAGATCAACCGGATTCCTACCCTCGATTTAGCATACTATCCCAGCGAAAAAGGGCCTTATAATTATGATCCGGTGGTTGAAGGAGCAAACGGTAACTTGCCCAATCCGGAACAGCGTTGGGCGGGTATTCAACGTAGAGTAGATCAACAGGATTTTGATGCACTCAACATTGAGTTCATTCAGTTTTGGGTAATGGATCCGTTTAACGAGGATTACGATGATCTTGTTGGACAGGCAAATGCAACTGACAATGGAGAACTAATATTCAACCTGGGTACCATAAGTGAAGACGTAATTTCTGATGGTCAAAACTTCTTTGAAAATGGAATTCAAAACCCGCCAGACCCACTAGCCACGGACCCATTTCTTTCTAATTGGGGTAGGTACACTCCACAGAACCAGCTGGTTGATGGATTCGATAACGATCCGAATGCACGCCAGTTCCAGGATGTGGGTTTTGAAGGGCTGAGTGACGAGGAAGAAACCGAATTCTATGCCGATTATGTTACACAGGTAGCTCCTTTTCCAAACTTAGTAACAGACCCGTCTCAAGATAACTTCCAGAACTTTTTAGGCGGTGATCTTGATGCACGTCAAGCTGATGTTTTGGAGCGCTATAAACGCTTCAGCAATCCGGACGGCAATTCTCCGGTTGCTACATCGGATGATCAAAGCTCGAATAACGTTCGACCGGATCAGGAAGACATCAACCGGGATAAGTACATCGAACAATCGGAGAGTTACTGGCAATACAGGGTCAAGGTGAGCCCGGAAGACATTAACCCTGCCAATGTAGGAAACAACTACATCACAGATTTTAGAACGGTTAATGTAAATACCATCAATGGGCAGTCACGAGAAGTTACATGGTATCAGTTCAGAATTCCCATTGTTGAGGGAACCCCTATTGGGGATATTAAAGATTTTCGCTCTATCCGTTTTATGAGAATGTTTTCTAAAGGATTCGAAAATCCAGTGGTAATGCGTTTTGCCAGATTAGAGCTAATCAGGGGTGAGTGGAGAAAATTCGAAGGAAGCCTGAACGATCCTGGAGATTACATTGTCGGAGATGATAACATCCAGTTTGATGTGAGTGCCGTAAATATCGAGGAAAACTCAGACAAAAGGCCGGTCAACTACGTCCTTCCTCCGAACATCGAACGTGAGATAAATGTAGGTTCGGCCAATCAAAACCAGCTTAATGAGCAGTCGGTAGCTGTTTCTCTGTGTGAGTTGCCTGATGGTCAGTCCCGGGCGATCTATAGAAATTTTGATCTCGATATTCTCAACTACAATAAAATCAGGCTCTTCGTTCACGCAGCATCGCAGATCGACCGGCCTCAAGTGAACGATAGCGACCTAACCGCTTTTATAAGACTTGGATCTGATTTTACCGACAATTATTACGAGTATGAGATACCGCTTCACATTACCCCAGAGGCACCGGAAGGAGGTTATAACAATAACAGCGTGGAACAGAGATATATCGTATGGCCTTCTGAGAATGAAGTCGTCATCGACCTCTCTACTATTGCCAATCTGAAAGTACTGCGTAATCGGGAGGCGGTATCGAATGGAGAATCTGTAAATGCTCAAATACCATATGAGAGTAGTGATGGAAAAGCTACCATCCGTGTAGTTGGCAACCCTTCCCTCAATGAGGTCAAAACCATTATGATGGGGGTTAGAAATCCCCGAAGAACCCCTGATAACCCGAACGATGATGGTACGGGAAAATGTGTAGAGGTTTGGTTTAACGAACTCAGACTTACGGATTTTGACGACAATGCCGGATGGGCAGCCATCGTTAGGGCAACGGCACAACTTGCCGATTTTGCTACCATAAGTATGTCTGGCAGTATGAGCACGCCCGGTTGGGGAAGCATTGAAAAGAAAGTAAGTGAAAGACAGCGGGAAACCAAGCAAGACTTTGATATTCAGGCCAATATGGAGCTGGGTAAGTTCTTTGGTTCTAATTCGGGCATTAAAATACCAACTTACGTTGGATATTCTGTAGGAATAGTAAAACCTCAATTTGCTCCGCTTGCACCTGATATTCCGTTTGAAGACTTTGTGCGGGAAGCCTATGAAACAGAAACTCAGAGGGACTCCGTTCGGAGAATACAGCAAGCCATTACGGAACGGCGAAGCATAAACTTTACCAATGTCCGTAAAGAGAAAACCAAGAAGAACTCCAAGAAGAAATTCTATGATGTCTCCAACTTCGGTCTTAACTACAGTTATACCGACAAAACGTTTAGCGATTTTGAGACACTAACTGATGATCAATATAATCATCGTGGAGGTTTGACCTATAATTTCTCCGGTAGTCCAAAGAATTATAAACCCTTCGCTAAATCCAGGATTTTACGCTCTAATTGGCTTGGCTTGATACGAGATTTTAACTTTTACCTTTTACCAAAAGGGCTGTCTTTTGCCACTGACATAAATAGAGCGTACAGCGAAAGACAGGTTAGAAATAACAATCCGGAATTTGCCATCAATCCTCCTTTGTACGTGAATAAGACTTTCGACTGGACCAGAAGGTATTCCATCCGTTGGGACCTCACACGTACATTGAAATTTGATTTCAATGCAAATAATAGGGCTCTAATTGAGGAAATGCCGGGTCAGCCCGATACAAATCGTGCGCTATGGAGGGAATCTGTATTAAATTCATTGAGTGAGTTTGGAACGAACATGAATTATGATCATGCCATTAACCTTACCTGGACCGTCCCTCTTAAGCAAATACCCGCACTTGATTGGATCAATGCGAACCTGAGATATAATGCCACTTACACCTGGACAAGAGCTCCTTTTATTGCAGATAGCCTTGGGAATACAATCCAGAATAATGCGACAGTACAGGCCAATGGAACATTGAATTTCGTTACGCTTTACAACAAATCCAAATACCTGAGAAGCCTAAATTCAAAAAGACCCGGAGGATCGAAAAGTTCAGGTAGAGGAAGGAAAAACAGAAATTCTGAAGAGGAAAATAAAGAGGGAGAAGAAAAAGATAAAAAGAAGAAAGACAAGGAAGGAAAAGGAGTCTTAGATCACGTTTTTAGGGCCCTGATGATGATACGTAATGGTAATGTTACATACTCACAGGGAGGAGGAATAATGTTGCCCGGATACAATCAGGGAACAGAGATAATGGGGATGAATCCGGGATTTAATGCACCCGGAGTAGGGTTCATTTTTGGTCAGCAAACCGGGTTCGGGAACGGTAGTTCAGATTTCCTTGATTATGCCCAGCGAAATGAATGGCTGGTCAAGAATACTTCCTTCAATAACGCATACAGAGAAACTACCAATGAGCGACTTAACCTCAAACTCATTGTTGAACCGGTTCGCGATTTTAGAATAGAACTATCAACAAGTTGGGATGACTCAAGAAGTTTTACTACGTTCAATAGGTACTATGACACCTTAATCTTAGAAGACGGCTCAGAGGTTTTCGACACCTATAACAGAGATAGTCCGATCCTCACCGGTAATTTTTCAACGAATTTTTGGATGTTGCCATCAGCTTTTTCAAGCGATCAGGCGAATAACGTAAATGAGTTCTTTGAAATATTTTCGGAGAACAGAGCTGTTGTTTCAAGGCGACTCGGTGAAGAGAACCGGAACTCAACCATTAATGAAGACAGCGTCTACGCAGAAGGATATAATGGGTCCTCTGCTGATGTTTTGATACCAGCTTTTATAGCGGCCTACAGCGGTCAGGATCCAGAAAAGGTAAACCTGAATCCGTTTGCAAAAATCTATATTCCGGACATTCGAATTACATATACCGGATTAAGCAAAATCCCTGCACTAAAAAAGCTGTTCAGGTCTGTTTCATTAAGCTCTGCATACCGATCCACGAAAGTGATTTCCGGATATCAAAGCAACATTCGGTTTGTAGACGACGGTTCTGGTTTTACCGATGTTATTGACACTACGAGTGGTAATTTCGAAACAGAGTTTATTTATACTGCAGTTGTTTTGCGAGAAGCTTTTAGTCCATTACTCAATATTGACCTTACATTGCAAAACTCCTTCCTCGTTCGATTTGAGGTCAAATACGATAGAACGCTTAGTCTGCAGACCCAGAATAGTACCGTGAACGAAATTCGCGGAACGGAATACGTCGTTGGCCTTGGCTATACCTTTAAGCAAGTTCGTTTTCCATTCTCAAGCAAAGACAACAGAAATGCATTGCGAAGTGATTTAAAGGTCAGAGGTGATATTTCCCTGAGAAATACGTTGAACATAAACCGCACATTGGATACTCAAATCCAGCCAAACCAGGCCACCAATGGGTCTAACAATTTATCTGTTAGATTTAGTGCAGATTACAAGGTAAACAGAAATCTAAACCTTAGGTTTTACATAAACCACATTGCGAATACGCCGGTAATCTCTACGGCGTTTCCGACTTCCACCACCGATGTTGGGTTCAGCGTGCGGTTCAATTTATCAGGATAAAATGATACATTTGACCCATCCATAAACTCATTAGAAAACAAACATGAACATACCAGCAGATCTCAAGTATACCAAGGATCACGAATGGATTAAAATTGAGGGCGAGCATGCCATAGTTGGCATTACTGATTACGCCCAGGGTGAACTCGGAGATATAGTTTATATCGAGGTAGATACTGAAGGAGAAACGCTCGATCAGGAAGAGACCTTTGGAACGGTTGAGGCCGTTAAAACAGTTTCGGACATGTACATGCCTGTTTCCGGGGAAGTTGTAGAGTTCAATGGAGATCTTGAGGATAGCCCCGAAACAGTGAACACAGATTGCTATGGCGATGGATGGATCGTTAAAATTAAGATGTCCAACCCAGGAGAAGTTGAATCACTTCTTGATTCCGAGGCCTACAAGAATTTAATTTCGTAAGCTGAAGTTTTTAGTTAAAAGATTCTGGCGGTCTATTTTGTGGATTGCTGTCATCTTGATATTAAGTCTATTACCCAAGAATCAATTTGCAGAACCTCCATTTCAGGGGTTCGATTTAATAGTGCATTTTGGAATGTATCTCATTCTTGCCTTATGCTATCTTTTTGAGTCCTTCAAAGCCGCTCTTTTTGATTATAATCTATTTAAAATCAGCATATTATTGGTGCTACTCACCAGTTTAGTTGGTGGATCAGCAGAATTGCTTCAAGAAGCTCTGATTCCAGGACGTACTGGAGATATTAATGACTTTCTATTCAATTTGATTGGTATGCTGGCAGGGTTGTTGCTATTTAAGGTGGTATATAAATCACCATAATTAGCTGCAATGAACTCATTCTGGAAAAACCTTAATCACCGCCGTCCCCTCTTTTTTTTGACAGGATTAGTATTCGCTTTGGGTTTATTGCTTTCTGCATTTGAATGGAGGGAAAGGTTTGAATTCCAGGGGGCTGAGGCAGGGTTTATTTATGAAAATTTGTTGGAAGATGAACTTCCACCTTTGACCTATCGAAAAGAAAGAAAAGAAATAGAAAAACCCATTCAGAAGGAGATTGAACCTGTTGTTCGGGATCCCGAACCCCTTATGAACCCCATATTAAAGAATATTACACCCACAGTTAAAACTAAACCACAGATATCACTTTCTGATAGTGTGTTTGATTTTGATCCTGAAATGGAAGAAAAAGATGAAATCATTCAGTTTCCTAGCAAGAAGCCTGAATATCCAGGAGGATTAGAGGCGATGTATGATTTTCTGAACCGCGAAATGCACTATCCGCAGATGGCAAGAATTTCCGGGATATCCGGAATAGTCTACGTCGAATTTGTTGTGAACACCGATGGGTCTATTCAAGAGGTCAAGGTTAAAAGAGGAATCGGAGGAGGATGTGATGAAGAAGCAATGAGGGTAGTTAAGCAGATGCCTAAATGGATACCCGGCCGTCAGGGAATAAAAAAAGTTCGAGTGAGATACGTGATTCCAATAAATTTCGAATTGCGTAATTAGTTAAGATTCCAGTAATCTATTGGAGCGGTTGTTGTGAAAAAATGTTTCTTATTTTAGTCACCCAATTAAATCAACACAATGGAACCCAAAAAGAATCCCGAATACGATCTGGACAAGAAAAAAGGAATGTTCTGGCTTGTTGGATTCGTCGTTGCACTTTCTGTAATGCTCATCGCTTTTGAGTGGAAACAATACGACAAGTCTCTTATGGATTTAGGATCTCTTCAGATT
>DNTB01000017.1 GCA_003499525.1 Flavobacteriales bacterium
CTTGATTAATCCATAGTTATCGTGGGGAGTATCGCGTTGTATTTTATCTAAACAATGCATTCATCAAATATCCGTAATTAAGAGATCATGGACCAATCCCACCAAGTGAAATAGAATAACCCACGGAACCCGATTGCCTCGCGACTACTGTACGGGAGACTTCTGTACGTGAGCAAATGCCAACCTGCTTTCTGGTTTTTATTCATATGGCGGGGTGGGGCTTTCACCGCTCCGCTTGCACGCTTACCCTGTAGCCTTTGGATCTATTTCATTGCATCCGTGATCGGAGCCTCTTTGAAGGTACTTCTATTGCAATTTCATCAGGCAAAAAGCATAAGATTTCTCAGTTTTTTGACGATACAGAATCCGTAACCTTGTCACGTTCAAATGATGTTTTTCAGAACAATAGCAAACATTCTGCTTGTGGCGCTAATGGCTCCGTGGATATCTCAGCTTTCGGTATACATCGATTTTAAAATCAATCAGGAGTACATTGCGGAGTTTTTATGCATCGAAAAGGACAACCCGATTTCGGTTTGCAATGGAAACTGCAACTTAAAGGAAGAGCTCAACAAATCAACGGAGAACCCCGATAAAAATCCTCCTGCTGTTCCGGCCGTAAAACTTGAATGGGTAGTTCTGCCTGACGAAGGAAACGATGCTGACGATCACCGCTTAGAAGTATACCTTGCAAATACACTCATTTCAACAATTGGGAATACCCTCGCCGGATTCTCTTTTGGCCTTCTGCGCCCTCCTCAACTGTAAATGGCATTTTCATGGCTCGGAAAGCTTACCGGCCAGCACGATAATTTACAGTTAAACTCTTAATTCAAAATCAGTGAAAAACCTTTTTATAATGCTGATAATCAGTACATTAAACATATTCAATTATAAAACACTCACGGCTCAGGAACCAAGTAAAATTCAGCTTATAGATTTAGAAAGTTCTTTACCTATTAGTGGGGCTACATTCTCTTATGGGGCACAAAAAGGCACTACAGACGAAGCCGGAATGATGACTTTCGAATACTTATCTGGCGAAGTCATGATCCTTTCTCATGTTTCCTATGGTGAGTCCGTTTTGTCCGATTTGGAAGTACAGACCATGATCAGAAATGGAGTGTATTACCCTCAACGTATTTCGTTCAATCTCTATCCGGTAACGGTCATTGATGTGCGGGGTACAGAGCACAGCAAGGAAAGATTAGCCTTAAAATTTGAAGATCATATGCAGCTGGACGGTGCAGCCATACTAAACCAGTCACCATCCTTTAACAGTATCCGAAAAGGAGGAAATTATGGCTATGACCCTGTATTTCGTGGATTCAAATACGACCAGCTTAACGTGGTGCTCAACGGGGCTCAAAGCAGCACTGCTGCTTGCCCTAACAGAATGGACCCTCCAACAAGTCAAATGGCGCCTAATATGATGCACCGTGTAGAAATCCTCAAAGGACCGCATGCATTGCGCTATGGTACCGGATTTGGCGCCACTATCAACTTTATTCCTGCACCGTTGAGGTTTAGTGATGATCTGGACGTATACGGAAGAGTTTCTGGCGGATACGAATCCAATGGCGAAGTAATCAACTCGGAAGGTATGCTGGGCTTTAGCGACAAGAACTATGATCTCGGATTTTTCGGGTCTTGGTCTCAGGGAAATGATTATACCGATGGGAATGGAGATAAGGTTGCCGCCGGGTATCGCAGAACGAGTGTTGGGGCGAACCTCGGATTAAAACTATCAGACAGTCAACAACTTAGGTTAACCGGTTTGTACAACATCGCTAAAGATGCCGATTTTCCGGCACTTCCCATGGACCTCAGAGAGGACAACACCCTTATGATCAATGCACGACATGACATTACCCTGAATCGGGATTATTTAAAATCATGGAATACCACTCTGTATGCGTCATTCGTGGATCATTTGATGGACAACTTAATGAAGGATCTCGACCCAAGAATGGTCAATGCATCCACTAATGCCGCCACAACAACTTTTGGTGGCCGTACAGAGGGATACTGGAGCTTTGCGAATTCCCGGCTTTATGCAGGAGTCGATTACCGGTCGGAGTCAGCTGAAGGAATCAGAGAAAGAACCTTTCTCATGGGGCCGAATCAAGGTAAAACAGTTCAGGATAACGCGTGGCAGAACAGTACTATCCAAAAGATGGGTGCATTTGGAGAGTATCATTGGACATTGGCCAGAGGTGAAATGATCGGTTCAGTTCGGTTAGAGATTAACAACGCCAATACCAATGATCCAACGGAAGAGTTTCTGGTAGTAAATACCGATACGGAGGTCACTCAGTTCAATCCTAATATCAGCCTAGGTTATGTACATCAGATAAACACTAAAATCAATGCGGGAATCTGGCTTGGCAGGGCGCAAAGAAGTGGAAGCCTGACCGAAAGGTACATCAACTATTTCCCTGTTGGGCAGGATCCTTATGAGATGCTCGGAAACCCCGACCTGGCTCCTGAAATAAACAATCAATTGGATCTGACTCTGGCTTACACCACATCGAATACTATTATTGGGGTGGATGTCTTTGCCTCTTATCTTCAGGATTATATTTCGTCAGTTATCGATACAACCTTGAGCCCCAGAATGCCTACCAGCCCCGGTGTGCGAAAATTCGAGAACATCGAAAATGCATTCAAAACAGGTTTTGAAGTTTCATGGACTCAAGAACTTTTTGCAGGTATGAACCACAGACTTGCCCTTGCTTACACATACGGACAAGACCTCCAAAGAGACGAGCCTTTACCTGAAATTGCTCCTCTGGATTTGAGATATACCCTTAGAGGGAATTACCTCAGGGCAAAGCTGCAGCCAGAAGTAGCCCTTCGATATGTGTTAGAGCAAGACCGCGTTTCTGAAGAGTTCGGAGAGACCGTAACCCCATCCTTCGCATTGGTAGACATTCAAATTGCCTACAGGCTTTCAAATTGGCTCAGAGTGAGCGCAGGGGTTCAAAACGTCTTTGATGAAGCATACTACGAACACCTGAACCGCTCGGTGAGAGGAACCCAAAATCCAATTTTTGCCCGGGGCAGAAACTTCTCCATGTCGCTGAGTGCTCAATTCTAGAACATTAAAAACAACATACAGAAGTAGTGAAACTTGGGCTTTCACTACTTTTGTTTTCTTATGGGATTGAAAAGCACTGCATATATTTTAGTTCTATTGTACCTTTTCTTTGCCGGGCACGATATACTTCCTCATGGACATATCGGAGATCATGAGCACTTCGGATCCCTCAATGGAATCGATGAAAATTATTTTGACGAACAGGCATCAGAATCTGAACGACATTCCGATCAAAATTTATTTGTTCACTATGAGTCGCAGGAACTAAAAAGTGATGTTCAAAGCATTGATTATCAATTTGTTGGAGCTGTTCAAGGTAATTCACGGACGGGTGCTGTAGCAGATGAAGACTGGAGCTCTCATGAACCCATGTTGCACTACAGCAATGAAGACAAATTTCCTATCATTAGGCAGAGCTCCTCCGGGTGCGTAGCTCATTTTTTCACTAACCTGATTCTTTTCTTCATTTTCAATTTGAGCTATGATTGATTTTATCATTCGGTTCTCCATCCGTAATAAACTATTAGTAGGCCTTTTGGTCGTCGGAATTATTGGCTGGGGCAGCTATGCCCTCACGAGAATTCCACTGGACGCTGTGCCTGACATTACCAATAATCAGGTACAGATCATTACACAGTCGCCAGCCCTTGCTACCCAGGAGATGGAACAAATGATTTCCTATCCCATAGAGTTGGCCATGTCCAACCTGCCTGGAGTTGAAGAGATCAGATCTATTTCCAGATTCGGTATTTCTCTCGTTACCGTGGTCTTTGATGAGGACATGGATATATATCTGGCACGACAGCTCATTAATGAGCAACTCGATCGCGTAAAGGAGGAAATACCGGAAGGTTTCGGAACCCCGGAAATGGGTCCCATTAGTACCGGACTCGGTGAGGTTTATCAATACATTTTAAGGCCTGCCGAAGGGTATGAGGAGAGGTACGACCTCATGGAATTACGTACTATACACGACTGGGTAGTAGCACGACGCTTGTCGGGAATACCCGGGGTTGTTGAAGTCAGTGGGTGGGGTGGATTACTGAAGCAATACGAAGTTGCAGTCGATCCAGAGCGGTTGAACAGTATGGATTTAAGTATGGCTGAACTGTTTACAGCGCTGGAAGCTAACAACGAAAATACCGGAGGCAGTTATATTGAAAAGAAGTACAATACTTATTTCATCCGGAGTGAAGGCAGAGTGCGATCATTGGATGACATTAAGAATATCGTGGTTGCTCAAAGAGACGGTATCCCGGTGCTTATTGGAGATATTGCCGAGGTAGCATTTGGGTCTGCGCCCAGATATGGAGCTATTACCTGGAACGGCAAAGGCGAGGTTGTAGCTGGCCAGACGCTGATGCTTAAAGGAGAGAACAGCTACAAGGTGGTCAATGCAGTTAAAGAAAGGGTGGAAGAGATTCAACGAATCCTGCCAGAAGGGTTGATCATAGAACCGTTTATTGATCGATCGAGTTTAATAGAAAGAGCGGTAAACACCGTTACTGAAAACCTCCTTTTTGGTGGTTTGATCGTCATCGTTGTTCTTATTCTTTTATTAGGAAATTTTAGAGGAGGTCTTGTGGTGGCATCTACCATTCCGCTCTCAATGCTATTCGCTTTGGGCATGATGGACGTTTTTGGGGTTTCCGCCAATTTAATGTCGCTTGGAGCTATAGATTTTGGAATTATTGTAGACGGCGCCGTAATCATTATTGAGAGTGTAATATTTTATAAATCAGCTCATTACACTAAAGAGTTAATCGATAAAAAAGAACGTGATGAGGTGGCTATAAAATCAGCTTCCTCGATGATGAATTCCGCATTTTTTGGGCAGCTCATCATCCTTTTAGTCTTCATTCCCATTCTAAGCCTTTCTGGAATTGAAGGTAAAATGTTCAGACCTATGGCCATGACGGTCAGCTTTGCTATGGTTGGAGCAATAGTCCTCTCGCTTACCTATGTTCCTGTAATGTCCACATGGGTTTTATCTGGCAAGAGCAATGAGCTGAATTGGAGCAATCGGTTGATGAACCGTATAGAACTATGGTTTGAAGGAATTCTGAATAAAAGCCTGATCTACAGTCGGTCTGTAATTATTGGAGCACTGATTGTGATAGCCGGAGGAAGTATGATTTATCAGAGGCTCGGAGGAGAATTTATCCCTACCCTCGACGAAGGTGATTTTGCCCTGCACCAGATTCTACCCACCGGGAGTTCTTTGAATCAGAGTATAGAACTGTCGACCAAGCTCCAGGAACTGCTCATCGATTCCATTCCTGAAATAGACAAAATCGTCACTAAAATCGGCTCCGCCGAGATACCAACGGACCCTATGCCCATTGAAGTAGGAGACATAATGGTCAAGATGAAACCAAAATCAGAGTGGGCCCGATCCATAGATAGGGAAGAACTACTGGATGAAATGGACGGCATCCTTCAGTCAGTTCCGGGAGTCGGCACAGAGCTAAGTCAACCTATTCAAATGCGCTTTAATGAATTGATAGCAGGAGTACGGGAAGATATTGCCATCAAAATCTTTGGGGAAGACATGAAAATTCTAAATTCCAAAGCAAACGAAGTACAAAGACTCATCAGCGGCATTGATGGAATTGGAGACTTGAAGATCGAGCAAACTGTAGGTATGACCCAAATCGTAATCCGCTTTGACCGCAATCGTATTGCTCGTTATGGGTTGAATATCAATGATTTAAACAGATTGGTCAGGATGGCATATGCCGGCGAGAGGGCCTCCATCGTTTTTGAAGGAGAACGTCGGTTTGATCTTGTCGTCAGGCTCGACAAAGATCTGCGCAAAAATATCGAGCAAATCGAAGATTTATACGTCGATTTGCCGCAGGGGGGTAGTGTTCCTTTTGGCGAAATAGCATCCGTCTCTCTGGAAGAAAACCCGGTACAAATTACAAGAGAGAACACCAGAAGAAGGATAACCATTGGAATTAATGCCAGAGGGAGAGATACCCAGTCCTTAGTAGAAGAAATCAGAAGTGTACTGGACGAGAATCTTAAGCTGCCTTATGGATACTTCATCAAATATGGAGGTTCATTTGAAAACCTGGAAAAAGCACTCAGCCGTCTTTCCGTGGCTGTACCGGTAGCTCTCGCGTTAATATTTCTGCTCATTTTTATTGCTCTGCGTTCCATTAGAGAAACCCTTATTATTTATCTATCCATTCCTATGGCCGCAGTTGGCGGAATTTTACTCTTATGGATCAGAGATATGCCCTTTAGCATATCAGCCGGAATCGGTTTTATCGTCTTGTCCGGAGTAGCCGTATTAAACGGTTTGGTGCTGATCAATAGCATCAAAGCACTCAAGAGTCAGGGAGAGGGAACGTTGAAAGATATCATAGTAATGGGCACAAAAAGAAGGCTTCGCCCCATTTTACTTACTGCCTCAACTGACATTTTGGGTTTTCTCCCCATGGCCATTAGCGGGTCTGCCGGAGCGGAAGTCCAAAGACCATTGGCCACTGTTGTAATCGGAGGCTTGATTACTGCTACAATATTGACTATCATAGTAATACCCTCTATTTATTATATAATTAATTCAGGTAAAATGAAAGGGATAAAATTGGGTGCTCTTCCCTTGTTCGCCTCACTTTGTTTTTCCAGTATGGCGGTTGCTCAGGACAGCATCCCGGAACTGAGCTCTATTGAGCAGGCCGTTTCCTGGGCAAAGGAGCATCATCCGGATCTTAGTGAAGCAGCTTATCGCATAGAGCAAGCTGAAAAATTGCGTAAAACAGCTATTGACTTTTCAAAAACGAAAGTTCAATACACCTATGGACAGATCGACGGTCCATCACAGGATTATCAGTGGCAGGTAAATCAACAATTCAAATTCCCTACGACTTACGCCACCCAATCGAAAATGCAGAAGATGGAGGTAACCCAGTCAGAAAACAAGTATCGACTGAGTGAAATAGATCTCGAATATGAGGTTCGCAGAGCCTGGTGGAACTATGTCTTCCGAACAGAAGAATACGCGCTTTTCAAGGACATGGAGGGAGTTTATTCAAATTTTTCAAAAGCCACAAGACGTCGCTACGAACTGGGTGAGATCAACATCGTTGAACGCAGTAGTGCCCAGAATGAGTATCGCCAGATTTTATTACAAAAACAAGAGGCTCAGGCCCAACTCTCTATGGAAGAGTATGTCCTCCAGCAATGGCTTGCTGCTGATTCAATAATTTGGATATCTCAACCAAGACTTACCAGAATTATGCCGCCCAGAATGGATACCAATGAAGTTGAAAGCTTGCCATTGATTCAGGTGTTAAACACGGAAACGATGCTCAACGAACAGCGTTACAAGGTTGAAAGAGCAGGGTATTTGCCTGATCTTAATGTGGGCTATTTCAATCAGCAACTAAATGGTATCCAGGGATTCGAAGGAGTGACTTTTGGGGTGAACATACCGCTATTCTTTTGGGCTCAGCAAGGAGAAGTTCAGGCTGCAAAACTGGACTGGTTTCAGTCAAAAAAGAGATATGAATCAGACTTGCTAAAGCTTAAAGCAGAGTACAAAAGACGCTTAGCTCAGCTAGAAGTCTATGAAAATCAAATTGCATGGTATGATGAAGAAGGACTGGAAATGGCTGACCAGGTCAAACGTTTTGCCGAAAAAGGCTATCGAGAGGGTGAAATTACCTACCTCGAGTTTATCAATGGCACCCGGCAATCATTAACCATGAGACTTGAGTACTTGAGAATTTTGAAGGCCTACAACATGGCTATATTGGACTTACAATACCTACTTGGTGAATTTTAAGACTATGAAAAAAATTATTCTACCTGTTTTCCTTTTCCTTTCTGCCTGTACCGGCGTCAACAATCATACTCATGAACATGATCATTCTCTGGATGATGAGAGCGAGAATACGGAGATCATACACATTACGGGTAAACAGATGAAAATCATTGATTTAGAACTAGTTAAACCTAAGTTGATGACGCTTAAACATACAGTTAAAGCCAACGGGTCTTTGGAGTTACCACCAGACAAAAGAGCTCGTTTGGGAGCCCAGTACGGTGGCCGGGTAACGGCTATCTCAGTAATCCCTGGAGATACCGTTCAAAAAGGTGAATCTATCATTACACTTGAGCATCCGGAATACCTTAAGTTGCAAAAGGATTATATGAAAGCGGTATCCGATCTCGAATATCAGGAGAAGAATTATCAGAGAAAAATGGCCCTGCAATCCGATAGTTTTAGCTCGCAAAGTGCCGTCGATAAGAGCAAAGTAGAACGCGATATGGCTCTGGCAAACCTAAAGGTTTTAGAAAGTCAGTTGCTTATGCTTGATATGAACCCAAAGCGTGTTGCAAAGGGTGAGTTTTCACGTCAAATTGATTTGAAAGCTCCCTTTGATGGATATATTACCAAAGTAGAGACTTCTATAGGCACCTATGTTCAGCCCGAACAACAATTAGTGGAAATGGTGGATATCCATCATTTACATCTTGATTTAAATGTGTTTGAAAAGGATATAGCTCTTATTAAAGTTGGGCAGGAGGTATTATTTACCGTACCCAATATTCCAGGAGAAACTATGCACGCTAAAATATACAGTATTGGAAAGGCATTGGAAGTAGCTCCTCAGTCGGTTATTATTCATGCCGAATTGAGGGAAAACTACCCCAATATGTTGCCCGGCATGTATGTACAGGGAAGGGTTGTTGTTCATGACGAAGCTTCGAATACTCTTCCAGAGGATGCGTTGCTTTATGACAATGGACTCTATTATGCATATGTCCTGGAGCGCAGTGATACTAGCACTATGGATGATCATTTAGCCTTCCGAAGAGTGGAGGTACTAACAGGTTATCGAGACCTTGGTAACGTGGAAGTCAACATTGATCGCCCTGATTTAATCGATGCCTGGTTTGCCGGAAAAGGATCATTCTATTTGGAAGCAGAAAGAAAGAAGCATCAGGGCAATATGCACGATCATTAATCAAATCTTGACATTTATCAGTACCTGAAGAATCACAAATCCCGTATTATTGGTCTCGATATGTCAAAACAGGATTTTCATTTTCTCCATAATCTTAAATACGATGTTCCGGCCAGTATAGTGGTCTTTTTGGTTGCTGTTCCGCTTTGTTTGGGAATAGCCCTGGCTTCAGGAGCTCCACTTTTCGCCGGCATCATCGCCGGAATGATTGGTGGTATCGTTGTAACCTCGTTCAGCGATTCGCAATTAGGTGTTAGTGGTCCTGCCGCTGGCCTCGTAGTCATCGTAGTTGGAGCCATCAATGATATCGGGGCTTATGAAGGGTTTCTTCTGGCTGTAATGATTGCCGGAATCATCCAAATCATTCTTGGTTATTTAAAAGCAGGTATCATAGGCTATTACTTTCCATCTTCTGTAATCAAGGGAATGCTCACGGGTATCGGTTTAATTATAATTCTTAAACAGATTCCACATTCTATGGGGTATGATGGAGACTATGAAGGCGATTTTTCTTTTTTTCAACCCGATGGACAAAATACATTCACAGAGCTAATCAATGCGCTGGATTATATCAGCTATGGCGCCTTGACTGTAACTATAGTATCTGTTTTGATTCTAATCCTCTACGAGCAACCCTTTATAAAGAAACTTTCTTTTTCCAGAATAATTCCAGGCCCTCTTGTAGTTGTTATCATGGGTATTTTGATGAGTATATTTTTCCAGGGAAGCGGGGAATTAGAAATCGAAAGAGAGCACCTGGTCTCTTTACCTGTTGCAGCCTCACTTTCAGACTTTTTTGTTCAATTTACCTTGCCCGATTTCAGCTATTGGACCAATACCAATGTCTATGTTGCAGGATTTACAATCGCTATCGTTGCGAGTATTGAAACCCTGTTGAGTGTAGAGGCCGTGGATAAATTGGACCCCTACAAACGCATTACCCCTACCAGTAGGGAACTCAAAGCCCAGGGAGTAGGAAATATTTTATCAGGGCTTATTGGTGGATTACCGGTTACACAGGTTATCGTTAGAAGTTCCGCAAACGTTCAATCCGGAGGTAGAACCAAAGCTTCAGCATTTATTCATGGCATATTTCTTTTAATCAGTGCCATCCTCATCCCAACCTTTTTGAATCTTATTCCATTGGCCAGCCTGGCCGCCATTCTATTTCTCGTCGGCTATAAATTAGCTAAACCGGTGCTGTTCAAAGAAATGTACAAAGCAGGTTACTCTCAGTTTTTGCCTTTCATGGTTACTATTCTCGGTATACTTTTTACAGATCTACTGCTTGGCGTAGCTCTGGGAATGGCAGTGGGCATATTCTACATTCTTTGGAACAACTTAAAAACTCCATATCATGTCACAATGGAGCATAAAACACCTGATAAACCCTATTACCTGTACTTGTCCGAAGATGTTAGTTTTCTGAATAAGGCAGCCCTTATGCGTACTTTTAACAATGTGCCAGACGGGTGTAAACTAATTGTGGATGCCTCACGGACAAAACATATGCATCCGGATATCATGGAGCTCATAGAAGATTTCCGGGCTAATGCCGATGCGCGTGGGATAACGTTTAAGCTAAAAGGCATTGATGAAAGTCCCGATTGGGATTCTGAGCATAGATTTCATCATCTTGTTCTTCATGGGGTGGCGCCTGAAAACAAAAAAAAGCCCGTTTGATGAAAATTGTCACAACCACCTTTGTTTCTATCATCCTGGCATTCGGGAGCAGCGGTCAAATCACCATCCAGATATCCCCAAATCCTTTTATTGACACTTTCAATATTTCACTTTCAGGATTGAACAACCATGATGTCCACCTTGAGGTTTATAATATTTACGGTAACATTGAATTGGACACCTTACTGGCCAAAGATGTTTCCGGATTGATGGATTTCAAGGTTCCATTTGTAACTCATGAAGCAGGGGTTTATATAGCTTATATTGATGTGGATTCGTACCAGCAAGTAGTTAAAATCGTCAAACAAGAACCCACATACTTATCTCGGGTGGGGAATGTTCAAACACTTATTTTCCCAAACCCATCGGCGGATTATTGGCAGGTTAGGTTGTCGGGTTCAGGCTCTCAAGTCCTCATGCTGATGGACATAACTGGGAATGTCCTATGGAAATCCAACGTCATAGAAAGTATTGAGATTCCTGCAAATTCTCTTCCTGGTGGAACTTATATCCTGAGGTCCTCTGATGGGTGGAATAAAAAGCTAATTAGAAAATAAGTAGGGCACATTATTTGTTACTGACAGGGAAATCCTTGTCATGATAAAATACCTTCCCGTCAGTACTCTACTTCTTTTCGTATTGCTTTCATCCTGTGCGTCTTATCAAAGTATGACTCATGTATCTTTTTATCCACTTTCTTCGTCTGGTAATGAGCCGATGCGCTCCGATCATGTAAATACCTTTTTTACTGAAGACGTACTGGATTTTCCTTACCGGAAAATAGGCAGAATAGAAATAACAGGAGAACCCGAAGTTGCTCCGGAATACCTTTTTAGAAAAATGCAATATGAAGCGTGGAAAAGAGGAGCCAATGCCGTCATTGAGGTACAAGAGCTTCGCGCGTTTGATGAATTTAATGTTAACCCTGTTTCTGGATCACTCCATACCTACACTGGTATAGCTGTTTATGTTTATGAAGATGCGAGTTACATTGCACAATATGGAGATAATCCGGATTTGAGCTTTGTCCAAATGGTAGAGAATCCTGCCAGATACTTTGGAACAATAAAATCTGAAGAAGCAGTGCAAACGGCACTCACATTAACTTACTTTGGATTAATCCTCGCCACAGAGCTTTTGGATGATGACGACGATAGTTGTCCGAGTGAATAGACCAGTAAGCTTTAAGTTTGCGGTTTTAAGTAAGGTCTTTTGAATAATTTTTATACCCGGTCAGACGATTTTTTTGAACGAATAAAAACCAGCTGGGAAAGCAAAACAACCCAAAGGGTGGTCAGTTGGATATTAGTTCTTGCATTTGCATTAGGGATTCTGATCTACTTCTTGGTTCATTATGGTTATTTGCCAAAAAACTTCGAAAATGGAGATTTTAACTATCCGTTTGCGGCCATAGAAATACCCTTTACTCTTTTACTGCTCATAGAACTGATGAGTCTGATTTTTGTCCTTCCAACCTCGGTTGCCAAATCCGTTATGAAGCAATTTGAGCTCCTTTCGCTCATTTTTCTTCGATTTGCATTTAAAGAGTTTAGTCATATTCACTCATTAGGCGAATGGAAGACAAATGAAGAGCCTTTCATACATATGGTAGCCTACGGTGTCGGAGCGCTTGCAATATTTGTATTGATAGGCTTTACCTACCGATTACAACGTCACATTAGGATAACCGCGAAGGAAGAGGACCAAACCCGATTCGTTCAATCCAAGAAATTTCTGGCTTTACTTCTCCTGACTACATTTATCCTGATTGGACTCTCGGATTTATACCAGTGGATTTTCATTGGAAAATATCCACATTCATTTACTTTTTTCTACACCATTTTGATTTTTAGCGACATACTCATTGTACTCATCGCTTTAAGATACACCTTAGATTACTACAGAATCTTCAGGTACTCCGCCTTCGTACTGGCTACTATTCTTATTCGGGTAGCGCTTAGTTTGGAACCATACTTCAATGTAATTCTCGGTGTTATCAGTGCTGTTTTTGTGTATTTCCTGACCATGTCCTACAACTACTTCGTAGAAGACTTTAAGCAGGAAAGTTAGGTCGAATTGCCCCTTGCCATTGCAAACCTTTTACATTTGAACTCGTAATATAGCACCCATGTCTACAGCGAGAAATTTCTTTACTGAACAGGAAAAACAACGCCTTAAATCAGCCATTAAAGAAGCTGAGAATAATACTTCAGGCGAAATTAGAGTACACATCGAGCAGAAATGTGGAGAAGATGTGCTTGATAGAGCAGCATTCTTGTTCGGTCAGCTCAAAATGCACGAAACAAAACTTCGCAATGGAGTTTTATTCTATTTGGCTATTTCTGATCATAAATTCGCCATTTTGGGAGACTTAGGAATAAACAATAAGGTTCCTGAGGGCTTCTGGGATGAAATTAAAGATGATTTGCTTGAGAATTTTAAAGCCGGAGCCTTCACTGAGGGGTTGGAAAAAGGAATAATAAAGGCAGGAAATCAGTTGAAATCCCACTTTCCTCTTGCCGATGATGATGAAAATGAGTTGGACGATGATATTACTTTCGACGATGAAAAAGCCTGATTACCTCAAAGCTCTGTTGACTCTAACTGCTATTCTGGTGTCCTTTCTGAGCTACAGTCAGGACATTCCGGTTCCTAACCGTCCGGAACCTCCCCGTTTGGTAAACGATATTGCCGGAGTATTGAGCAGTGAAGAGGTTGAGGCACTGGAAAACAAACTAGTGAGTTTTAGTGATACTACAAGCAATCAAATTGTATTCGTCAGTCTTTCAGATTTAAAGGGCTATCAGCCCTACGAAGTGGCTTACCAAATTGGAGATGACTGGGGGGTAGGTCAAAAGGAGTTTGACAATGGAATTGTTATTCTGTTCAAACCAAAAACCTCAACTTCCAAAGGTGAAATATTCATTGCAACAGGCTCGGGGTTGGAAGGAGCAATTCCGGACGGTACAGCAAAAATGATTGTCGAAAGGGAAATGATTCCTCAATTCAAAAACGGTAATATTTATCGGGGAATTGATGCAGGATCAACCGTTTTGATGGCTCTGGCTTCGGGAGAGTATTCCACTGATGAGTATGCGAGCAAAAGAGGTGCGGGTGCCGGAAGCTTCGTCCCTTTTATTTTCTTCTTTTTTCTGATTCTGTTTTTCATTATCCGGAGGTTAGTTCGAGCCCGGGAATATGGAGTAGGACATGATGTTCCATTTTGGACAGCTCTGATGTTGGCCAATTCCACAAGAGGTCACTCGGGAAGTTGGGGCAGTTTTAGTTCTGGTTCCAGCGGTTTTGGTGGAGGCGGTTTTGGTGGCTTCGGTGGAGGCGGCTTTGGCGGCGGTGGAGCAGGAGGTAGCTGGTAGATGAAATTCAATTCTTTCCGATATCTGCTTTGGTTTAAGAGAAATGATTATGTTTTTCTTCTCATTTCCATATTGTCCTACTTGTCTCTTCCTTTAATCCAAGGGGAGTATTACGCAGATTCTTTCCTGCAAGACCTGATGTTTTTTTCCATGTTTCTCTTCGGAAATATGGTACTATACGATCATGTCAACTCAAAAACACTAAAGCCCTGGATGATTATAGGAGGGTTGGCTATGCTAACATCTTTCACAGATTTGTTTTTTGATATCCGGAGCGACTCCTATGCTTATTTCAGGCTGGTTGAAGTATTGTACTTTCTAATCTTAACTGTAAGGCTTTTCATAGGGATTTTGCGTCAAAAAAAGGTAGACGACTATGTCATGGTCAATGCGATAATTTGTTATATGCTCATTGGAATGAGTTGGGGATTAGTTTCAGCTCTGTTAAGCACCGTAAATCCGGATTCGTATTCGATAGTTTTGTATGTTGACGCCAGACTATATGATTTCATGTACTACGCATTTGTCACCATGTCAACGTTAGGGTATGGCGAGATTTTGCCACTTTCAGTAGAATCTCGATCCTTGACCGTTTTCATTGTGATAAGCGGAGTTTTCTTCACAACCATAGTGCTCGGAACCATTGTAGGGAAATTCATTGCCAATGAACAATCAAAAGAAAAATAGCCATGTCAAAATATGCTAAATGGATTGGAGGTGGATTAGGATGGGCTGTCGGAGGACCTATAGGGGCAATGGCAGGATTTGCACTTGGAGCGCTGTTCGATAATGCCTCAGGTATTGATGAACGTCGACTTTCGGGCAATCAGAATAGAGGCAGAACAAACACGGATGCAGGAGATTTCGGGATGTCCATGGTCATTCTTTCTGCAGCTGTAATGAAAGCGGACGGTAAGGTTATGCGCTCTGAGCTCGACTACGTAAAAAAATTCTTCTTGCAACAATTCGGTGAATTGAGAGCAAAAGAGCTGGTGGCAGCACTGAAAGAAGTCCTTGAACACGAAGTATCAATTCGTCAGGTATGCATGCAGATTCGTGCGAATATGGATCATTCATCGCGACTTCAACTTCTACACTATCTCTTCGGAATCGGATATTCTGATGGTAAAGTATCACCACAAGATCTTCATGTTCTCAATACCATGGCAAGATATCTTGGGATCTCCCAAAAGGACTTTTACTCCATCAACGCCATGTTTGGTGGAGCGGGGTATCAGTACTCAACCTATCAGCGTCGAAAACCGGATCTAAAAGCAGCCTATCAGATTCTGGAAGTAGATCAAAAAGCTACTGACGATGAGGTCAAAAAAGCATACCGACGTCTTGTACATAAACACCACCCAGATCGAGTGAGTCACCTTGGCCCGGATTTTACCAAGGCCGCAAAGGAGAAGTTTCAAAAGATACAGGAGGCTTATGATCAGGTTAAAACCAGTCGTGGTATCCGTTAACATGGTTTAGCTCGCAGACACTTGGTCAAGTGGTGAATAAACGTATTTTCGCACCACATTTTAAAAAAGTAAAAATGAAATTTGGAATTTATTCTGTAGTGGCCGTTGTGGCCTTTATTATTGCCTCCTGTGAAAGCCCTTCAGGTGGAATGGAGAAAGTTACTTCTCTCAACAGCGAAACCGACTCAGTTTCTTATGCAGTGGGAATGCTGGAAGGTCGAAATTTTCGAAATTCAGGGATGGAAGATATTAACGAGTATGCCTTTGTTGCAGGTATGCAGCACGTAATGGATTCATCGGAAACTCAACTTTTGACCATGGAAGAATCGGACAAAATTGTGAACGATTACTTTCAAAGAATGAGACAAAAGATGAACGAAGAACAATTTGGTGAGAACATAAAAGCTGAAAAAGAATTTCTCGCTGCAAACGGTCAAAAAGAAGGGGTAGTCACAACAGGTTCAGGTCTGCAATATGAGATTATTGAAGAGGGGACTGGAGCTACACCAGGACCTACATCTCAGGTTAAAGTGCACTATCGGGGAACGCTTTTAAGCGGAGAACAGTTTGACAGTTCTTACGATAGAGGAGAACCAGCAGAATTTACAGTAAATGGGGTTATTCCAGGTTGGACAGAAGCACTGATGATGATGAAAGAAGGAGCAAAATGGAAGCTCTATATTCCCAGCGAACTCGCTTACGGTGAAAGAGGAGCCGGAGGTCAAATAAAACCTTATTCAATGCTCATTTTTGATGTTGAATTATTAGAGATTAAAGAATAGGAATGAACAGAATTGTCCTGTTTTCATTATTAGCTCTGTTTTCAACCACAGTCGTTATTGGACAGAGTAAATCAAAGAAAAAGAATAAGTCCAGGAAGAAAACTGAAGAAGTGATGGAGGTAAAAGAGTTAGATTGGAATGATGAGGTTGTAAAGCTCAGTTATGCTTTGGGACTTAATATAGCTACAAGTGTTAAGCAGCAGGGTATTGACACTCTGAATTCAGAGGCTATGCTGCAAGCATTTAACGAAGTATTGGCAGGTGATTCAACGAGAATAACCTTTGAAGAATCAAATCAGATGATTCAGGAATACATGCAAAGTATAGCAGATAAACAAGGAGAAATGGCGATGGAAGAAGGACAAAAATTCCTACAGGAAAACCAGAAAAGACCTGAAGTAAAGGTAACTGAATCAGGGCTGCAATATGAAGTAATTGAACCGGGAGAAGGACCAAAGCCTCAGGCGTCAGATCAGGTAACAGTACATTATAAAGGAACACTGATTGATGGAACTACATTCGATAGTTCTTATGAAAGGGGCCAACCGGCAACTTTCGGGCTGAATCAGGTGATCGCAGGGTGGACAGAAGGTGTTCAGCTCATGAGCGTAGGCTCAAAATATAGATTCTACATTCCTTATAATCTTGCTTATGGAGAGCGCGGTGCCGGCGGGATGATACCTCCTTATGCTGCGCTGATTTTTGATGTTGAGCTAATCTCCATAGGAGAGTAATTACATCAAACTTTTAAAGGCACTTTCAAGGGTCGGATACATAAAATTGTATCCGGCCTTTTTTATTTTGTCCCCATTGATGGCTTTTCCTTCGAGCAATATCTGAGACATCTCACCGAAGATTAGTTTAAAAACGAATGCCGGTACATTGGGCATGAAGAATGGCTTTTTTCGGACCTTAGCCAAGGTTTTCAAAAAGTCTTTTTGTGTTATATCCCCTTGACTTACAGCATTGTAAGGTCCAGCCATGGTATTCTCCATCAGAGCATGCACAAACATCGAACTAAGGTCGTCAATATGAATCCACGGCATATATTGCTTTCCGCTGCCCAGGGGTGAGGATAGCCCCAGATTAGTCAGTTTATTGAGGGGAACAAGAGCTCCACCTTTGTTAGATAGAACTACTCCTATCCTTAATATCACAACTCTGCTGTGCGGATTAAATTGATGCGCTGCTTCTTCCCATCTTGAACAAACTTCAGCAAGGAAATCATTGCCATTCGGAGATTGCTCATCGTAAATCCCGGGAGATGTTTTCATGCCGTAATAACCTATAGCCGAAGCACTAATAACCGTTTTAGGAAAAACTCCCAGTTTTTCAAATTCGTGATATAGAAGATTTAAAGAGTCAACCCTACTGCTGATTATTTCAGCTTTTCTGGACTTATTCCAGCGTTTTGAACCAACATTGGCACCAGCGAGGTGAATCAGAGCATCGCACTCTTTAAGCTCATCCGAGTCGACTTTTTTCAGAGCTGGATTCCATTGTATGAATTCTACCCCACCTTTTTCCGACCTCTTTGACCTACTCAACACATTTGGAGAAAAACCAGCCTTTTTAAGTTTTGGAATGAGACTTTGGCCCACAAGGCCGGTTCCACCTGTAATAATTACTTTTTTCATGCTCAAGGAACAGAGTTTACTTTTCAAAGTTCGAAATCATTGTATAATGAGCGCACGAACACACTATATTTAGCCCCCAAAATATTTCCGCTATGAGAGTAATCAACGCGCTGCTTTCATCTGTTCTCATTATCACCATTCTGATTTCTTGTAAAAAAGATGATGAACCTCCCGAGGATCCTTGCACGAAAGGCAATGGTGAAATAGTGCAAAACGAAATTAACCTTCAAATGAATTTTGTAGGTTTTCGGAATTTCACTTCGGCAAATGTCTTATTCAACGAAGATGATGACCAAAGTGTCCTGATCCAGTCTCAACAAAACATTATTGACCTCTTTGAAATCTCCATGGATCAGGACGAGTTCTTAAACATAAGGCTTGCAGAAGAGACCTGTCTGAGCGAATCAGTAGTGGTGACCATTACAATAACCTCTCCTTCTTTGGGTACAATAAGTAATAATGGCTCTGGTGAAATTGAAGTAGGGAAGTTTACAGACGAATCTGAAGTAGTTCTAAACTGCACAGATATTGGAAGTATCAATTTTAGGGACAAAATTGAAGGACTATCTTCGGTAAATGCCGAGATTTTAGGTGATGGAAATATTACCTCAAATCTGGACAGTGATGAGTATTTTATTCGCAATAGCGGGGCGGGAGCATTTACTGCTAACCCCTCTACAGCAATGAATACGGTGATCATCAATAGTGGTTCAGGTGTAACTGATACGCGAAACCTTGAGTCCGAATTTTGCAATGTAAGCTCATCGGGTTCAGGTGACTGTTTTGTAAGATGCACCAATGAACTGACCATAAATCTGGCCGGAAGCGGAAACGTTACTTACTTTGGTAATCCAATACTATTTTCATCGGTTACTGGAACAGGTCAAATTATTAAAGGAGATTAATTACTAGTTATCGCAAACAGATTATTCAAGGACCAAAGGGTTCGTCAGTTCTCAAGAATGGAACTGCTTGCAAGACAGGCAGTAGAGGGTTTTATTACGGGTATACATAAGAGCCCTTTCCATGGTTTTTCCGTGGAGTTTTCAGAGCATAGACAATATAATTCAGGAGAATCTACTCGTCATATTGACTGGAAACTCTATGCCCGAACGGACAAGTACTTTGTAAAAAGGTATGAAGAGGAAACCAACCTTAGATGTCAAATCGTAATTGACACATCGCCATCGATGTTTTATCCTAAAAGGGAAAATACCAATTCTAAGATTTCTTTCTCAATCTATGCGGCTGCGGCACTCATTCACTTATTGCGCACACAGCGGGATGCTGTAGGTTTAACTGCATTTGCAGAGGATATGGAACTGCATACTCCATCTAGACTTTCTCAAAGCCATATCCAATATCTCTATCAGCAACTGGAAGAAATGGAAAGCATGAAAGAGGCCACACACACCTCGTTTTCTAAATCGATTGATGAAGTTGCAGAAAGAGTGCACAGAAGATCTTTGATTATCATCTTCAGTGACGCCTTTGATGATCCGGAACAGGGCAACCAGAAAATGTTTAGTGCATTACAACACCTTAAATACAACAAGCACGAAGTAGTGTTTTTCCATACCCTGGATAAACAGACTGAATTAAACTTTGAATTTAAGAACAGGCCATACACCTTTATCGATATAGAAAGCGGGAAAAAATTAAGAATTAATCCTTCACAGGTTAAGGATGAATATATAAAACGCATGAATAAATTCAGACATAAATTGGATTTAAAATGTGGCCAATACGGTATTGACTTTGTGGAGGTAGACATTCAGGAAGGTTTTCATTCCGTTCTTGAAAACTATCTGGTTAAACGTAGTAAAATCAAGGGGAAGACTTTGTAGTAGAATCCTGATTTTACCTGCCTTTATTAATGATTCGAATCATTTTTTCAGCTTTTTCAGGGGTATACTTTTAATGCTCTTTATGCAGGCCAACAACAGAATCCAAATTATTTTCATAACACATTCATTATGAGCAAGAAAAACGCTTCAGTCAAGTATCCAGGAAAAAGAATTACAACAAATGGTAACCTGCTGGTTTCAGCGGTTGAAGCATTAGCTGCCGAAGCGGGTGTTTTTTATCCCATAACCCCATCTACCGAAATGGGAGAGAACTTTCAGAATATTTATGCCAAGGGTAAACTGAATGCATTCGGTGAAAACCTGATGGCGATAGAAGCTGAAGGCGAACATGCCGCACAGGGTGGGGCCATTGCCATGTCTGTTACAGGCAAACGAACCGTAAACTTTACCAGCGGTCAAGGAGTGCTTTATGGAGTAGAGCAGTATTATCATGCGCCGGGTAAACTCAGCACTATGGTGCTTGAAGTGGGGGCTCGTGCATTAACCAAGCATGCGCTTAATGTGCATTGCGGACACGATGATGTATATTCCACATTAGATACGGGTTGGAACATTACTTTTTCTAAAGACGCACAACAAGCTGCCGATCAAGCACTTATTCTAAGAAAAGTAAACGAAAATAGCCTAAACCCCGGCATCAATGCACAAGATGGATTCTTAACGACTCACCTTGAGCGCACATTCTTGATGCCCGAATCAGATTTGGTGAGAGAATATCTAGGAGCTCCGGATGATGTTATCGAGTGTCCGACTGAAGCACAGAAAATCCTCTTTGGTACCACAAGGCGAAGAGTGCCCAAAACCATGGATCTTAAAAACCCTATTCTGCTTGGCCCTGTTCAAAATCAGGAGCACTACATGAATGGAATAGCAGCAAGGAGAAATAACTTTTCCGAAGCTATCTTGAACTTTTTTGAGCAGGCCTATGAGGAGTTTGGAAGATTAACCGGTCGTTATTACGGTTTAATCTCAGAGTATAATACAGAGGATGCCGGAACAGTTTTCGTCACTTTAGGTAGTGGGGCGGAAAACATTGAAGCCGTTTCTGATTGGCTGAAAGAGAACAGAGGAGTTAATGTAGGTGTAATACACATAAATGTCCTGCGACCATTTCCAGAAGCAGCCATTGTAGAAGCACTTCGAGGCAAGAAGAATGTTATAGTTCTTGAAAGAACAGATGAGCAATTAGCTGGCAACAATCCATTGGCTAAGGATATAAAAGTTGCACTCAGCAAAGCAGAAGAGAATTTCACCCGCAATGCACATCGTGGCATTGAACCTCTGAATCCACAAACGGAGAAACCCAATATTTTCAGCGGAGTATATGGTCTGGGATCCCGGGATTTCCGTCCTGAGCATATCATTGGGGCCTATGAATATGTTCACGGTCAGGCGAAGCGACAAGATGGAAAAGGTAAAGATGATGGAGAATCCTTCTTTTATTTAGGAATAGATCATCCGTACGCCGTACAATCAAAAGAAACTCCATCAGGCCTTCCCACAGGCTCCATTGCCGTAAGATTTCATTCCATTGGCGGTTGGGGTATGATAACCACCGGGAAAAACCTCGGAATGATCATCGGTGAATTCTCAAACTATATTGCGAATAGGGATGACCGAAAGGATGAAAACGGCTTAGCTGAAGAGATTATTCACGTTAGTGCCAACCCAAAGTATGGTTCGGAAAAAAAGGGCGCACCCACGAATTATTTTATGGTAGCCGCACCAGAACGAATTCGGGTCAATTGCGATCTGAAACACGTTGATGCCGTTTTGTGCTGCGATCCTAAAGCTTTCCTCCACACTAATCCACTACAGGGCTTGAACAAAGGAGGTTCTTTCGTATGGGAATCCAGCGAAAAAACACCTGAGGCAGCATGGGAGAGAATACCCCGTAAATTTCGTCAGGAGATTATCGAAAACGACATTAGATTGTTCGTCCTCAACGGATTTGATATAGCCAAAAAGGCAACAAGTAGAGAGGATTTGCAGACTCGAATGCAGGGAAATTCCTTCCTCGGAGCATTTTTTAAAGTTTCCTCTTTCCTTCAGGATTACAACATCCCCGATGACGAATTTCTCGAAACCGTGAGACGCCAATATGAAGTTAAATTTGGACGATTTGGAGCCGGAGTTGTCGAATCTAACATGCAGGTAATGCGTGCCGGTTTTGAAGAGGTCTTTGAAGTTCCCTATGGAGAAATTAGTGCTGATGATAAATCCAGCTTCCTCGGAAATATTGTAACTCCTTGTGAGATAGAGTTGTATGACTTCCACCATGCGGATGAAGAGAAATCAGCGCTGTTTTCAATGAAAGCCTTCGACGATGAGTTTCGTTCCGGGTTAGGATACGATCAACCGTCCTCACCATTGGCTTCTGTAGGTATGATGGCATCCGGAACAGGGTCGACATCGAGTAAATACGTCGCTAGAAGAGAGGTGCCGCAATGGATTGTTGAGAACTGTACTCAATGCATGGACTGTATCGTCGCCTGTCCAGATACCGCTTTGCCCAATACCGCACAGGATATTTCCACAATCCTTAGAACAGCTATACGGAATTACGTGAGCCAGGATGAGAATAAGGATATACTACTGGAAAAAGTTCCGGCTATTGATGAAGCTGTTCGGGCTGAGATGCACGTTCATTCGAAAATCAAAGGAGATGATTATCGTTTTAATGACATTGTTAAAGACAAGGTCAATGAGCTGGGTATTCTTGATCCTGAAAGCTCTGTGTATGAAGAGTTCTTTGGTATTTTAGACAAAGTTCCTATCGCTTATCATAAAACCAAAGCTATTTTCAATGCAATAGAGCGCAAGAACCCTGGTGAGGGAGGCGTGTTTAGCATATTTGTAAGTGACCTATGTAAAGGCTGTGGCGCATGTGTTACTGCATGTGGTTCACATGAAGCACTGAAAATGATTCCGGAAACGGAAGAAGTGCATACTGATTTACAATCAGCTGCAGGGTTTCTTGATCTCCTTCGAGATACACCCAAGAAATATCTTGGACTCTACAATGCAGACAATCCGGAAGAGAGCAAAATGGCCGCGCTAAAATTCCATATGATGCAGCGCTCAAAATACGAGGCATTAATGTCCGGAGATGGCGCCTGCGCAGGGTGTGGTGAAAAATCTGTCCTTCATGCGGTTTCAAGCCTTACAGAAGCCACTATGCGTCCACTGTTTCATAAAAAAGCCGAAAGACTTAGAAAAAAAGCAGACCGTATTGAAAAGCACGGGGTTCAGGTCTTAAATGAATTGAAATCACGTGATCAGGATAGCTATGACATTTTCCGAAGAACCATTCTTCATGTTCTAATGGGATTTGGAGGAGAAGATGGAAAAACAACGGACAGGTTGATAAAATCCAAGTTCGAAGGATCTGATAAGGACATGCTGGATGCTCTAGTAGCCGTTCTGAGGCAGGATGCTGTTAATCTTAAGGATATAAAAACAATTGAAGGCAGAATGCCCAATGGAATGTCTGCTATGGCCATGACAGCTAATACGGGTTGTAATACCGTATACAGCTCAACACCTCCTAACAATCCGCACCCCTACCCATGGATGAATTCGTTGTTCCAGGATGGCGCTACCATTGGTTGGCTCATAGGGGAAAGCTTTATCTATGATCATGCAAGATCATCAGTGCTACCAGAGCGCTTTTCAGATATGATCTTATCCGGCTTTGATAGAACTTTCACAGAACAGGATTTCTTCGATCTTACGCATTTCACCGATATGATGATGACCGATCAGGAAGTGCTGGAGATGCCAAAAGTTTGGGCCATTGGTGGTGATGGAGGAATGGGTGATATCGGGTACCAAAATGTATCTAAAGCTATTCTTCAAAACAGACCTAACGTTCAAATCATGCTTCTTGATACTCATGTATATTCCAATACAGGAGGCCAAAACTCTGAGTCTTCACCAATGCCGGGTGGATTTGACATGAATCAGTTTGGAATGGCAACACAAGGAAAGCAAACGGAACGAAAGTCCGTTTCAGAATCTTTTATAGCAGGACATGGGTCACCCTATGTGGCACAGGTATCCATGGCCAATTCATCGTTATTGTTCAAAGCAATATTGGACGGTCTGTATTACCGGGGTACTGCATTTTATCAGGCGTATACACCATGTATGCCCGAACACGGAATTCCCGATTATGCAGCCGAAGTACAGGCATTGAGAATCCGAGATAGCCGGGGAATGCCTGAGTTTACCTTCAACCCCTCCAAAGGTGAGATTTACTCCGACGCCCTGGACATCAAGTCCAATCAGAACTATGCTAAAGACTGGGCGACCAAAAACGCTCCTGTAACCAAAAGCAGGTACACTTATACCGTAGCCCATTGGGCATTTAGCGAAGCGAGGTTCAGGTACCACCATAAAAAGGTTAAAGCCGGGGATCTAAACGGTATGGTTCGTTTAGAGGACAAATTGAATCTCATCACTATGGATGATATTGTACATCGAAGACACACAGACCCAAGCCATAGGTCCTTTATTCCTGACTTTGGAGTATACGCTGTCGATTATGACGATCAGGGAAATGAGGTCTACAGATCCATGTCGCGTCAAATGGTGATCTACGTTGTGGAGAGAAGAAAGGCCTGGAGAATGCTGCAGAGTAAGGCCGGAGTTACCAGCGACGACTACATCAAGCAAAAAGAGCTGTTGGCCAGGGTAGATAAAGGAGAGATTTCGGTAGAGGAAGTATTAAACGGATCAGTAACAGCTTAATATTTGGAAAATGGGCGATTTCAGGTTTGAAAATTTAATGAATGAAGCCGGACTTTTATTAAGACGTGCGCAGGATGAACTCAATAAACCGGAAGAGGATGTTGTTCCTATTTCGATTTGCCTCGGCTCTAAGAAAGCAATTGATCTGTATCTTAAAGCCTTTTTGGTCAAACATCAGGAAGAAAACATCGATGAGGGAAATTTGGCCGACAGGTTGAACAGATGTAAAGAAATTCAACCAGAGTTCAATTCGATCGATTTTGGTCCATTGGATTGTTTAGATGACACTTCATGCCGTATGGCAGACTACTGCATGTCGATAGGAAAAGTAGCCCAATGTCAGAATGTTGGGTCTGAAGTTCGAGAGCTAATCTTTAGAAAATAAAAAAGAAGCTGTCTCATAACCG
>DNTB01000045.1 GCA_003499525.1 Flavobacteriales bacterium
ATGGCTATGGCTATGGCTACGGTTCCTCTTACGGCCACGGCTATGGCTACGGCTACGGCTATGGCTATGGATATTTTGAAGATAAGGACGAGCGTCCTTGGTGGAAAAGAATTTTCTAATTGAGTAACAAATATTGGTGAAAAGTAAGTAATTTTGTTACTCGTTTTTCTCATTTCTGGGACTTACGTGGCTGTGCCATGCCCAGACACTTCTTCGTTTTGATAGAAACCCTTATTACTTCCCGAACCCGGGTTAAGCTTCTTCTCAAATTTTTTCTGAATCCGAGCAGTTATGGTTACCTCCGTGGGTTAGCAACTGAATTTGGAGAAAGCTCTAATGCAATACGTATTGAGCTGAATAGATTTGAAGAAGCCGGAATGCTGATCAGCAGGCATGAAGGCAACAAAAAAATGTATCGCGCAAATAGCAACCACCCCCTATTTAGCGATGTTCGAAATATCATCCTGAAATATGTGGGAGTGGATAAACTGATTAACCACGTGGTAGAAAACCTTGGTGAACTGAAAGAGGTTTATTTACTCGAAGATTTTGCGAGAGGTATTGATAAAGGAGTTGTTGACTTATTTCTAGTTGGAAAAATCAATATGGATTATATGTCTGAATTGATCAGAAAGGCAGAAAAAACTATCGGAAGAAAAGTAAGGTACTTAACTTCAGAAACCCGTGAAGAAGCTGCAGATTTTCTTCAGGACAAGGACCATTTGTTGATTTGGAACGATAAAAAACCCGTATCCCATGAGTGACCAGTGGATGGCTCTTTACACTGCTCCAAGAAGCGAAAAGAAAGTGGCAGCGCGTCTCTCAGATGCCGGGTATGAGGTTTATTGTCCTGTATACAAAAGTGTACGGCAATGGAGTGATCGCAAGAAAACCATCTTAGTTCCGCTATTCACCTCCTATGTCTTTGTTCGTTGTGAGGCTTCCTGGATTGAAGGTTTACTGCGCATACAAGGAGTCAAAGGATTTGTCTATTGGCTCGGTAAGCCTGCAATAATTCGGGATGATGAAATTGTAAGAATTAAAGAATTCCTGGATGAATATCCTAACGCAAGAGCTCAGGCAATGACCCTAAAGGTTGGAGAAAAAGTTAGTATCGAAGATGGCCCACTTAAGGGAAATGTAGGAACAGTAAAAGAACTTCGCAAGCACAGAGCCGTGCTGATAATAGAGGGTTTGGGTTTTGAATTAGTAGCAGAACTGCATAAGAACAAAGTATTATAGAACTATATGGAGAATCAAAAAATTGCCATTATCGGGCTGGGTTATGTTGGACTTCCTCTCGCAGTAGAATTGGGTAAAAAATATGTCACTACGGGGTTTGATATAGATACAGAAAGGGTCAATCAGCTGAATTCAGGGCACGACGATACCCTCGAGGTCGAAGATCATCACTTGCAATCTGTTTTAAAAAAGCATCCAGACAATTCTTCACAGGGCCTGTACCTATCTTGTCAAGAAGAGGATGTAAAAGATCATGATATCTACATCATTACTGTTCCAACACCGGTGGATAAATATAATCGACCAGTGCTTACACCTTTAATCAAAGCGAGTGAAAGCGTTGGTAGAGTGATGAAAAAAGGGAGTATAGTGGTCTACGAATCGACCGTGTATCCCGGTGCTACTGAAGAGGAATGTATTCCTGTTTTGGAACGCACGTCAGGCATGAAATACAATGAAGATTTTTATGCTGGATATTCTCCGGAAAGAATCAATCCCGGAGACAAAGTCCATACGGTTACCACCATAAAAAAAGTGACCTCTGGATCTACTCCTGAAGTTGCCACAAAAATTGATGAGGTTTATAAATCAGTCATAACTGCCGGAACACATTTAGCTCCATCCATTAAGGTGGCTGAGGCGGCCAAGGTTATTGAAAATGCTCAAAGGGATATCAATATTGCTTTCGTAAATGAACTATCCAAAATTTTCAATATTATGGAAATCGATACCCATGATGTTCTGGAAGCGGCAAGCACAAAATGGAATTTTCTCCATTTCACCCCGGGCCTTGTCGGAGGTCATTGCATAGGCGTTGACCCATATTATTTAGCTCAGAAATCAATGGAACTCGGGTATCATCCGGAGATCATTCTTGCCGGTAGACGACTGAATGATAGTATGGGGGAATATGTTGCGGGAGAGATAGTTAAGTTAATGGTTAAAAAGAAAATTCAGGTTGTTGGAGCTCGTATTCTGATGCTGGGAATCACCTTCAAAGAGAATACTCCCGACATTAGAAATTCCAAGGCAGTAGATATTTATAGAGAGTTGGTTAAATATCAGTTAGCCGTAGATGTTCACGATCCGTGGGCCAGCAAAGAAGAAGTTACAGAAGAGTATGGTTTTGAGCTAAAAACTGATCTGAACGAATTGGCTGAGGAGTATGACGCTGTGGTACTCGCGGTTTCTCACAAGAAGTATTTGGAGATTAATATCACGAATTTTCTCACTGAAAATTCGGTTTTATACGATGTGAAGGGGTTTTTCCCAAGAGACATTGTTGACGCAAGACTTTAAAAAATATGTATCACTCAAATAACCTGGCGAAATACCGATTCCTCGTAACAGGTGGAGCCGGATTCATTGGGAGTAACCTCGTGAGGTACCTCCACGAACATAATGCCGGTTTTATCCGCGTTTTAGATGACTTGAGCGGGGGGCATCTTCACAATATTGAACCATTTATGGATTCAAACCGATTTGAATTTATTGAAGGAGACATAAGGGATTTGGAAACCTGCAGAAAAGCGGTGAAAGACATGGATTTTGTCTCTCACCAGGCTGCGCTCGGATCCGTTCCCCGTTCTATAGAAACTCCCTTGCTCACCAACTCTGTGAATATCACTGGATTTCTAAATATGTTGGTTGCCTCGAAAGACGAAGGGATCAGGAGATTCGTATACGCCGCTTCATCTTCAACCTACGGCGACAGTAAAAAACTCCCCAAAGTAGAAGACCATATTGGAAAGCCTCTTTCTCCGTATGCCGTTACAAAACTTGTTAATGAACTTTATGCTGACGTTTTTTACAAGATTTACGGGCTTGAAACTATTGGCCTGCGTTATTTTAACGTATACGGCCCGAATCAAGACCCGAATGGGGCATATGCGGCGGTTATACCGTTGTTTTTCAAAGCGGCCTTGCAAGGTGAGCCACCAACTATGAACGGCGATGGCTTGCAAACACGTGATTTTACCTATGTGGATAATGCTGTGCAGGCCAACCTTCGCTCCTTCTTTGCAGACGAAAAGGCCATCAATGAAGTCTTCAATGTTGCTGTGGGAGAGCGTATAAATCTTCTTCGCCTGTGGGATGAAATCAGTAATCTCTGTGATTGTTCTATTGAGCCGGCATTTGGACCTGCCAGACGAGGAGATGTGAGAGATAGTCTGGCAGATGTTGCGAAAGCAGAAAGACTTATCGGATATAAAAACCTGGTGTATTTAGATGAAGGGTTAAAGAAGGCCCATGAGTATTACACCACCATATTCTAAGAATGTTGAATAACCCTACAAAAAAAGTACTGGTCACTGGAGCTGCAGGTTTTATAGGATTTCATGTCACCCGCAGATTGCTTGAAGAGGGATATGAAGTTGTCGGAATAGACAGTATCAATGACTATTACCCCGTTCAGCTCAAGTATGACAGGTTGACTCAACTCGGTATTAGCCGAGAATCTGAAAATTGGAATAATATTCTGAACAGTTCGAGTTCTTCTTTCAGTTTTGTCAGAGCTAAGCTGGAAGATACGGAGTACATAAATCAGCTCTTTGAAGAAAAGCACTTCGATCTCGTTGTACATCTGGCAGCTCAGGCAGGAGTGCGCTACAGTCTGGAGCATCCAAGGAAATATATAGATGCCAATATCATAGGTTTTTACAATATTCTCGAGGCATGCAGAAAGCATCCGGTTGAACACCTTTTGTATGCTTCGAGCTCCAGTATTTATGGTGATCGGGACGACCCTCCATTCAGGGAAAGCGACCGCACAGATAGTCCCGTATCGCTATATGCTGCTACGAAAAAGAGTGGCGAATTGATGGCGCATACTTACAGCCATTTGTATGGAATAAAAACCACAGCGCTGCGGTTTTTCACCGTATATGGCCCTTGGGGAAGGCCCGACATGGCCATTTCACTTTTTACGGAGAACATAAATAATGGGAAGCCGATCAAAGTATTTAATAATGGTGAACTTTCTCGAGATTTCACTTACATTGATGATATTGTTGAAGGCGTGTTCAGAATTATGAAGCACCCTCATGGCGATCTTACACCTCCTTTTCGGGTTTTTAATATTGGAAGGAATGAGCCGGTGCCATTGATGGATTTTATCGAGGCTATTGAAAAGGCACTCGGAAAAAAGGCCCAATTAAACCTCATGCCAATGCAGCCAGGAGATGTGCATACGACCTGGGCCGATGTGAATCTTCTCAAGAAAAATGTGGATTACCAACCCAGAATTGGAGTAATAGAGGGTGTCAGTAGCTTTGTTTCTTGGTGGAAGAACTACCATTTAAATTCAGATAGCATTGCAAATCAGGGATAGCTTTAAATCCTGGGTTAAAACCCGGTTTAGTTATTTCCATTTCTTTTACAGTTACCTGCGCTATCGCATGTGGGTCGCTTTGAGCTTGAGCATTGTGGTAGGTGTACTAGATGGATTTGGACTTGCTATGTTTATCCCACTATTACAATTGGTGAGTGGTAATGAAGAGATAGATCCTGATTCATTGGGTGGTCTTTCGTTTTTACTTGAAGGAATGACAACGGTTGGATTACCATTGAGTTTAGCCAGTGTCTTATTAATAATCCTTGTATTCTTCTCCTTTAAAGGAATTCTAGGGTTCTGGCGTACATACTATTTGGTTTTAATCAAGCTATATTTCACTCGTGTTGTTAGGTTTAAAAACATTGACGGCCTTGCCAGATTCAGTTATGTGAGCTTTGTTCAATCTAATGCCGGGGCAATTCAGAATACTATGAGTGCTGAAATGGGGCGTTTGTCAAATGCGTTTGGCAGTTATTCGGCCACATTACAATCGGCGGTTATGGTCCTGGTCTATGTTTCACTGGCGCTGATTACTAATCCACGGTTCACTATTCTAGTAGTGATTGGAGCTATTTTATCCAATTTGTTATACCGACAGGTTTATGTTATAACCAAAAAGAACTCGCTGGCTATCAGCAAGGGGGGGCATCTTTTTCATGGGCTTATGATTCAAATGGTATCCTTCTTTAAATACTTTAAATCAACTGGGTACGCCAAGATTTACAGTAAAAAGTTGAAATCGGCTGTTCTTACTATAGAGAAATCTTATCGCACCATTGGATATTACGATGCATTGCTGAAGGCAACGCGCGAACCCATGATTATTGCGGTAGTTGCAGCGGTTATTCTCATTCAGGTTACTTTTCTTTCCGCGGAGCTCAATGGTATTATATTAAGCCTGCTCTTTTTCTATAGGTCTTTGAGTTATATCATGGCACTTCAAAACAGTTGGAATGCTTTCCTCAATACATCCGGAGCCATTGAGAATATGAAAGAGTTCTTGCATGAGCTTAAATCAGGACAAGAATACTGGGGAGATATAGTTGTGGAGCACCTTGATCAATCTATCGAGCTTAAAAACATTTCGTTTGCATATGGGTCGAAAGCTGTATTGCAAAATATTTCTTTGACAATCCCAAAAAACAAAACATTGGCATTTGTTGGAGAAAGTGGAAGTGGAAAAACAACCCTTATGAGCATCATTACCGGTTTATTGCAACCAGCAACCGGTTCAATAAGCATAGATGGAGTAGATTACAAAGAGATAAAACTAGATGCCCTTCAACGTAAAATTGGTTACATAACACAAGAGCCTATTATATACACCGATACCATATTCAATAACATATCCCAATGGGCCGAAAAGACACCAGATAGTTTAGAGAGATTTTGGTATGCTGCCGAACAAGCTTCGGTGGCGGACTTTATAGCATCACTTGAGCACAAGGAGGAGAGCGAACTTGGAAATAACGGAATTCAAATAAGTGGAGGTCAAAAACAGCGCATAGCTATTGCCAGAGAATTATTTAAAGACATTGATATTTTGCTTATGGATGAAGCGACAAGCGCATTAGATTCAAAAACCGAAAAGGAAATCCAGGAGAATATTGAAAGACTTCAGGGTCAATATACCATTCTAGTTATTGCGCATAGAATAAGTACCGTCCAAAAAGCTGACGAAATTATCCTGCTGAGCGACGGCACATTAAAGGCAAGAGGACCCTTTGATGAGCTAATAGAAAACTCAGAACAGTTTAGAAGTATGGCCAAGCTACAAGTATTATGATAAGAAAAAAGTTTAGCCGCTTATATCATTTTATCAAACAAGCTGCTTGGGAAAAACTACATAAACATGATACTCGGATATTCTGTATTGGATTGAATAAAACGGGCACGACTTCGCTGGAACGAGCATTAATTGACCTTGGCTATGAAATGGGTAATCAGAAAAAGGCTGAGTTGCTTACCAGAGATTATCTAAAGGGAGATTTCGATAAGATTATTTCGTTTTGTTCATCGGCAATAGCATTTCAGGACTCCCCATTTAGTTACCCTAAAACATGGAGGTATTTGGTTAAATCTTATCCTAATGCCCGCTACATATATACCTATAGGGAACCAGAAGATTGGTACAATTCAATTACCCGTTTTCATTCTAAAAAATTCTCAAAAAACAAAGAGATTCCTACACGAGAAGAATTACAGAAAGCTAAATATCGATATCCAGGTATGATGTGGGATTTCTACAAGGCGAATTTTCCCACAGATGAACCTGAGCTATATAAGAAGGAAACAATAGTTCGGCTTTACAAAGAAAGACGAACAGAGGTCGAGGAGTACTTTGAAGGAAAAGAAAACCTGTTAATACTCGACGTCTCGCACCAGGATAGTTATAAACGACTGTGTACTTTTCTGGGTAAAGAACCCATTTACGACACTTTTCCACATTTGAATAAAACATGATACAGGTTACAAAGCCATTTCTACCCCCTAAGGAAGAGTACCTAGAACTAGTTCACCAGATATGGGAGCGCAACTGGCTTACAAATGATGGCCCCGTTCTTCGACAACTACAAGAGGAGTTGAAGGATTATTTAGGAGTTGCTAACCTATGGGTTGTAGCAAACGGGACTTTGGCGATTCAAATTGCTCTTAAATCACTTGATATTCATGGAAAAGTTCTAACCACTCCTTTCAGCTATGTGGCTACAACATCAAGTTTGGTATGGGAGGGAATAGAACCTGTATTTGTAGATATAGATACAAACACATTCAACATTGATCCATCAAAAATTGAAGATAAGATAGATGAAGAGACGACGGCGATCCTGGCCACACACTGCTTCGGAAATCCATGTGAAATTGACCAAATCGAGAGAATTGCGAAGCGACATAACCTGAAGGTCATCTATGATGCAGCACATTGTTTTGGAACGAAATACAAGGGTGAGTCAGTCTTTAACTTTGGCGATATAAGTACCGTCAGCTTCCATGCAACAAAGCTCTTTCATACTGTTGAGGGTGGGGCAATAATAAGTAAGAATGAGACTATTTCAAAAAGAGCATTCTATCATCGAAATTTTGGTCATGACGGCCCGGAAAAGTTCAGAGGAGTTGGCATAAATGGAAAAAACTCGGAGCTACATTCGGCAATGGGTTTAGTTAACCTAAAACATATTGATGCAGTTTTAGATAGAAGAGAGAAGATGGTTTCCCGCTATATGAATTCACTGCAAAAATCTGGATTGAAGTTTCAGAAAATTACCGAAAATGCACAACCCAACTTTGCATACTTTCCTGTATTATTCGAGAATGAAAAGACTACACTACAGGTAAAGGCTGCGCTTGAAGAATGTGGAATATACCCAAGAAGATATTTCTACCCTAGTCTAAGTAATCTTAATTACACGAAGGGAGATACACCGGTATCTGATCGAATATCAAGCCAGATATTGTGCCTACCCATTTACCATGACCTTTCGGAGAACGAAATTGATCTAGTTGTCAGCATCATTCTCAAAACAATTTAGCTTCAATACTTAAGGTGTCAAGCGTCTTAATTCTTTCAGATAACGAACAGATTCTAATCCGTTTCAGGCAACTTATTACGAGTGGGAATCTAATGGAACAATATCACTTCGAATACGCATTTAGTGCATTCAATTGTTCATTAACTCAGAAATTTGAAGGAGAGGATTGGATTAGTCCATTGACTATAAAGAACTCTATTGAAAAGCTTGTATCTAAGTATTCCATTATTTTTTCATTACACAGTAAGCAAATTTTTCCTCCTGAATTGGTTAATCAAGTCCGGTGTTATAACGTTCACCCCGGTTATAACCCATACAACCGAGGTTGGTATCCTCAAGTCTTTTCTATTATTAACGGTCTGCCTGCCGGAGCTACAATTCATGAAATCGATGAAGAATTAGATCACGGTAGAATAATATGTCAGAAAAAAGTGGAGATCTTCACATGGGACACATCACTTTCCGTTTACAACCGAATTCTCGATGCAGAAATGGAGCTTTTGTCAAAATGGCTTGAACCAATACTCAAAGGCGAGTATGAGCCAGTCAAGGCAGAAGAAGGTAACATTAACTTAAAATCAGATTTTAACGAGCTTCTTGAATTAGACCTTCAGAGACAAGACAGTCTTGAAAACCACATTAACCTGCTGCGCGCCCTGACACATGGAGATTATGATAATGCTTATTTTATTGATAATCAAGGAAATAAAGTCTTCGTGCGGATTCAATTGACACCGGAAGGCAAATAAAATTGGCTGCTTAATTTATGTCTGTCATACCTCAAGACATCTTAGATACAGAATACCTCGGACAAGAAAAAGAGGTTAATAAAATAGAGCCTTTAGTTTCAGTAGTAACTACCACTTACAATCAGGAGAAATATATTGGGGAGTGTCTTGACAGTATTTTGATGCAAAAAACTAATTTTCCCGTTGAGCTCATCATTGGTGAAGATGGAAGTTCAGACCTGACCAGAGAGATATGCATGGAATATGCTGATAGGAACCCCGATAAGATTAGGCTCTTTTTAAGAACACCGAAGCAGAAAATGGAGGTTCGTGGAAGAAAAACTTTTCATTACAACTTTTTTAATAGCATCAAAAATTCGAGGGGCAGATATTGTGCTATCTGTGAAGGTGATGACTTTTGGACGGACGTTAACAAGCTTCAATATCAGGTTGATTTTCTAGAGAGGAATGAGCAATTCTCCCTTCATTACCACCAATGTGAGGTGGTAAATGAGGGAATGACGAATAAACGATCTTATCAGAGTGTTCAAGAACCAAAATCATTTAGACTAGAACATACACTGCATAAAAAACAAGGTATTACACTTTCCATCATGTTTCGAAAACATGAAGTAGACTTTGATGAATTCGAATCATTGATTCGAGTCTGTGATGTAGGCGACTGGCCTTTGGAATTATCCTTATTGCATCATGGGCGTATGGGTTATTTGGATCCACGTCAGATGGGAACATATAGGAGAAATCCGGGAGGGGTTACAGTTTCTGAGAAAACAAACCGAATTAGGTTTTTGGAAAGCCGATTGGATGTTATGAGTCGCTTAAAAGAAATTTCTTCTGAAAAAGAAAAGGAAATGATTGATCGTATCTTGGGTTTAATAGAGCTTGAATTATTGTTGAATCGCCCGAGAAGTATTGGGAAAACACTTCAAGGAGTTTCACAATTGGGTAGATACTATTTAAGTGGAAATTCAGACTTAAAAAGATCTGACCTTCATTTTACCGCCAGAAAAATAGTGAATCGGATGGCTCATAGATTGAAGAGAAAATATACATGAGAAAAATTGCCTTTTTAACAGGATCACGAGGAGAATGGGGCTATATACGCCCAATTCTCAGGGCTATTGAGAAAGACGATGAGCTGACCTATGAACTAATTGCAACACAGATGTTGCTTTTGCCAGAATTTGGTTTGGCAGTAAAGGAAATAGAGCGCGATGGTTTTCGGGTTAGCGAAAAGGTCTACATGACCTTAGATGGATTTAATGCTGTTACCATGACCAAGTCACTTGGGGTTTTGATGCTTGAATTGCCAACCATACTTGATCGAATTAAACCAGATATTTTGCTATTGTCTGGCGATAGAGGCGAGCAATTAATGGGAGCCATCGCCGGTGGGCACCTGGGAATTCCGGTTGCCCATATTCAGGCCGGAGAGCTGTCTGGAAACATCGATGGAATAGTACGACACTCCATTACCAAATTGGCTCATATTCATTTTGCCGCGAATGAAGAGTTTGCCGATCGAGTTAGAAAAATGGGTGAACAACCTTTTCGAGTGTATAATACAGGGGCTCCTCAGCTCGATGAAATGGTTAAGGGCAATTTTACAGCAGATGATGAACTCAGATCTAAATTCAGACTTGCAGCGGATGATAAATTCATTCTTGCTGTGCAGCATCCTGTAACTGAACAAGAAGACAAAGCGGGAGAGCATATCCTAGAAACACTCAATGCTATTAAAAGAACCAAACTACCAACTGTAATGATTTACCCAAATGCCGATGCAGGTAGCGAATTGGTTAGAAAAGAGTTGCAGAATTTAAAGGGCTCCAATATTCAGGTCTATCGAAATCTACCACGTGTAGACTATTTGGGACTTATGAGAAGTGCTTCGCTCATCGTTGGGAACTCAAGCAGCGGTATTCTGGAGGCCCCAACCTTTAAACTACCGTGTGTCAATATTGGAAGGCGACAAATAGGTAGACCTCAGGCCATTAATGTTATAAACTCTGAGCATTCCGAAGAAGCCATCTTTGAGGCCATTCAAATTGCCCTTTCAGGTTTATTTCAAAGAAAAATGGAGAATTGTGTAAATCCTTACGGCGACGGTCAAAGCGCCCAGCGCATTAAGAATATTTTAAAAGATATAAAGATCGATTCGGGTCTGATTAACAAAAAGATGAGTTATTAGTTATGAAGAATACAATTAAACAATTCATCATAGAATCGGGCACCTTACTCAGACAGGGCCTTATTAAAATGACTGAAGGTCACAAAGGCATTTTATTTGTCTTAAATGAAAAAAGTCAACTGCAAGGTGTGCTAACAGATGGAGATATCCGACGTGCTTTGGTTGATGGTGTTTCGCTGGATATTCCCATAGATAAGGTCATGAATATAAATCCTGTGGTAGTAAAGACAAGGCAGGATGCTGAGAATCTATTGATTTCTAATCCTGAGTTTCTGGCCATACCAGTTGTGGATGAGAATGGCTTCATGCTTGGCATTCAATCAAGTCTGAAAGAACTGGAAGGATATTTTGAACAGGAATCAAAACATGAAAAAGTTACTGAGGCCAAGAAAACTAGAATATTGGCTATTGTGCCTGCTCGTGGAGGATCTACTCGAGTTCCCAGAAAGAATCTCATGAAGGTTGGTGGTGAATCATTACTGGCTCATGCAATAAATACAGCAAAACTTTCACAGTATATTGATGATGTTTTGCTCAGTACTGATGATCCAGAAATAGCCAGACAGGGACAAATTAAAGGAGCTTCCTTTCATGATTTCCGACCTAAAGACTTGGCGACATCAGAAGCAAAAACAGTAGATGTTATCCTACATGAGGTCGAAAAATTCAAAGAGCTCTATGGATATATTCCCGAACTCATTGTTTTACTGGAACCTACAGCACCACTTAGAACTCCGCAGTTGGTGGACAAGGCAATAAAAATATTTCTTGATAGTAACCACGATAGCTTGGTATCAGTAAATACTATTCGGCACACATTTCATCCCGAGGAGTTGTTGACCGACGCAACAGGACATTCTTTGCAACCGTATCTTGGAGGCAACTTTGATAACCGTAAACTCCGGGGGGAACAAAATGAACTGTATGTTCAAAACGGATTGATTTATATCACTCGCTCATCAGTACTCATCCATGAAAGGAGTCTTTATGGAAAGCGAGTTCAAAAGTTTGAAACAGACCCGGCTTTGTTCCTTGACATCGACACGGCTGAGGACTTGAAACTAGCACACTATAAATGGGAATCTAAGGTTTAAAATGAGAGAGAGGTTAAGAAAAGCATATCGAAAATACCAAAATGAGAACCTGAAGTACAAAAAGTGGTACTGGAAGAGAAACAACAAAAGAGAACTGAGTTCCTTCAATCAGCCCGATCTTTGCAGCACTCAGGAAAGAATTCTGGATGAACTCAATAGACATGGTATTTCGGTTTTTCCGATTGAGGAACTGTTGGATAAACAGTTGTTTTTTGATTTGGAAGCATTCTACAATCAATATCTCTTTGACCATGAGGATAAAGTATTGGCTTCAAGAAATGAAGTAGGTAAAAAGGGAGTAAAGAAGTCTTTTCTTTTTCAATTGGCAGATGATTTCAAGGAGTTGGATATTACTAATCCAATGGTAAAGGTGGCCATTCAAAAACCGTTAATTGATGTAGTAAACAGTTATTTAGGACAATACTCTGAGCTGAAATACTTCAATATCTGGCACACTTTCGTTTCTGGAGAAAATGCGCCAATGCGCTCTCAACTTTGGCACCGTGATCCTGAAGACTACCTTATGCTCAAGGCTTTTGTTTATCTGTCAGATGTTGATGAAAGTGCAGGCCCTTTCACATATGCAAAGGGTTCACATCCTAAAGGGAGATATCGAAAAGAGGCCAAATGGTATAAAGAGGAGGGGAGAAATGCGCGCAGGTCGAATGATACCGAGATTCGAGCCGTTGTCCCAGAGAAGGAATGGATAACAGCAACCGGAAAAAAGGGAACAATGATTTTAGCTGATACCCGCGGATACCACAAAGGAGGTCATGCCTCAACTAAAGAGAGAATCATGTACAAAAACATGTACCTATCACCGAAAGCAAAATTCAAAACACACTTTAATAACAACCTGAGTCCTGAAGAACTTGAAAAAGTAAATTATTGTAAAATTCTGGGACAATAACTCAAACAAATGGATACAAAAGATCTGAGCGCCGAGGCAGAAGCATTTGACAAACGGGTGCAAGAACGATTGGATAATGGGATGATTCCCGATTTAAATAAAACGAGGTTCAACCCCTGGTTTTTCAATAACCCATGGAGAAAACCTGAATATGTTGACATGGTTTTCGGCGACTATTATCGCTTTGCCAAAGCACAGATTGAAGGTTGCAAACATGTACTTGAGGTAGGCTCAGGACTGGGTCATATGTGTCTTCAATTTGCTCGTGATGGATTTGATGTCACGGGACTCGAACTCTCAAAGACAAGTACAGATACGGCCGTAAAATTTGCAGATAAGGAGCTCTTAGATAGCGGTAAACTGAAATATGTTAATTCTGACTTTCTGTCTTGGGAAGCACCTCAAAAGTTTGATGCAATTTGCTTCATATTGACACTTCATCATTTTCAGAATTTGGATGAGATCATGGAGCGATGTCAATATAATTTGAAAGAAGGCGGACGCATTATTGTCATAGAACCAGCACGTGATTTGTTTTCTGAACGAAATGCCGCTCTTGTAGCATTAGTGCGAGGTGTACTATCGCTGACAGGAAACTGGCATGCTCCTGTTGAATTGGATTCTAATAGCAAAATGGCAGACTATACCCAAGAAGTTTTGAATGAATATCGAGATGCGAAGGACAAGGATGAAAACGAGCAATCTCCGAATGATAATGATGCTTTTGCTCGGGATATGATTGACGCTCTTGATCGACATTTTCAGAGAGAGACTTTAACCCATGGAAATTCAATTGTACCTCGCATGGTTGGAGGTATTCGAGCAGATAATGAACATGATGAAATGAAACTGGCTAGGCTGATTAAAATGTTTGATGACTTTGCGACAGCAAGCGGATATATCGATCCAGGAGTATTCTTTTACAGTGGAATTTTGACGAAATAGAAAAATGAATAAAGTACAAATTGAGGATAGGCTCATTGGTGATGGCGAGCCATGTTATATAATAGCTGAAGCATGTGACAACCACATGGGTAATCTCGAAACAGCAAAAGAGATGGCGCGTCAGGCCAAAGCTTTTGGCGCTGATGCGGTAAAGTACCAGCATCATCTTCCCGAAGAAGAAATGCTTAAGGAAGGTGTGCCGATGAGCAAAAATTTCAATATGCCGCTTTTCGATTTTCTCAAAAAATTCGCACTAAAACTCGAAGACCACTTTGTACTAAAAGACTTTTGTGGCGAGCTCGGCATTACCTATTTGTGCACTCCATTTAGTAAGAAGGCAGCACTGGAGATTAACGAATTAGTTCCCGCATTTAAAATTGGATCTGGAGAGTTAACGGACATACCAACCTTAAAAGTAATTGCTGGATTAGGTAAACCGGTTATACTTTCTACGGGAATGTCGGTTATCGAAGAAATTGACTACACATTCAATCAACTCAAACCGATCAACGAGAATATCATTTTCATGAATTGTACCTCAGAGTATCCACCAAAGTATGAAGATATCAATCTTGGTGTTATTCAAACATTGAAGGAACGCTATGGAATTCCAATCGGACACTCAGATCACACACCAGATATTTATACCTGTTTTGGAGCTGTTGCCAAAGGGGCTAATCTTCTGGAAAAGCATTTTATTCTAGATAAGAAAACACTAGGGCCTGACCAAAGCGTTTCCATTGAACCTTTTGAGTTTTATCAACTCGTTCATGGTGTTCGTAAAGTAGAACTTGCCATGGGAGAAGTAAAGCAAGTGAACGATGAAGAAAAGCCTATTAGGGCTTGGGCTCATAGAAGCATTGTTTCTTTAGTAGATATAGAACCTGGAACGGTACTTACCGAAGAGCATCTATGGACTAAAAGGCCTGGAACAGGAATTCCTGCAAAAGAACTCGAAAGTATTTTAGGTAAAAAGGCCGCAAGACCTATTTTAAAAGACAAACTTCTTTCTAGAGAAGACTTTGAGTAACTATCCCATTATACAAATGGAAACTGGACGCGTAAAAAAAATCTTAATACTAGCTTATACTGGCTTCATCATCCGAAATTTTATTCTAGGGAATTTTCTCAAAGAATTTTTAAGATTGAACTCTTATGTTGAAGTACTGATTGCAGTTCCGAATCCAAATGATAAGAAACTTAAAGGCTTCATCAATCAATTCAGTGGTAAGGTAGAATTGGTAAAATTTCTGGCCAATAGCCATAAGAGAAAGAATTCATTTACCCGAAACTTGGACCTCCATAACTTTTATTATTATACTAAAATGTACCAAAAGCAAAGCAGTTCAGTAAGCTTGCAAAAGCTAATATGGGAGGGGCATTCGAAAGGAAATGACAGAAGATTTAAAGATCTTTCTCAAAAGCTATCTTGGGGAATATATAAACTGGGCTTGTTCAATTTGCTTGAAAAGGTTTATCTGAATAATTGGACTCAATCTGAAATAAGCAAAAAGTGGCTCCATTTCTTGTCAAAAGAGAAGCCCGATTTTGTATTAAGCACGATGCTTACTCATGCTCCGCGTTATTCTTGTAGTAGCGATTTGCCGGTTGTTCTAATGGCTAATAAACTTAAGATTCCGGTTGGAACTTATGTTCAATCCTGGGACAATCTATCTAGTAAGGTTTCTGTTCTTCCGGACACTTTGAGCAAAGTTTGGACCTGGAGTGATAGAATGAATGAAGAAGTTCGCAGATTCTATCCGAAATTATCAAATGAGAAAATCTCTGTAATTGGAGGGATACAATTCGACCATCATTTGGATAAGGAATTAATTGTGAAACGAGAGACTTTTTGTAAAAGTCAAGGTCTTGATACAAATAAGCCTTATGTATTGATGGCTACTGGTACTGTAAAATGGATGCCTAATGAACCAATGAAGATGGTTCAGCTGATTTCAAGAATGCACCATTTAAACCCTGATATTCAGTTCCTGATTAGACTTCACCCAAAAGATCATGGTCAGCGGTGGGAAAAGTATCGAGAACGTTTAGATGCACTTAAAGCAAGGATTCAATTTACTCATCCTGAACAGGAATATATGGATAGAGGCGGATTTCAACCTCCAAAAGAGTTTTACAGAGATCAGGTAAACGCCATCTATCATTCAGCCGTAGTCATAAATTCATCTTCAACCATGACCGTGGATGCGGCTATCCTTGATCGGCCTGTAATATGTATCGCTTATGATGTAAAACAACATAAAGGATTTCCCGAAGGGCGTGCTTTAGCTTTTACTAAATCTGAGCATTATAAAATATTGACCAGAACAGGTGGTGTGAGTCTTGCCTTGACAGAAGATCATTGTTTGTCTCTTATTGAGGATTACATTGCTGAACCCGATTTGAATTTGGAGGGGCGCAAAAGAATTGTAGTAGAAGTGTGCAACAAAGCAGACGGCCAAGCCGGAACGAGATTAGCAAGAGAAGTAGATATGCAATTGAAATCTCCCTGATTTCAACTATTTCGGTAAATACTCTGAAAAGAATATCACAAAGCTCAAGAGGCCTTATTTAAAAGAGCATTGGTCGCAGAATGAACTCAGTATTCTCATTATTAAAAACTAAAGAACACGATGGAGTTTTCATCTTTGGTTTGCCATCGGCTTTTTGCAGGCGATCCGACGTTTTTTTTAATCAGAATGTAATGTTGCCGGGCTACGTCTACGAGGAAATGGATAAGGATTTTTTTCGTATTAAAGTTCAATTGGTTTGAATGAGAACGAACTCTGAGTATGTTCAGGTATGACAAACTATTAAGCCACTTTGATAACAACCATTGATTTATAATCGGGCCAGAGTGAAGTTTAAAGAACCGGTCGTGGTTATCGACATCGACAACTGTGGAATGGACCGTAACCCATTAATAAATGAACCCGCGGGCTTTGGAAGGTGGAAATATTGGAACGATGATCTTCTCAAGAAATTTGTACTGTAACCTTTTGGGGTAAAGACCCAAAACATTAGAAACATTCTCTAAGTATGCTATTGACCTTGACCCACTTTGAACCTTTGTAATGGAATGAGAGAAGATCCTAAAATTGAAGGATTGAATATCGGATTGGTTGTTGGAGATATTCCACCACCTCAATTTATTGATCACTTGATCCTTTCCTTGGCACACTCGAAACATCGGATTGTAGTTTTTGGAAGAGTCAGGAAAAAAGCAGTTTATCCGAAGAATGTTGAAGTTTTCAATTACCAAACAAGTTCATTCCTGGATAAGGTTACACTTTCACTGAAAATTGCGTCAACCAAAATTTGTTATAGAAGAAGGTGGAATTTAGTCAGAAAGGTTCTTCTAGAAAAAAATGCGTTCCCAACGAGAATGCACCTGGGTCTTATTGCAGGATTTGTTAGGAAAAAGCTGGACTTAGTTCATTATCAATGGGTTAATATCGAAAAGTATTTGGTAGATGTTAACCATGCCCTGCAAACTCCAGTAGTATTAAGCCTGCGTGGATATCAAATAAATGTATTACCAACAATTAATTCAGATATCGCAAAGCACTATCGACATCTACTTCCTGAAATGGATGGATTTCATGCAGTTTCCAATGCGATTAAAAAACCGGCGATCTTTTTTGGGGCAGAGGAAAAGAAGATTTCGGTGATATATTCCGGGGTTCATTCAGATGAGCAAATAAAAAATATCGGAACAAGAAAAAGCAAATGTCATATTCTTTCTATAGGCAGAAATCACTGGAAAAAAGGCTATTCTGTTGCACTAGATGCCGTTAACCTCCTGAAAGAACAAGGCTATAATTTTCATTATGAGATTGTTGTAGGTGATTCACCAGAAGAACTGTTGTATCAAATTCATGACCTTAAGTTGCAAGATGAAGTAACCCTGACCGGTAGAATACCTCATGGTGAAGTGATGCAAAGAATGAAAGAGGCAGATATTTTTTTACTTCCAAGCTATGAAGAAGGAATTGCCAATGTGGTATTGGAAGCTATGGCTTCAGGATTGCCGGTCGTCTCTACAAATTGTGGTGGAATGGAAGAGGTAATAGAAGAGGGTATAACGGGCTGGTTGGTAGAAATAGGTAATTCTGAATCCATTGCTGCAGGATTGCTGAGATATTTGAACGCCACTTCTGATGAAGTGGAGAATATCATAAGGAATGCGCACAAAAAGGTTCGAGAGCAGCATTCTATGGACCATCTGGCGAAAGAAATGACTGCATTGTACAGAAAGACACTTGACGAAACTGAAAGTATATAGAATATATACTGACATAGAGACGCTAAGAGCGTTGCCCAGAGGCCAGCAATCTGATTTGGTAAAACAGTATACGGGTACCTCTGATATAAACAAACGACTGGTATTAGAACTGTCCGATTCCATAAAATTGGAAAAGAGCATATCTGACGCGGAAGTTGCTGTCTTACCTGCTATATTGAACTATTACGTCGAGAAAAATAAACTCATAGAACTTGAGTTTTTTTTGGATAAGGCGGCCTCGAAGGGCATCAAAGTAGTTGCACTGAATAAGGGAGATGACAATGTCAGGGTGCCATTTTATGATGACCTAATTATATATAAATCAGGAGGTTTACGCTCGAAAATGCGCTCCAATGAGTATGGTCTTCCTGTCATGATTTCTGATAAATGGAATGATTACTACTCTTGGGGATTTACATTTCCCCATAGTGATCATCCGACGATTGGATTCTGTGGTCAGGGATCCGCAACTGCGGGCAAAGTCTTAGCTGAGTACAAAAGAACCTTCGTGGCAAAATTCAATAAGAGCAAGGACTACGAAGGAGTATTTAGTCAATCAAGACTAAGGGCAAATGCCCTTTCGGAACTTGAAGGAGACAAAACGATAAACTCTCAGTTTATCATTCGGGATCGATATAGCTTTCACAAAGAAAATGGAAAGCTAAACTATCAAAGCCAGAATGAATTTTATGAGAATATAAGGGACAACCAATATACCCTTGCCATAAGGGGCGGGGGCAATTTTTCGGTTCGTTTTTACGAAACTATGATGATGGGCAGAATACCGTTATTTGTGGATGCCGATAGCCCTCTTCCATTTGAAGGCAGTCAGATAGCCGATCAATTGTTTCCGGTCCATGATTTGAAAAAATCCGGCAAGACTTCTGTATCCGAGACCCTGCTGAACTATCATCAAGGAAGGTCCCCTAAAGAATTAGAGGAAGTAGCTTTGCAGATGCGTAGAACCTGGGAGTCAAACTACTCAAGAAAGGGTTTTATTAAAACCGCTATTCGTCTCGCTGTGGAGCAATAAGTATTAAAAACAAGTATGAGTAAAAAAGTAGCATTAGTAACTGGAATAACGGGTCAGGATGGAGCTTACCTGGCGGAATACCTGCTCCGCAAAGGGTATAAGGTATTTGGGTTGAAAAGAAGGTCTTCCATTTTCAACACTCAACGAATAGACCATTTGTTTCCGAAAACAAGAGGAGAGAAATCTGATTTTTCATATGCCTATTCCGATTTGACTGACGCAACAAGTCTCATTCGCATCATTGAACAGGCTAAGCCAGATGAGATTTATAATCTGGCTGCTCAGAGTCATGTTAAGGTCAGTTTTGACACTCCTGAATATACAGCAAATACAGATGGTTTGGGAATTCTTAGGATTTTAGAGGCCGTGCGCATACTTGGATTGGAAAAAACCACTAAAATCTATCAGGCGTCGACAAGTGAGCTCTTTGGAAAGGTGAAAGAAGTTCCTCAAAATGAGAACACTCCCTTTTATCCTCGAAGCCCATATGCAGCAGCTAAGGCATACGCCTATTACATTACGGTAAACTATCGAGAGGCCTACAATATGTACGCTTGCAATGGGATTCTATTCAACCACGAATCGCCACTTAGAGGTGAAACATTTGTGACACGAAAAATTACAAGAGCTGTTGCCAATATTGCTTTGGACTTTCAAGACAAACTTCTACTCGGTAACCTGAATGCAAAGAGGGATTGGGGACATGCCAAAGACTTTATCCAGGCGATGTATCTGATGTTACAGCAGGAAGTTCCTAAGGATTATGTAATTGCCACAGGTGAAACACATTCGGTTAAAGAATTCGTAGAGCGATCTTTTGAGGTTGTCGGTATCAAACTGGCTTTTGAAGGTACAGGAGTAAACGAAGTAGGTACCATTGATGATGTAGACACAACACTGTTTGAAGAACGCACCGGGACTAAACCAAACCACCTTAAAAAAGGCCAGGAGATCGTTGCTGTAGATCCATTTTACTTCCGTCCAACTGAAGTGGACTTATTGCTTGGGGATGCCTCACAAGCAAGAAAAGATCTTGGCTGGGAACCCAAATACACTTTCCGGAAGTTGGTTGAAGAAATGACCATTAGCGATATCCATTTGATGAAGAAAGAAGACTATCTCAAAAAGGGAGGATATCAAACTATTCCCAACATAGAAGACATCATGTAATTATGAAAACAGAATTTATTAGATCTGAAGTATTCGAAGAAGTCCTGATATGTAAGCCATCTATCTATTGGGATCTGCGCGGAAACATCTTTACTAGCTTCAATAACGATTATCAGAAAACTCTGGGAAAAGACCTTCATTTCAATCATGACAAATTTGCACTTTCCAAGAAGGATGTTTTACGTGGCTTACATGGGGATCATAAAACTTGGAAGCTGGTTTCCTGCGCGTATGGCGAAATATATGAAGTCATTGTGGACTGGCGCCCCGAGTCCAAAACTTTTAAGAAATGGCAGGGGTTCCGACTGAAAGCCGATGAATTTACTCAGGTACTTATTCCGCCCGGTTTCGTTAACGGATATTGTGTGCTAAGTGATGAGGCCCTATTTCACTACAAGCTTGCTTATGATGGACGCTACCTCGACGCAGATGAGCAATTGACGGTCAAATGGGATGACCCTGAACTGGAAATCGACTGGCCCATAAAAAATCCAATTCTTCAAAATAGAGATAAATGAATAAACAGAGAAAAGACCTCGCAATTAATGGGGGTAGTCCGACAACCACGGATAAAGTGCTCATTCACTTGCCCTATCTGGACACCGATGACGAGCAAGGAGTACTTAACTCTGTACATTCGACATTTGTGAGTGGCGATGGACCCGAATGTCGAAAATTTGAAACCCAACTGGCCGAGTATCTGAATGTGGAACATGCACTTTTTGTAAATTCTGCGACTTCAGCATTAGAACTCGCATTCCGTGTAAAAGGATTTGAGCCCGGTTCAGAGGTGATCGTTCCTAATTTTACTTATACTTCATCAGCTCTGGGAGCTGTCTACAATAACCTGAAGATTGTTCTTGCGGACGTCTATCCCGACAATGGTAGTTTAGATGTCTCAAAACTTGAATCCTATATCACCTCAAAAACAGTAGCCATAGTAGCCGTCGATTATGCAGGAATTCCTGCCGAGATGGACGAGATTATGGCAGTTGCGGATAAACATGGTTTGTACGTGGTTCATGATACTGCTCAATCTATTGGTTCTGAATACAAAGGACAAAAAACAGGCAATCAGGGTCATGTCTCCACGTTTAGTTTTCATGGAACGAAAAACCTAACCACCGGTGAAGGAGGGGCATTTGTCACAAATGACTCTGAAATTGCAGAACGCGTAAAGATTCTTAGGGAAAAAGGTACCGACAAACACTCTTTCTTGACAGGTTCTCAAACCAGAGGCTATTACGAATATGTTGATACCGGAATGAGTTACGTCCAGAGCGATATGAATGCTGCACTCGGAAGCACTCAGCTATCGAAATTGGATTGGATGAACGAGCAGCGTAGGGAGATTGCAGGATATTACTTAGAGGCTTTAGCGGATATTGAAGAAATTGATTTTCTCAGGATCACAGAGGGGTCAAAACACAATTGGCATTTGTTCGGAATTCTCGTCCCCGCGAAGGAGCGACTATGGGTGATGGATGCCCTCCGAGCCGAAGGTGTTTTGTCTAATGTTCACTACACGCCACTTCATCGAAACCGATTCTATCATAACCTTGGTTCAGATTCTGATTTTCCGGGTAGTTTGGAATTCTTTAATCGTTTGCTCAGAATACCTATTTACCCGTCTCTTATGAACGGCGACTATAAAAAGGTGATCAAAGCACTAATAAAAGTATTTTCCTGATGTACATGTATAAAGACCTTGGATTCAGGCCAATTGAGCGAGAGGACCTCGATGCCTTGAAAGAACTGCACAACGATCAATCTACTTTTTTGAATTTGGCAACCATACATATGGTGGATGATGACGATCAGGAAGCCTGGTGGGAAATTCAAAAGTCTAAGAAAGGTGATGAACGCTATAGTTTAATTCGACAAAACACTGATAAAGAGGAGCTTATAGGGAGGCTTCGCATAGTTAATATTGATAATGCCAATCGAAATTGTGAAGTTGGTCTCGATATACTTCCGCACTTAAGAGGTCAGGGTCTTGGCAAAAAGTCGTATTACATGGTGCTCGAGTATTTATTTATGCACCAGAACATGAACATGGTTTATTTGAAGGCGGCGGATTATAATCCTGAGGCAATCGGTTTATATGAAAAAGTTGGATTCCGGCATACCGGCTATCTGAAAGACTTTCTCTATCGTCATGGAAAATACTGGAACTACCTCATCATGTGCATCACCAAAGACGAATACTTGAGCTAGAATAATGGATAAACTCAGAATCAAAAATAAGATTCGAGAAGGTCAGCTCGTACTGAAGAAATATCAATTCAGACCATTTTCAAATGCAAGGGGCTCAGCGGTAGTATTTGAGGCAGATGGATTGGTGCCACAGGGAGGTCTTGTAGATAGGCTAAAAGGCATCATCTCAATCTACTATCTCTGCAAGAAATACGGTGTGGATACATTCCGAATCAACTTTACCAGCCCGTTCAAGCTGGAGGACTTCCTCATACCGAACAATGTCAATTGGTTGATTCGTGAAAATGAGATTTCCTACAAATATCCCTCGAGCCGCCCTGTTTACAGAGTAATGGAGTCGAATCCAGATGTTTTGGACAAAGTCATTAAAAGACACTCCGGAGGCTGCCGGTTTATCTATTTCAACATGGATATTCTTAAAAAAAGAGAGAAGTCCAACCACGAGCAGATTTGGAGGGAGTGTTTTCATGAGTTATTTAAAATGAGTCCCGAGCTTCAGCGAGAAATAGACGCGCTAAACATTGATAAAGAAGCCATTGCAATACATACACGATTCGTTAATCTATTTGGAGACTTTTCACATTATCTACCGGGAAAGTCAGGTTTTGCGAAGAGTGTTTTGAATGAGCAGGAGCGCGAAAAACTAATTAGCAAAGTCTGTCTGCGAATTGATGAGATAATCAAGAATCACCCTAATAGAGAAATCCTATTCTTTAGTGATAGCAATTATTTTCTGGGAAATCTTCCAGAACAGTATAGGGAAAAGCTCAGAATTCTGGAAGGTGATGTGCAACAAAGTGAGGATATGTCAAAAACGGGTTTCGAGGCGCACAAAAAGTCATTTATTGATTTTATGGCGATGTCCTACTGCAATAAGGTCATCCGTATAGAAGGAAGTGGATTGTACAAGAGTGCATTTAGTAAATACGCAGCAATTATGGGTGGGTCGGAGTTTTCTGTTTTCGAGATATAAGGGATGCACTAAGGTTGATTCTTTTTATTTCATATGGAAGACCACTTGAGGTGCTGTTCCGATTATCTTTAATAAACTTCTCAATTGAAATCATATGATAATATCCCATCGTCATAAGTTTATATTTATAAAAACAGCAAAAACAGCTGGCACTAGTATTGAAATGGCTCTTTCTTCAGTATGTGGGCCTGAAGACATCATTACGCCTTTAAACAAGCAGGAGGAGAAATTCAAAAAGGAGCGGGGATTTCGGGGGGCACAAAACTACCAATATCCAATAGGCGATTATACAAAAATGGATTGGTTGCGCTTGTTAAAACATCGCAAGCGCATAGGATTTCATCAGCACATATCGAGCTATGAAATATAGCAGCATGTGTCAGCAGAAGTTTGGGATACCTATTTTAAGTTTTGCTTTGAGCGAAACCCGTGGGACAAGCTCCTATCATGGTATCTCTATTATTACAAAACTTCGAAATTGAACGGGTCAATAACTGACTTTATCCGTTCTGGACGTGCTGGCCGAAATGTGGGATTTGATTTATATTCAATTAACGGCTGGCCTGTTGTTGATCGGGTTTATTTATTTGAGGAGATGGAACACGCACTAAATGACATTTCAAAGCGAATTGGACTTTCACAACCGCTAACCCTGGACGGTATTCATGCAAAAAAAGGTAAGAGAAAAAGTACAAACCTTAGGGAAGTCTATACCGATCAAGAGATTGAAATGGTACGTAAAATGTACGCTCGGGAAATCGCCTTTTTTGGATATGATTTCCCGCAAACTAAATAGTCCTTGAGAATAATCCTTGTCCTTTCAAAAGCTCCCATTTATTCTGAGACATTCCTTACTTCAAAAATTAGGGGTTTGGAGAAAAATGGACACGAGGTAGTGCTCTGTGTCGATACAAAGTCATCAGAGGACAAGGCTTATGATCGCGTCTATGCCCTGAAATCAACAGGGTATTTTCATAAATTAAGTCTTCTGCAGGGGCTTATGGAGTTGTTCATTTTCCGACCTGGTCGTGCGATTCGATTTTTGCAATTTGAACGAAAGTCAGGAATGTCAATAGGTACAGCTCTTAAGAATATGACGATATCTTCTCATATCCTGAAGAGAGATGCAGAAATCTTGCACTTTGGATTCTCTACCCTGGCCAAGAACCGAGAGAATGTGGCGAAAGCCATGGGAATTCCAATGGGTGTGAGCATTAGAGGGTATGATACCAGCATCTATCCACTCAAACACAAGAACAGTCATAAAATGATATGGGAACAGATGACAAGGTTGCACTATTTATCAGATGACCTGCTAAAGGATGCAATCTATCATGGTTTTAATCCAGAAATAGCTCATCAGAAAATAACGCCAGCGCTGAATCCAGATTTATTCAGGGTCAGGAAACAATTGATCGAGAAAAACACCCTTCAGTTGATAACCGTTGCCAGATTGAACTGGAAAAAAGGCATTATGTATGCAATAAAGGCCGCGAAGATGCTTATGGATAGCGGCATTAAATTCCACTATCAAATTATCGGATCGGGTGAAGATGAGGCCAGACTGAAATATATCACACGGATTTGGTGCCTTCATGAACGTATTACATTTAGAGGTAAGCTATCACACAATCAAACAATTGAAGAGATCCAAAAAGCTGACATTTTTATAATGCCAAGTGTTCAGGAAGGTTTTTGCAATGCTGTGCTCGAGGCTCAGGCTTCCGGTTGTCTATGTGTTGTCTCTGATGCTCAGGGACTTGCTGAAAATGTACTTCATGAAAGAACGGGTTGGGTAGTGCCTCGACGAAATGCAAGAGCAATTCATAATAAGGTGCTGGAGATCAACAAAATGAGTATTTCGGACAAGCAGGTAATTGTAAACAATGCCAAGGATAGAATAGAAAGACAGTATACACTAGACATCCAGGATGCAAGCTGGCTGGAGTTTTTTGAATCTATGCTTAAATCCACCCCGCTGAAGAATCCTGATTTGATTAAGGAAGGCTTTTGATAATAATGCAACTACAACATGGTTAAAGATGTTTTTTTCTGCTAAGGTTTGAGTGTTCGGTCTGGCACCAATTTTATCGGCAAGTTAATTTCTTACCATCCTGATTTTGAAACACTTCCACCTGGAATGACCAAAGCTGAGTTCGCATTTTTTCGAGGAAAAAAGGAAAATGAACTTATAAGTTTCTTTGAGAATTTTAAACACTACTCTTTCGCTGATTTTAAAACCAGCAATGAAGATTTTAAGAAAGAGTTTTCCAAATGGTTTCTTGACTTCCTTTTGAGCCGACATGAGGTCCAAAAACCTTATATCTTCATCAAAGAACCACATATTCAGGTCGAGCATTTTTTTGAATGGTTTCCTGATAAGAAGGTAATAATGATTATCCGTGATGGCCGTGATCAGGTGAGCTCGTTTGCTCGGGCTTCAAATTTTCATAAGAAAAGCTATGGACTGTCTAAAATCGCTAGGATGACACTAAAATACTACTCAGGCTATTCTTTTTATCAAGGGTGCCATTATTTCAAAAAGAACGCACGCCAGTTCATAAAGAATACCCGCAAGTGGTCAGATGAAAAATATCTAGTAATACGCTTTGAACACCTCGAAAACCAAACTGCTGAGGAAATAAAAAGAGTTTTTCATTTTTGGGGAGTGGAGATTGACGAAAATACCATTCATGCAATGGAGAATTGCGAGATCATTGGCTCATCATTCACTCCAAAATCTGAGTATAGGAATCGGTGGAAGCCCCGTCAGAAGTCGCATAGTTTTCAACCTGTTGGGCGATGGAAGAATTGGAATGTTTTAAAAAAAATCACCTTCAAGTTGATTGCTGGAAAAGAGCTTATTCTGTTGGGGTATGAAAAGGATAACTCCTGGTAGGAAATCAAGCGAGCATGAAAGGTGAAGAACTCGACAAATTATTATCCATTACATCGTACAAACCAATTTTTGATTTCCTGAAATATGTAAAACCCGTATGGTACAATAACATTCCCGCCAAAAGCCCCATTTGGATAAGTGATGTTCACAAGAAATACTTGAATAATCAAATCTACCGTACCGAGCTGGCGCGGTTTGCTGATAGCAGGTATCAAGCCTGGACAAAGGGTGAGATTCCGGTTAAAGATGCCAAGATAGCTGATCAGGAAACCGTAATGAATATCTACGATAATTATGTTTTTCTAAGAAGATACTTCAGTAAAGTATGGGTTTATTATGCGCTGATAATCAGAATTTTATCTCTTAAAAACCCAATAAAGGAGGTCAAAGCTTTTGTTAAGAGCAGAAATCAAAAACGATATCCCATTCACAAAGAATTGGTTTCTAAAAGCCCTGAATTGATTACTGACAACCTTCCACGGGTTTCTGTAATTATCCCAACACTTAATCGATATGAATACCTCAAAGACGTATTGGATGATCTCAAAGCACAAGATTATCCTGATTTCGAAGTTATTGTGATCGACCAGAGCGATCCTTTTATTCCTTCATTCTATTCAGGATACGGGATGAATATCACGGTAGAACATCAGGAAGAGAGGGCCTTATGGAAAGCACGAAATCGAGCTATTACGCTCGCATCTGGAGAATATGTTTTGCTGTTTGATGACGATTCCAGGATAGAAAAAGATTGGATCAAATGGCATGTAACATGTGTCCAACACTTCAATGCAGAGATTTCATCGGGCGTTTCTTTCTCGAAAGTTGGCGATAGGATTCCTGAGACTTACAAATATTTTAAACTATCTGATCAGTTGGACACGGGAAACGTTCTAATTAAGAAGTCAGTATTTCTGAAAACGGGGCTGTTTGATTTACAGTTTGAAAAACAAAGGATGGGAGATGGGGAGTTTGGTTTGCGTTGTCATCTACTCGGTATTCGCAATATTTCGAACCCCAGGGCATCGAGGTTGCACCTTAAAGTTGGCCAGGGTGGGTTACGACAAATGGGAAGCTGGGATGCTTACAGAACAAAAAAATGGTTAGGACCCCGACCTGTTCCAAGCGTATTATATTTCTTTAGGCGATACTTCGGCGTAGAAGCAACTATTTATCATGTGCTGGTTCATCTTCCTGCGTCTTACATACCATACCGTTTCAAATCGAACCGCTATTTAATGCTAACTCCACTGCTGTTGTTCCCATTCTTATTTCCTCTAATGGTATTTTCATTTTATCAATCGTGGAAGCATGCTACTCGGAAAATAGATGAGGGTCCAAATATTGATCAACTAATAAAAACCGAAAATGCCTGATAAACAGAGCATAACAGTTAGTATAGTTTGGGATTTTGACGGGCCAATTGGTCAAATCAATAGTTCTTACCCGTATAATTTCAAGAAAGAAAACTTTGAAACGGAACTCAGAAATGTGGAGAGGCTTCTCGAAATAGCGGAATCCAGAAGTTTAAAATTTGTTTTTGCCGCTACCGGCTTTTCAGCAGAGGAAGGAATATCTCCAGTAAATTTTCCTGATCTGATAAGAGAAATGGCCACTAAAGGTCATGAAATTGCTTCTCACTCATGGAAACACGAATGGTTTCCGCATTTGAGAGAGGATCAAATTAGGAAATCACTTAAACGGAGCAAACTCATTCTGGATAAAGCTTCTGGATTTGAAGATGCTGTTAAAGGGTTCGTTCCTCCTTTTTCTAGGCCTATGACCTGGCTTAAGAAGGGAGCTTTTAGTTGGGGTGACCGCTCAGCTTTCCCACTATATCGGGGATGTGACATACAATCCTTAACAAGAATAGCCTCAAGCTCGAACTACAGATGGATGCGCATTTCATACAATCCTTTCTGGTATCAAATTCGACGTAAAAAAAGAGATCGACTTTCCATGAAACCAGAATTTGTAAATGGTGTTTTGTTGTTGCCTCAGGATTATATGGGATTCGATAAGAACGCCCTGGAGACAGTAAAAAGGGGAATTGATTTGAACAGAGATATTGTTATTTCAGGTCATCCAATGGCGCTCTCGCTATCTAAGAATGAGGCGTGGAAGTACTTCATCCCTTTTATGGATAAACTACTCCAATTTCGGGATCAAAACCAAGTAAAAATAGATACAATAGAAAACCGATTGCATGGATATAAGAATAGTGCAATACAGTAATTACTGGGCGCCCAAACATGAGCATTTTGTTCGTAAGCACTGGAATAAAGTGCGTCGACGGTCAGAAGAATATATCTATTGGAAATTTCGGGGTAAAGAGGGTCAGGACCTGAAAGGCTTCATTCTCGCAATCGATAAGAACGACAATGTAGTTGGCCAATTAGGGCTTGTCCCAGCTACTTTATGGTATGCCGGTCAAAAATTACAAGCGCAGTGGTTTTGCGACCTGATGTTTGACGTGGAACTAAGAGGAAAGGGATTGGCAAAAAAGCTGTACGATTACGCCTTTTCTTATAACTGTGTGTCTCTAGGAAGCGACCCCAGCCCAGCTGCAAGATATTCAATGATTCGTTCAGGCTTTAGCGAAGTAGATGCTGAACACCGGTTCATAATCCCAGTGTCTCTAGGTAAAACCTTGGCGCTGAAGTTTCCTATTGCGAGAGTTTTTGCACCTATCCAGAATCCAGCGTTATCGCTTAAATCTTTAACAAAATCAAAGGAGTTTTACTTTGAGAGTGGTGTGGAAGATCTGATGAAGATCAGAATGAACTCTAAGATGGGGTCAGCTCAAGCTCGTATCCTTCATGATCATGCATTCATGTCATGGAGATATCAACCCTTTGAGAATTGGTATAGACCACCTCAAATATTCATTGGAGTCGACAAGAAAAGCTATTTCACCGTCAGATTGGTTTCCGGCCAACTGGTTGTCTGCGAATATTCCTTCGATGCCCCCGAAATGAGTAAGGTGGCCATTTTGAAAATTTACTCCTTAGCACTGTCATTCAAGGCTTTTGCTATACAAATACTCGCAGATTCTGCCAGACCGTCTTTCTTAAGCGGTTCTATGGCAATACGACGCAAAGAAAGAACCAGAATACTTTATAAAGATTTGCCTAACAATTCACATTTAGATTCTTTTCACTATACGCGGATTGATTCAGATGAAGGCATCTAATGATCACATGAAACGAAAACTGTTGATCATTTCGTCAGAATTCCCTCCAAACCCAGGTGGGATCGGGAATCATGCGTATAATGTTGCTTTTGCATTTTACAAGAAAGGGTATGATATCTCTGTACTCACGAATGAACCTGACCATAAAGTTGATGGAGACTTTCCTGAACCTTTTCCGGTAGTTCGTATCAAAAGAGCAGGTTACCAAACATACTGGAATAGGTATGTAGCTGCCCGGAAAATGGTGAGAGGGACTCATGATATTCTGGCAACAGGCAAATTTTCTTTGTGGTTGGCCTATGTTTTAAAAATTGAACAACCAAAATTGACTGTAACAGCAGTAGTTCACGGGACTGAACTGAATATTCCATCAATCTGGCAAAAGTCATTGACAGAACGAGCTTTGCAAAAAGCTGATCGCATTATAGCAGTTTCAGAGTTTACGAAGTCGTTGTTGTCTTCTTGGAACCGACTAAAATGCTTGGTTATACCCAATGGAATTGATCTTGATCAGTTTGATAATGATTATGAGGAGATTGATTTGATGATGCAGGGAACACCCAAACTACTTACAGTAGGAAATGTTACTAGACGAAAAGGACAACATCAGGTCATTAGTGCACTACCGGAGATTCTCAAGGAATTTCCTAATACGGTGTACCACATCGTTGGGATTCCGACAGAAAGAGCTACGCTCGAGAATGAGATTGAAAGGCTCGGCCTGAAGGACAGAGTTATCTTTTATGGTCGTCTTTCAAAGGAGGAATTAAATCATGCTTATCGGCAATGTGATGTATTCGTAATGCTGAGTGAAAATCAGCCTAACGGCGATGTGGAGGGTTTTGGAATAGCCATTATTGAAGCAAATGCAATGGGTGTGCCTGCAATTGGATCTAAAGGGACTGGCATTGAGGAGGCAATTAATGGAGAAAACGGACTTCTCGCAGATAGCCATGACCCGAAAGATGTCACAGAAGCACTAAAAACAATCATGACTAATCGGGAGAAATTTCAAAAGAAGGCCCGGCAGTTCGCTGAGCAGCACAACTGGAACGAATTGATTGACAGATATGTAGCATTTATGATGAAATGACAAAACACCAATCTTTGCTTATTATTTCTCATACAGAACATTTTCTTAATGACCGTGGAATAATTTGCGGCTGGGGTTCCACAGTACGAGAAATTGATCATTTAGCTACAGTGTTTAAGGAGGTTCGCCACATCGGTTTTTTTTACAACTCTAAAGCTCCACAAAGTGCTTTAGAGTATGAAGCGGAAAATGTTACCTTCATTCCTGTACAAGCTGTTGGAGGAAAGCACCTGCTTGAAAAGGTCGAAATTTTGTTAACAGCTCCAAAAGTTCTGGCTCTGGTGAAGAGTGAAATAAAAAAAACAGAGGTATTTCATTTTAGAGCTCCAACCGGAATTGGCGTGTTTCTAATACCATACCTTTCGCTGTTCACCGCTTCCCCGGGTTGGTATAAATACGCAGGTTCATGGGTCCAAAAGAACATCCCTATATCTTATAGATTTCAACGATGGTTTTTAAACCACTCTCAGAAAAGACCTGTGACTATCAACGGCAAATGGCCAAACCAAAAGGCGCATACTAAAACATTTGAAAACCCATGCCTGACAGTTGAAGACCGAATAGAAGGATCAGTATGCATAAACGAAAAATGCTATACAGGTAGACTAGAGGCCATTTTTGTCGGTAGGTTAGAGCAAGCAAAAGGGGTTGATCAAATATTGAATTACTTGCGGTCAGAGAATGTAGGAATCGATGTAATGCATTTTGTAGGCGATGGGCCTGAAGCCGAACAGTTCAGGCTTGCGGCAAAAGAATGTAAAACTGACATAAAATTCTATGGTTTTTTGTCGAGGAATGAGGTGAAGATGCTCTATAAGAAAGCACATTTTCTCTTCCTGCCTTCTGAAACGGAGGGGTTTCCTAAGGTAATCGCCGAAGGGGCGAACTACGGATGCATCCCTATAGTCTCAGATATCTCATCGATAGGTCAATACGTTACTAAAGATGTTGGCTTTCTTTGGAATAAGACCAAAGAATCTTTTGGAGAGGTGGTGACAAAGTCAATACAACAAAAGAACCGCTTTGAGTTACTGGCTTTAAATGCGCATAATTTAGCCGGAAGATTTACTTATGAGCGCTACATAGCTCAAGTTCAAAGGATGTTGGATGAACTGAATATAGTGAGAAAAGAAGGATGACGTTAATTCAAAGAATAGCGCACTCTGAAAAGTACTTTGTTTGGATAGGCATATATGCAGCACTAGGCTTACTGAGCACGGAATTTTCTTTGGCTCCGGTTGTCGCATTCTATGTATTGTACGGGACGGCATTTTTAGACATTTTGTACAAAAGGTCAGTCAACGAGAGTCTTGATTTTATGATTGCTCAACTCATAAGTTGGGAAGTAATTGGTAGAATGTCGAACTCTTCTCCATGGTTACCCTGGGAGACTGGTAAATATGCACTGTTTATACTGCTTGTATTTGGATTGACTTTTAAAAGAGGAAAATCAAGTGTAATAGGCTCTTTAATTATACTTCTAAGCATACCAAGCATCTTCCTGATAGAAGGCGACCGAATATTTAAAGACTTGATATTCAATTATTTAGGCATTGTCCTGGTTGGACTTTCGATTATGTACTTCTATCAGAGGCAATATACTTATCAGGATTTTAAGCGAATATGTAGAGTAATGATGTATCCCATTATTAGCATTTTGGCTTTTATAACGATTAAAACTCCTGAATTTGAACAATTGCAATTTGAGTTAGGGGCAAATTTCCGCACTACAGGTGGATTTGGTTCCAATCAAGTCTCTACAATACTCGGATTGGGAATGCTTATTTTAGGCATGTTCCAGGTAAAACGAGACAACCTATTCGGAAACCGAGGCATTGACTTAATTCTTTTAGCTTACATAGCTTTTCGTGCTTTAATCAGCTTATCCAGAGGTGGTGTTTTTGGTGCCTTTGGAGCATTAGGGCTGGCGTTTCTCTTTTTCGGTATATCGAATAAACTAGATACGCTGGCTTATGGAAAAGAAGTCAGAAATCAAAAAGTGATCAGTCTATTTAAACTGGGGATGATAGGTATTGGACTGTTTATCGTGGTCAATGTTTTCACAGATAATATTCTCTATTTGCGCTATACGGGCGAAACTGAAGGGACCTTGGCAGGTGTGAAGGAAAAAGATGTAAATACTATCACTACTGGTCGTTTAGATGTTCTCATATCAGACATTCAAATCTGGTCAGACAATTTGGTTTTTGGTGCTGGTGTTGGTAATTCCAAAAAAATACGCGGTGAAGAGAATCTTGCAGTCAATGCTCATGTTGAGTTTTCAAGGCTACTCTCTGAACATGGAATTTTTGGAGCACTCATAAATGTTATTCTCCTGACCTACCCTTTTATTATAGTTAACCATAAAAGATTCCGTTACAATAAATTCATAGCTACGTCTTTTCTGATTCTGGCCTTGTTCACTTCCTTGCACTCAGCTATGCGTACCATTGCAACTCCAATGCTTTATGGCCTTGCTTTAATCTTCGTAGTTCCGAATGAGGAAGAGGAACAAAATTCAGTATTGAAACCCGTTGAAAAGGAAGAAACTTAATATACTTTACCTGGGAAATGCCCTTTCAGGGTATGGCAGAACTCCAACGACTATTGAGAGGCTGGGTAAACTTCTTCAGAAAAAATATGATGTCAAAACCTTTTCGTCGGCTAAACTAAAGCTGCTCCGGTTTTTTGATTGCCTTCTTGCTATTGTATGGCATCGGCGAACTTCAGATTTGATCCTGATCGACACTTACAGCACGCAGTACTTTTGGCTTGCCTATTTTTCTGGCTTGCTGGCTTGTTGGCTTCATATACCCTATATCCCTATCTTGCATGGAGGTGCCCTTCCTCATCGTTTTTCTAAAAGTGAAAGACAAGTCACCCAGTTTTTGAATGGAGCCGCCGCAATTGTATCTCCTTCGAACTACCTTAAATCCTATTTTGATAGTCAGGGTTTTCAGGTGCAGACGATTCCAAACTTTATTGATATCCGTTTATACCCATACCTGGAACGAAAAAAGATTCAACCTAAACTATTGTATGTCAGATCATTACATCGAAAATATAACCCTAAATTGGCAGTTTCAGTGCTGTCGGTTCTGATCATGAAGTATCCCGATGCAGAGCTTTGTATGGTAGGTCCTGACAAGGATGGTAGTCTTGAAGAATGCAAGAGATTCGCCGGTGAACTCGGGGTAATGGAGAATATAACCTTTACGGGAATACTCGGTTTGAAAGAGTGGACGGATTTGGCCCAGCAATATGATATTTTTATCAATACGACAAATGTTGATAACACTCCTGTTAGTGTAATCGAAGCTATGGCCCTTGGAATACCGATCGTTAGCACGAATGTTGATGGAATTCCATTTTTATTGGATCACGGAGATAATGCCCTGCTCGTTCCACCGAACGATGAAACGGAATTCGCAAATGCAGTTTTTCAGTTACTGGAATATCCGGAAAAAGCACTGCAGCTGGCAACCAAAGCAAGAACCAAAGCTGAATCTTTTCGCAAGGAAACAGTTTTGAGCAATTGGGAAGAACTCGTTGAAGATACCCTAAAGTGAATAGAAAAATAGCATCAACCTTATACTTTTCTCTTCAGGACTTACGCGGTGAACCGGTCAGAAAAATTCTGGACGAATTGATGCGAACCCAGTCTTATTCCCTGCATCATCTTACAGAACTTCAAGCTATACGAACTAAGACAATTCTGGTTCATGCTGTCGAAAACGTTCCGTACTACCGCGAAAACTACAAGAGTTTCAGGAGTCAAATCTACGAAGTAAACCATCCTGAAGAGCTCGAAACGCTCATGAAGGACCTTCCTGTACTCAGTAAACAGAAGGTCTTAGAGCACTTCAATGAGTTTCGCGCTGATTCCTTTTTAGAACGTAAATCCACCAACAACATCACTTCTGGATCTTCAGGAAACCCGCTTATGTTTCCTTGCGATAACCAATCGTGGGCACATCGGCATGCCAACGTTTATCGGGTTCTGAAGATGTATGGCGTCGAACCCGGTGATCCTTATGGTTATTTATTCGGGCTACATTGGAAAAAGAAAAGTCGAAGAAAAGTAAGATTTAAAGATTTGCTATTCAATAGAGTAAGAGTTTCCGCATTTAGCATTTCTCGAGATACAGTTCCGGAAAGCTTTGAAAAGTTGCGTAAGAAAAAAGTCAATCACTTCATAGGGTACCCATCTGCGATGTATGATTTTATTGTTCTGTCCGATGAATTAGGACTTCCGGTTCGAGATCTTGGTTTGAAATGTATCATGGGTTCCGCAGAACCTTTCCTGCCGTTTCAGCGTGAGGCAATTGAAGCATTGACCGGATCCAGATGCATTGATTATTATGGAAGTGTTGAGGGAGGCCCGGGTGCTTTTGAAGGACCTGAAGGACTCATGCAGCAGTTTATGGAAAGCAGTTATTTATACGTCAACTCTTCGAATGAGATTTTTACCACTGATTATAACCTTTTTTCGTTTCCGCTTATAAAATACCAAATCGGAGATTTCGTCGCACAATGGCACACATCAAACCGTCCATTAACTTTTGCCCATAAATTATTCGGAAGTGTCTCGGGCCGTAGCGGGACTCCCATTTTGCTGCCCAATGGAAACACTATTAACGCCAATGTTCCCAGTTATATTTTTAAAAATATGGCAGGAAAGAGAAAAATACTCAGTTATAGATTCGTTCATGATACATCGAAAAAAACTTTGAAATTGTTTATTGTCCCCCTAACAAAATCCCTCAATTCTTTGAAAGAGGAGCTCGAACAAGAAATAAGAGTGGGACTGGAATGCCCATGTGAGATTCATTTTATAAATGAATTGCCCAATCTGCCAAATGCCAAGCATAGAGATTATATTGAAGTATGAAAATTCTCTTCTTCTATCAATACTTCGGAACACCGAAGGGCAGTTGGAGTACCAGAGTTTATGAATTCACGCGAAGGTGGGTGAAAGAAGGCCATGAGGTCACGGTTGTTACAGCGCCCTATGAAAAGTCTGATATTAGAGCGACCCGATTGATTGAGAGGCAAGATATTGAGGGCGTTAAATTGATCGTTCTCAATCTTCCGGATTCAAACAAAAACTCAATCCTCAAGCGGGCATTCAATGCCATCTTGTTTTCAAAGCTTTCTATTTTCTATGCATTAAGCATGTCCTATGATGTGCTTATTTCCAGTTCTGGACCCATTACCATTGGCCTGCCCGGAATTGCTGGGGCTGTGCTTCGCGGAAAGAAAATGATTTTCGAACTGCGTGATCTGTGGCCCGGTGGCGCAGTAGAGATGGGATTACTTAAGAATCCTATTTTGATTAAAATGGCCTGGTGGTTTGAGAAAAAATGTTATTTCAATGCCAGGGCCATCGTAGCGGCAAGTCCCGGGCAAAAGCAAAACATTTTGGAGAGGTATCCTGATTTGGATGTTTATGTAATGTCTAATTCAAGCGATATGGATGTTTTTGGAGGAGAGGAATCTTACTTCAATTTGCCGGCTGAGTTGGTGGGCAAATCTCTATATCTCCATATAGGCTCTCTGGGTTTTATTCATAACTGCATTCAAATTCTAAAGGCAGCGGAATTGCTTAGCGAACAAGAGCGCAAAGAGATGAAAGTAGTATTTGTCGGCGATGGTGCTGAACGGCAAATGCTCGAAGAGTACAAGAAGAATCATCAATTAGATCATGTCTATTTCATGGGTCTGGTGCCAAAAACGGAAGTGGCTGATTGGATGCGTCATGCAAGAGCTACACTATTCACCACTTTAGATAATCCCGTTCAAAATACAAGCTCACCAAACAAAGTTTTTGATTCGTTTGCGGCAGGAGTACCGGTGGTTCAGACAACGACGGGCTGGATTAAAGAGTTGATCGAGCAATCAGGAGCAGGAATTAACGTCAGACCGAATCACCCAGCAGATTTGGTGACCGCTATGAGAACGCTACAGGTAAATGATGATCTTCATCAACGAATATCGGCGAATGCATTGAAACTAGCTGTAAACGATTACAATAGGGACAGAATTAGTGCAGAATATCTTGGTTTAATTCAAAGCGTCAATGAGTCGAAATAGGGTATTATTCACAGGATCTTCAGGGTTTATAGGCCGAATAATTATTCCAAAACTTCCTGAGCATGATATCTTTACTCTCGGTCGATCCAAATCCAATACTATCCGATTGGACCTTGCGACTCAGATCCCATCCTTAGATGAAACCAACATCGTCTTTCATGCTGCAGGTAAAGCACACGTTGTGCCAAAAACAAGAAAGGACAGGAATAAATTCTATGATGTTAACATCAATGGAGCTGTTAACCTGTTAAAGGGATTGAGTTCATTGCATAATCCTCCCGAATTGATCATTAACCTGAGTACGGTAGCGGTATACGGACTAAATGAAGGTGAGCTCATTGATGAACAGCAACCTATCAATCCAAATACACCTTACGGAGAGTCCAAAGCGAAAGCAGAAGAATTGTTTCTTGAATGGGGCAGACAGAATGGAGTTGCAATTGTCAATGCTCGTCTTCCTCTGGTATCAGGAATAGATCCTCCAGGTAATTTAGGGTTTATGTTGAAGGCAATTGATAAGGGCAAATACTTTCGAATAGGGAGTGGACGGATACGTAAATCAATACTTTGGGCGGGTGACCTGGCGAGTCTTGTTGGACTTAGGAATACACCTTCTGGAAACTACAATCTAACCGATGGTTATCATCCCGAAATTCGTGAAATTGAGGACTGGATAGGAAAGCAACTGAATAAAAATGTCCGTACCCTACCGGTTTGGTTCATAAAGAGCGCCGCCCAACTTGGTGATATCATACCGAATTTCCCCCTCAATAATGACCGATTTAAAAAACTTGTTTCACCTTTGACCTTTAGTTCAACCAGAGCAGAAGAAATGCTTGGATGGAATCCAAGACCAGTTCTGACAACAAAACTGATCGAAGATTAACGATTTTCTACCACAGATAAATTCAACGGATTTATGGGTATATCCCATAGAGATTGTCATTTTATTTGTCCTTATCAATGCATATTTTTTAATGGCGGAACGGACGAAGATTATTGATATACCGAACCGCAGAAGCTCTCATGATATACCCACAATCAAAGGAGGAGGCATTGTTTTCTATTTTGCTCTTATTCTCTTCTTTATATTCTCACAATTCGATTACCCCTGGTTTTTTGCCGGTATTACCGTAGTGACTCTGCTCAGTATGATCGACGATATAAGGCATGTGCCTTTTTATTACCGTATGGCTGCGCATTTTGTTGCTGTTACATTCCTCATGCACGAATTGAGTCTGTTTGTAGGTAACGAGGTCTGGTACATAGCACTAGTTATGATTATTTCAAGTGGCATTGTGAATGCCTACAATTTTATGGACGGAATAAACGGTATGACAGGCTTATACAGCCTCGTTGCCCTCATCACATTTTGGTGGTACAACAAGATGGTAGATACCTTTGTAGACGGAAGACTAATTCTATTTATCATAGTCGGGGTATTGGTATTCCTGTTTTATAACCTTAGAACGAAAGCCAGAACCTTCGCCGGAGATGTAGGTGCAGTATCCATTGCCTTTATCATTATCTTTTTCTTAATGCAGCTAATTAACCTCAAACAAAACGTCATATTTATCCTATTTCTGTCAGTTTATGGGGTGGATACAGTGCTCACTATATTCATCCGGATCTTTAATAAGGAAAACATTTTCCAGGCTCATCGATCACACCTCTACCAGATATTGGTACACAATGGAGGAATGAGCCACATAAGAGTTTCTGCATACTATGCCATTGCTCAAGGGGTAATCAATGTTTTGGTAATTTCTGTAGCCGATCAAAGAACCTCTATCCAGATTGCATATGCATTGATGATTTTACTTGTTCTGGCAGTTAATTATACCGTTCTAAGAATCCGCTACACGAGATATATCACCAAAGAAGCTAGCAACTAAACCATGAGAATCATTCGTTTCGGCCTGATAGGATGCGGTCATATTGCTCACCGTCACACAGAGCATATTGCGAACCATCCGCACGGAAAACTGAATGGTGCTTATGATATTGATGAGAAACAACTAGACAAATTCTCGGCTAAATACGGTATTTCACGGTACTTGTCATTGGAAGAGATACTGAACAGTGACACTGTTGACATTATAAATGTGTGTACCCCCAACGGAACCCATGCCGACATCGCCATTAGCGCACTTGATCATGGTAAACATGTACTCGTAGAAAAACCGATGTGTCTGACTTCTATCGATGCTCAAAGAATGGTGCGTGCGGCAGCTGAAAGAAAGAAAAAACTATTTGTGGTCAAACAAAACAGGTACAATCCTCCCGTGCACGAAGTAAAAAGGCATATTGATAAAGGACATTTCGGCAAAATATATTCCGTAAATATCAATTGCTTTTGGAATCGAAATACAGAATATTATCAGCAATCATCATGGAGAGGTTCTAAAAACCTGGATGGAGGAGCGCTGTTCACTCAGTTTAGCCATTTTATAGATATTCTGTTTTACCTCTTCGGAAACGTGAAAGAGATCCAGGGCTCTTGCGCAAACCTGGGACATAAAGATCTTATTGAGATAGATGATACCGGATCCTTTAATTTTAGATTCGAGAACGGAGCTATTGGATCATTGTCTTATACCACATGCTCCCATGAACGAAATATGGAAGGTTCCATTACAATATTCGCAGAAAACGGCACGGTCAAGATCGGAGGAAAATACCTGAATACCATTGATTATCAAGCTACTACGGGTTTTGAGATTACGGGAATTGACCAGTCCAATGAAGCTAACAACTATGGATTTTATGAAGGCTCAATGTCCAACCATGATAAGGTAATTCAGAATGTAATTGAGGTCTTGAACGAAAGGGCTGAAATAAAAACCTCAGGAGAGGATGGTGCAGCTGTAGTAAATGTCATTGAAAGAATGTATCAAGCCAGTAACTAACTAAACATGAAATTGATATTCGCCACAGGAAACGAACACAAAATAAAAGAGGTAAGTAGAAGTTTATCAAAAGAAATTGAGCTACTCGGACTTTCCGATGTGGGAATCGATGAGGAGATTCCCGAAGATCATGAATCTCTGGAAGACAATGCATTGCAAAAGGCAAGATATGTATTCGGAAAAACCGGTGAAGACTGCTTTGCAGATGATACCGGTCTGGAAGTTGAAATTCTTCAGGGAGAGCCAGGTGTTTATTCTGCCCGTTATGCCGGACCACAGAAGAAAGCGGAAGACAATATCCACAAGCTACTTGAAAATCTACAAGATTTAGATAATCGAAAAGCTCGATTCAGAACTGTAATTGCCCTCATTTTTAAAGGAAAAGAATATCTGTTTGAAGGCATTTGTAATGGGGTGATCACAACGCAGCCTAAAGGTCATAAGGGATTCGGCTACGATCCGGTTTTTATGCCGAACGGCTTTCGCAAAACCTTTGGAGAAATGTCCCTAAAAGATAAAAATCTTGTGAGTCACCGTGCCAGAGCTGTAGCAAAGCTCAGTCTTTTTCTCAAGGAGCAACTGTAGTATTTGGACGACTAGAATAGAGGTAATCAATCCATCGATCGAAAAATTCACCTAATTCCATCCCCTGAGCACGCACTTGCTGAGGTATGATGCTCTCCTTAGACAAACCAGGAACAGAATTGATTTCAATAAAATAAAGGTCTTTCCCTTTCATGATGAAATCAACCCGCGAAACTCCCGTCATTCTCAGTTTTCGGTAGATCATCTTCGCCGTTTCCTGCACTGAAATTCCCTCTTCTAAATCTAAATTGGCCGGAGTAATCTCATCCGACTCCCCTAAATATTTAGCCTCGTAATCAAAAAAATCACGATGGGTTATAATCTCTGTAACCGGCAGTGCTACCAATCCTTCACCAAAATCATAAACACCGCAGGTTACTTCGCGCCCCTCTATAAACTGCTCAACAAGAACACAGTCGCTGTAATTGAAAGCATTTTCGATGGCCAGGGCTAAATCATCGTTTCTATTCACTTTTCTAATTCCATAACTGGAGCCCGATTCTGCTGGTTTTACGAAGACCGGGTATGCGGAAAGCGCCAACTGTTCCTCTTCAAAAAGTTGATTCTTGTATAACGTGACGGAAGTCGGACAGGTTATTCCATGGTACCTCAGGTAATCCGAGCAAATCTTTTTATTGAAGGTAATGGCCGAGGTAAGTACATTTGGAGCAGAGTAGGGAATCTTGAGTAAATCAAAATATCCTTGCAGAATTCCATTTTCACCGGGATGACCATGCACGGCTATGAAAACGAAGTCAAAGTTGTGCCTCGAACCGCCATCGAGGTAAGAGAAGTCATCTTTATTGATAACTGCACTGCCCTGATTTAAATGGACTTTCCATGGCTCTCCCAATTCCACCAGCTTACTGTCATATTTTTCTTTTGGCAATTGTTCCTGAACAACCTGTGCACTCTTTTTTGAGATTTCGGCCTCTGCTGAGGCTCCCCCAAACATGATCGCAAC
>DNTB01000081.1 GCA_003499525.1 Flavobacteriales bacterium
CCAACTGAGCTACTGAGGAATTTAGCATTCAATTGCCTGGCTTTCGATTAGGCAGGCGCAAATATAATTTATTTTTTTCTTCTCTACAAAAGATAAAACAATTTATAGGACACTTTCGTCAAAATGAACAAGCACCCCATAAAAAAAGGTCAGTTCTGAAATTAAACTGACCTTTTTTCTAACAACTCTAACACTTAACCTTCGCAGCTCGTACATTCTTTCTTTTGCTTGAACTTCTGAGCGGCGTTCATGCTGTGCTGGTAATACAAAGACTTTAGTCCTAATTTCCATGCAGTGACATGAATTTTGTTGATCTCTTTTACGGGCATGTCAGGATGAACAATAATATTGACCGACTGTCCCTGATCAATATGATGTTGGCGATTTGCGGCCTGATAGATGATATCCATCTGATCGATCTCTGCATAGGTTTTAAAGACATCCTTTTCCTGATCAGTTAAGAACTCCAGATGCTGAACAGATCCGTCGTGTTCTCTGATACTCTTCCACACGTCGGCAGTGTTCATTCCCTTTTCCTCAAGCAGATTTTCCAGATACTTATTTTTAATCGTCGTCTTAATCTTGGCAATATCCTTCACATAAATATTAGACCAAATAGGCTCTATCCCCTGTGATACCTGTCCAAGAATAAATGCCGATGAAGTCGTTGGTGCAATGGCATTTAAGGTAGCATTTCGTCTGCCGTAACCCTTGAGAACATCAGGCTCGCCATATTCCACAGCCAGGTCTTCAGAAGCTTTATACGAACGCTCCTTTATAAATTTAAAGATCTCACTGTTGAGGTTATAGGCTTCCTGACTATTGAAGGCCAGCATTTTGGATTGCAGCAATGAGTGCCAACCCAATACACCCATACCAAGCGCTCGATTCTGTTTGGCAAAATTATAGGCACGCTCCATAAATAAGAAGGTCTGACGGTCCTCCCGGTCCGATGAATCGCGATAGGCTTCAAGCTTTTCAAGGAATTCTGAGATGACTGCGTCCAGAAAGCACACCATTGTTTCTACAGCATCTGTATCCTTCCATTCATCGTAATGCAAAAGGTTGATAGAGGAAAGCACACAAACAAAAGACCAATCTTCATTTGAAGGGAGCATGATCTCAGTACATAAGTTACTAGCGTGAATAGGTAGTTGTTTGTCCTGATACACATCCGCAGCGCCGTTGTTAGCATTGTCTCTGAAGAAGATGTATGGATATCCCATTTCGCCTCTGCTCTGTAAGACCTTAGCCCAAACAGATCGTTTTTCGACATCACCAGCGATCATTTCTTCCATCCAGTCGTTAGAAACGGTAACGCCATGAGTTAAGGACTGTATAGGGTTACCTTCCGTTCCTATTTCCAGAAACTCCTTAATATCTGCGTGGTCAATAGGCAGGTAGGGCGAAAAGCGGCCGCGGCGCACCGACCCCTGACTCACCACGTCCACCATCGATTCAAACAACTGCATGATATGAACAGCACCTGAGGCCTGACCATTGTTCTTTACGGGGGCTCCTCTGTGCCTGATTTTGCCAAAATAGCCTGAGGTGCCACCACCTAGCTTGGACATCATGCCAACTTCAGACTGGGTATAAAGTATATTCCCCATATCATCATCTATATGAGATCCAAAACAGCTGATGGGCAGACCCCTCTCTTTTCCAAAGTTGGACCAAACTGGTGACGCTAATGAAAAGAATCCTCTGGACATGTAGTTATAAAACTTATCTGAAAAACCAGGTTTGTTGAGAATGGTCTCGGCGCGGTCGGCAATTTCTCTTATGCGTTCTTCAGGAGAAACGCCATCTACCAGATATCCTGAGGCAAGGAACTTACGGCTATGGTCTGTTAACCACGCAAATGTTCCTTCACTTTGCTCTTTGTAGGTCTCAAGAGATTTTTTCCTGGCTGTTACTAAATCTGATTGTGTTGTAGTTGTTTGTTCGCTGGATGTAATTAAGTTGGTTTCTGGTTTCATTTAAAAAAGGTCATCACTGGTTATACTTTGGGTTCTCTTACTGTAGTTTATGGATCGCTTCACAAAGAAATCACCGTGTTTGGTCGCTATGATTTCGTCGTCAAACCACTCGGTTTCGGCAAGTAGTTTTTCATCAACCTCAAACACTTTTTCAATTCCAATACTCTCAAGCGAATTATTAAAGCGATTCTTAATGAATTCATTTACAACAGCCTTTGGTAAAAAGTCAATTTCTCCCTTTTCAAAAATCCAGTCTACAATCTTACTTTCAGCTTCAAAAGCTTCTTTACACATATTTTGGATCATTTCTTCGTACTCTGCATCGAACCAATCCGGATTTTCCTCCTTGATGATTTTTATGACATCTATCCCAAAGTCTCCATGGATCTGTTCTTCTTTTGAAGTGGCCTCTACCACATTTGAAATTCCTTTGAGTACATTCTTGTGCTTGTTAAAAGCCATAATGATCAGAAACTGAGAAAACAGAGAAACGTGTTCTATAAACAGAGAAAATAAAAGAATGGACTCGGCATATTCCTTATTATCATCACTCTTGGCATTCTTAAGCGCAGTTTCGAGGTACTGAACGCGCTTCATGATTACCGGTTTTTTCTTAAGGTTTTTAAACTCATTATTAAGCCCCAGAATTTCCAGTAAATGTGAGTAAGCATCGTGGTGCCTTACTTCACTCTCAGCAAAGGTGGCTCCAACAGAACCAATCTCTGGTTTTGGCATGCGATGGTATATGTCGCCCCAAAAAGTCTTAACAGCCACTTCAATTTGCGAAATGGCCAGCATGGTATTTTTAATAGCGCTCTTTTCAACATCAGAGAGTCCTGTTTTAAAATCCTGAATGTCACTGGTGAAATTGAATTCTGTGTGGATCCAATACGAATGACGAATAGCAGGAACATACTCATAGAGCTGGGGGTATTCATAAGGCTTGAGATTGATTCGCTTTTCAAAAATATTGGCTTTACGCTTTCTGGCCTGTTCGTCTCTGTAAAGTATGTAAGCTTTGGCAACATCCAGAAAGGAGCTAGCCATAAGCGCACGCTCCACTCCATCCTGCACCTGCTCAACCGTAGGTACAAATCCCACGTCTAGTTTTTTCTGCTCAACCAAAGCCGCATACACCAGTTCGGTAATGCGTTCAGCGTCTTCTAAACTGCCGTTTTCCAGGGCTGTCATCGCCTTTAAAACAGCATTTGTTATTTTACTTTTTTCAAAAGGTTTTGTTGTAAAATCTCGTTTTACTATATAATTGATTTCCATAAATGAGGTAGAATTAATCTAAATTGGATGTATAAAATTCAGGTTTTATTTGACTCTATTTTGTGGATTGACCTCATCTTTGTTCACAAAATTATCAACAAGTCAAAGTCCTTTAATGATGGAAGATAGAGCTTCATATGAGCTCCTTTAAACAGAAATCAAACTCTTCAATTCACTCATTTGACATCATAGAAAACATCAAACGATTGAATTAGTTCTTAAAAAAGTCTTAATAATCCTCTCAGTTGGAAAGTGCTTTGAAGATATCATTACCATTGGCAAACAAAACCAAAGCGATTAATATAAAGAAGCCGATGATCTGAGCACGTTCTAAAAATTTCTCACTGGGTTTTTTTCCAGAGATCATTTCAAAAAGTAAAAACATAACATGCCCTCCATCTAAGGCCGGAATGGGCAAAAGGTTTAAGACCGCAAGCATGATAGAAAGAAAGGCGGTCAGGCCCCAAAAGTAAGACCAGGACCAGGCACTTGGAAATTGATCGTAAATGGCCTTGAATCCACCTAATCCTTTGTAAGCACCTGTACTTGGGCTGAAAATAGCCTTTAACTGGGATCCATAATTGCTTAAGGTACGGTTGAATTTTCGCCCGCCGGCAGCAAAACTCTCAAAGAAACCGTACTCTTTGCGGGAAACTTCCAGATATCCCAATTTGTCAAAGGTACTCATGTCCAATATTCGGTAAATGCCCAGCCTTGCATTCTCGTTCACAGCAACGGTTCGATTAATAGTATCTCCTGCTCTCAATGCAGTAACTGTCACATTTTGGCCTTTATACTGCTGCAATAAGGGTTCTAACTCATCTAAATACTCCGCAGACTGACCATTGATCATCAAAATCTGATCGTTCAACCTCAGATCCACTCCTTTGTTATGAGATGTATCGGATACCTTTTCTACGATAAAAGGATATCGGAAATTAAAAAGTGATTTACTACCGCTGGATGACAGCTGCCCCAGAAAATCTTCAGGAAGCACAATGGTTTGTAGTATTCCGTCACGCTCTATGGTAATTTCCTCGGCGCTGATAATATTCAGACCAATATCCGAATCGTTTTCAATGGGAACCTTGTTAATGGACACCACCTTATCTCCAGTTTTAAAGCCAGCATCAAGCAACACCGGATTTTCCACGTAATATCCTCCTTTTAGACTGTCTACCTTAACGTCTGCATCCCCAAAAAAGAAAGACATCCCCACAAAAATAACGTATGCCAGAATGAAATTTACGGTGACCCCTCCCAGCATAATGATCAGTCTCTGCCAGGCCGGTTTAGACCTGAATTCCCAGGGTTGGGGCGGTTGAGCCATTTGTTCTTTATCCATACTTTCATCAATCATCCCTGCGATCTTAACGTAGCCCCCTAATGGCAACCAACCGATCCCATACACTGTTTCTCCAATCTTCTTTTTGAAAAGTGAAAATTTGACATCAAAGAAGAGGTAAAACTTCTCCACTTTGGTCTTAAACAACTTTGCGGGAATAAAGTGTCCCAATTCATGCAGGACTATTAGTAAGGATAAGCTCAGCAAAAACTGAGATATTTTTATAAGGAATTCCATTGGAATCGTTTTCAAAATTTCAATTCACAAAAGTAACCTTTTAAGAAGATTGAGAAAATAATTATCCCTTCCTTCAGG
>DNTB01000062.1 GCA_003499525.1 Flavobacteriales bacterium
TAAAGGTTATTAATGAAATCAAGGCTTTGCGCAAAGAAAATGCGGATTGGTGGGATGAACTGAGTATTGAAGAACGATCAGAGGTTGAATTGGGCTTGGAACAAGCAGATCAAGGAAAAGTAAAGCCACACGAAGAAGTGATGTCCAAATACAGCAAATGGCTCTAAAAATAGTTTGGACAGAAAGAGCTGAAAAAGGTTATGCCTCCATCATTGATTATCTGGAAGATAAGTTTACTGAGAAAAAAGCAGCCGATTTTGTTCGAAAATCAAAAGCATTAATTGAATTACTTTCTGTTTATCCTGAACTTCTAACAAAATCAAACAAGAAGAAAAACATCATACTTAGATTCTACTGACCCCCGCACCTCGCCATATGAATAAAGACTAAGAAGCAGGTTGGCATTTGCTCACGTACGGTAGTCGCGAGGCAACCGTATCGAGTTCAGGTTTTCTTGTTTGCTTCGCTTCAATTGAACTATGATCTCGATAACTGTGGATGAGTTGTTGCATCGCTATTAATCCATTTTGATTCAGCAAAAAAGGCATCACACCAGCTCTATTCGTTATGATTGTAGTCTTAATCTTGGGCCATGAACATACGTAAGAACATTTTTAAAACCGAGGACTTCAAAGAATGTCTTCAGAGAATAGAAAAACTATCCACCAAATCACAACCACAATGGGGAATAATGAATTCAGCCCAAATGCTTTCGCATTGCAGTGAGGTTCTTGAAGTCACCAGCGGTAAAAAAGAATTAAAAAACATTACGTTCTACCTGTTCTGGTTCAAAAAGCAAATCAAAAAATCGGTGTACGGCGATAAACCATATCGAAGAAGTTTGCGCACCATGAAACAATATGTACCCGGTGATTCATTGCAATTCGAAAAAGAAAAAACAAGGCTATTCAATAACCTGGAGTTCATTCGAGAAAAATCTGAGGACCTGCCAGCGCATCCTCTTTTTGGCAAGAACAGCGCAGACGACAATGGCTGGGCTATGTACAAACATCTCGATCATCACCTTACCCAGTTTGGAGTTTGATATAGTTGTTGGCAATGCGTAAAAATCCGATACTCAAATAACTATTTATGTGTGCCGCCTCCCTGCACCTTGCCATATGAATAAAAACTAAAATGCAGGTTGGCATTTGAAATGGCAACCTAATACTGTGGATTATTCTATTTCGATTGGTGTATTCGTACATGATCTCTTAATTACTGATAATCGATGAATGAGCTGTTTTGATTTGATGCCGCTCGACAGCTCCGTCCCGAACAAGTCTAAAGGTTAGCTATCGGGATTATTAGGGACACGAGGCATAGAAGAATTTGAGCATCCTGCCGATCATCGAAGTCCATCTTTAGACGAAAAAATCTGAATCAATAGCTATGAACCCTACTTCGCATGAAGAATCTGTTGCAAACAATGAAGCATAAAAAAATTGGCTACTTCAGAAATTTGCTTTTCTTTGCTATCTAAATATTTTATATATTTTGTTTCTATTGAAAGATTCAGTTTCAGGACAGCACGTAAGGTATGAGCACACGTAAACACATTAATTTGATTGATCTATACCTCATAGTCAGCTCCAATCTGATGGGCCCAATAATGACGTCCTTCAACTGAACTCTAAGGCCTATTTACGGAATATGAAATAAGGAATAAGAGCAGTCTTCAATGTATGAAACCTATAAAAAAGAAGTTATCGCGCTATATATATAAACGTAATATAAAGTTAGTAAATAAAATGATAGAGCACAAATTCCCAATCCGAAGGCCGAAGTATTCAGGGTGTTGGATTTAACATAATTGATGAGACAGTACCGCAGCAAAATCGCCAACTATAAATAACAATGAGTAGAACTATTCAATTTTAATTATGAAAACGAAAATCAAATTTTTAGTCCTTGTATTGATTTTAGGAATAACAATTGGTCACGCCACAGCCCAGGAAGTAAAGCAAAAAGGCACAAATGAGTTTATGGTGGAAATAGATCCAATTCCTATTATTATGGGTGGTTTTGGAGGACATTTCGGTTGGTCTCCCAAAAAGAGTGAACATTTCACTTTTGGACTATCATTTATTGCACAAGCGACGTACCCAAAGGCTTTCATCGATTTATACGATCAAAACAAAGAAATGGGCTGGGGGGTGAAAATCAATCAAGGCATGGGATTGTGGACCCACTACTATTTTGATCAAAGAAATCAAGGCTGGTTTGTCGGATTGCAGCTTTTTACTCAAGAGATGGAAATAACTAACGAAAATTTCCCAGGAGAAACGGATCGAACCAACACCATTTTAATAGCTGCTCAAGGAGGTTATTTGTGGTATCCATTTAAAAAGAAGAAGCTCTACCTCCGTCCCTGGGCAGGGTTAGGTTACCAATCTGTAGTTTCGGGAAGTTTTGATCCGGACAGCGTGGATCCAGATTTAGAAGTTGGTGATCTGGAATATTATTTAGCTCCAGTCATGCCATTCGCAACGGTCCATTTCGGCTACAGATTTTGACCAGCTCATCGCAGAACAAAAAAACTTGAGGACTCCCTCCCCACGGCTTGATCATCTCCCCTCACTTTACTGTTGCATAGTCTTGGGTTAAAGAATCCATATCTAATGTGGCTATTCTGCACATACCCAATCAACTCTCTGTGATGAAAGTGCCAGAAATTAAGATCGTAACCTTAGACCTTTGTGCTAAATTTTTTCAAGCATGAAAATAGCTGTAGCCAGCCAAAACAAAAAAACACTCACCGGTCATGCGGGCAAATGCACCTGTTTTTATTTATTTACTCTGGATAGTAAAAACAGCATTTTATCTAAGGAACTTCTGGAATTACCCCCCGAAAAAATGCTTCACAACCATTTCCACGGTCCAAATCCTGAGGAACATCACCCCCTTTTCGAAATGAACTTCGTCATAACGGAAAACATGGGAATGGGATTTCAAAACAGGATGGCCGCAAAGGGAATAAAAGCGGTGGCCACCGCTGAAAAAGACATCGATACCGCTGTTGAACTTCTTCTCAAAAACGAACTTCCACTAGAGGAACCCCACCGACATCATCATCACTAAGAGTCGTATGTTGTGCCGGAAGGCGCTTTAAATATAACTAGTTAGAATCTCCTGTTTTCTTTGCCCCTATCGGGAGATTCATTTTCAAGAACCATCCCCTGTTCTGATATCCTGTTGCATTTTGATACACTTCGGTCAATCCAAAGTAGTATTTCACCCCAAAAGAAGGGCCTACTCCCTCGCTTAGACGGAAACCGCCACCTACCAAAAACCCTGCATCTATCCTGTTCAACATATCGCGGTTGTTTTCCTGAATGAGAAAATCCACATCACCGGTCGAATAAGTGTGGCGAATGTTCCCGTCGTAAACATAGGCCAGTTGCGGGCCTGCCTCAATGTACCCTATTCTAAAAATTCTTCGCTTAATTAACGCTGGAATGATGAAGGACTCCGTGCGCTGACTAAAGGTGCCCCCATCGGCAATTATTTCCGATTCCAAAGCCAGTAAGTCATTGTAGGTTAATTCATTAGACCCCATTGTGGCTTTTACCAATACCCCGGTGTAAACGTACCATTGATTCTTCAGACGGATGTCAAAGTAAAAACCCAGATTAAACTGAGGTAATGCCGCTGGAGACTCCAGCCCTTCGATGGAGGAGAAGTTTACTCCACCTTCCAGACCAAACTCCAAACCAGGTGAATTCAACTTATCTCCGAATATCAGGGTAATGAGTACCTGTCCGGAACCCGCAAGAGGAATGAAACTAAGAGTTCCGAATAAGGCCAGAGCCTGAATACCGGTTCTCAAAGCTCTTTTCCATGAAAATTTTTGCATTCTTTGAGAGAAATTATCTTGATTCCGTAGAAATTTGAAGAGCTAAAATTAGCATATAATGAACCTCGAGCAAATGAAAGAGCTGATGGATCGTCCATCACGAGAGCATAGCGACTTGATAGCTGCTGCAGCTATTAGCAATAGACAGACGATGCTCGATCTTCTTACTCTGGCTGAAAATGATGAGAAACCATATAACTGGCGCTCAACCTGGGCATTAAAAATTATTGCAGCACAAAATCCTGAAGTACTCTATCCGTATCAAGAGAAACTATGCGCCATGGTACGAATCGATTCGGATGAAAAGAAAGTAGGGAATATTCTCAAAACCCTTTCGTTTCTCCCCTTTCATGAAAATTGCGCTACCATTACCATCGATCCATGTCTGGATCTTATTCTTAAACCCGGAATTACAGCGTACATAAAAGCATATGCCATGCAGTATTTGCTCATCATCGCGAAAGCCATTCCTGAATTAGCTCCAGAATTTGAGCGGGTTGTGGACGAAAGGCTGCCCTCTTTCGAGAAGAATTACCTGATCAACCAGGCACGAAATTTTCAAAAAACAATGCGGATACTGATAGATTCCGATTAATCTATGCTCTTGCCTTTCTTTTCCTTTCTGCGGCGCTTTTTGTACTCTTTGCTGGCCTTCTTTTCAGCTTTGCGAATAGTGCGCTCATCCAGTACGGTAACACTGTTTTCACTATCCTCCGCTTTTTTGATATCACGTTTATAGTTCTCCAGGCCGATATTAGTCGATGCACCGCTTAATGCAATCTTCACCATATAGTTTAGAAAAGACCTGTTTTTGTTACGTTCGAAGTAAATGGGCTTACGCCGCTTGAATCTTCGATACTTATTTTTCGACTTAACAATAGTATTGCCCACCGCATTGCGCAATGCAGCTCCCAGTCCTTTAGAGCGCATCGTCTCCTCATCGAGAATTTTTATGCGTAAATCATTATAATACAAACCCATACGGCCAATGGCCAAATTATCATTGCCAAAGGCATACATATTCATGCTCTGCAGCTCACCCGATTGAAGCTGGATAAAGCCCACCGGCTCTATGTACTTGTTCAACTCAACCGCATCAAAACGGCCTACTGTGGCCGTCATGTAGAATTCATCATCCGGGCTGGCAAGGTTAAAGTCAACCTGAATATTGGTATGTCCCTCGTTCATCAGACTGCCCTGTCCTGATACTATCATGTTAGAATCTGTTGCAATTCTTACAGAATCATTGGTGACATTACTCGCATAAATCTGAACATGATTTATGTTCACATATCCTGGCCTTATTCCATTTTCAGCAAACTCTTCGTAGCGTACTTTCATATTCCGGGCACGAGCTTCCCTTATATCGAGAGTAACAGGCAATTTTTTTATGAGCGATCCGTATAGAGGTTTAATTTTCGGGTTGACTTCCGGCACGCGCTTATCTTTTAAAACACTGATATCCAATCCATTAACCTCGAAACTTCTGCTGAAAACCGATTTTTCTTCAAGTAATTTTGCATAGTTCAAATGAGCTGTCAAACCCTGAAGGTTGATGTTGAAGACATCAGACTGTCTGCCTTTCCATTTTGCAAATTCATATCGAAACACGGTAGGTACATATCGAACATTTCTAACTGAAAGCAACCGCGCTGACGTGGATACATTTGCTTCCCCTATGTTCATCTCCATAAGACCTGAATCCAAAGTGGTATAGATGTCCCCAGCACTCAGATTGATATTAGCAGTATAGAAAATATTGGCCGTATCCCATTTTTCGCCAGGTTTCCAAAGAAACTCTTCGGCATCCAAGGTCAATGACCCAATTTCCAGCGGAGCTATCCGGTCTGGTGTGTGAATTTTAAAATCAATAGCAGACTCCCTTACTTTAACCTTATTTATCCGAATAGCATTTAGTGAATCTGAGATCTTCCATTTCCTACTGATGCGGAAATCATCAATGGATGTTTTTCCACCGTCTTTCCGGTCTAATTCTACTTCGAGCAAAGCCCCCGAAATAAGAGTTTCCCGTATGTTCAATTCTCTATCTCTGATGAATTCATTCATTTGGGGTTCGACCACTTCTAAGCGTTTCGCAAATACACTAAAGCCGGGCTTCTGAAATGCTCCGTAGCGATATACCGGCGCTTCTGAATAATAAATTCCATGTGCTGTTAATAGGTTTGGATCAAAGTGATACTCTATACTATCTATCTCCTGACATCCATTGGTGGCACTGGTTTCCAGAATAATGTCGGATGCATTAAAACTAAGGTCATTAAACCATAGTATGCGGTCTAAACTCCATGAAGATGAAGGAGAAATAGTGAAACCCGAAGCGTTCAGATTTATATCCTTGGAACCAATATGCGCAAATGAAGTATCGTTAGATGTATACACATCGAACTGACCATCTTCAATAAAAAGGTCTGAAAAAGACAGAGTATCAAAAGGCATCATTGACATATCCCCGGAAATTCTTTCTGGAATCCTAAATCCCGATGGCGAAGAAGTTGTGCGCCGAATCGCAAAGCTTGGCCGTGAAACCCAAACCTTTCCCAAATCCTGTCGTAGGCCTAATCTTCCGGAATCGATGAGTATTCCTTCCATTCTGAGCTCAGGTACCAACATCTTGAGAGTATTGGACATTGGCAGATCGTAAGTTGGGTTCGGAATTAGAGATAAATTATTGACAATCAGATTATTACTGTCTTGTGACAGAAGAAAGCTCTCTGTAGTTAAAAGCTGTTTTCTGTTTTCCAAAGGAAGGAACAGGTCCTTAAACCCTATAGTCAAATTGCTGGTATACAAATGAATTCGCGAAGAGTCCTCAGGCCTGGGGGATATCCTAATGCCCCTGCCAAATGCATCGAGTTCAGAAAGTTTCAAAGTTGTATTTCCATCCTTTTGCAGGTAGAAATCCATATCGGAAACGGATAAGCGATCCACCAGAATATCCTTTTTCAGCTTGGAGTTCATTCCTTTATCCTCCGTTTCCTCCTTACCCCTCATCCTGACTTTCAATATCCCACCACGTAACATTACATCCTTCAGGCTGACATTGCCTTTTGTTATTAATCCTCTGAGGTCCTGACAACTGAGAAAGGCCTCCTCGGCACGTATGTCAGTCGCTATTTGTCCGGGTTTAAGAGAATCCAAGGTAGATTCGATAACAAAGTTCTTCGCTCCATATTCTCCGGTAATTGTGTTGATCGTTATTCCTCTTGAACTGATCAAATGGTTCAATGCGCCAAGACCAAGTCGGGTGCTTCCCATTTGAAAGAATATACGCTGGTCCAGAAGCTCCTCAATACTAATCGTCTGACCCTCTGCAAGATCTACATCCAAAACATAGCCTTCAAAATAGCTGATTCTCCCATTGGCGTCCTTTCGCGTGCTGTTCCTGATTTCAATGGAACCATCGGTGTAAATCAATGAATCAATTCGTACTCCTTTCAATGAAATATTTGCCGCACCGGAAGCATTCGGTGTGGATGATCGCCTATTCCTTGCCCTTCCGGTCTCCCAAACAATATCAGGTTTGTCAAAATTCATCGATTCTAACTTTATGATCTGATTTTGCACGGTTTTCTTTAAATCGAATCCATTGAGGGTAAGCAGGTTGGAACTCAATACTATTGAACGTTCAATATCACCTCCCTTTTGACGAATATGATTACCATTTAGCTGAACCTTATTTAGTTGTATGCGCTCATTGCGAGACTTGTAGGATAAAAGACTGGCCTTGAGATTCCATGAAGTATCAGAAGTACTGAATTCAGGATCGTTCAATACCAACTCCAGGTCGGCATATCTGGGGAAATAATCCTTCGAAACGGTATCGGTACTATCAAAACTAAAATTACTAAATATTAGATTTAATTGATCGATCTTAAATCGCTCATTATCTGTTAATTCATAATCTATATTAAAATCATATATGGTAAGTAAATTTAACCTGAAAACCGGAACCACAGATAAGATTTCCCCAATGCGATCGGCTCCTGAAATGGGGTGATCAGTTTGTTCCTCCACGCTTTTAACTGAAGTGCTTTTATTTCTGTGTTCAAGAATCGGACTGCGCACCAAAAAGGTGTCTATATACAACTCATTTTGCTGATAGAATTTTAGAAAATCAATACCCCCAATGCGTATCTGAGGGACGTGAATATTCAAAACCGTATCGATGAGATTACTGTCCCGTTCTACCCAGCGGGCATTACTTAATTGCACATATTTTCCTGAAGATGAAAGAGTTAATGCATCAAACTTGAGCATATTTGCCTCCCCATTCCAGTGAAAGCTTTCATCTTTTATCAATACCCTCAAATGGTCGGCAAAAAGGAAACGATCTTGCATTTCAATTGCGGTAGAATCGATGAAAACATCTTCGAGTTCAACGGAGACACTATTTATTTCAATGCTTGCTGTATCCTTTTCGTTTAAATACCGATACTGAATGCGCATTTCATCTACATTAAACCGCTCTATTTCAAGAGATTGGATAAAGCCTGATAGCAATCCGTGCAATTGCCCCGTCTCAAACCCGACACCGGACTCTGTGGATATAGAGAAATTGTCGTATTCGAAATGCGGCTCGATGAAATGAATCTCACGAAGATTTAACTCGCCATAAAAGAGTAACCTTATCATGCTCCCCACCTTAAACCCTAGTTGTGGCAGCATTACGGCGTATGCCTTACCCTGAGATTTGATGAGTTTGTCCCGATCAACAGGCCTTAAATTGAGATCTTTTAGGTAAAAGCTCTTAGCTGAAAATGAGTACCCGTAATCCTGATACTCTATTTGATAAAGACCTCTTGTACGCTCCGTTACTGTGTCCTGAATGGCACGATTTAGTTGAATAAACAGCACCTGCCAGGAAATAAAAATCAGAAGCACAACCGCACCAAAAACAATGACCACGCCCCGCGGCCTGATAATCCCTTTCTTTGGAACCTCTGTTTCTGAATCGTCAGTCTTCATTCGCTGCTAGATAGCTTTCAAAAATACATTCCTCGCAGAGATCATTAATAGATTATCAAATCTACCATCAGCGCAGTGATGTGCAGCGTTTATAATATCGTAAGTCTCCAGGTTTTTTGTAGGTCCGATCGATTTCAAAACCACATCGGGTAAGGACTTTTATAGAAGCTTTATTTTCACTATATGTATAACCTACTATCATATTGATATCATGTGTTTTAAAGCAATAAAATTCAAGTTTTAATAAAAGTTCAGTAGCCAAACCCATTCCCCAGAAAGACGGCATTAAACGATAGCCCACCTCCCATTCTTTATGCTCATTACTAATTAAGGCACAGGTTCCAATAAGCGGTTGTTCTTTTGATTTCAAACGGACAGCCCAAACATTGACTTTTTTATTATTTCTTGAATACGATCTTACTATATCATCCAAACTGCTTTGACTTTGATTTCGAGTGTACACCTTCCCGGTTGTGTACTTCATAACCCGGATATCCGAATGCAATTGGTGGAATTCTTCAAAGTCTGTTTCCATCAATTGATCCACTATTAATCGTTCTGTTTGGAAAATCATAGTGCAATTTTGCGCAAAATAGTCGTCGAGAAATTATGACCTGGAATATCCCGAATAATAATTATCAGGAACTCATTAACTGGGCAACATCAAACAAAACAAGAATCAGGAAACACCTAAATCTTCTCAAGCGCATGAGAAAAGGGGCAGTTGATAAACTCATCCATGCATTGCACGAAGAAGCATTTGATCATATAAACTGCCTGGAATGCGGAAATTGCTGCGGTTCTCTGGGGCCGAGAATAACTGAAAAAGACATTCAGGTTCTCACAAAAAGCTTAGGAAAGAATGAGGAGAAAATAAAAAGGCAATATTTGAAAATTGATGAAGATAACGACCTGATATTTAACTCATTACCATGCCCTTTTCTAAATACTAATGTCACTTGTTCGGTGTATCATGACCATCCCCGGGCTTGTAAAACCTACCCACATACCGATCAGCCCAATCAAGTGTCCTTGTTAACGCTCATGCTCAAGAATTCCAGCATTTGTCCGGCTGTTGCTTACATTACTAAATCATTGGTTGAGAAAGAATCCTGAACGTTAATTGTACTATTGTGTATGATCATCTTTAGCATTGTACGGGTTCTATACCGGTTCATCGGATTCCTCCTGATGGCCTTTATTTGCGGTGGGTCAGCGGCAATACTGAAAATTCTGGGCTATTCCTATCCCGTAATTTTTAAAGTCTTTAAGTTTTGGCGAAAGTCACAAATGGCTTTGATGAACGTTAAAATGGAGCTTGATGGAAATATACCGGACAGACCGGGAATTTTGATGAGCAACCACCGATCCTATCTTGATGTCATCCTGCTTCCCTCTGAATTTCCCTATTCCTTTGTAGCTAAGTCCAGTGTTAAAAAATGGCCGCTCATTGGTTGGGGAGCGAGCGTGATTAACACGGTTTGGGTAAACCGACAAAGCAAGGAATCGCGCAAAGAAACGAGGGAACAACTTCAGAAAAGGCTCGAAAAAAACCAGTCTGTTGTCATTTTTCCCGAAGGCACAACTCATAGGGGGCCGGAGGTGCTGCCATTTAAACCGGGGATGTTCCACACTGTGGCTCAAGGCGGATTTCCCATAATAGCCGCAGCCATAGAATACCGCGATCCGGAGGTGGCATTTGTAGACGATGACCTGTTCGTTCCTCATTTCTTTAAAGTCTTCGGGAGATCGAGTTTTCCTGTCAAAGTGATATACAGCGACGCATTCTATGGAGAAGATGGCGATGAGCTAAGAGAACGGGTCCATTCATGGGTTTCTGAGCATACCCGGCAATTCAGAAAAGAATGGGATGATCAACCCGATTGAACTTTACTTCCGAATTGATGTTTCTAAAAGAAAAAAAATGAAACTAATTGGATTAATTATTATGGCAAGCTTTCTATACACTGCTGGTATCGCACAAACTACGTTGTACGACTTCAGCGTAAATGACATTGAAGGAAATCAATTTGATATGTCCCAACTTAAAGGACAAAAAGTTATGATCGTAAATACTGCCTCCAAATGCGGACTCACACCTCAATATGAAGGCTTAGAGTCACTTTATGAGCACTACAAAGATCAAGGGTTCACTATAGTGGGGTTCCCCGCAAACAATTTCGCAAGTCAGGAGCCGGGTACAGATGAAGAGATTCAGGATTTTTGCCAGAAAAATTATGGGGTGACATTCCCAATGATGTCAAAGATCAGTGTTAAAGGAAAGGATATGCATCCACTGTATAAGTGGCTAACATCCAAAGATTTAAACGGCATTCAGAATTCATCGGTGAAATGGAATTTTCAAAAATACCTGATCGATGAAAGTGGAAATCTTGTCAAGGTTATTCAGCCGGCAACCAAACCGAACGATCCGAGCATCGTCTCCTGGATCGAATCATAAATGAATAATCGCGCTTATAACATTTTAGCGTAATTAGGTGATTCTTTTCGCAGCTTTGCAAGCATGAAAATATTGGCCTGGCTACTTCCCGTTCTTTTGCTATCCTGTAAAGGTGATCCTGAGATTATTTTAAACAATACAGAATTACTCACTGAATCTGATTGGATCGTAGAATCAGGAACTGTGGATCCTCCACAAAATGGGAGTAACGACTATTTTGATCTTGTTGGTGAATGTGCCAGGGATGATGTTTATATGTTCAATAGAAACTTTAGCCTGGTCATTGATGAAGACACCGTGCTTTGCGACACTACTCAGACAGCTAATGGCGCGTGGAGTTTTAATACCGAAGAAACGCAGCTTTTGCTTAACCGGAATGACTTACCTGTGCCTCTGTTGTTCAACATTGTTGTAATCAATGAAGAAATGATGATATTGGACCTGGACACACTCGTTATTGAAGCAGTTGGTTTTTCTCTTAATCTCAAGTTTGTTCACTAAAAAGCTCCTTTCAGAGTTCAATTTCAGTGGCTTTCCAGATATGTGTTTAGTTGTTAATTATATTCCGACAACTGAGCAACCATTTTCCGCATATAACTTTACAGCTGAACTACCGTAGTGTTGATTGGATATCGCAACTTGCTACCTTTGAATTTAAATAATTATCGAGATGACTAAAGTTTTTATTTTAACCATTGGAATCGTTTTGACTTTCATGAATTCTTCCATTGCGCAAGAGAAAAGAATAGATACAGCTTATTTCCATACTGATGGAGTTTGTAAAATGTGCAAGGAGCGAATAGAAAATGCCGGACTGATAAAGGGAGTGAAATATATTGAATGGAATAAAGAAACAGGCCAGACCATGGTAGTTTACAAAACTTCAAAGACCAATTCTGAAACCGTTCAAAAAGCAATAGCTGAAGCAGGGCATAATACATCCGCGCACAAGTGCAGTCCTGAGGCCTATGGAAAAATTCCGGGATGTTGTAAATACATGGACGGGGTCGAAAAGCACTAATTTGGGCAGGCTTACTCTTTTTTTCTTACTTGTTTCCTCCATTTCCTTAGCGCAATCAGATACTCTTAGTGGTACTGTTTATGGCTTTCTAGATGGCAAGGAAGAGCCTTTGACGGGTGCATCTGTTTATTGGTTAGAAAGCGTTATAGGCACAACAACTGATGCAGAAGGAGAATTTAAACTATATCGTGGAAAAAATCACAAAACACTCATTATCAGTTTTGTAGGATACAAAAGCGACAGTATTCTCAATCCAATAGCACCAATAAATACAGTTCTTAAAGCATCTAACGAACTCGATGAAGCCATTGTAACGGGAAGAACTAAAACCACGGCAATAGATCGAGTTGACCCTAGAAAAGTGGAAAAGATCGGAGAAAAAGAGTTGCTCAAAGCTGCTTGTTGCAGTCTTAGTGAAAGTTTCGAAACCAACCCTTCTGTGGATGTGTCCTTCACCGATGCCGTCACCGGAACACGCCAAATACAAATGCTGGGTCTTTCCGGCATCTATGCCCAAATGACGCGGGAAAATATCCCAAACCCCAGAGGGTTGGCAACCATTCAGGGATTAACCTTTGTGCCTGGACCGTGGATCGAGAGCATCCACCTGAACAAAGGAGCCGGTAGCGTAGTAAACGGTTTCGAAAGCATCACGGGCCAAATTGATGTTAATCTGAGAAATCCGGCCAGTATGGATCGCTGGTTTTTCAACCTTTATGGAAATCAAATGGGACGGTTGGAGGCCAACATTCATACCGCTATTGATGTATCCAAAAACTGGGGTAGCGCCCTTCTTCTGCATGGCAATGTGATGGAAACAAAAAACGACCGCAACAACGATGGCTTCCTCGACATGCCTTTGAGCCGTCAGTTATTCGCACTTAATCGCTGGGAATGGTACAACGACAAAGGCATCCATCTGCAATTTGGAGTAAAAGGAGTACATAGTGATAAGAGGTCCGGTCAGGTTAGTTTCAACCATGATTCGGATAAGGGCAGCATCGAACATTGGGGGGCAAGGAACACGGTTAATCGCATTGAAGGCTGGATGAAACTCGGTAAAGTATTTCTCGATAAACCCGGAAAAAGTATTGGTTTTCAATTACTTGCATCGCATCATGACCAGGTTGGATACTACGGACAACGGGATCACAACGCCACCCAAAACAGCCTATTTGCCAATTTCATCTATGAGACTTTTTTAATGACATCTAATCATAAGCTCAAAATAGGACTCAATGCGCAGGCGGATGATTATACTGAGTCGTTCAACTCGGTAAATTACGACCGAAATGAACTAACAGCCGGCTTTTTTACCGAATGGCTCTACTCTCCTTCCGACAAGTTTGCCGCAGTAGCTGGAATTCGGTTAGACCAGCACAATATCTACGGTAGCTTTGTTTCACCAAGGATTCATATACGCTATGCGCCCGATGAGAACAGTGTTTTTCGTGTTTCTGGCGGTCAGGGAAGAAGAACGGCACAAGTGCTCGCTGAAAATGCTGGAATAATGGCGAGTAATCGGGAGTTCCTGATTTTAGGAGACAATTCGGATAAACCTTTTGGACTCAATCAGGAAGTAGCGTGGAACTACGGTCTGAACTTTACACAGTACTTTACCCTGGACTATAGAGACGGCGCGATTAGCCTGGATTTCTATAGAACTGAATTCATCAACCAGATCATTGTAGACCGGGATAGCGATGCTCAAACGGTTTCCTTCTACAACCTTCAGGGCACCTCCTACTCCAACAGCTTTCAGGCTCAGATAGATTATGAAATCATCAACCGTTTGGATGTCCGCATTGCCTATCGGTGGTTTGATGTACATACCACATACTCAATAGGTGAACTTCGTGTGCCCCTTGTTGCCGAACATCGCGGTTTTGTCAATTTGGCCTATCAGACCCGAAAGTATTGGAAATTTGATGGGACCCTAAACTTAACCGGTGAGAAAAGAATTCCAATCACAAACTCCAATCCTGCCGAATACCGTCTCGAAGAATTCTCACCTGTATTTGCCACTGTAAATGTTCAGATTAGTAAGACCTGGCGAGAAAAATTCGAAATTTATGCAGGGGTTGAAAACCTTACAGATTTCCGTCAGGAAAACCCCATAATTTCTGCTGATGACCCTTTCAATCCTTTCTTTGACGCCTCCATGGTTTGGGGGCCAATTTTCGGGAGGAATGTTTATGCCGGTCTTCGATTGAATATTAAATAGCCTATTCCAGCTTCTCCACAATAGTTGATACAGATGCATCACCCGTGACATTCACTACCGTTCTACACATATCTAAGATACGATCAACAGGAAAGATAATGGCAATCCAGGCCGGATTTAACCCCACAGACTGAAGCACTATAATCAACATGATAAGTCCGGCACTTGGAACAGCCGCCGACCCTATGCTGGCCAGTGTGGCGGTAATCACAATAATCATTTGCTGAGAAAGGCTAAGATCTATTAAATGAAACTGCGCCAGGAAAACCACCGCTACAGACTGGTACAGACTGGTTCCGTCCATATTCACAGTTGCGCCAATGGGCAACACAAAACTGGCTATCTCCGGTTTGACCTTGAGGTTGTCCGTCACACATTCCATCGTAACCGGAAGTGTAGCTGCACTAGAGCTCGTGGAAAAGGCCAAAAATTGAGCAGGGCTGATGGACCGGAAGAAATGCCGGTATTTCATGTTTTTGTTGATCAACCGCACCACAGTCGGATAAAAGATAAAAATCATCAGTGCCAACCCTATTACCACAACCAATGAATAAAACCCGAGCGCTTTGAAGATCTCCTGAACAGCACCCAAATCATCTCCGGCAAGTTCTGAAACCTTTCCTGCCATGAGAGCAAACACGAAAAAAGGGGCACCCAACATGACAACCTCTACCATCCTAATGAAGATGGCATTTGCTCCATCGACGAACTGGATTACCATTTCGACTTTCTCTCTGGGCAACATAACTATTATTACTCCGGTGAATATGGCAAAGAAGATCACCTGGAGCATTTTACCTTCTGATAGCGAGGCAAATACATTAGAGGGCACCATATCCACAATAAAGATCAGTGGCGAGCTTTCTTTCCGCTTATTGGTTTCTGAAATCTTAGATTTAAGACCACTTTCTTCGTCCACTTCCTGCAATCTTCGATTTGCATCTACTTGATAATCAATATATTGAGTGTTATTTAAATAATCCGCGTCATCGAGTTTATCTACACCGGGAGTTCGTTCAACCCATAGTTCATAAGCCATCCGGTTCACAATTCTTTGATTCTCATCAATATGAACTCCAGGCTTAAAGGTATTCACGAGAACAAGGCCAATTATTATTGCCGAAAGTGTGGTTACGAGATATACAGAAAGTGTTTTTAATCCAAGGATGCCCAACCGCCTTGTATCCGAAAGGCTTGTGATGCCCTGGATAATTGAAAACAAAACCAGTGGGACCGCGATCATGGTTAGCACACGAATAAAAACTTCACCGAAGGGGGCAATCCAGTCGGCAGTAAACTTACTGAACCCGAATACCGCCGAAATTACTGCCCAGATAATCCCAAGAAAAAGGCCAATGAGAATTTTTATGTGCAACGGTAGTTTTCTCATTCTTTCCATTTACCGGTATCATAATCCCTGAGCGCCTGAAGAAGGATTTCTTCCGCATCTGCTTTGTCTAAAAAGTCTTCAATCACAACGGTCTTGTGTTCCAGTTTTTTGTAGTCTTCAAAAAATGCTTTGAGTTCGCGGGTAGTATGAGGTGGCAAGTCGTTGATGTTTCGGATATGATTGACGCTCATATCATGCTCAGCTACCGCGATAATCTTATCGTCAGCTTCTCCCCCGTCGAGCATTCGCATCACGCCAACTACTCTGGCTTCAATCAAACAAAGTGGTTGAACATCAATAGAAGAAAGTACTAAAATATCCAGCGGATCGCCGTCGTCTCCGTAAGATCGGGGGATAAAACCATAGTTTGCGGGATAGTACACTGCCGAATAAAGAACCCGATCTAGTTTAAGTAAACCCGAATCCTTGTCCAGTTCATATTTGGCTCTTGAGCCCTTGGGAATTTCAATAATACCCGTTACGGTACCGGGAGTGTTCTTACCAGGTGAAATGTCATGCCAGGGATTCATCGCCAGTTTAATTAGAGGTCAAAAGTATCTTTTGTATCCAAAGTGCCCAACGCACCTTTAAATGAGACTTCTTAAATTGCCCAAAAATCAGCCAATGTCAGAACTTCAAAAGATCATTAGTGATCAGCAGATATACTTTCAATCCGGAACAACTAAAGGCCTGACCTTCAGAAAAGAACAATTAAAAAAGCTCAAAAGTCAAATCAGCAGATTCGAAGAGCAATTTTGTAGTTCAGTCTATGAGGATTTCAAAAAGCCCCACTTCGAAACCTTTGAAACCGAAATTGGATTGCTCTATTCTGAAATTGATTTCACCCTAAGAAATCTTGAACAGTGGACGTCCAAACGAACCGTGGAGACCAACCTAGCTAATCTTCCCGCTCGAAGCTATATTCAGGCAGAGCCTTTTGGGGTGAGTCTCATCATAGGGGCATGGAACTATCCATTTCTTCTGACATTGCATCCCTTAATCTCTGCAATTGCTGCCGGAAATACCGCCATTGTTAAGCCCAGTGAAGTTGCCATTAAGAGTTCTGAAGCAGTCAGCGACTTAATTCAGTCCACTTTCCCCAAAGAGTATGTCTTTTGTGCTCAGGGAGATCATTCTGTTGCACAGGAGTTGCTCGCTCAGCGATTTGACAAAATATTCTTTACCGGAGGACCCGCGGTTGGGAAAATCGTCTATAAAGCTGCTGCGGAGCATCTAACTCCGGTGACGCTGGAGCTGGGAGGAAAAAGTCCGGCCTTTATTCTACCCGATGCCAACTGGAAAACCACACCCAAAAAACTGGTATGGGGTAAATTCATCAACGCCGGTCAGACCTGCGTAGCTCCCGATTACCTGCTCGTACATGAGCGTGATGCCCCAAAGCTGCTGGAAGGATTGAAAATGCAAATCGAAAAGATACATGGGCCTAATCCAGCTGAAAGTGAGGCTTTCAGTAGAATTGTAAATGATCGGCATTTCGAGCGTGTATCAAAGCTTATCGATAAAAGCAAAGTGTACTGTGGAGGACAGATAGATGCTGAAAAAAGGTACATCGCCCCAACTGTATTGTACCCCGCTACCTGGGAGGATGCCTGCATGCAGGAAGAAATCTTTGGCCCTGTCCTGCCGGTCATGCCATACTCAGATTTTGACAGTGCTATAGATGAGGTAAAAAAACGACCAAAACCGCTGGCACTTTATGTTTTTAGTAAAGGCAGAAAAGCAAGAAAAAAAATAATGGATCAACTATCCTTTGGGGCTGCGATTCAGAATGACACTCTGGTCCACTTCGCCAATGTTCATCTTCCCTTGGGGGGTGTGGGTGATTCCGGTATTGGAAACTATCATGGTAAATATGGGTTTGATGCTTTCAGCCATTATAAATCGGTAATGCTCCGACCGTCGTGGCCGGAACCAAATATCAAATATCCCCCATATACGAACTGGAAGCAGCGACTATTAAGAAAGCTAATTTGAAAAAGCAGGTCATAAAAGAATAATTTTATATTCGCCCAATAAATTTCAACCTGACATCTATGAAAATTTCAAAACTATTTTTTCCACTACTGTTCGTTACCCTATTTTTTTCCTGTCAAAAAGATAAATGTGAAGGTGTAACCTGTGAAAATGGAGGCATCTGTAATGATGGTAATTGCAATTGCCTTTTCATGTATGATGGGAACCGTTGTCAGGATGAAACCAGAACTGCTTATTATGGAACCTATATCGGAGAATCTACAGCTGATAATGGCAGCCCTTATCCAGACACCGTCATTTTGAGCACGAACAACAAAGGACTGGAATATCTGACCTGGGAAACCGAATTCAATGACTTAGATGTGATTCTTGTCGAACGAAAAAACGCCAATGTTCCGGAGCAGGTATTTCTTGATGCTGGAATTTATGTAGTGAAAGTTTCGGGAAGTGCAACCTTTGATAACAGTACTTTGCAAATGCAATTTCTCGTAGATTTCCCAGGGAATCCTGAAAATGTATCGTTCGTTGGAACGAAACAATAGTTACCATAAAACTCCACCTGAAGCCTTTTGCATTTAGCGTCGGAATAGAAGTCTGTAACACCCTCATCTTTTTGTTTTCCAGAATAGATGGAGGACAGATCATGTCCAAATCGGATGCAACATAATACTTTCTAAAAGGCAACCTAAGTATTCACCTGGTATCCAGACTTATTGCTGCTTCGTTAATTACAAGAATATCTGAGCCTGGAGAGTGATGGTATTTATGGCATCGGGTTTAAATCCGGTATAGTCGTTGTTCCTCGTTTCATACTCCAGGGTAAACTTCGAATGATGGCCGTTTAAGAAAAAGTTCAATCCGGCTCTGACCGAATTTCCGCCATTTTCATACGCTTCGAAACGGGTAGTATTGAAAGCGACATAAGGCTGCAACCGGAAAACCTCACTAAACTTGGGAAGCAGATAACCTCCCTGAATCAGAATTGATCCACCTGTCCCGTAGGTCAGCCCTGTAAAGGTGTAATTGGGACCGTAGTCAAACATATAATATACTGCGTAGGCCGTAATGGCGCCCTTGCCAATCGGGCTGTCGTAGAACAGGTCTACAGCAATATGAGAAACATCATTTTGAGCCTTCACCGTATCCCCAGGATTAGACTCTGATTGACGGTATGTTATACTGCCATTCGGGTGATAAAAGGCACCGACTCCAATATTGAAAACTCTCTTTTGCCCGAGATAAGTGCCAACTTTATAAGGCAACTTATCAGGCTCTTTTTCAAGGAATTGGTACTCTAAATATCCTTGATACAACCACCTTGCATCATCCTGAAACTCATATTTTCCGGTATATAACGTTTGTCCAAATGAAACTACCCCCAATCGTTCCGGCCGGGTATCCAATGAATTGATCAGGCTCGAATTTACCGATATCCGATATGCGAATTGACCGATCATTCCTTTGGCATAAACCCCCAAATGACGAGCAAACTGATCAGATAAACCCAGGGTGGCCCATGCCCTTCGATAGTTATCCAGCGTCATAAAATTCAGAGTGCTTTGATTGGTTAATCTTGAAATTCCATTCCAATAGTGTAGACCAATACCCACACTAAGATGCTCTGGAACTACAAGATATTCTGACCATGCATCATGCAGAAACAGCTGTGGGCCCAATGCTCCGATTCCAAGAGGATCCATCGTTGCATCGTTTAAATTGTTTAATCCAAAATGAATCAGAAACATAAACCGGGGCGAAACCTGTGCTAAAGCCAGTATACGAGCTCTTCTGACACTCGCATTGACGAAAAAATCGTTCTGGGCGTTCTCCTGCCCTCTCAGCCAAAACTGGCCCCAGAGCAAAAAGCGAAGGTACTTTGTACCCTTATCGTTGAGGTTCAGGGTGAGTGGTTTGTAAGTATGTTTCTCCGGATCAGGCAGGACTACTCCGTCACGATCCTGGGCAAAGGATGTCAATACAAAAGAAGAAACCAAAACGACGAGAAGTAACTTTTTCATGCTAAAATGGAATAAGGTTGAATACCAGAATCCAGGGGTGCGGAACACCGTAATCCTAAATCGATAGTTCGACAGGTAATGCATATTTGGGTTAATCCAATTCAAAGGTATTGAACTCGGTTTTACAAGAACAGGATATTGGTTTTAGTTTCACTTGGTAAATCCCATATGCACGCAGATCATCTGGAATGAGCAGATGCCATATGAAGAAGTACGGAATTAATAATTAAACACTCTTTAATGTCAATAATCAGAGTAACCGTTTTCTTTGAAATGATAGATTAACTTTAATCCTGTTCATTCAATTCGCTGTTTAACTGAAGCCCTAACTTCGATCAAAGAACTTAAATCATTTAATTTACCCAAGATTAAAACGACATGAGTGTATTTTCTACGTGCCCGGACAGGTTCCATTCTCCTTCCTCTAAATACAACCGGGAATTCCTAAAAGACATCTACGGAACCGATGACCTGCGGCCCCTTTGGGTAGCCGATCAGGATTTTGTTTGCCCGCCTCCTATTCTTGAGCACTTTAAAGAAAAAACCGAGTTTGGCGTATTCGGCTATGAGTATCGACCTAACTCTTTTCACGCAGCTGTAGAAAAATGGTTCGAAAGAAAGTATAATGTAGCTATTGACCCACTTAAAGTGCAGTATTCTCCAACCATTATGACTTCTATGGCAATGGCTCTGGAGCTCTTTACAAATCCCGGTGAGGGTGTCATAATACAACCACCTGTATACATGGAGTTCAAGAATACGGTAGAGAAATCGGGCCGTACAGTAGCTACCAATCCGCTTGTAATAGAAAATGAGCGATATGTGATGGATTATCTGGATTTGGAACAAAAGGCTTCACTTCCATATAACACGGCCATGCTGCTCTGCAACCCACATAATCCGGGCGGGCGAGTCTGGAGCAAAGAAGAACTGAAAAAGGTCGTTGAAATCTGCGTCAAATACGATATTCTTCTCATCTCCGATGAAATCCATGCCGACATCATTTATTCCGGTCATGCCTTTAATAGCATGTTGCACTTTGAAGAAATGTATGACAACCTGATGGTTTGTTATTCACCAGGCAAAGTATTCAATATTGCATCCCTAAGTGATTCTATGGCGATCATACCCAGCGATGAAATGCGCGATGCTTTTAATGCACTTCGATTAAAATATAATCTTGGACGAACCAATGCCTTCGCAAGACTTGCAATGGAAATGGGGTTCTCACAATGTGACCAATGGCTCTCGGACCTTCTTTCGACTTTGGAACAAAATCGGGATACAATGAACCATTTTATTTCATTTGAAATTCCTCAAATAAAGATGATGATTCCAGAGGGAACTTATCTTGCCTGGCTGGATATTTCTTCTCTAAAAATGTCGTCTAAAGAAGCGATTCGTCATTTCGCCAAATACGGAATTGGATTGAACCCGGGTAATGATTTTGGCGAAAACGGAGAAGGTTATGTGCGTATGAATTTTGCGTGCACGCCGGATACGATCAATGCGGCATTGGTTCGTCTACAACAATCAGTCTGACATTTTCCTGAAAAATCATGGGCAATTACAGCCTCTTATCTGCAAAACCGAACCGGCTTTAAACATTTTGGACATTTTACCCAAAAAAATAGGGAACAACTCTAATTTTAGATATTTGACTTAATACCACTCCCTCCCAGCAAGTAAGAGAATGCTAAAAAGAACCACTACCCCATCACGAACCGGGACAAAAAAGAAAACGGATTAACGGATTAGTTCCCAAACGTAAATAGGCTACATTAAGGGGTAGTTGTTTAGCTACTAGAAAAAAAGTAGCAGTTATGGAGAATTACACAAGTATTACAGAATTCATGCAGAAGTATGGCACCAGGGAGGCCTGTTATCAACATCTATATGATTTAAAATGGTC
>DNTB01000095.1 GCA_003499525.1 Flavobacteriales bacterium
TTGACGTTAGTCAGAATTAAAAAAGAGAATATTCGGTAAATGAAATTACCCCAATGGACAATCATATTACTGACAATGTTGACCTCTGTTCATGTACATGGACAAGACACTATATCAGTATTTTTTGATTTTGGACATTCGAAAATACTATACAGCGAATTGGAAAAATTAAATGCTATCCCAATTAACTATGACCTTTCTGACTTGGACTCAATTCATTTTATTGGAATGGCAGATTCCGTTGGCGATTTTAAGGCAAACATTAAACTTTCTGAAAAACGAGCAAAAAATGTAGCCAGGCACTGCGAACGACTGTTTCCAGAAAATGTCACGACAAAAATCACAGCACTTGGAGAAAGGACTATTGATGAAAGTGAAAAAAACAGACGAGTAGATATTATTCTACATTTCAAACCTATTCAGGCGGAACAAGTTGAACAAACAGAAGACATTCAGAAAAAAGAGGTTTGTTACAATATTGACTACAAACTACTTCACCGCTGCCATTTAAGAATAGTGACAAAAAGAAAAAAAGAACTAACCATCATTGAAACAAACATTCCCGACTTAAGGAAAAATAAAGAACATTATTACGGTTCAACATCAAAGAATGGAGACTTCTTAGCAAAAAAAGTAAAGTGGTCTTCAAAGCGAACAGGAAATTTGTGGTGGGCAGAAACTAGATATGTAGCGACTATTCCAAAAGAAGATTTTGATACTTATAAAATATTCAAGATTGAAGACTTACCATGCGATACATGTTCTGAAGACTTTCAATCGAAAGCTTCAATATCAAAGGAAGACACATGTGTTCAAGTTGACCGCTTTTTAATGGAAAACATCCAATTTAAAACCAGCCTTTTCAACAGAAATTCAGTAAAAATAAGGACGCCAAGAGAATACATCAATCTTGAAGATAGGTATTTCATTGGTTGTGGTTTTCAAAATGAATTGGTTTGGGATACAAAAAAAGGAAGGAGAAAGCAGAACTATTACTATTCAAGACTTCCAAGACATTTTAATTATATCAGCAACATAACAAGAGTGATGGATTGCTGTAAAAACAACCCTGAACCGTCAGAGTGCGATAGACCATTGATTTTTTGCAGAACGCTTGGAGAGCCAGACAGGTCGTTTATATTAAATGCCGAGATTGGCAGTCATTATCAACAATCAACACTTACTCCTTATACCGGTCTTGGAATCAGTAAAGAAGGATATTTCAGTCGGGTAAGCATTCTTGCAGGAACAGATATTGACTTGAGTTTCTACGGTTCATTAAGGTATCAATATCATTTCCTTTCTTTCCCTTTTAGCGCAATGAATCCTTTTTCCACTTGGCAAAGTCCGACATCACAACAGGTCATTAATAGATATGGGCGGCTTTATCTTGGAACAGAAATAAAGACAAGGTTTAATGAGAATAAACAGGACTATCTAGAACAGAATGTCCACATCGGACTAGCCGCAGTTAATACAAATAGAGATGCCTTAATTCCGAGAATATTTATTCAATATGGAATTGGCTTCGACTATTTAGGGACATATGCAACAGGTGCATATTCGATTGTCCAATTGGGACTAAACATGAAAATAGCAAGACTGAATAAAAAATAACGCCACACAACAAAGGCTATACTTAATGCGGGGCTTAGTGCTAAATTGAAAGTAAATGAACATTAACAAACATATCGGTAAGCGGACAGTGAAGAGTATTTTAATCCCGCACTAAGCATAGCCAAACCGTTGTGCGGCAGCTAAAAAAACGAGACTGATATTGAAACAGACACTATCCATATTGACCTTTTGTGCGTTTTTAGCAAGTTGCTGTCAATTTGAATATGACGACAAAGACTTTTTGTTTAACAAACACGAACTAAGTTTCTTTAATGCATACAGTGCAGGAGACACGATTTATTTTGAAAATCAATATGGCGATATAGACACAATCGAAATAGTAGAAATCACTCCGACAAATACTGACCCTAAATCAGCATGTGGAAAAGGACTTTTTATGAATCCAAGACCAGCTAATTCTAAAGACATAAAAATTAAGCATTTACCAATTGACAAGTGGCATGGAACAACAGAACAGCATTTTAATGATGGGAAAGAAAAAGAGTCTATTGACTATCAAACTTTGTTTTCAATGACCAAATTTCCACTGGAAAAGGAAGTAGACAATTACATAACCTTTAAAGACTTTCATTCAAGTTTAGCTCTTGATTCAATCCGAAATGACACATTGATTTTGAATAATAAAAAATGGTCTGCCTATTTTGTTGCTGAACATTCTTACCCAGAAAGAGTGACTGACTCGTTAAATATTTTCAAAATGTATTGGACTGTAGAAGATGGACTAATCGCTTATGAAAATAAAGCAGGACTATTATGGACAAAAAAATAAAATAAAGCCGACCGCACAACAATGGCTAAAAAATCATAGCTGCCCTGCGGGACAGCAACGCTTTTTAGCCTGGCCGTTGGGGCACATTAGATCTTATGCGATGAAAAAACTATTGGGACTTTATATACTTATAGCAATGCAGTTGTTTTCATTTGCTCTCCTAATTATTGAGGATAATAGGAATCAGTATTATGAACATGTCAAGCAATTTGCTTTCATTCTATATGAGTATCATTCAATTCCCGTATTAGAGTATTTTCCTTTGGTTGCTTCTTCAATAATCTTATTAGCGTTAGTGATATATATAGCAAAAAGAAGATTTTGGGACGATATAATAACTTTTCTCTTGATAGCATCTGCATTTCATATTTTGGAAACAGCACCATTTCAGTTATCCCTGCAAATTTCGGTCATCAAAATTGACTTCATACCGCTTCTTATATTAGTTGTCCATTTGTCAAGCAATATTGAACTGAGGATGAAGTATCTCCAAGTACTTAAACTAAATGAACATCCAACAGAAGAGGAAATTGATAATAATGATTCTCTCGTCCAGTTTTATAGAAGGAAATATGAAGCACTAAGTATGGAAGAATTAAACGAAATGGCCAATAGTCAAGAATTAAATTACGCGGCAAGAAAGGCTGTTATTCTAATCCTGAATGAAAGAAACAAATAAATAACGTGCCCCAACACAGGCTATACCCCATGCTCACTAACCCAGAAATGAAGCGAATTAGTAATTTAGAACCCAGGAAGCAAGCTCGGCTGAGCATGTGTAGAGTAGGTGGTGTCGGACAGCCTCGCAGGGCAGGGTACGGTGCTGCTTGTCGCACGGTGCATAGCCGGAAACGTTGTAAGCAATCCCCCCTATTTCAGAAGAGAAAATTGATTTCTCGGGCTAACGTACTTATCTTGGTGACTTGGCTCTATGCAAGGCCGATTTTTTAAGTGATGCTTTATAAGCTCGTGCGCAATCCTGGTTGGAATGTAAAAAAGCCTTTGGAAGGTTTATAGACTTTCTCCAAAGGCTTGTGATGATTTCAATGGTGGCACTGACTAATCATCAGTGACCCCGATCAGAATAATCTCTATCAAAGATACATTCTCTTAGGGCCTTTTTATTAATCTAATTGAAAAATTATGCCTAAAAAGAAAAAAACTCTGATGGATATTGTTCATCATAATGCTGCTGGTGTTGATGTGGGTAGTAGATCTCATTTTGTCGCCATTGGACAAGGAGATCATCATGTACGTGAATTCGGCGTTTATGCTCAAGATCATAATGATATGATTCCCTGGTTAAAACAAAATGGAGTCATCCAAATTGCAATGGAGTCGACAGGTGATTACTGGCAAAACCTATATTCTGCTCTTCAAGCTGCTGGATTTCAAATGACTCTTGCAAATGGCAAATTCACTAAAAATATTAAAGGAAAGAAAACCGATGTAAAAGACTGTCAATGGATACAAAAACTTCATTCATTAGGATTACTCAGTGGAAGCTTTTTACCAGATACACAAACTGAACAACTTCGCACATTGACTAGACACAGAACTAATCTTCTAAATATGGCTGCATCTACTTCTAAAAAAATGCAGAAGTATCTAAGATTAATGAATCTTCGATTAGACGTTGTGGTAAAAGATGTTTGTGGACTCACTGGAATGAAAATTATTGATGCAATCTGTAAGGAAGAAACAAACCCAGATACTTTGGCTTCATTTCGTCATGGAAACTGTAGAAAATCTAAAGAAGAAATTGCTAAAGCACTTCAAAGTAATGGAAGACAAGATTATCTTTTCGCCCTACAACAAGAATACCAAATTTACCATGAACTACAAGCCAAAATCAAAGCTTGTGACCAAAAAATTAAAGAATTCTTTACTATGTATATCCGCTTTAGTGTAGTTGATTCGTAGCGATTACTGTAAATAATTGATTGACAGATATATGGCGTTCAAACCTTCGGTTGAATTTGAAACAGAACTCATTCAGGTAGCATTGCAGCCAACAATCTGATATTGAATGGTATATCCCGAGGAACACGCGTTTGGCATTGCTGATGGCAATATGCACCCAGGGCAGGGCTTTGGCTGCTTTTTTGGGATCAGTTTTGCTAGGTTGATGACGCTCCACATGGGGTTGAATAGCGTTATAACTGGGGTTAGCATCACTGAGAACAACGGCCTGCTTGGTGAGCAGTCGTTTAGCAAGAACACCATAGGTCATACCGCTAAAATCGGGCAAATGCTCCATACGAAGGCGACCTGCCC
>DNTB01000075.1 GCA_003499525.1 Flavobacteriales bacterium
CACTAAAGCGGATATACATAAAGGTCAAATACTGTTGTGGCTATCAGGTCATATTCTGCTGTGGCAATGGAGTTGATCCGGGGAAAAAGGGTTTTGAGGCGACCATGTTGATTCATGAAACTTACCAATTAAGCACCAGTTCAAAATAACCTTTAGAAAAGAGTAAAGATGAAAAAGTGATAAACGTTTTTTCAAAGAATGATGCTTATTTGGAAAAAATGAAATACGTTTGGTGCCTTAACAGAATCTCTACGTATGTTATCCACTAATCATTCTCTACTTGCTGGAGTTTTTTACTTTCTCCTTCTTATCGCTAATTTCAATCTACATCGGATGAGAATCCCATTATCATTCGTCTGCTTTTTTGTACTGAACGTTTTTTTGCTTCAATTTCAACCTGCTTCAGCTCAAAGAGTTACCATTGAGGAAGCTGCTCTTCCTTACATGTATTTGGATGATGCTTCATTGTTTAATGGAATTAGGGTTAACAATGACATTGGGAACTCTGCTGAAGTTCTGGTGCTTGTCTCCATACTTGATCGCACTGGACGCAATCTTTTGCAAATCAGCTCATACTATTTAGTACCCCCTGGACAAAGCAGTCTTACAGAGCCGATTTCTATTGAAACAAGAACCTCCTCAAGTCTTTTGCATAATTATTTAAAAGAATCAGGTGTGATTCCTCAAGCTCATCTTACCTTTTGTGTTGAGATAAAGGATATTTCTGGAGCCTCCGATCGCATGTGCAGAGAACAGAATGAATTAAGAAACTTTAATCTGGTACTGCAATATCCTTATGATAAGGAGGTAATCAATACAGTGCGGCCTTCCTTGTTTTGGAATTATATTGGAAGTACTAAAGATGTCACTTATCGAATTGTTTTAAAGAATGCAAACAATGAAAACACGGAAATGCGGAATAACCTTTTTGGACCTACCGTGTTTGCAGAGTCTCAAATACCAGATCAGTTTATCGACTTTCCTGTAAACATCCCGGATTTGGAGGTTGGACAAACATACCAATGGCATGTCGAGGCTTTCCTGGGAGATTTAAGTTTGGGAGAGACCGAGATGTGGACGTTCACTATTGAAGAGCCTAACGATTTGGAGGATATCCCTTTTTCAAGGTCGTTTATCGATTACACAGAGATCGGGACTGAACCTACATATTACCTTCTCGGTACCATGAAAATTAAGCTGACAGAAACACAAAAAACAGGTAGGCTTAAAGTGGATATTACAAAACAAAGAACTCAAGGATCTAAAGAGAAATCAATTGGTAAGAAAGAATTTGAAGTAGAAATAGGAGATAATTTTTATACCATTGACTTGAATGAAGAGTTCAACCTTAAACACAATAAGAGCTACATAGCTCATGTGAGTAAAGGCAAGAAAGATGTTCAAACCGTTCACTTTGTATACTTCAATCCCAAATATTTGAAACTCTCAGAATCTGAATGAGGCCCTATTCCACTAATCAAATTGCTCCACCTTCTGTCATGAAACTACTGTCGATCCTTTTTTTATTCTCAACCCTGTCTCCAGGTTGTAAAAAGTTACCATCTACACAGATGGAATATATTGATTATGTGGAGGATATGAATAACCAATACATACAATCTATGAAGTATGGTTCTTTGGAGTTTTCTTCATTCTACAAACCGCCATCTTACCTGATACTTCAAGATTATAGAGATGAATTAGGTACGAATGATATGGTTCTTACCCGGAAAAATCCGTATGAAAACTGGTTGACATTCACCTTCCGAATACGAACAGAAAATGGACAGCACCCTCTGGACTTTATGAATAAGGATAAGTACGACTATTTCAAAAAGCTTGAGTATTATATCAATGCGGAAAAGGACTTTCTTCTTGTTACAAATAACACAAACGACACATTAAACTGTCAGCAGTATCATATGGAACGTAATTATGGCGCTGCTCCTTATTTGAATTTGAATGTTGCCTTTTCACGTAGTGAATTAAAAAACAAAGAATTTTCGCTACTCTATTTTGATAGAGTTTTTAATCAGGATTGGATAGAATTTCATTATAACGACCATGAGACCGATGAACTACTCGAGAACATTCTATAGAAAACATGCTAAAAAAGCCTCTGTATTTTTCACATTACTTTTCTTATCAGAGCTATTTGCACCAACTGCAGCACTCGCGCTGACAGGAGGGCCTACTCAACCCGAGATGAGCTCATTTGAGCCTATTTCAACGAATCAAATGGTTGATCTTTTTACGGGCGACTTTACCTATAATATTCCGCTTATGGATGTTGGAGGATATCCCATTAATATCGCGTATCACGCGGGTGTCGGAATGGAACAAGAGGCCAGCTGGGTAGGTTTGGGCTGGAATATTAATCCTGGTGTTATCAATAGAACTGTTAGAGGTGTTCCGGATGATTTTAATGGAGATTTGATTGAAACCAGCATGCACAGAAAAGAAGACATTACTGTGAATGCTAAAGGAGGACTGGATAAGGAGATTATAGGACTTAAATTAGAAAAGCTAGGAAAACTTAACCTTAGCTTGGGAATGAGCTTTACGTACAATACCTATCGCGGCTTCTACATGGCTCCCGACTTTGGTCTTAATTTTAATGCTTCAGTTGGTGACATTTTCGGAGGGCAGGTCGGCATTAATCACTCTGCCGATGGCGGCATTGGAATGTACGCCGCACCAACAATGAAATTAGGTAACGACAAATTCGCAGGCAGTATCAGTCCGACTGTAAGCTACAATGCCCGAAATCAGAGTATTGGGCTTTCGGTAAATACGGGTATTGCCCTCAGCGAATCTAAAGAAGCCGCGGAAAAAGGCGAATCGAAGCATAATACAAAGCGTATGGAGAAATTCTCAAAAGCTATTAAGAAAATAGCTAAAGGTAAAAACGCAAAGGTTCGAGAATTCACGGATTATGAAATGAAGAGTCTCAATATGTCTGGAAGCGGTTCAATTCAGTTTGGTTCCAGCAGCTACATTCCGTCTTCAGCCCCATCTATGAGCAATGAATTTGGCAGTATTCGGGGAGCTATAGGATTGGAAGTCCAAAGTGCGCATCTTGCTGCATACGTTGAAGGAAACTATATGAAACAATCGTTAGCCAATACTTCAATTACAGATGGAGCTTATGGCTATTTGTTCCTTCATGAACGGCCGAAGAAGAACGGTCAATTTGAGGGGATAGCAGATTTCAACCGAGATGGTCCTTCGGGTTCATTCAACCCGGCGGTAAAGTATTTGTCTCCGTCTACCATGACCTATGATATTTTAAGCGTTAATGCCCATGGGACAGGGGGAATGTATCGACCTTTCCGCAATGATGTCGGTGTCGTTTCTGACCCATATTACGAGTATAATTCTGTGAACGGATTAAGTCTCGGTTTCGAAATTGGAGCGGGCAGCATTGCCCGAATAGGGGGTGATGCAGTTGTGCGGAGTTCTCAGGATAGAGGGGGTAATTGGTTGGACCCTCAACTAACAGAATATGAATTCAAACCAAAAGTAAAAGGAAGACTGGAAGAGAATGTATACTATAAAGTGGCAGGTGAAATTGTTCCGATAACTGAGACCTACAAGGCGTTTGGCTACGATGAAGTAAAATCTTATTACACTAAGAGCAAAAATAGTTTGCATGAGCCTGGACTTCAAGTAGATAAGTGGGTTAAGTATGAAACATCTCATGACATCAGTCCCCGACAACCCCGAGGTAAAGTGGTTACTATTTTGAATGGAGCTGAGGCTTCTTTTGTAGGCTTGGATAAAAAAATAAGATCGGTATCCGGCAAGGATTACGATAATCTAACCGAGTTTGAATACTCGAGAGAGACCAATTCAGAAGACTATCACACATCAGAAATAACACAATACGAAAAAGACGGAAGTCGCTATGTTTTTGGCATTCCCGCTATGAACAGGACAAAGGAAGAGTACTTGTTCAGTATTGACGGTCAGTCTAATCCCAGAGCAATATCTACAGTTCAATACAGTCAAACAGATGCTACTACAGGCAATTTGAAAGGACTTGATAACTACTTCTCCAAGAAAGTAACACCAGAATATGCTCATTCATTCCTACTTACGGGTTATTTGTCGCCGGATTATATGGATGTTACCGGTGATGGAATAACAGATGATGACATTGGAACAGCTGTGAAATTTAATTGGACCAAAGTACATGATTCTTTTGGCTGGCGAACCCCCATTGGAGGGTATAAAGCAAACTACGCTGCGGGTAACGAAGGGGACAAAAACGACGATAAAGCTTCGTTTGTACATGGCACCAAGGAGCTCTGGTATTTGCATTCTATTGAATCTTCGCATTATGTCGCTGTCTTCGAAACGGATGATTTCAGAACGGATGCTACGAGCGTCAGACTGCACGGCGCATTAGAACCTTTGAAAAAGAGCAAACGGCTAAAAAGAATTGTTCTTTACGCGAAGTCGAACCTGGATAAACCTTTAAAAACGGTCGAGTTTGAGTATACCCAGGAGCTCTGTCAGGGTATCCCAAATGGAACCGGTGGAACCAGTGGAAACAATGGAAAGCTGACACTTAAAAAAATAAGCTTCAAGTTTGGTGAAAGCTCTGGAGCTGCATTTGCACCGTATGAGTTTACTTACAATGAGCAGTATGTGAAGAACTCAAGTTCAATTCCGGTCAATGGAGACTATAATCCTGAACAAGTTGATAGATGGGGGAATTTTAAAGGCCATAATATTCCAGAATCGTCAACATCAAAACTGAGTAAAAATGAATATCCATATACGAATCAGGAAGTAGCTAAAGATGTTGCGGATAGCTGGGCCTCGTTGTGGAATCTGTCTAAAATAAAGCTCCCTTCCGGCGGTGAAATTACGATAGACTATGAAAGTGATGACTATGGTTGGGTTCAGGATCAACCGGCTATGGAAATGATAAGAGTCAAAGGAGCTGGGAGTACAGAAAAATGGTCAAGTGCAACGAATAAGTTATACCACGGTAATGGAAATTCGCAGAATTACTATCTCTATTTTGAGCTTCCTTTTGATGTGAACAATTTGCCGCAAGGCTATACTAAAGAACTTGCATTCAAGAATATGTTCAAGTCCTTTGATCTTAAAAAGAATCAGCTCTATTATAAATTCTATGTTAAGGTTGTAGATGGCGTGGCAGAACATAATGGCATTACCGGATACGCCACAGTTGAAACTCATAACAACGAGTTGGTCATGGGCATTTGTCCCGATGACTCAAAGTATGGCTATATTAAAGTAAAGCCAACTCGTGCTGGAGGCAAGATCAATAAGCATTGGGTAAATCCAATAGCTGCGAACGCCATGCAGTATTTTACCAATTACATGCCGACCTATGTAAAACCAGGTGCCGATAAGGGTGCCCCACAAGGCGATTTTCTTGCAATTGCTAAAAAAATGGTCACTATTATTCCAGATCTTCTTCAAATGGTAGTAGGCCCGGTAAGGTATATGATGATCAACGGTGTGGCCAGCGAATTTTCAAATACAGCTTCATTAATAAGAGTGAATAGCTGGGACAACCAAAAGTTTGGTGGAGGTTATCGAGTGGCCAAAGTCGAGATTAGTGATTCCTGGGACGACATGACCGGTAATGAGTTTGAAAGTACATATGGACAAGAGTATTCATACCTCAATGAAGATGGCACTACATCTGGTGTAGCATCTTTTGAACCGTTATTGGGAGGCGAAGAAAATCCGCTACGTTATCCAACAAAGTTCATGCAAAAGAAAAACCCTGGTGTTTCACCAAACTGGGAATTGTTTCAGGAAACACCGCTTGGTGAGACCTTCTATCCGTCACCGGTTGTAGGATATGAGCGTGTCGTGGTTAAAAATATTCATGCTGACAAGCCGAGTTCTAAATACTATAAAGAAACGCGATTTTACACGGCAAAGGATTTTCCGGTTTATTTCAAGAATAGCGACATAAGTGTAAAAGAGCCGAACAAACTCATTGGAAAGCTAAAGCCTCCGGTGGGGACATGGACTACCAAGGCACACTTTAGTGCTGCTCAGGGTTTTGTATTCTACCTTAATGACATGCACGGAAAAATGAAGTCAGAAAGCCATTATTCAGTGCTGGGCAATGGAACGAACAAGGTAAAACTCAGCGGTACCGAATATATATATTATACTGAACGAGATAAAGAAGAAGGTAGGGAAGTATTGCATAATAAAGTCCGTGCTGTTCTGCGCAATGGAAAAATTGGCGAAATAATGTTGGGAAAAGAAATTGACCTGACCATTGATTCGCGAGATATTTATCATAACGATAAATCACAAAATATTAAAGGCTCTTTGGATGTAATAACCTTAGGAATCATCCCGGCATTTCCACTTCCGATGGTATTATACCTCGATGAAAATAACGAAACTCAGGTCAGAACTGCAGTAGTTACCAAAATTATCCAGTCTCATGGACTATTGCATAAGGTAGTTACGCATGATATGAACCATCAAACCACATTAACCAACGAACTCTTTGATGGCCATACTGGAGATCTACTTGTAAGCAGAGTAAACGACCCATTTGGTCAGGATCATATTACCTCTCTACTGCCTGCCTATTGGAATGAACGATACGAGAGAATGGGACATGCCTATAGAAACATAGGTTTTGAAGAAATGGGTGGTAAAGAGATTACCATCCTAGGACCGTGTGCCGATTTAGACACTGATGATCCAGACGCATTTGATTTCTTAAGCTACTATTTCTACGAAGGAATAGTTGATTCCTATTTGGAGAATCATAAAGAGGTGAATTCAGCTTATGGAAAACTAAACACCATTGCGGGTAATCTCATGACGGCCAATGTTTATGTGCCCGGAGATGAAGTTTTGGTAATGAAGGATGGGGTTAAAGAGCACCTGTGGGTGATGAATGTGCTTTCACCTCAGGATGTTGAGGACCTACTAGCTGCAACACCTGCTAGCGAGCACTGCTTAAGTGAAGTGACGGGCACTCCAAACGGAATAACTAGTTCAGATAACTCCGGAACAGGGAACTCAGGCACCAACGGAAACGCCGACCCTAGATGCTCCAATATCCTTACAGAAAGTGCGTTTAAAGCCGGTATAGTTAATGCTTCACCAGATTTAACCACAGTCGAGGTAGACGAAATATTAGGGGACTTGGTGAATTTCGATACCGACCCGAGCGCGGAGAAAATATGCGATTTGCTTGATTTATTTCCACTACAGAGTAAAGACCCAAGCACATTCTTCACCAATTACCGCCTCGACGACTTTGCCTTCTTGATCAGCGATGGGAATACGTTTTCGGCACAATACCAGCTGAACAATACAGGAAAACTCATAAAGGAAATACTAGACGACCCATTGTTGCACTATTTCATAGGGAATTATTTCCCCGCGTCACAAAATTCTCTAATCACAAGTAATGGTGCATTGCATGATCCAAATTATATCGAGTTCTACGAAACCGTGCTTTCTGATGAACAATTAACGCAATATCTGAAATGTACACTCGATCATCCTGAAATATTGCAATTTGTTTCGAACCTTGGTTGCGATCAGGATGCTGCCGATTTGGTGCGATTTTCAACGTACAATTGGTATAAATGCTTTGAAAAAGATCCGAATCAATATACCACTTTATCCGAGCTCTGGGATTGTGATGATGTCGCTATTGGGCCTCCGGGTAGCGTTCTGGATCCGGTTATAGGGTTGAATTCAACGACCGGATCGTCAGGAGGTAATGTGCCGGGAGGCGTATCAACGGATCCAAAAACCATAATGGGTGTATTGAATCAAACTCAGACGAACCCGGGCGCGAATACAACGAGTTCTGCTAATACTCCTAATACTCAGGGTACCAATGAAACTGTCCTCTGTGAGATAACCTGTCCTTCTGATAAAATCGAAACGGCCGATGCCGGTAATTGCGATAAAAACATAATCATTCCCCCACTAAATTATAGTGGGCAGGACTGTACTAATCCCGTTATAACAAATGACAAGACGGGCACAACCAATGCTTCAGGCTCTTATCCAGTAGGTACTACAGTAGTGACCTGGACTGTTACATACAACGGAAATACAACTACATGTATTCAGAATGTAACAGTAAATCCCAATCCAGCACCTGCTATTGCATGCAGTCCAAAAACTGAGAATAATGACCCAGGTATGTGCAGTGCAGTGGTCAATTTAAACCCTGTAGTCACTGATGCTTGTGATTCAACAATCATCACAAATGACTATACGAATGATGATCAGACCATAGCTACATTCCCTGTTGGCACCACAATGGTAACATGGACGGTTACGCAAGGCACCAACACGAGCACATGTGTTCAAACCGTAACGGTCAAAGACAGTGAACCACCAATCGTACACCAATGGCCGCCTGATGAAGTGCGATATGCAGATCCGGGAAGACAGGACGCCTATATCCAAATTGGACAGCCCATAGCATCAGATAATTGTAACGTAACGTTTACCAACAGTAGAAACGGCACTTCGGATGCTACCGATCATTACACGATTGGCTCTCATTCTGTTTTCTGGACTGTTTCTGATGGTGTCAATGATACCACTTCCCCTTCTCAAACTATTGTAGTACAAGAAGATCCTAATCCACATGCGATCTGCAAGGACATTACGGTAAACTTGAGGGGCAAGACTTCAGTGCAGGTAGACCCTATGGATGTAGATGATGGTTCATGGTATCATGTTGGCCCACTAACAAGCTACAGCTTGAATCCAAACACCTTTGATAAAAATAATATTGGACCCAATGTAGCTTATTTAACCGTTTCTGATGGCATAAAATCCGATGCATGCAGCAGCATCATTACTGTTATAGATATTGACGATTTTGATACTAAGGATGATACTATTGACTATGAGGATATTATAGATTGGAAAAACAATCCTCCGTGCTCAGGAGCCACAGGTGTTTTTTCTGTAGGTACATACACTGATGTGACACCCGGTTCTTGTTCCTATGACTATGTGAATTACTTTCATAACAATTCTCTGCAGGCCGAATATTGGCTTTATTCACTTGACCGGGGTCAGGTAAACCCCGTAGTTCATCACAGTTTCAACAATTGTTCTTCTCACGAATATGTTGAATGTGATTATTCATTCGAGTATACCAATACGGTCAATCCTATAGATGAAGGACACAACAATTCCCTCACAACAGGTCATGCGAATTCAGGCACTCCACCACCAAGCAGCTCTTTGAATGTGTGCTGTTTCTTTAAACATCAAAAATTTGACATGTACGGTAAAGAAATCGTCATTTTTATTGACCGCTATGGAAATATAAAGTCAGTAGAGGATAAAGACGTTAAGATAATTCGTTCAGGAAGAAGAAACGTAGTGGACGCTAAAGTCGCCGAAATAGTGAGTGTCGGAACCGGTCCTTTTGTGGACGATTTCAAGAACCAAACCAAGCGCACAGAGTATTATAGCCAGAATAAAGTTATCAGGGCATCAACAAATACATTTAGCGATTACTGGAAAACGGATCGTGAACTCGAAAATAGCCCCACGAACTATTCAATTAATCCATTTGTATATGGTATTCGCGGAAATTTTAAGCCGTATCAAAGCTATTACTCTAACAGCAACCGAATCGAAAGTGAGGATATGACAGAAGCCGGAAAGCTAAAGGACTTTCTACCGTTCTGGGAGTTCGCCGGTTCTATGAACAAAATAGCACCTACACAGGCTTCCGTAGATGATTGGTTGCTTTCAAGCCAAATTACGGCTTACTCCGCCATGCATGGAGCTCCATTGGAGCAGTATGTCTCTCTTGATCAATCCGGCGCAAATAACATCTACAGTGCGGAGGTGATAGGCGGACATGGAAAGGTATCGGCCGTTGGAAGCAATATGATGAATAGTGAGATTTTCTTTGCTGATTTTGAAGATAACACCAACCAAAATGACTATGAAATAGAGCATATTGATAATTGGCGCACATCCACAATAAATAGAAGATCTACTAGTACTGCTCATACTGGAAAATTTAGCCTGTATGTAGCTCCGAATGCGAGCTACACCATTAATATTCCTGTGGCTTCGGAACCCGTACAAGATTATCAGAAGAAATACCTTCATGCAGGGTATAGTCCTTCTACACGCACTTATATCGTTAGCGGATGGATAAAAGACGAGGTTAACCAGTCCGGGTCTTCTGATCCACAAACTGAGATAAGTCAGATCATACAACACCATACATTGGCTACATTGGAAATTGAAAGTAAACAGGTCTTAATCAATATCGATGACGCACCTTTTGTAGAAGGTTGGCAACGATTTAGTGTTGAAGTTGACCTTGATATTTCGGATGGAATCAACATCAAATTCAGCGGGGATAAGAATGGGGCTTATCTGGATGACTTAAGAATGTACCCTATTGATGGAACCATGAAGTCATTTGTTTATGATGACACCTACCAACGGCTTCAAGCTGAATTAGATGAGAATAACTATGCTACATTTTATGACTATGATCATGAGGGTAACCTAATTCGAATAAGAAAGGAGACAGAACGAGGAATCTTAACACTGCAAGAGAGCTACAAACATACTCACCACCCAAACCCATAAGACATGAATAAAAGAGCAATTTTCTTATTGGGCTTAACCATCATCTTCTTCAATTCAGCTTTCCAGCTAATCGAAGAAGAACCGGATATTCAGTCTATTTTGAACAAAATTGGAGCTCAGTATCAAACACATACCAAGAAGAATACTTTTCGTCTGACATCTTCTTATAAATGGGCGTGCACGGATAGTCTTCTTCAGACTATGGCACTTGAGTATTATGTGCTGAATGGTGATTACTACATTAATTCTGGCAATGCCGAGTTTGTGATTAATGATGACTTCTTCGTAGCTATTTACCACGATCGGAAGCAACTCGTTTATTCCAATGAGGCGTTGCTGGATTTTCAGTTTCAGAAAGACGATAGTTTTATTCAGAACATCAGGGAGCTGGTTGTCAACAATACTGTTGCTGCTCGTGTCGAATCTATCAATGACAGAGAGTATTTGATGACACTGTCTTTTAACGATCAAATCACGCAGGACTATGACAAAGTTGAATTGAGGTACACTACCGATTATGACCTGCTCAGCGTCAAGTACTTTGAGAAGTATCCCAACGGTGAGAACTTGATTCAAAATCCCAATTGCTTAACACTGGATATAGATAATGAACCAGATTTTAGCTTAAACGACATTCCAAAATCCAAATTCAATTCTGGAACTTACATAACCAAAGTTCGGGGCAAAGTAATGCCTCGTGAAAAATACGCAGAGTACACTTTCATCGACCAATCCACAAATCATGAATAATCCCATCAGATCACTCGTATACCTATCAATTTTTTTGTTTCCAGTGTTGTTGCATGCGCAGCAAAGAGAGTACAAGGTTACCAATGTGGCTTATTTCAATGGTGGCGATTGCCCCGAGTCCCAAAGCTCTTCCGCAACATGCCTTAGCGAATTGGTTGAAAATTTCAATTTTGATGTCACCAATTCTTCCTATAACGTCGGCAATATGTATAACATAATTGACCGCAAAAACAGGATTGTAATTCAAACGATTGAATCAAATCAATTTGAAATAGAACCTTACACTTACAAGTATACCTTCACATTTGAGCTACTCCGAAAAGATTTTGATCATCAGGAAGGAAGAGCGACAGAGTTCGTAAAAATGGACATAAGCTACTCATCAGATCCTTTAACGGTAGAGAATGATCGGAGCATATTTGAATTCGAAGGAATGGGTTTTGCCCGAATGGAGTTGAGATCATTGAAAATTGAGGAGTGGACCGATCCAAGTGAAAGCCACTCAAAATTCGAACGTTATTATTCACTGACCGAAAACTTTCAGCTTACGGAAGATGAGGAATATGAAAATAAAAGAAACTTTCGGGTTGAATTCAGTATCGAAGAAGAGCGATATGAACCTGAGAACGGACCTTTACCCGGCATAACGAATTCTTTCAGTCAGAACAATTCGCATATTGAATTATTCTGGGATGCAAGTGAAACTTCACGTTCCAGCCATCCAAACCCTTCATGGTTTGAGCTGGAGTGGCTTTTTGTACCCGAATCTTACCGAGCTACTAAACTCTCCAATGCCAATCAGAATGCAGAATTTAATAAAGGGGCAACGCGAATAGTAACCGATAAGCTGTCGTACTCGGTTAGAAACATCTACAATAAACCGGGTTATTTCTATGCTCGCTACAGAAGAATTAGACCTCAGCTAGTATCAACCCCTGACGGTTATTATCTCGATCAGCAAAGGCTCATGATTTCAGAATGGAAGTACCTTTCAGATCCTGTCGATTTCACCATCCCTTCCAATCAATTTGACGAAACGAATAAAAACTGGACGTATCAATCCACATTCCTGGAAGAGGAAAAAAGAAAAGACATCATTTCTTATTTCGATGGTTCCGGAAATGCACAGCAAACCATCACTCATTTGAGCAGCGAACCCGGCGTATTGCTCATGGCACAACCACTCTATGATTATTCCGGCAAACCTGTGATACAACCTTTGCCAGTGCCGGTCGAAGTTCCAGGTTCGGCAAACGAGTTCAGCTACAGGGGTAACTTAAATTCCTGGGGGACGACTTCTCCGTGGAAAGAAGAATACGATGCATACGATCCCGTCGGAGATAGAAAAGTTCCTGGCGCAATGAGTTCGGTAAGTAGTGTGGCAGAGAAGTACTATTCTGATGATTTGTTATTTTCAAACAGCATCCATCGTGATATGGTACCCCAATCAGAAGGCTACCCGTATTCGTATACTGAGTATATGGGAGATGGAAGCGGCCGTGTGAAAAGAGTTGGTTCGCCTGGTGAAACGTATCGCGTTCACGATCAAAACGGTTTAGAGAAGAATTTTACGGCGTACAACTATACCGAACCGGATCAACAGCTATTGGATAAACTGTTTGGAAGTAACGCAGCATCAAAGGATTTCTATCGTCAAATAATAATGACCGATCCCAATGGTCAAAGTACCTTAACTATTCAGGATGCTCAGGGGAGAACCGTGGCCTCCGGACTGTATTTTAACAGAGAAAGTGAACCAGCTCATCAGCATAACATCGATTACCTGCCATCGAGCATTCCACTGGTTTCGGAAATGATAACATCCACAAATAACGACATAACACCTGATGGACACTCCATTAACCACACCAGTGCCATCTATTACGATGGAATGAGCTCATTGAAATTAGGATACAAACTAAGAGTTGAAGACTTTCAAGGTTGTGGCGCCAATATCTGTTTTGATTGCACGTATGATCTTACCGTGTATTTGCTCGACGACAAGGGCAACAAAATAAATCCTGCAACCGGTAATCTTGATGAGAATATCATTAAGGAAACCATAAACATAGCATGTACTTCAGATGGTACACCTAAATTTTTTCCAACCCAGAATCGCAGAGAATTTGAGTTTATTAAGAGTATGAACGAGGGAACCTATTACCTCGTAAAAGAACTCACTCCCGTTTTTTCCGAAGCAACCTTTAACGCCATCATTGCAGATGCAACATCTAATAATTGTGTGCTTTCCGAATACTACTTTACCGAACAGGAAATAAACAACGAGAACTTCAATACCTGTGAATCCACCTTTGAGGCTCCTTCGCCTTGCGAGTCTTTTGTTAGCATAGTGAAGGAGGACATGATTCCCGGTTCCGGAAAGTATGCTACGTCAGGAGCAAGCGAATATTCCATATTTGATGTTCCAACGGCGCAGAACATCATTATTTCTGATGAAGATTTCAACACCAATGTTCAAAGAAATGCACCTCCCTATGATGTACAATACAATACTTATGGATGGCATTATGCAGACGGATTGAATCTTCAACATGAATATTATCAAAACTACTTTAGCCACAGTAGCTACAATCAGCTAAGTCAATTTTTATATAATAATTGCAATAATGGTACGAATGATGCCCCGGATTCTGTCCGATCAGAGAATATTACTAATTCAGACATTACTACCGATGCTTTTTCGATGAGTATTATTGAATTGAAGTATGAGACTGGTGATGATGGTAATTCTGTTGAAATCGTAATGGCCGGCGACCCGATAGTTTTTGAATATTCACCAGTAGCGCAAAACCCAATTCCACAAGTCGCTAAGGATTACAATATCACCATTGATGTGAATCAAATCTTTGCATTCTTTCATAGTGGAAACATACCACCTGATGATTTTATTTTTCCGCGTCAAATGCATTTGCAAATGTATTATGGAGGAATCAACATGGGCAGCCAATATGTAGATATTTCAGAATGTACAGATCAGAACTACACCCCCTCAAACAATCCATGGAAGGAGCTTAGATTTTATAAGCCGGGCATCATACCACGAAGTAATGAAGTGAAAATATTTATTTCCTTTGATCAGTTTGCCGCCCATCAAAGTTTCAGCATCAATGACTACCCTAAAATTCTATTTGGAGTAGGCTTTGACGATCTGGTAATAAGCTATGATGAAGTAGGGTGCAACTGTGCTGCTGTTTTACCTGACCTTGAGAATCCGTGTTCAACCTGCGCAAATGAATTAAAAGCACCTTTCCAATGTCTTCAAGCTGAGTTTGCGAATGCCGGGTTTACTAGTCCTAATCCAGCGACGGAATACAAGAATGAATCTGAATTCACAAGCGCCTTTAACGGTCTTACCGAGGTGGAACAAGACAAGTGGTTGGAGGTGTTGGTGCTGGCGCATCCTGAATACTGTAATCTCGAGAAATGTGAATATCTCAATGCTCCGGATGTTGTGCGATTTGAAGAAGTTCTAAGAAATTCAGACTACACAGAATGGAAATCGAAATATGGAAGCTACGATCTTCGAACGCTTGATGTGGGAACAGGGTCACTTTTTGATGAATTAGTAGAGCTGGACCCATTATTTCAAACCAATGCACCACCTCCAACCTGGCTTTCGGACCTTGAAAATAGAATGCATCAGGCCCTATTGCATGCATATGTAAATACCAATAAAGGTGTCGACTTCTCAATATACGACCTGGCCATGCTGCCCATGACGGGAATGATACATACCTACGGATACGACAATGTATGGACAACCGTTGCACAGCTTCAGTACCATATTGATTTGTTGCATAGTGGAATTCGAAACCGAGGACCCGTCCACAACTCGGAGTTGGATCAGGTGTACTTTGAAAACCTCAAGACACTGTATCTTGGAATAAGAAATTTTATGATGAGTTCGGCATATAAGCCCTGTGTCGATTGTTATACACTTTATGTCGAAGATCTGGTATTTCCTAATGTAGCCTATACCCAAACTGTTGATCCAACCACAGGGCAAAAAACCACCATTACCGCTGCCGATGAGGATAAGGAAATGGAAGATGCCTTTATGGAGAAGTTTGGAGATATGATGGACGATGAGTTTGGGGTTACAAACTTGGAAACCTCTAGTTTGCAAGACTTGCAAACCACAGTTCAACAGCGCATCTCACCTCAAAAAGCTTCAGACTGCGAAGTCTTTTTGAGAGGTGAAATTGAAGACAATTTCCCAATATCGGGCAACAAGGTTATTGCAAGGGATGGCGTTACTATGGTACTGATTACCGATGTTGTGGCCGCACTGCTGCCCTTATGTACGCAGGGAAATGAGCCATCCTATGCCGATATCCGAGCCGCATTGGAAAGTATACAAATACAAAACACCCCATTTGGAGTTGCTAATTTGCTCCATGGTGGTGGTGCAAAAGAATCTTTAAAAGTGAATGAATACCTCATCGAGGTGCGACATCCATTGTATAAAATGGAGCATGCGCCGCAGGTTGGGATGGATGATATAGAAACTACAGTAAATCATGGCATTTTACAAGATGAATTGAACATTGGGCGTTCAATTGACCTATCTCAACCCAATTTTGCCCCAGGTATTTTGCCCTTTATTGTGAATAAAAGCTATGAAGGTTACTTTTTTGAACTAGATCAGGGTTTCAAAAAAATTGTCTTTACAGGAAATGTGGAGCCTGTATTTGAATTCTTCGATTACTATATGCTGCTGAACAGCCCGAATACGGCAGGTTATTTTTTCAAGATCGATGCCATTGTAGACGGAGATAATAGGAAATTGATGGGCTTTGTAAATGCCCAACTCTTTGAACTCTCCGATGCATTCTATGGCATAATGGATCGTCCCAAACATGAAGATCGGCTGAATTGTTCTGTAGCCAACGACGTCCTGCAGAATTTTCTTAATATCGATCTGAGTGCAAACTCCTCTTCAACCTTGTTTATTCGAGAAATAGTTGATAACCCGGTTCATCATAATTCAATAGAGTGGGAACTCTCATACAAAGAGATGTTTAAAAACTACGCCAATCATGCCTATAATCTGGAATTGTCCTACGGAGATTATTATCAATTTCTATCGGCATGTCAAGTAAGCGATGATGTAGTCAAAAACCAGTTAAATACGATAGCTGATTTCAAATCTGCATTTGATTTGGACAACTATTCCGGTTTAAACCTGGTTGGTGATATCAATAATGTTCAGGCGGCCTCAAATGCCAAAAATGTTTACGACGCGTTTGTAGCGAGCGTTAAAACGGGTTCGAATGCAGGTATGACGGATTTGAATACCCTTGAGTCGGTTCTCTCAGGAGTTACACAAGTTAATTCTGATGCATTTGATAAGGTATCCTATTCCACAGATGATGTCATTGGAGAGTCGAACAATCTGTATTATTACAAAACAAAGGGCGTCCTTACCGATATTGAGTCCTTGCTGAATGGTTTAAGGCCAAATTTTATTGACGAGTATGATGATGAACTGTATGTTGGGGAATCAAACAATGCCATTCGTTCGGTAACAGAAAATGGTTCTTTTATCAACCTAAAACCGCCACAAAAAACGCCACAACACACAGCGGCATGGAATGTCACTAAACAACTGAACGATAAGTACAACGGTGTAAAATTCGACGCCGGTAGTGCCGGATTCAATGCACTTCTTCCCGCAGGGGTAACAGGTAACTTTGAAGTGCGCATGTGGATGCATCAAAACAGCAACGGAAATCTATGGATCCATTTCGCAGACGATCAGCAACGGAAGTATAATGATATTGTGCTCTTTTACAATAAATACAACGGCGACTTTAAAATGTCAGATGTACAGAGTTTTAAAGATCCCGAGCCGCTGATTTATCGCCCGGGCGAGGAGGAGTATTTCGTTATTACCGCAGTAACCAATCAGGGAGAATTCCCCATTTTGGGTAGAAGTTCTATGAAAGTGGCCACAGTGGCCATGATCCCATCTTTTGTGTTGGGTGATCATCCTGAACGCGTGCGCGTTCTACCAAACAGGTCGTGTGAGTTACTCAAATACGACGACGCAATAGTTCGGGGCAAAGTGAGGTTTCAAGAATACTATGAGGATATTGTTGAAGATGTTAAGCGGGAGTTCAAGGATCACTGCTTCAACTCAGTACAAGAAAGCATAGAAAAAACTACAGATCTCAGTGTTACGGCCTGGACACTGTATCATTACGATGCGGCCGGTAACCTTGCGAAGACCGTTCCTCCAGTTGGAGTGCAGCTATTGGACGATGCCACAAAACTGGATAACGTGCTGAAATACCGCAACGGAGACCCTGGTGGCTCTTTAGAATTCCCCGATCACGAAAAAGCTTCGACCTATGCCTACACCAGCAATAACAACCTTCGGAAACAAGAAACTCCTGATGGCGGCACTACGACATTCAAATTTGATAACCTGGGCAGAATATTCTTGTCTCAAAATGCAAAACAGGAAACAAGCAATAGATACAGCTATTCCTTTTATGATAATCTTTCCAGGATTACGGAGAGTGGTGAAGTCGAAATTATTGATGGCGAAGGCGGCAGTGGCACCAGTCCCATCAGCATTCCCGCCGATGAATCATTCCTTTCAAATATAGGAGCGGTTAGGGCTCATATTGAGAATAACGAAAGAATTCATGTTGTGAAGAACTACTATGATAAAAGTATCGCAGATTTTTCAGGGCTGAGTCTGGAACAAGAAAACCTAAGAAATAGGGTTTCGGCAAGCCTCATCTATGATTATCATTTTGCCAATGCTTATCATTTGGATAATAACTATTTGAACGGCATACACTATTCCTATGACATTTTAGGCAACGTCAAAACTGTATATCGAGACATTCGGGATGCCCAATTCACCGATATTGAAGACATACACGACAATGGTGATCCGGTTTCAGTGGTTAAGAGAATAGAATACGACTACGAACTCTTAAGCGGAAACGTAAAGATGGTGCGTTATCAAGATGGTGAAGACGATGCGTTTTACCATAAGTACACCTACGATGCGGATAATCGGCTTATTCAAGCTGAAATAAGCCGCGACAAAGTGTATTGGGAAAATCTCGCAGAATACGAGTACTATTTGCACGGACCGCTGGCGAGAACAACCCTGGGTGACAAACAGGTGCAAGCATTGGATTATGCCTACACCTTGCAGGGATGGCTAAAATCGGTGAACGGTTTGCCGGCTAATGAATTCGGACTGGAAGGTGATGCCGCCAGTTTCGCAAAAGATGCCTTTTCGTTTGAGCTGCACTACAATAACCAGGACTACAGAAAGATTGCGGGAGGAACGATTCCAACCGCCCATCCGAGCGCTCAGAAAATGGACGTGAAATTCCGGGATCTCTACAATGGAAACATTCCAAATATCAACAAGCACTACTATCAGGGTACCTTCTTGGATTCAGAGAGTGAAGGTAGCGCCTATGCAGTCAAACAATTTTCTACATATAATTGGTACGAATACGATCAGCTGAACCGTATAAAAGCCTATAACGACTATACACCTGAAGCAACTGGAGTAAATCCAGGTGGAGGAGGCCTTGGTGAAAGTTTAAATCCGGGTGCAATTGCTGATCGGATAGATAGGATAACAGGATATACCTACGATCAGGACGGAAACCTCATCACCTTAATGCGCAAAGGTTATGATACGCAATCGGACGATTGGTTGCTCATGGATGATTTTTCATATAACTATAATACGACCCCCGGACATAAACTCAATAGCCAGCTGGTTTATGTTGATGAAGCCCAAACTGATGTTGGACTTTTCGAAAATGACATTGACGAACAAAAAGATGGCGATCTGGTGTACGATAACATAGGCAACTTAATAGTCGATCATTCCGAAGGAAGTTTTATAGCCTGGAACCCTATCGGGAAAGTGAAAGAAATAGAAAAAATAGGGTCAATTCCTACCTTCAAAAATGACCCTGGAACCGATGGCTTATTTTTGGCTCATGGATTGAAGCTGGAGTTTGAGTATGACCCTGCTGGGCAGCGAATTAGTAAAACCGACTATCAAATAAACCAAATCTTACCCCAATATATTAATGGAATGCAGGTTGGTTTCGATAACGCTAAAAAACTACGAATTACAGTCGGAGAGGGAAACCTTATCACCTATGATGAGTTTATCGAAAACAGAGTTTTAGATGCTTCCTTGGAGAGTGGAATACAGTCTGAAGATGGCTTTAGGCGGAGTAAAGAATACTACATCCGCGACGCCTCGGGTAATGTAATGGCCATGTACCAAAGAACCATTGGGGCCCCAAAAACGGAAGAGGAAATACTGAAAAAACTAAAAGGAACAAGAGCAGACTTTGGCATAGAAGCGGGCTTGCTCTATGAAGAAGTCATAGGTGCTCATTTGGCCTATGCGCATAACTTCATTTCGGCTACAGCACGCGATTTAGGTGAATCGCGAAATAAGCTGATCGATCAAATGGACATGGATAAATTACTGAAGCGGCATTCGTACCTTCCCCAAAAACTCGCCGCTCAATACGGTGAGGAATACGCGGCATTGTACTACGCCCAAAATCCGGAGAAAGCTACGGTTGAGATACTTCAGTCGCCGCAATTCTTTGATGAATTTGCACAAGCCAAACGAAAGGAGTATCAACGGTTTAAGAAAGAGGATGAGGGCCGCATTTCGTATAAAAACGCCGATGAGTATATTTTATCCGAATACAAAAAAGTATTGGAAGGCGATGCAGCCGTGCCGGAATCTCTGGCGCTAAAAAATAAAAACGAAGAGCCATCAAAATTGAGCCTGCGTGCCCTTCAGTCTGATGAAGTAGTTTCCGGTGAATCCTATAACAACTTCATAACCAACCGGTTAAAAAATCCACAGGGCCGCATGGAGATGTTGGAAGGGGTTGATAATACAGAGCTGCTGCAGTCGTATTATGCTGCCGAGCCGCGGGTTTATTATGAAGCATTAAAGGCGGCGGCAATGCCCGAAGCGGACGAATTGAAACTCGCCCAGGCCGCAAAATGGATATTTAATACCGAGCACTATGATACGCGAAATCTGGTAAAGAAACTCAACGAGATTGAGGCCAGGTTTGGAAATAAAAATGCAGCCGAACAGCACGTTGCACATGCTGAGGTAGAAAGGGAACTTGAATCAGGCGGCGAAGAAGAAGCACCTGGAGAAGGGCCGTATGAAGCGTATGACGAAGGGGAGACCTATGCCCTTTCCATTCAAAACCATCATACCTACGGAAGCGATAGGATAGGACAGGTGAAAGCAGGGTCGTTTGTGAAAGGAAGAAACGAGGTGGGGGAAAATGAGGCCGCTGGAAACTATTCGGAGCACTATGCCGGTCTTACCCGCATGGAACTCAAAGATCATCTCGGAAATGTGAGTACGGTGCTTACCGATAGAAAAAAAGCAACACCGGCAGTGGATGAACTTCCGCGTACTTACGATGCCGACGTGCTGAGCTACGCGGATTATTATCCGTTCGGGATGGAGATCGCACACCGAACAGAAAGTAAAGAGCACATGATTAACTATCAGTACCAAAGTGCGACGCTAACAGATTTCGACAATCCTATATTCACGACAGTCTCATTTCACGAAGATTTTACAAAAATTGCTAATAGGGAAAGCAATAGGTACGTGGAGACATACAACAGGAAATATCATACCCGAGGAAATCCAAGTAGTGGTGTGGATAGATGCTACTATGGTACGGGGTACTTTGAGGGGTGGACACAACACATGCCATTTTCCAATATACCCTGGCATGAACTTTCGGGAACAGACCCTGCAGATTTGCACAATCGTAAGCTTTTGAAATACACTTCTGAATGTACCCTTCCGCACCATGGCCAGTCTCACTATTATTCAAACATCTGGTTCAATAATACTGATGTGCTCCTAATTAGAAAT
>DNTB01000046.1 GCA_003499525.1 Flavobacteriales bacterium
GTCTGGGGTGGTTCCCAATAACCCTGCTATTATTTCGAGCTTGCCGTATGGTATATCGGTTTCGCTTATTAGTGAAATGCCGGCGTAAGTGTGAAATGTACTTAGCGGTATTCCGTTTATTATCAATTTTGCGCGAAGTTTTTGCTGCTCGTACCTTGAAAGCGTTATATACTTTTCGCGGATTTTGTATTTGGGCCGGAATGATGGCACAGATTTAGTACTTGACATTTTTGAACGTATATTTAGACCAATATTTGAGACAAATATATACATATGTATATACAGAGCAAAAAATAATATATATCGGTTATTAACATGAGGGGGGGCAAAATGGTATTGAAGGAGTTGAAAACCACTATTGACGCTCGGCTTACGAAAAAAGGGCTGAACTTTAAAAAAATGGCTCTTGATATTGGTCTAACTCAAGCCGGGGCCTATCGAATGTTTGAAAACGGGTCTTTAAAAGTTACCGTTCTGGAAGAAATAGCGAAATATCTGAATGTAGGGGTCACTGAACTGTTGATAGAAAGCTACGGCAATACTATTAGTGAGCCGACCAATCAATACGGCGGGCGTGAATACATTGAACAAACGATTGAAAGAATCAAGAAAAAAATTGAAGATTTAGAAAGGCAAGTAGAGCATATAAATAGACGTTTGAATGATAAAAATGTATAATAAGCTAGAGCGAAACGAATATTCAAGTTGCCAATGATCTATTTATATGCCTGAACGATAGAGTTGTATCATTATGGATAATATTAATTATCGGGAATTAAAGTAATTTGCGTAATAGCTTCGCTATTTTGCATAATACCAGATATCGGACATAAAGTGTACGATATCGGATCGGTATTATGTAAAGCAAATTACGGCAACCGTGTAAAGCATATTGTGGCAAGCTGTTAAAATAAATTACGGCAACCGTGTAAACCATATTGTGGCTGCTCACAAGCTGGCTAAATCATCTACTGGGTTTTTACCTTTTTCTGGATTGGATCAGAAAATTTATCCTTCCCTTATCGTGGTTATTTACTTCTTTAAAATCAAAGCCCCTACAGAGATCTTTCGCTCATTGCTAGCGCAAGAAAAAATGCTCCCATATATAGCGTACATCGACTGGGGTCTTATTTAATGCAGGAAGCGGTTTGCTTGAGTAAATATGAGGGACATCACCTGACCTTCAGAACCTCTTTGACATAGGTTCAAAATCGCTGAAAAGAAGGAATATCCCTCCCGATGATTTCATTCTTTTGGCCATCGTACCGGAGAATAACTCCAAAATCGCCAAAAGCAGAAAGAACACAGCTCCAAAGGCAATCAAACGGTGGGGCTCCCGCTCGAAATCGCCTCCTACAGAGTGCTCTAAGGGTTCCATAAACTCGGTATAGTAGGAATAATCGAGACCAAATTCGGGAAGAAAACCACCCAGTGGCAGCATGACCATGATGGATACAAAGTAGATGAACGCGGCCAGGACGGAAAAGAGGATGGACCTTACTTTGACGATTGGTGGTACATCCGTAAAGGCAAAGCGCATTCTGTTGAGCACGACCAGGGCAAACAGAATTAGAATTTGATTGTCCGTGACGCTGGCATTAAAGGCAAGGGCAAACAAGCCGTAAAATGGAACCAGAATGTAGAGGGAGAATTTACGGGGGATAATGGCCATAAACACACCGGAATGGACCATGATAAACTCAAAGCCAATCAGCACGGTATAATCCATGATCCTCAAAGCATCATCCGGCTGTGGTGCAAACTAGAGCTGCGCATACTGGTAGGCCAGAATAAGGTACATCAGTACAGATACCCCTTGAAAGGCCCGATAATAGCCATCCACAACACGCGCGGCCCCCTGTGTTATTCTTCCCAACATGTTAATCTAAGACTTAAAGTCATTTATAGCACTGATATTCAATTCATTAAAACCTTGTGCTCTAAACGAGCAAGATGGGGATTAATCCATCATCCAGAACAAATTAATTGAAAAGTAAAGATTGGTATTGATAATTTCGTTTTATGAATACGATTCAGGAGATTCTCCATGAGAGCAGAACCACATTTGACCTCAAGAGCTCAGAAAATCAAGACCACCTCTACTCTATTGCAGAAGCATTAATGGATTCTTCCACAAACCTTGATGAACTGCATACTCAGGTAAAGGACTCGGTCACTCGGCTTGAATTCAGGATGGCTTATCACCTCATGTCCTCTCTAAAGGCTATGCTTAGCATCGACAGGCCGGTAAAGGTAGCGGTCGTTTTTGCCATGTGGGGAGAGCAAAATAGATTACGCCCCTACTCTGCTGAAAATCCCCACGGAGAGGATACGCTCAGAACCAAAGTAAAGCAGCTCGATTGGATCACGAAAGGCACCGATGTCACCTGGAAATTGTATGCAGTGGACGACGGGTGCCCGCATGATAGTGGTGCTATGGCCATGGAAATAGCTGAAAGTATCGGGGAGCAAGGGCGTGTAGAAGTGTTGTTCTTAGAAAAAGCACTGCCTCAAAGCGAAGGGCCGCTGAAAAATCTGAATTCTGCGAATGAGTCCCGTAAAGGGGGCGCCATTATTTATGGAGCACAGCGCGCGATGGAAGATGGTTTTGATGCCGTCATTTACACCGATGCGGATAACTCTGTACACCTCGGACAGATAGGTTTGCTGCTTCAGCCTTATGCCTTACAGAATTTTCCGGTGGTCATCGGCAACCGAAAAGACGCCTTATCGGTACTGGTCAAGCAGGAAAACCGCTGGGGAGTTGGCATCAAAGTATTGCGGCATATGCAGCGCATGATCGGGAGAACCATATTTGATCTCGGGATCAGAGATACGCAGGCCGCATTCATACTCTACGATAAGAGCATTCTCAAGGAAATTCTAAAGGCCCCTTCGGTCTATGACTTTTCGTTCGATTCCGATTGGATTGCGGCCAGTATTGTGATGAAAGCCCCCATTCATAAGGTGGCATTTGCATTTGTCGATTCATTCGAGGAGTCCGCATCTATTGTTCAGGGGCCAATGACGACCTGGGAAACGCTCCTTTTCGGGTTACTGGAGTCTGTACGAAAAAGGGAACTGGATTATGACGAGGATATGGCCTCTGTTATGCAAGAACATGTGGATGGCGTGCCTGATTTAGAACGAATCATTAACCTTCTTCCTGCCCAGCTTGAAAAGGCTTCAGACGCACAGCTCGGTGATCCCACTGTGATGTCACCAGCTAAATTGGCGGAATGGTTCAAGGAGATAAAAGGCTGAGATATTCTCGCTATGGATATGGAGAAAGGGCGCTCTTACAGAAAAACTTAATACTTTAAAGGGAACTCCAATTAAGTAACCTTTGGTACAGCGAGATTCTTGAGAAAACAATATCCGTGTAATTTAAAATCAGAGTTTTAACCGAATTAGTTTTAATGTGGCACACAATAGTTAGACTTGTGAACCCCTTGAATTTATCTGATAAAAATCATAAAACATGCTTATTAATCTCAGTGAACTGGCATAGTCAAATTTTTGTAACTTTGGTCACATAAAATCTGAATTATGACAAAACTTTTACAATTCTTAGCAATCCTAACTACAGGACTCTTAATTCTTGCTTCATGTACTAAAGAAGGCCCTCAAGGAGCGCCGGGTGAAGATGGTACAGATGGTATGGACGGTGCCGATGGTACGGCAGGTTGTATCCAATGCCATGACGACAATGAAGACATGAAAATAATTTCTCACGAATGGGCGCTTTCCGGACACGTTAACGGTGGCCACATGGGTGGTTTTTATGGTGCGCGAGACGGTTGTACCGATTGTCATTCCAGTCAGGGATTTCAGCTAGCAGTAATTGGAAGCTGGGACAATCCTGGTCCAGACCGACCTCTACCGGCAAATTGCTATACCTGCCACAAAATTCATGAAACATATACACCTCAGGATTGGTCCTTCCGGGTTGCCGAGGGTGGAATTAATTTCCTTGTTAATAATGAAAACACAGATCAGGGAAGCTCTAACTCCTGTGTAGTTTGTCATCAATCCAGGACTTCGTCCCCTACTTTTGATCCTGGAAGTGGCGAGGATGTGTCTATTACAAATAGACGTTACGGACCTCATCATGGACCACAAGGTAATATGATGGCCGGAGTAGGGAAAAGTGGTGCATATGAAATTAGCGGAAGCCTTGCTTATGCCAATTCCGAGCATGCAACAAATTCTAGCTGCGTTAGCTGTCATATGGCTGATGGAGCCGGTAGCAGTGGAGATTTTGAACTTGGAGGTCACAGTAAAAATGTTGCAGTAGGTAGCTGGGACGACGGTTCAAGAGTTATAAATGCAAACGGATGTATTGACTGCCACGCTTCCTATCCGGACAATGACGCAATCACAGGTTTTGTTCAGGGAGCAAGAGACAATAACATCTTGCTTATTGATGAACTAAAACAATTGTTATTAGATGCAGGCTATATCGATAATGATGGATACGTTATCAACGATAGTGTATGGGTTTCAGGGGACAACCCCCTCGTGGTGCCTTCTGATCATGCAGCGGCTATTTATAACTACAAATTTGTTACTGAAGATCAGAGCTTCCTGATTCACAACCCGAACTACGCCAAAGCATTAGTAACCAATTCTATTGAAGTGTTAGAATAGCGGTTTATTTGATCAAATTCAGAAAGAAAAGGCTAACTCAGAGATCCAAAAAGATCACGTTAGCCTTTTCTCTTAAATAGCTCAACCATAAATTATGAAAATCAGAATATCAATAGTAATCTTAGGATTTATAATGATGTCCTCTTGTGATTATCATGTCATTCAGCAGGAGGTTCTACCCCCTATTGAGCAGGATGTGAGTTTCTCTACGGACGTTGTTCCCATCTTCAGTGCACAGGAATGCACCAATTGTCATGACGGAACGAATCCTGCGACAAGTCTCAATTTACTGCCCGAAGCAGCTTACAACAGTATTATCGGCAGCGGATATGCAGATACAACCGATGCAGCAGGTAGTGTGATATATTATTATCCACTTCCAACAGGCACTCATTTCAAACGATATACCTCTCAGCAGGCCCAATTTGTATTTACATGGATTGAGCAGGGAGCTCTCGACAACTAATTTTCCGGAATATGAAAAAACATATATACTTCTTAATCATTTCCTTCCTATTTGCTATCCCAATGTACGCTCAGGAAAACAATTCTGAGTCTACAACGGCAACAGAAGAGCAGAAAACAGCAGTCAAAAAGGATAAACCCGTCCGGACACCTTGGAACAGCGGTCTTATCATGGGAGGAAAGACCTCAATAGTTCCTGGAAAGGGCACCTTAAGATTCGAACTGGTCCACCTCTTCGGATCCATTAACAATGGTTTTTCAGATCTTTTTGGCGTTTACGCAGATGGAGCAAATGTTCGAATGGGACTGAGTTACGTTCCGGTTAAAAACCTTCAGATTGGCGTGGGAGTAACAAGGTTTAATATTACAACCGACCTTAATCTAAAATATACTGTGTTGGAGCAAACCCGTAAAAACACCATGCCCGTTTCTGTAACTCTATATGGAAATATGGCCTTTGATGGGAGCGACAAAGAGGCATTTGGCACCGACTATAGTTTTTCGCACCGTATGTCTTACTTCTCACAGCTCATCGTAGGACGAAAGTTCGGAAAATATGTTACCGTACAAGCTTCGGGAAGCTTCTCTCACTTTAACAGTATGCCAGACGGAGTAAATCATGATGTGATAGGAATTGGCGCTTCTGCCAAGATCAGGGTTACCTCCCGTATTTCAATTGTTTCACATAACGATTTTCCACTCAACATTGAGAGTATTTCGGAATATTCAGAGTTTGAAACTGCAAAACCTAACTACCAGCTAGGTGCTGAAATCATTACCACTTCTCACGCTTTTCAGATATACCTAAGTACTTCTAATTTCATTTTAGGCCAAAATGTATATGCGCGCAACCAAAATGAACTCGATAGCGAAGGAATCAGAATAGGATTTTTAATGACTAAACTTTAGAAAATATGAATACAAAAAATGTTTTAATCGGACTTTCCATCATTACTTTTTTCTCTGCTTTTGCATTGGTACCTCAGGATAAAGAACCCTGGGAAATTCCTGCTAAGTATAAAAATATGACCAATCCATATACCGATGATATCGATGATTTGGTGGATTATGGTGCCGATCTGTACGACAAGCACTGTGCTTCATGCCACGGAGATGATGGAATTGGAGATGGCTCAAAAGCAGACGAGCTTAAAACCTATCCTGGGGATTTTACCAGCGATGAGTTCAAGGCTTTTTCGGACGGTGAAATGTACTACATGTCCATAATCGGCCGGGATGAAATGCCCAACTATGAGAAGAAAATAACCGATGAAGAAGGCCGATGGGCCGTAATTGAATACATCAAGACCTTCTGATGTAACAGAGGAATATGCCTGACATATCCCTTTGTTTTAATTAAAACAAAACAAAATGGGGAAAGATAATAACAACGACCGGAGAAAATTTATAAAAACCGGCATTGGGCTTGGTATGGCCTCAATCGTAGGGGCTAAACTGACAGCGCTCGCGTCGGTCGATGAAAAAAAAGAAACCGTAAAAGTCCTGACTCAGGATGGCAAACTGGTTGAAGTGGACAAAAAAGCCATGGCCGATCCGAGCACATTACCCGCCAAAGGCGATTTGGCAAGACAGGGAATACCGGGTAGAAAATTTGTCATGGTAGTGGACCTTGCGAGATGTGCCAATGCGAGAAGTTGCATTGAAGCATGCCAGCGAGGACATGATCTGTTGCCAAATCAGGAATTTATGCAGGTGATGCTAAAAAAAGATCATGAAGGAAGTGAGCCATATTGGTTCCCAAAACCCTGCTATCATTGCGGAAACCCGCCTTGTGTTAAAGTTTGTCCAGTAGGTGCCACCTTCAAGCGAACGGACGGTATTGTGCTCGTTGATGCGGATACTTGTATAGGTTGCAAATTTTGTGTCTCTGCATGCCCGTACTCAGCTCGTGTATTCAATTGGGAAGATCGAGAATCCTACGAAGAGAATACCGACGAGTATTCCCCAGAAACAAGTGTTCCGGGCCAGGTTGGAACCGTAAGTAAATGCGACTTTTGTCCGGACCGATCCCGAGAGGGAAAACTCCCCTACTGTGCCGAGAGTTGCCCAATGGGAGCGATCTATTTTGGAGATGTCAATGAGGACACCATATTTAATGGTCAGGAAACATTGCGTCTAAAGGAAACCATTTCTAACAGAGCTGGATATCAGGCGATGGCACATTTGGGTACCGATCCAAACGTAATCTATCTGCCTCCGGTGAATAAGAGCCATTCTTTTGAAAGAGGACTCAAAGATCTTGATGAAGATCTTAAGGACTGGTACCTGAATCAAGTAAAAAATGAAAAACCATGAGCGACAATTCTTACGTCTTACTAAAAAAGTACACTGAGCATTTGAAGAAACCTTCTTTGACTTGGTATGTCATTATGGGCATTATGGGCTTGTTGGTTTTGGTAGGTTTTTATGCGTTGATTCAACAAATCGTGCACGACCATATCATAACGGGAATGCGAGATAATGTTGTTTGGGGAGCCTACATCGTAAATTTCATATTTCTGTTGGGTGTCAGTTATGCAGGAGCAATAATTTCAGGTGCTTTTCATCTTGGTAGAATCGATTGGGGTAAGCCCCTGATAAGGATTATCGAGATTATCACTTTCATCACCATCCTTATTGGTCCTATTTACATTCTGCTTTGTATTGGAAGGCTTGATAGGTTGCACTATTTGTTTATTCATGCAAGAATTCAATCTCCTATAATATGGGATTTAATTGCAGTCATTATCGATTTGATTTTGTGCACCTTCTACCTCTATCTCACTTTCATCAAGGATTTCTCATTGATGTATTTAAATAGTGATAAGTTGGGTTTAGCAAACTGGCAAAAGAAGCTCTTCAAGTTTTTATCTCTGGGATATACCGCAACACCCCAGCAAAAGAAGCGACTGAACCGAGCTTTGGATGTAATGGCAGCTCTTATTATTCCAACTGCAGTGGTGGCCTATTCTTTATTAGCCTGGCTCTTTGGAATGAACCTGAAAGCAGGATGGGACGACAGTTTATTCGCACCTTATTTCATTGTTTCGGCAATATTCTCCGGATTCGCTATTGTGATTATCCTGATGTTTCTGGTTAGAAAAATCTATAAAGCAGAGTCCATTCTTACTGACGGGCATTTCAATTTCATTGCCTATGGCATGTTTATTATGGCACTAATCTTCGGATATTTCACTTTCTCTGATTATATCACAAGATGGTACAACACAACTCAGGGGAATTCGGAGCTGATATACAAGTATTTATCCCTGGATCACTACGGCTACATGACCTACATAATGCTCATTTTCACGAGTATTATACCCATTCTGGTTATAGCTATACCAGCACTGAGGTCGAAGGTCAGCTATTTCATTAGTGCTATTCTAGTGCTGATCGGGTTATGGCTCTTCCGTTACTTGATCATTGTACCCGTTCTTGAAACTCCCTATTTTCCTATAGTATCTACTGATCCTGATGTATTGGAGTATTCTGCTACATGGATTGAATGGGCATTGGTTGTAGCAGGTTTCGCTGGAGCTATCATGTTGTATATGATCATATTGAAGATCGTACCAGTATTTCCTATCGCTGATATGCAGGAAAGCCATTCTTTCAAGCTTTTCGGTAAGTATTCTATTGACAAGCTACTCGGACAGAAGCATTATTCCAATAAATTATCAGATTCATAATTAGTTGAACTATGAAGGCATATTATAATTCATTCTTAATTCTAGTCTTTTTGGTTTTCTGGATACCATTTGATGGTTACGGCCAGAAAAAGCAGAAAACAAGAAGTAAATTCCAATACGAAAGATTTGATGACGGAAGCAGAAAACTGAGCGCAAGAATATTCCTGAAGTCTAAATCAGGTATAGCTGGAGTACCGGATGCTGAGGTATTTTTTACCGCCGGTGAAGACAGCACCAAAATTGACCTGGGATCCGTAACTACTGATGAAGACGGCTGGTGTTATTTGTTGATTGAAAGTGGCTTTAATATCCCCTCTACTTCCGGAAAAACGACATATAAACTGAAATATTCCGGAAATGATAGTCTCAAAAGAACAACCGATGATCTGGATGTGATAAATGTCGATCTGCGGCTTTCGCTTGAAGAGGGTGACGAAACAAACGTCGCAACCATTGGAGTTTACGATATGGATGGTCTGCCTGTTGAACGGGCAAAAGTTGGATTAAACATTAAAAGGTTGTACAGTTTATTGCCCATTGGAGAAGAGCGAACAGATTCGACAGGCACGGTAACTTTTGAGGTTCCCACAGATGTTCCGGGCGACACTGAGGGTATGATTACCCTCGTTGCGCGTATTGATAATGATAGAAAATATGGAACGGTTGAAACGCATAAAGCTGTTAATTGGGGAGTACCTAATACATATGAGGTTTCAGAAGAACGAAAAAATCTCTGGACTCAATCTGCACCATTATGGATGGAGGTGGTTGTGCTTGGCATTTTTGCCGTTGTTGGTATTTTCTTCTTCTATTCTTTGTATCAAGTCTATCTGATACCAAAGAATCGTTAGAGTTTAAAGTTAAGATCAAAAAAAGAAGCCGTCTCGATAA
>DNTB01000052.1 GCA_003499525.1 Flavobacteriales bacterium
CTTGAGATGATTTCGGCTATTAAATCTAAAGTGATATTCGTCAAGGTATGATTGTAGGTGCGCCCTTGATATCTTGTGGTGGACACCTCGTATCCAGTTCTTTAGGTTAAATATGTGCCAGTGTAGAAGTTTAAAGTTGTCGCCCTTGTTGGATAAGAACACCTCATGCCAGAAGTCTTTAGCCACGGGCTGATAGCCACTCCATCCATCTGTAGTTATTACGGCATCTTTGTGTACCATGTTTCTTAATCCTTTACCCAGAGATGTGGCCGAAAAATCATCAATCATATAGGCTCCTGCGCGTTTTAGATACGCAGGCTTATCATCTTCAGGATATCCAACTTCAGCGGCAATCTGAATCTTTCTCTTCTTGCCTTTGCTTCTTCCTTTTCTTCCCGTTTCTACTCCGCCTATCATGGCCTCGTCAACCTCTACATTATCTCTTAATGATTGGATGACTAGTGACTGCATCGCCCGCTGTACTTTACGCCTGAAGTACCATGCTGTTTCCTGATGTATTCCATACTGTCGGCTTATTTCACATGATGACATGCCTTTCTTCATCGTACTAAGCTGGTAGGTTATCATGAATGCTTTCTCGATGGGAAATTTCAACTTATGAAACAATGTATTGGCCGTTGATGATTCATCGTAATGGCATCTTTGGCATTTTCTGTAATGCCATTTTCTCCCTTTTACCCAATGAGGATGCTCACATTTAAGGCATTGATACCCTTGTGACCATTTTAAATCATATAGGTGCTGATAACAGGCCTCCCTGGTGCCATACTTCTGCATGAATTCTGTAATACTTGTGTAATTCTCCATAACTGCTACTTTTTTTCTAGTAGCTAAACAACTACCCCTTAATGTAGCCTATTTACGTTTGGGAACTAATCCGTTAATCCGTTAACCTAAGTTGATCCCAAATATTCAAAAAGTATGTGGACTCAAGTGTGTCCTTGAATCATTATGTGCGTTAAACCATAGCGTTTCAATTGCTTTTGAATTGATCAGTTATGGAATACTACATACCCATTCAGCGAAGTAGCGATTAGGAGCCATATGACATAAGGCAGGATCAGGAGCGCTTTATATCCAATATAGGGCCAGGAAAAGTAAAGGAGGTATCCTACCAAAACAGTCAAAAGTGATATAACAAGCAGCCCAGCAGTTATTTGATGAAAATGAAAGAAAACCGGATTCCAGAGAACATTCAAGACCCACTGAACTGCAAAGAGGCCGATGAGCAACTTCTTGTTTTCAAAATATTGCCAGAAGAAAGCCATATAAACCGAAAAACAGATCATGATGAACGTCCAGGCAAAACCAAAAACCCACCCGGGTGGTGTCCATGGCGCTTTATTGAGGGCCATATACCAATCCGAGGGGACTCCCTTTCCGGTGAACAATCCGCCAATGGCCAGAGCTAAAAAATTCAGTATGAGAAAGACAACTGTACTCAGAACAACATTTCGATGCATCTCATCAAAGATGGATAATTTGTGGCGAAAAGAAGTCAAGCAAGTTTTGTTATCAATTGAGAGTTAATGACTCATTCATCACATGCTTTTCTTCAACGCAATCTTATCCAATAAAAGACTAAACTTCTCCTCTCTCTTGTTCGCGATTAGAAAGGCTATTTTCTCGATATGATCATCTCCGAAATTGGGTTGATCTAACTTACGTCCCCGAAAGGACGGATATAAATCTTTAAGATCTATTTCGATATTCTGCCATTCTCCTGAGGTCTGGAAATAGCTGATATAGGAATAATAATCACCTGAATTGGCTTTCAATCTGAATTGATATCGTTTACTATCACCCTTTAGTCGTATGCTAATGGCGCTGTATTCCTTTATCTCTTTTCTCGAAAAATTATACCGTACAGAGGAAAACCCGCCATTGTTTTCAAGTGATACATTGCCTTCAAATACCCCATGTCCCTTGGGACTCAGGTAAAAATTTCCAGATGACGTCCCTCCCATCACTCCGTCGTCTACCACTTTCCATCCTTCAATCCCGGACGACTTATTGAAGTCGAAAATCAAAGGATTTGTTCCGATTACGAGCATTAATAATACTCCCAAAAAAACCTTCATTGCTATTGGCTTATTGATGTACTTTCTAATCTTAGATCAAACCAGGTTTAGACAGCTTTCTTTATTGAAGTGCAATCAATCCGAAATGAGCTTGTACGATGAATAACAGTAAGGTATCTATAGTGTTTAACAGAGATACCGGTTTTTTTGAACCTCATGAATTTCAATTCCCGAATTGTTCTCCTCCTCCAGTAGATCGAAAAAGACACAAATTTGAATATTTCATGAAATGGTCAAATAAATATTTAGCTCCGCATGAACCGAACCATTTGCTTCTCGTTCAGGGGGAATCGAGCCAGGAGTTCAATCTGGACTTTAGTTTAGAATCTTCAAAACTGAATCCAAACATAACGGCACAACCGATCAACGAATAGGAATTATATTCGATCAGTTCGGTCGCAAAGCAACTTTCGTAGTGATTTAGGCTATACTGGTATTGATACGGATCAAGGAATTATTGACCTATGGGCGCGTATGAATCGGTGACTCTGAATCATGGTTCAACTCTTTCTCGAAGGCAAGCTGCTGGTCAAAAGAATTCTTTGAGGCTTGTACCATGAAGCAATTATCTAAAACTCATGTCAGAATAACATGGCATCAAAGAGTCTAACCTCCAATCATAACTGTAGGAGAACCCAACACTATGCTACCCCCATGCTGTGTTTTATCCCCCATTCTTGCCGCCGGTTTTCCACCGATGAACACGGTAGCGGATCCTGTTACAATGAAATCGGGAGGTCCCACACAAACACAAGTATCTACCAGCACCGCGGCCGGCAACCCCCCGATCAAAACAGTAGGTGAGCCCGGACCTACAATTGGCCCTCCCACATGCGGAATGGACGGATGTCCGGCACTTTGCTCCGGACAGATATGCTGATCTGTAATTCTGGCTGCTGCAGGCATATTCTTATCCTTTTAGTTAATATTAACGATGGCTCCTTTAACATTCGTTTCTCCTGAAGCGGAAAGCTCAGCGGTTGCATTTCCCTTTGCTGAAAACCCGATCTGAGCAGTGTTTTCAATATGTAGACCTTCAACTGATACACTGGCTAATGCTTTTTGGGTAAGGTTGGCTCCTGCCTCTATTGTGATATTTTCCCTGGCTTTCAGGATAATATCTGAAGTGCTGTTTAAGACCATCCCCGAATCGTTCATCACGATGCTGTTTTGGTTTTGATCCTCCAGCTTCAAGCCTTTATCTTTATCACTTATCGTGAATTGATTCCCTGCCGGTGTTTTTATCGCAATGGTTTGGTCTTCATCATCGAATGCCAATTCCAGCTTGCTTCGTGTGCGAAAGGTTTTCTTGTTATTCTTCTCTTCCGGATTTTCCGGCGGCTTATTTGCGCTGCTGAATAATGATCCCAAAATCACCGGATAGCGGGGGTCATCGTTTAAAAAACCCAAAATAACTTCATCATGTACCTCGGGATAGAGGAAATGTCCAGAGCCGTTTGAAGCATAATTAGCACCCATTCGAGCCCAGATGTATTGGTTTTCCTGACGCAGTAAGGGGATTTTTACAAGTACCCTGAAATTCTTTTCAGGATCATCGTGTACCTGAACCACAGTGCCCGTTTGAAGACCACTTACACCAGGAAGCAATCCCGAAGCCGGTTGCGCTGAAAAATGTTCAGGAGGATCACCCCATATTTCCAGCGGCATTCCAAATTCCACTTCGGTTTTCCATTGTCCATTATCTAGCGTATGCGTAACCGAACTAATGAATACATTTCCATTGAACCGGTCTCCTACCCCTTTCAACTCAATCATTTCACCCGTTGCGGCAAGTGCGCTCCCCGCGAATTGTACATAGCCAGTAGTCCCGGAAAGTTTTGCACGCATATCCTGACCCGCAGCCCAACTGTTCAGCTCCTCCACTTTCAGGCTTCCGTTAGATTGCAGTTCGAGTTCGGGAAATTCTATGGCATCGGCCAGCATGGTTGCGGAAACATTGCCCGCTCTTTGAACATCTGCCCTTCCCGTGCCTTCGATCACCTTTTGTGTGGTTTCGTCCCATGCATAAGCTTTGGCTTTATTGAACTGATGTGTGGCATCAATTTCAGCATTGAACTCATAAATGGAAAGACCTTGCTCAACGACCAATTCCGGCGTTTTCGAAATATCTGGTCTACCGACAGAGACTCTACCGCCATTTACCACAACCATTTGCCCATTGGCCTTGGCTCGGGTCAGAATGAAATCCCAATCGCTTGCATAATACTGCACCATCGATGGGTGCTTAGCTGAGGTGTTTTCGACCTCTGCAATTAAACCCGATTCCTTGATCAATGAAGCGATAATGTCACTATCGGTTTGATCCTTAAAACATTTGTTTTTTCGACCGAAGGTCATCTTTATGGCAGGATCGGAGCACTCCAACCTCAACTCTGAGCCCAAGGCATTTGACGAGACCCTATGCTTGCTGATGATCCCTTTGAAAATTGTTTCTTCTTTATTGTCGTATCCCGCTTTGATCTCAACCTGAGCACCCGGGATAAAGTCTGTCTTATTGCTAATTAAAAACTCTTCCCCCGTAACGTCTCCATCTACCAATACTATTCTTGCATAGGGAATTTGATTGACGGCATTTACGGTTCGAATGCTTCTTACCGCGTATGAAGAATCAATAGCTCGACCTTCTAAAAGGATCGAAAAGATAGGGAGGTCATTGTTGAAGTTTATTGGAGATTGTGCCATTTTGATTGATTGAAGAATTATTGGAGTTCAATTTATGACTTTAGATGGTTCTTGTGTTTTCATGGTTAGGCCTTTGTTATTTAAACCGAAAACTTTCTTCAAAATCCAATCTCAGATCTCAAAGCTGGCTTTATATCCTTGTCTTTTTAGTACTTTCGACCACCTTAACATAATTTAAATGAACTATGAATTTTGACATTACAACGATTTGGAACATGGTGCTGGAATATGCTCCAATGGTACTAGGTGCTTTATTGACCATAATCATCGGCTTTTGGGTAGCTGGCTTTATAACTAAAAGAGCCAGAAAAGCCATGGAAAAAAGGGAATTAGACCCGAGTTTGGTGCCCTTTTTATCATCTATGATAAGCGTAGGCATCAAAATAATGGTGCTACTCAGCGCGGCAGGTATGTTTGGTTTCGAAGTAACCTCGTTCGTAGCCATCTTCGGAGCGCTCGCTTTTGCCATTGGTATGGCTTTACAAGGAAACCTAAGCCACCTGGCGGCCGGAATATTAATCCTATTCTTTAAGCCATTTCGAGTGGGGCACTTCATCGTGACTCAAGGCTACAGCGGAACGGTAAAAGAAATTCAAATTTTCAACACCATACTTACAACTTTGGACAATCGGGTTATCATCATTCCAAATGGTGCCATTACAAGCGGACCCATTGAAAACCTTACGGCAAACCCAACGCGAAAAGTACCTATGACTTTTGGAATAGGATATTCAGATGATATTGACAAGGCCAGAAGAGTTATTGAAGAGGTCGCGAAAAGTTGTAAAGAAATAGATCAGAGTCAACCCGTTGACATATTTGTAAGTGAATTGGGTGACAGCTCGGTCAATTTTGCAGTACGCCCTTGGGTTAAAACTGAAGACTATTGGACAGTTTATTTCTATATGCAAGAAGAAATTAAGAAAGCATTCGATAAAGAAGGTGTGGGCATCCCATTCCCACAAATGGATGTGCATGTCAAAGAAATGGCTAAGAGCTAATTAAGAATACGAGAATTCATTTTTTGAGAAAGCATTTTCACTTTTACGGTGGAAATGCTTTTTTTTTGAAGAACTTCGGAATCTTTCTTGAATAATTAATCAGTCACATAATAATTAAACACCAATATTTATGATCGATCAAGCCGTTTATTTTATATCAGGTTTTCTCAACAATGAATTAAGATTAGCTCTGGGTATAGACGAATCCAGGGTTATGGTTAGCAACTTGGTCGACCCAGATGGCTCGCCTGCTTCAAAAATCAAAAACAAAATTGTAATCACTGTCATAAACATCGAGCACGAAACGGCGAGACTATCACCTGAGGTTCAACAAAGTGGTCAAGACAATGCATTTGGTAGAGGTATTTTTCCGGTCCATTTGAATTTGCACCTCCTTGTTTCTGCCCACTGCAATTCCGAGAACTATATGGAGGCTTTAAAGATGCTTTCTACGGTTATTGGCGTTTTTCAATCTCAAGCTCATTTTACCCCGAGAAATTATCCCGATCTGCCAGAGTCTTTGAATCAGCTAAGCTGTGAATTGTACAACCTTTCTCTCGAGCAGCAAAGCCATGTTTGGAGTGCCTTAGGGGTAAAACAAGTGCCTTTTGTGGTTTACAAACTGCGAATGATATCTAATGGTGGAGGTGCAAAAACTCGCCAAATATCTGGCGTAACCGATCAACAAACCTCTGTCATTGAACAATCCAAAAAATCATGAGCCTTAGATATCATAAATGGCTAACCCTTGAAATAACCCATTCCTATTTTGGTCCGGAAGGACTAAATGCATACCTAGTTTCTCCATTAGAAAGCACCGGGAATCTTATGAAATCCTATCGAATTATGGCCAGAAAGAACGGAAACAAAATCGAGTTCTATATAGGACTTGAAAATGGAGCAGCGCTGGATTTGGCAGCCGCACTTGAAGGTCTTGGTTTTTTAAGCTTTAAGCTTGAATCTGATGATCCCTCCTTTTTTAACTACACCCATATCGATCTACCAAAAGAGAATACAACCTATGTTTTTAGAACAATTCCGGGGCAGAACTCACTCCAAAAAACTTCTATCCCAAACGATACTGAAAATCCAGAATTCATTCCTCTCAAACCAGCGCGATTTATCGTCCAGCTTCCTGCGCAGGCATCGATCTTAGAAATTAAGAATGAAGATGGAGAAAGCATAGTGCAACAAGCTATTGATAATGAAACGGGCCAACAGGTTGTTATTGATTTAAGTCTTCAAGAAGAAAGACTTTACCAACTTTTAGTTAATAATGAGGTTCAAGAACAATTCTTTTTGGTCAAAGGCGATTTCAAAAGAGGGTCTTTAGGTTTAATCCATTTAAATATCTCAGAGATACTTCAGAATCAAGTTCCTGAGCTTACGTATTCATTGCCTTTTCAAGCGCGCAATGTATACTGGGAATACTTGATAGTACCATCCCCTTCGAATGAATTAACAATACATAAAATGGAGGTTACCGGAAGCTCACAGGAAACCTACATAGGTCCCGTTGAAAGCGTACTTCATCAAGGGAAAAAAGCACTGGTTTTTACCAGCCCCACACCTCTTCCATTGAGCCATAAGTTAGAAACCCATCCCAAGCTGGAATTAAAATACACCGATCAATTCTCAAATACACCAAAAGATTTGATCATTTCATTGCCCTCTCATGATCGAAATACAATAGGAAGGTATCAAGAAGGAACAAATAAAGGGTCTTATTATTCACAAGCGATAGTATATATATAAACACTTAAACACATATCCATGAGTACAACCATGAAAACACCCGGGGTTTATATCCAGGAATTGGATGCCTTCGGCAATGCCGTTATTCCCGTGCCTACCGCCGTGCCTGTTTTTATAGGTTATACAGAACAAACTACCTATAATGGAAGTACCGTCATAAATAAACCGGTAAGAATAAGTTCCCTGAATGAATTCCTCATGATATTTGGGTCATCCGCTCCAAAAATCCAATACGCAATAACCTCAACCATACTTCCGGAAAGAATTGCCGATTTACAAACGATTGTCGACAACGCTCAAAAAGCAAAGGACCAAGCGGACGGAATCGTCACTAGCAACACTGATCCGAATGCTACTCCACCAAAATTGCCTACAAGGGATCAAACCGATGCAGCTGCTGCTGCAGCCAAAGAACTAACTGTTGCCCAGGAAGCCTTGGCTAAAGCGCAAGCTGATCCGAATATCAATGCATTGCTTGAGGCACAAGCAAAACTGGCAAAAGCCAAGTCTACAGCAGCTGCTGAAACCGTGGTAGATGCGGATGGGAAAATGGCAGCTGCAATCAAAGCCGAGCAAACCGAATTGGACAATATTGCTCAAAGTGCCGATTTTTCTTCGGATGGAATTGCGTATTCGTTGAAACGAACCAATGTTCATTACAGAATGTACAGCAGCTTAAAGTTCTTTTATGAAAACGGAGGTGGCGATTGCTTTATCCTAAGTATAGGGGCCTATGATTATACCAAAGATGCCCTAACAGATACGACTGATTTCATAAATGCAATTAGGCTACTTAAAAAAGAAGTTGAGCCTACCCTATTGGTTATTCCGGATGTAGTAGAAATCCAAGACCCTACAGCTGATACAAGTTCGACAACGTATTTGCAAGACAAGTACGCCAACGCCTACTCTTTGCAAAATGAAATGATTAACCATTGTGGTGAAATGCAAAATCGGGTGGCCATTTTGGACATACCTGCTGGATACTATGAGCAAGATCCGGGAAAGACCACCAGTATTGAACAATTCCGGAACAGTGTGATGCCGCTTGATCCAAAATTCAAAAGCTATGCCGCCGCATACTATCCCTGGCTTCATACCACAGTTTACCAGTCTACTGATATATCCGATACCAATATTCATCCCGCTTCATACAATCAGGTAGTTGAGCTCCTAAATGTTGAATTTACGGATGATCGTAGCTCATTAAAAAATAAATTGGGTGAAACTATATCGGCTTTCACAGCCGAACAAAAAATGACTCTTTCCGAAGCGGATCTCATTCTGAATAACTTGAGCAAATCATACCGGCAGTTGATGGCTGCGATCAGGAAAAAAATGAATCTTTTGGCACCAAGTGCCGCCATGGCCGGCATTTATACCACGGCAGATCATAACGAAGGTGTTTGGGTTGCTCCAGCCAATGTCGGGGTTCAATCCGTCGTTGCTCCCGCAATTAATATCGATCATACCGCTCAGGAAGACCTGAATGTTCCTGTTGACGGAAAATCGATTTGTGCGATACGAGCCTTCCCCGGAAGAGGAAACCTGGTATGGGGAGCACGTACGTTGGATGGAAATTCAAACGATTGGAGATACATCAATGTGCGTCGTCTGATGATCTACGTGGAACAGTCGGTAAAAGAAGCTGCCAAGGCTTATGTATTTGCCCCGAACGATACCTCCACCTGGGCAAATGTGAAAAGCATGATCAGTAAATTCTTGCAGGACTTGTGGAAACAGGGGGGATTGGTTGGGCCCAAGCCAGCTGACGCTTTTTCAGTAAACGTAGGTTTAGGCAGTACCATGACCAGCAAGGATATATCACTGGGTCTAATGCGGGTATCGGTAAAAGTTGCGGTTTCTCACCCGGCAGAATTCATCGAAATCACATTACAACAGGAAATGCAAAAAGGATAATGAGTAAAACAAAATTTTAAAAACAGAATATTATGGCAGACGATGGATCAGCACAAGGCAGTGTATGGCCTTTACCGAAGTTTTATTTTACCGTAAAACTTGGGTCTCAAGATAACACCGCTTCTTTTCAGGAAATATCTGGATTGGACACTGAAACGCAACCGATAGAATACCGGCACGGGGATAACCCGGTTTTTTCAACCATTAAGATGCCCGGAATCGCAAAAACCGGAAATGTTACACTCAAGAAAGGGGTTTTTGTTAAAGACAACAATTTCTATAAATGGTATGATGATATTAAGATGAACACGATTAAACGAGAAACGGTAACCATTCAATTGTTGGATGAAAAAGGTGTTCCAACGATGACCTGGACCTTGAACAATGCGTGGCCTACAAAAATCTATATTCCGGATATGAAATCGGATGCTAATGAGGTGGCCGTTGAAACCCTTGAATTTGCACACGAGGGATTGACCATTGCAATCGAATAGGCCATGAACGAAATCATTCCTCCAGCATCGTTTTTTTTTGCCTTGAGTTTTTCAGGGGAAGTTGGAAAAGTGGATGCATTATTTAACGAAGTCTCCGGCATTTCGATGGAAACTGGAGTAGAGGAAATAGCAGAAGGTGGGAATCCGTTTGTTCATCGGGTACCCACTACTGTTAAGTATTCTAATCTCGTTCTGAAGCGAGGTTTGGTGGCCAAAAACTCAGAGGTTGCCAAATGGTGCTTGAAATCTTTAGGTGGATTCTCCTCAACTACAAGCACAACGACTGAAACCCTTACCACAAAAACCATTATTGTTCATCTGTTAGACGAAGATGGCAAACCCCTTCAATCATGGAGCTTTTTTAATGCCTTGCCCGTGAAATGGTCTATTTCCGGTTCGAATGCAATGATCAATGAAATTTCTATTGAAACCCTGGAGCTTTCCTACAGCTATTTTCAAGTTCTATAAATACCGAAGGCCAATGATTTATCACAATGAAACCAGAAAAACCCAAAAGATTATATGAGCAGCAATTTGGACAATGTAATCCTCGCAGAAAATGCCGGAATAATTATTCTGAGTCCATTTATTCCAATGCTTTTCGAGCGATGTGGATTAACGGAAAACAACACCTTTATTGATTATTATGCAAGAAACAGAGCAGTTCGTATCCTGGATTTTGCAGCCACAGGTAAAACTGAAAGCGAAGAATACAAATGGGTCATTTATAAAGTATTGTGCGGTATGAAAGTATCCGATCCAATTGCAGACGATATTGGTTTGAATGAAAATGAAAAGGAGTTGGTTGACAGTCTATTGGAAGCGGTTACCCAACAATGGTCTGCAATGCAAAATACATCTATAAATGGGCTGCGCGAATCATTTCTCACTAGAAATGGTCAGCTTACCATGGAAGAGAATGGCTTTTTCCTAAAGGTCGAACAACAATCGTATGATATGCTTCTCGATCAGATTCCATGGAATCTAAGTTCCATTCAATATAAATGGATGGAGAAACTACTAAGGGTAGAATGGCGTTAGGTTCAACCATAGACTGATTTAAAAACCCGTTATTGTCATTCAATACTTCATGAATGTCTGGGTATAACACTTTTCTCGTGTTTCCACTTCAATGATATATAGTCCTGACTCTAGACTTTCTAACGAAACTTCAGGACTTGAATCACTTAAAAGAAGCTGCCCTTGAAGATTGTAAATCCTTACTTCTTTTAAACCCTTACTTTCAATATCCAACCATAACTTATTATCAGCTGGATTCGGGTAAATGATAAGCGTGCCACTGCTGTTATCAATTGGTTGGCTTCCAACAGGAAAACCTGCTAAGGTTGAGAGAAGTGCTCCTGCTACAACTTTCGGCTCCGAAGGTCTTGCATTTATTAAAACCACGACACTCGACTTCGATAAGGTATCAAAAGCTGCGATCGAAATATACCCAAAGGTTCCGCCTCCATGCCCCCATACCGTTCGACCATTAAGCTCTAATTGTTGAATGCCTAATCCCCTATCCTGAGGACCTGTGAATGTTATCATTTCATCAAACTCATCTGGGTTTAGAAACTGGTTATTCATGAGCTCATTATACCAATATGCCATATCTCCTGCCGTTGAATACATAGCACCGGCAGACCACTGAGAAGTTAACAATGAGGTTCTTATCGTATCATTCCAATCGACATTATAATGCCACGGGTTCGCAACAGGGTTCTGAACGCTATCATATATCGGGAAAAATGTTCGTCCCATTCCCAGAGGACCAAATATGCTGTCTCGCATGAGCTGCTCCAGATTCTGACCAGTGGCTTGCTCAATGATGAGCCCCGTGAGGTGGTAGTTGGGGTTGGAGTAATTCTGACCCGTACCAGGTGCATATATTGCTGCGGGCAACCAGGACAGAACCTCCGGTGTAGTAAGAATTCTTGAACGGTCATTGCTCAAAGAATCCAAAAAGCCCGGAACATCGAATGTATTTGCAATTCCGCTGGCGTGATTTAGCATTTGTCTTATCGTGATATTGGAATCGATATTTGGGTTGTAGCTCGGCAGCCATTCAAAAAGCGAGTCATCAAGACTTACCAAATTATGCTCTACCAGTTTCATTAACATGACAGCTGTAAATGTTTTTGTGTTGCTTCCAATGCCAAAGGTCATATCGGGGCTGATGGGCACTCCAGGGTAGGATTCTCCACTAACACCCGTCCATAACCCCTGACCGTGCACAAAAACAGCGGCAGATATGCCTTGGATGTTCTTATCCAGGCGAATGCTGTCTAATGTATCCTGTAATCGCATCGATAGAGCCGGATCAATGGATTGGCCGTTGGCAAAACCTGCTAAGAAAAGAGAGATGAACAAACACATGAGGTTGGGTCTCACAAGTCCAATTCTATTTGCGTTGTTCATGAGCACTTCTTATCCTATTTGATGCTTTTTATCAGTCTAACGTTGTCAAAGTTCCGAAATAGTTCTTTTCCAAAAAAACAACAGCAGTGCTCAATACTTAGCAAATAATTCTCAAGAGATTAGACTAAATAACTTTGACCGGGATTAAACCCTTTAATCCTTTTTGAATCTAATAAAGATTAAATCTGTCACGGAAAGTCAAATGGAAAAGTTACTTATCCCAATAATCATTGTTTTTTTAGCATCATGTTCAAACGATGATCCGATTGGAAATACCCCTACTGTTGACCCAAATGCCAATGGATTGTTGTGGAAGGAATTCATTGGAACCAATGAAGGAGGGGCACGTGGTTTTCTGAAAAGGGAAAAACTCGTCAATATAATCAGCCTGGAAGAAGAAGCCAGTGATGGCAAGGATATCGTGCTTATTGTTCCGCTACTTCCTTTTTACGAAGACCCCAATGGAGTTCCCTTCGAGCCACATGACTTTGAGGCCTACTTCGATATGCACGTTGCTGATGATGGAGCGGCAATTGAAGCTGCGGCATTTGAGCTGGGCTCAGAAATCGTGAAAATCGAAGAAGCCCATGGAATTGAAATATTTGTTCAGGCCGGAAATGAAATCAACGGTAGTGCTGGTGGGTTTGAGAAGTACGAATTGATTTGTAACCCGTTTGGCACAACAAATCAGGGAAAAGAGTGCATGATCGAACCCTATGTAAAATACATCTTGCTGCCTCTGGCTAAAGGCATTAAGTCTGCTGGAGCAAAAATGATGACGGGCTCCGTGATTAATACGGCAAGAATAGAAAACCGCGATTTTATTGATAAAATTCTGGACTTTGAGCTGGACAATGGAAGTTACATGTCGGAATATATTGATTATTCCAGTGGGCACTACATGGGCGCCCTGAGCTCCGGATATGATGATCTCTTAGCCCCGGTTTGGAGCAATAGAATTACCGGACATATACAAACAGAAGAGGTTGGTGCAAAAGCAGCTATTGAGAACTATGGAGCATCTCAGTTTTTGATCGTTTTGGCAAGAACCTTATCCTACGCAATCGAAAATGATATTTCAGCAAAAGAATTGCGATTCTGTGCATGGGGGTCAAATCTGGGATCTGAAGGATCTACTTCCCTTGATATGATTGAGTTTCTTGACGATGAAATATTGGGCGACAACAGGGTTGAGCTCACGACTTTCGAGCATTCTTTTTCAGGCGAAATAAACGCATTTACAGCTAATGAATCTAAAGTTTTTATCGCTGATGCCACCAATGATTTGGACACATTAAAGATTGTAGATCCAAAGTGTGAAATAAAACATGTTGAGGCATATCATATTGATACCAAGGGTATTAATAGGCTTGAAACGGAAGTAAACGAGAATAAAGTTACCCTGGACCAAGCCATTTTTCTGGGCGAAAGTGTATTGATTAAAGTAGTTTGTCAAGAACCTTAAATCCGACCTCTGAAATCAACCTAAACAGGTGAATTGTAATATGTATGTCAAACTAAGATGTCCAATCAAACCATAATTAAACGAACGTTTTAAACTTGCAACAAAATTTAAGCAGCCGTTTTATGACAAAAAAAGTGCTTGTATGGGTTTTGGCCATTGTTCTGGCCGTGGCCGCAATGATTTATCAAAGAAGTACCGGACCCACTTATGAGTATAAAGGGAAACTGGAATATAAAGGTGAAAAGTATAAATACGAACTCCTCCGCTCTCAGGAAACCACAGAAGGAGCAAAAATTGAACTCCCTGCAATAAACGCCCCGAATTACGGTGCAGTTTTGCACTATAGGCGCTACCAGACCCAAGACGAAATCACAGATTTAGAATTCCAATCGGACCAAACCGGAAGGTTTGTTGCTCAGTTGCCCGTTCAACCGGCTGCCGGAAAGATGGAGTATTATGTTACGGGCAGTATCGACGGCAAATCTTTTAGAATTCCACTAGAGGGAGAGGATAACATTGTGCTTCGATACAAAGATCCGGTATCTGATTTTATTCTCATACCCCATGTTAGCATGATGGTCATCGTTATTATTTTCGGAATACTGGCTGGACTGAGTGCTATTTTTCTCCCAACTACCATGCGCAGGTGGGTTGTTGTAGCCTTTGTATCGATGACACTGGGAGGCATGATCTTAGGTCCTTTGGTACAAAAAAGTGCATTTGGCGAATACTGGACGGGATTTCCGTACGGGGGAGATTTCACAGACAACAAAATGCTTATCATGTGGTTGGCATGGGCCCTTGCTCTTGCAATCATTGGTTTCAAACCCAAGAAAAAGGAAACAGTAAGCAGAATAGCGGTTCTCGCTGCAGCAATTGTCATGACCGTTGTTTATCTGATTCCGCACAGCATGGGAGGCTCTACTCTGGACTACGAACAGGTCGATAAAGGGATTGATCCAAAAGAGGCGATCAAAACGGGTGCAGAGTAGCAAAGCATTTGTATCATTGGCCTAAGGGATGCTCGCCAACTGGATTCATATCGTCATCGTACATGTCACAGTGCTCGGCACTCCATGGTTAGCCTATCGGACAATTATTCAACGCAAGCTTCCTTTAAACTCGACTTCATGGAAATTCAACTATTCGGCAACCATTCTTCTCGGTATCGTTGCGGCGATAGCATACTTTACAGGCCCTGAGTCTTCCGACTATATCAAACAAGTCCTTACCGATTTTCCACAGGATCATGTCGAAGATCATGCCTTTTGGGGAAGGGTCGGTTTTGTAATACAGGTGATTGCTGGGCTTGTTGGAATTATGGGATGGGCAAGCATTCTACAAGAAGAGGCGCCCGATAGAAGAACAACTGTTGTGTTAATTACCTTGCTGATAATCAACACATTAATACTGCTTTACACAGCTCATCTCGGAGGTTATATAAGAAGAATGGACCTCATGTAAGTGTAAAAACTTAAAGGCAATATCTGCTTGAAATAACGTACTTTTAAGGACAAAAGAACCTCATTTCGCAATAAAAAAATCATATTATGCTACAGAGAAAATTTGATGAAGTCGTCAAAAAAGAGTTTCCAAATGCTAAGGATGCCAAGGACACGTCTATTCACTATTTGGGAAGGATGCAAATAGAGCACAAGTTGGATATTTCGAAAATTCTAATGGCCACATCGGTTTGTTCTGACGATATTAATGTCCCGTCCACTACATTTTTCAATGTACTGTTCGGCCCTTTTATAATGGGTGGCCTCGGAGGTTTACCTTTTGCCGGTCAAACCGGGATGACTGCATTTGCTCATCACATTCCTGATGAAGGAAGCGCTTTCATCTTTTATGGTCCGCACATTGGAGTTACATTAGACGGTGATCTGGGTAAAATGTACCGCCCCAGACAGGAAGCTACAGGAAACTCATGTGGCGCGCTTATGTTGGCCTTAAGTAGGTTTGAGGATGGAAGCTACGAGCCAGTATTAAATGAGGATGACTACCAACAAATGAAACTAGAGGAAAGCCTATTGCCATACCGGCAAGAAATACTCAGCAGTGATAACCCTCAAAAAGCCATTACTGAAGCAACTTATGAAATCATCGATAAAAAAGTTCATGAACACGTGAAAACGTGCAAGGATGAATTTCACGTAGACAAAGTGACCCTTCTCGGAGGCATTATTATCAATACGGACTATGGTCTTGACGATTATTTCGATGCCAGGAATTTCGAGGTTATTGATTTAAAAGCACTGTAAAAGTTCACGTTAATCTCGTCTTCGATAAAATTCAATAAACACTATTTATCAGAGATCATATTATTACAAATAGTCTGTGAAGGCATCCTATGATTACATCATAATTGGAAGTGGGTTTGGCGGTTCTGTAAGTGCATTGCGTCTGGCGCAAAAGGGTTATAGCGTTTTAGTCATTGAAAAGGGGAAATGGTTTAATCCTGAAGATTTTCCCAAAACGAACTGGAATCTAAAGAAATGGCTATGGGAGCCTAGAGCCCGACTTTTTGGTTTTTTCAAAATGACCTACCTAAACCATGTCACTATTCTTTCCGGTGTTGGTGTTGGAGGCGGTTCCCTGACCTATGCAAATACTTTGCCCGTACCTAAAAAGGAATTCTTTAACTCGGGCAGTTGGGCAAGCCTCTACGATTGGGAAGAAGCCTTAAAACCGCACTATCAGGAGGCTTATCGCATGCTCGGTGCCGAAGTGAACCCCTATCTCGGACCTGCAGATGAGGCTATAAAAGATATTGCAAAAGACTTAGGAAGAGAGCAGAATTTCAGTCCTACAAAAGTAGCCGTACACTTTGGCGATCCCGGAAAAGACGTTGGCGATCCATATTTTAATGGTCAAGGACCGGACCGTAAAGGTTGTACACATTGTGGAGCCTGTATGACAGGTTGCCGCTTCAACGCTAAGAATACTTTGGATAAGAACTATCTATATTTTGCCCAAAAACTGGGTGTTGAAATCCTTGCGGAAAGAGAAGTTTATGACGTTGTGCCGCTGGATAGAGGTACAGGTTCTACAGGATATGAAGTCTCCTTCAAATGCAGTACCAGAAGAGGAAAGAAAGAAAGTTTGATAGCTGGAGGAGTAATTTTTGCTGGCGGAGTGTTAGGAACCGTCCCATTGCTGTTGAAACTAAAAGCAAAAGGCTCTTTACCCAATCTGTCGGATATGGTGGGCCGCAATATCAGAACGAATAACGAATCGTTGCTCGTTGTTACCTCAACAGAACGAAATGAAAAGGATTACACCAAAGGAGTAGCCATTGGCTCGATACTCGATGTAGATGAAAACAGTCACCTCGAGCCTGTGAAATACGGACAGGGGTCCAGTTTCTTCCGATTTCTGTCCATGCCATTCGTACATCACAAATGGTTAGTATTTCGATTATTAGGTGTTGTTGGTATAGCTTTAACCAAGCCTGTCCGACTTTTCAAGACGATTTTTAACCCCCGATATAGCGAATCGACGGTAATCATGTTGTTTATGCAAACACTCGATAGCACTCTGCAGCTAAAACGGGGTTCAATTACCCAACTCAAAACTGCACCTGAATCCGGCTCTCGTCCGAGTGGCTTGATACCCGAGGCATCTAACCTCGCAAAAGCGCTGGGCAACAAAATTAAGGCCATTCCATACGCGAATATTGCTGATGTTCTTTTGGGCACTCCTACTACAGCTCATGTTCTGGGAGGAGCTGTTATGGGTAAGAATGAAACAGAAGGCGTAATAGACAAAGAAAACCGGGTATTTGGATATGAAAACATAATGATTTGTGATGGAGCCATGATTTCTGCTAACCCCGGAGTAAACCCGTCATTGAGCATCACAGCCATTAGCGAACTGGCGATGTCAAGGATTCCTGATAAGGAATCAGTGTTGGACTAATACGATCTGGTAACACAAAATCCAGAATTATGGACAGAGCTTTCAGAAAAATATCGCGTTTATAGCCGACTTCAAATTGATTTTATGACGGGTCATGCAAAGCGATTTGCGAACAAGAAACATCGCAAGGCCCAATATTTAACTTCATGAACCGGGTAGCTTGCTACATGATTCATTCATTTAGAAGATACTCTGCAACTGCCTGAAAACCAGGTAAAATCGTTGGGTCGATTTTGGCATTTTTGGCTTCAGGATGTGAAGCAAATCTCACGATGACCATTTCTGCTTTTGGATCGATATAAACAGTCTGCCCGTGGACACCACGTGCCGCAAATGCTCCATGATCATTGTGCAGTATCCACCACATATTTCGATAACTCCAACCTGGTAGCAATTCACCGAACGTTGATTTACGAAAAGTATCTTGACTCCCACCATTCATAATATCTTCTACCAATACTTCCGGTACTATTTGTTGTTTATTAAATTTTCCCTTGTTGCGAATCATTTCCCCAAACATGGCCATATCGCGCATATTTGCATTGAACCCGCCGCCAGCAAAAGCAATACCTGCGCCATCCACTTGGTAATATCCGTCAAAATGAGTCCCCAGAGGAACCCATATTTTTTCAGATAATAACTGCGGAATACTCTTTCCTGTTACTCTTGAAATAATCCAGCCCATTGCATCCGTGTTGATCGTTTTGTAACCAAATGCGGCTCCATGCTCACCGTTTTTCTGAACCGTTACCAGGTAGTCGTAATAATTTGTTGGGCCTGTGTAAGAACTTGGCTTTGGGAAAGGGTTTCCAGCTGCTGCAAAAGACCATATCTCTGCATTTGAATCAGCATAATCCTCGCTATATTTTAAGGCCGTGGTCATATCCAGGATTTCTCGAATTGTTGCATCTCCAAACGCTGAATTTTTCAATTCGGGAACATAATCTGACCCCATTTTATTTTCATCTAATATCCCTTCTTCAACAAGCAAAGCACCCAATGTCCCGGTAAACGTTTTACTTACCGACATGGCGGCATGAATGCCATCCGGTTTCAATTCGCCAAAGTATTTTTCATAGACAATTTTGCCTTTATGCAGAATGAGAATGCCATCCGTATAGTTTTCAGTTAGAGAAGTTTCCCAGGTCATGCGTTGGTCACTGTTAAGTGGAATAAAAGTAACAGAGTCAATACCACTATCTAGCTTCACTTTAAACCTATATCTGTTTTTTGGGGCTGCTTTTACATTCGCTGTAGGCATAAACTGGCGCATGTGGCACACGCTGTATCTCAATGCTGGAAAACTAAAAAAGCTACCATCTGCTGCAGAAATAATTTTTTCTTCAGGTGGAGGAAACCCTTGCATCCATCCCATCCTTTGAGGGTCAGATTCATCTGCATTTAATCGATGCTGCGCGCAGATTTCAGTTAAACTCAAGCTTAAAATAATAGATAATTGAATGGTGAGCTGAGATCTTTTCATCATTTTATTATAATCATGTTCAACCAATATTTTTCAGAATATCTTCAATCATGCACCTCTGATGAGTTTTCAGGATGGTGGCACTATTTCCAGGTTTTGAGTTCAATTCATAGAAATAATGAATATTTAATCCCATACTAATGGTACTTCAGAGTAACTATAAAAGCATGTATATCCAAACTGATATTCATTTGTAGTCACTTTCGTTTGCATCGAACGTTCTTCTTTGATGAGAATTCAGTTCTTTGATAAGTACCATGATTGCTATTCATTCTTCAACTTTAACATAAAACTTTGAGCTACTTTCAATGCTCTTAGTTCATTCTTTTTCTTAAAGGAGTGTCCTTCCATACGAATGAGGATGTTTTTCAATACTTTAATGGCCGTTATGATACTTTTTCCTTTGTTCAACATAACACATTCGGCCTGAGCAGATAATGCCGCATCACTGATTTCCGCTCGGGTGGGAATACCTGTTTTGGCCAAATTCTCCAACACTTGAGTAGCCCATATTACAGGAACATGGGCAGCTTCGCAGATCCAGAGAATTTCGTTTTGTACTTCAGAAATTCGCTCAAAACCAATTTCTACCGCTAAATCGCCGCGGGCGATCATCACCCCGATTTTATTTTGTTTCATTCCTTTAAGCAAAATCTCAGGAAGGTTTTCAAATGCTTCCTGGTTTTCTATTTTAAAAACAACACCCAAATGTGCTGCATTGTATTTTTCCAGTTCAGTATATAGTTTTTGAACATCATTTTCTGATCGTACAAAGGAATAACCAATGATATCGGCGTTTTGACATGCAAATGGTAAATCACTCATATCCTTTTCCGTTAGTGCAGGTAAGTTCAGTCTTGTTTGCGGAAGGTTAATTCCTTTATGTGATCCAATTTTGGGTTTGTAACATTCTGTTATTTTTAGTTTGAGTGAATTTTCATTTTTATCGATAACAACAGACTTTATCATGCCATCATCGAACAGAACCGTTTCCCCGATTCTAGAATCATCAATGACCTCTTCCAGCAGCACCTGTATCGTTTTTTTATTGTTCTTTCTTTTATTACTGGATTCCGACACTTGAAAGGCTTCTGGTTCTTTTGCGAGTAGAATATGTTCACCTACCCTGACATGAATACTATTCTTGATTTTACCCTTTTTACTTCGGATTTTAATTTCAGAGGTCCTGATTTTTGGACCGGACAAATCCATATAGATTTTAATTCTTTGTCCTGTTTCCTTCTCTACCGCTCTGATATTGGACACCATTTTCTCCCAAATTCCCAAATGTCCGTGACTGAGATTTATCCTAGCAATTTCCATCCCGCTTTGAGCCATTTTGTAAATCAGATCCTGGTCGTCGGCTGCTTCCTCAGGCAACGTCACCATAATTTCGGTAAAGTGGTCTTTTTTTATGTCATTGAATAAATTGCTGGCATGTTCCCGAATTAGCTCCTGACTGCGGGTATATCCTATTATTTCAACATCCGTATCTATAACAAAAGGATTGTTTTGAATAAGGTGTAAGTTTCGAACTACATTGTATACATTACTAAATACATATCCTTCAGCGGATCTCAGAGATGAAACTCCCAAATCCGATAAAGCTCCATGATATGATCTCAGGTCTTTACTTCTAAGTATTAAATATCTGAGTAGATTTTTCGCACTTGACTTATAGTCCGGGTGAACCTCATTGACCTTTTCATCAATAAATGGTTCACTATCAATTATTTCTAAAAGAATTTGAGACAATTCATTTTGCAGCTTATTGATATCCATCTAAATCTGAGAGTTTGCGTTATTCAATCATTGTCATTGTGCTGTGCAAATTAATCTTCGGAATATTGCGTTCACACAATTGTACATAAGACCATACCACCCTGATCTGCAAAAGCTTATTCTTATATGGTCAACTGCTCTGTGTCTTATCGTACTCATTTTCAAATTTATCCAGCAATTTACTCCTGTTCTCCAAAATTTGATCATGAAGCTTCACCGGGAAATGGAACTACTTTATAAAACATGGTAAAACGCCGTCATTCCCGAAGCTACGAAATCAATCGCCGAGATTGGTAAAGAGAAACTGTGTAAAATCAATGATTCCCACATATTCACCGTTCTCCTCGACAGGTGCCACTCTAACGTCGTAATTGTACATCAGTCTTGGTACGTACTTGACGTTCAAATGAGCTGAAATAGAAAAAACCGGCTTGGTCATAATCTCGTAAACACTCACTTCTTCGAGCGTTCGGTCTTGAATAATTACCCCTTTAATAATGTCGTGTACCGTAATAATTCCGTTTGCATCGGCATTGTTTCTTTTCTTAATAATCAGTACTTGAACATTGTTCTTTTTCATCGATAGAACAGCGTCCTTTACACTTGCAAGTCCATCGATGTAAAATAGCTTATTCGAGGCAATATCCTTTGCTTTTTTAAAGGTTTCCATAGGGTCGGTAATTATAATTGTTCTGTTTTTAGATTTTCTCTGATCTTTTTTATTTGTTTCGACAATCCTGCAACACGGTCAATTTTTAGGGAAATAAGAATTCCATTTCCAGGTTTTTCTAAATCTACCTTCTCAGATACGGATTTAATGATTTTTTTGGTATGGTGTTCTTCTACTACAAAAAGGATAATATCAGTTTTATCCTGAATTGACAGACCTAAAAAATTCGCAGGCTCAATTCCAGTGCCCTTTCCCAGTATAATTACATCGCCTGTAGCACCAAACTTTTTGGCTGTTTTAATGACCCTTTGGGTGTGTGTTGGGTCAACAAATCCTATGAGTAAATCAAACTTCATATTTTTAGTTTTTTGTAATTATTAATATATTTTATTACGTCATTTATTTGTGCATATCCCAAAACTGTTATCATCGGAAAAACGCTGGCAAACGCGATCAAACCAAAGCCATCCAATGCTGGATTTCTCCCTGGCACAACAGATGCAAGGCCCAACCCCAGGGCGGCAACTATGGGGACTGTAACTGTGGAAGTAGTGACTCCGCCTGAATCATACGCCAGAGCTACAATATCCTTTTTTACAAAAAGAGTTTGAATAACAACTACGATGTAGCCGATCATAATATACGTTACCAAAGAATCACCCACTACAATTCGATAAGTACCCACGACCAGAGCCATCCCTACACCGAGGGCAACTACCAAGCGAAGGTATAAGGTTCCTATGGTTCCTCCGGATACTTGATTGGCCTTTACGGCAACCGCATAAAGTGACGGTTCTGCTATGGTTGTTGAAAACCCTATGAGCGCAGCAAAAATGTAGACCCAATAATAGGCCTGCCAATCAGTTAATGCCCCGTCGTAATGTCTCAAAACAAAGTCGGGATTCGAAAGCTGTTTAGCCATTAGCTTCCCTAACGGAAATAGTGCCCTTTCCAATCCTATGAGGAAAAAAGTAAGTCCAATAACCACAAAAACAGCTCCGAGGATGACTTTACGCAAGTTTGGAATAGATCTTTTAATGACGATGACCTGGAACACGACTATAAGCGCTACAATTGGGGCGACATCGCGAAGGGTACTTAGAAAAGTTATTAAAAGATCATTGAGCATGTATAATGTTTAAAAGATGAACATTCCATAACCCATTACAAACATCATTGGCAATAACGAAGCAAAAGCGATGAGTCCAAAGCCATCAGTTAGAGGACTGCGCCCCTCAATTATAGTTGCCAAACCCACTCCCAGGGCGGTAACCAGAGGTACAGTGATGGTCGATGTTGTTACACCGCCTGCATCATAGGCAATTCCAATTATTTCTTCCGGGGCAAACAGTGTCATGACTATGACGATGATGTATCCGCCTATGATGAGATAAAAAACAGGCCATCCTTTCAAAATTCTCCAAATCCCAATAAGAATCGCCAATCCTACTGAAACTGCTACTGATAGCCGAAGGCCGAGTGCATAACTTGTTTCAATCTCCGGTTTTATTAAATCTGATTGTACTGCAATTTCCGCGGCTTCCTTTGCAATGGCAATCAAGGCCGGTTCTGCGATGGTAGTAGAAAATCCAAGCAAGAAAGCAAATGACAGAAGCCAGAATAAGCTCCCCTTTTTTGCCAGGGTGTACGACAGGTTCTCTCCAATTGGAAACAGCCCAATTTCCAACCCCTCAATAAATAGCATTAAGCCTACAACTACAAATAAAAAACCTACAAGAATATCCTTCAGGTTTGGGAAAGGTTGTTGTAATACTACGATTTGGAAGAACGATACTACCAGGACAATGGGTAAGAGATCCAAAAAGGCCAACTTTAACTTGCGAATAACATTGGTTGCAATCTTTTGAATCATGCCTTACTGGTCTATATTACTTGAGCCATCAAATTTTTATTAAAGAATTGATTGTATTTCAACATAATCAAATCTTATGATCAAACCTAAACTAAAAACAGTGATTTGCAGCATCACTTCAAATATCTGCATTTCATCATTTCCAAGAAGACATATCCTTGTCAGAATTGGGCTATTCAGGTGGTGACCTTAAGTCTTATTTCATACCATGTTTCTATTCAATCGAAGTTGCAAAAGGTACGATAGAAACATCCTGCACTAAGAGTCTTTTTTGTTATTTTCAACCTTCAATTGATCAATCAAGCTATACTTTGCCTGTCTGGATTTCCATCTTTCCCTGGCATATTTTTGCATATCAGTTACTGCGTCGTTTTCATCAATTATCTCCAGCCCTAACAAGGTTTCAATCACGTCTTCCATAGTCACGATACCTTCTAACCCTCCATACTCATCCACTATTAGTGAAATATGCTCCTTCTTTTCCAATAGTCTTTCCCATAATAAGTACAATACCGATGTTCCAGGAAATACCATGATATCACGTTTGATATTTTTCAAAGTCAAATCGTGTTGGTCCTCTGCTAATTTCTCCAGAACTTCACGCCTGAGTACATATCCGGTTATGTTTTCATTGCTACCTGAGAAAACAGGTATTCGTGAATAGCTTAAATAATCTTTCTTTCTTAAAAATTCCTTCAAACTCAGGTTTTCATCTGCAACAGCAACAACAACTCTTGGGGTCATTATTTCAGTCACTCTAATATTTTTCAGTTTGAGAATATTCTGAATGATGATATTCTCTTTATAGGAAAACAAACCCTCATCTGCTCCAATACCTGCAAGTGCAGCTATTTCCTCCCTGCTGGTTGTTTGCTCCTCATTAGTATTTGAAATGATTCTGGTAATGCGCGCTGACATCAAGACTAAAGGATATGTAAGTATCATCATCGTCCGGATGGTGTAATAAGTGACCCTGGACAAATTTCTCCAATATCGGGCACCTATTGTTTTAGGAATTATTTCTGTTACAACAAGTATCAAAATTGTCAATACAGCAGATACAATTCCAAATGACGCCTCGCCGAAGACCTTTATCGCTTGCGCCCCTACTCCTGCAGCTCCAATAGTGTGCGCCACAGTATTTAGTGACAATATTGCAGAAAGAGGCTTATCTACATTAATCTTGAGATCTATGAACGAACTAGCCCATTGATGTCCTTCGTTTTGTTTTACAATTAAAAATGACTGAGGAACCGATAGAAGCACAGATTCCATAATCGAACAAAGAAAAGAAACAACCAGGGCTAAGAATAAATATGCGAGTAGAGCTAACATCCACCCTAAATTAGGTAATTTGGATTACTCGCTACTACCGTTCGGAATTCCGGTAGTTGTTTCATGAATTGCTCTAATTTAATATGCATTTCTCAGGAAGGTTTTATGATGTTTCAAATTAGTTTCAATCACTACACTCATGAGAAATTCTATGGCTTTTTAAATGATCTAAAAACTAATAAAAAAATGGAATGTTTGGAGGTTTAAGCTCGAATCCCAAGATTTGTGACTTTCGGTTGTTCCGATTAATTTTCAAAGCCTTTTTTGTACGGGTTTTATCATTAAATACCTCATTATCAGGGCTTTAGTAAGAATATTTTCAGAAGCCACACCATTAATCGGCTAACTCCTTTTACTGATCCACAAATTCGTTTTCAACATTATAAGATTCAATGCTATGCATCCCTTTCATAATAGCTTCCTCGTTTAGTGGTAGAAGATGATGATAGCGTTCAGGTAATGATTTCTTCAAACCAGCGATAACATTATTCATCTTAACTATTGGCTTAACCTTTAGAAATCCTCCTAAAATGATCATGTTAAAGACTTTCTTATTACCCATTTCAGAAGCCATAAGGTTGCCTTCAATTTGATAAATGTCAATGTCGGTTCTGGTTGGGTGGACCACGATACCATTGGGGTCATAAATCAACACACCATTGGGCTTGACTGAGTTTTCAAACTTATCCATCGACTGCTGGTTAAGAATAATGGCCGTATCATAGACATTAAGATAGGGTGAACTGATTCGTTCATCGCTTAATATCACAGTTACATTTGCTGTTCCACCTCTCATTTCGGGACCATAGGATGGCATCCAACTCACTTCCTGCCCCTGCATCATTCCAGAATAGGCCAAAATTTTACCCATTGATAGTACGCCCTGACCACCAAATCCTGCTACAATTATTTCTTCTGTCATGATGTTTATTTTAATTGACCTTTCACTTTTATATCACCTAAAGGAAAATATGGAAACATATTCTCTTCCATCCAGAGATTAGAATCATTAGGGTTCATTTTCCATCCTGAAGTACAATTGGAAACAATCTCCACGAAAGAGACTCCTTCACCCAATCGTGTATTCATGAATGCCGTCTTAATCGCTTTCTTTGCTTTTCTTACATGCTTGTGTGTATGCACAGCCTGACGTGTTACATAATAAGTGCCGGGGAGATTTGCGATGAGTTCTGACATTTTTATTGGAGATCCCATGGTGTCAATTTCCCTACCGTATGGTGAGGTAGACGTGCGCATGCCAGACAAGGTTGTTGGAGCCATCTGGCCTCCGGTCATTCCGTAAATGCCATTGTTGACGAATATTATCACGATGTTTTCACCTCTATTGCAGGCATGAATCGTTTCGGCGGTGCCAATGGCAGCAAGGTCGCCATCTCCCTGATAGGTAAAAACATACTTATTGGGCCATGTTCTAGAAATCGCCGTGGCCAAAGCCGGAGCGCGTCCATGCGCGGCCTGTGCCATGTCCACATCCATAAAATCGTAGGCTAGTACGGAACATCCTACCGGAGCAACTCCAATGGTATCTTCGGCTATACCCAATTCATCAATGACCTCCATGGTGATATTGTGAGCTGTCCCATGGCCACAACCAGGACAGTAGGATAGGTTAGTATCCGTCATCAGACAGGTTTTTATGAAAACCTGATTTTCGGGCTTAATAATATCAGCTACTTCCATCTTATATAATTTTTTGTTCTAAAGCTTCTAAAACTTCTTCGGGAGTATGAATAATTCCTCCGGTTCTTCCAAAATGTTCGACAGGAACTTTGCCCTGCACGGCCAGTTTCACGTCTTCCACCATTTGTCCGGCACTCAACTCTACGCTTAAAATTCCTTTCACCTGATCGGCCAACTCAAAGAGTTGTTGTTTTGGAAAAGGAAACAGGGTTATGGGTCTTAACAGACCAACCTTTATGCCTTTCTCTCTCCCTAATTGAACAGCTTTTTGTGCAATTCGGGAACTGGAACCATAGGCGACGAACAAATATTCGGCATCATCGCACAAAATCTTTTCATATCGCAGGTCCTCCCGCTCCATTCGTTTATACTTTTCTATAAGCCTATGAACCCTTGCCTCCATTTTCTCAGATTGTAAATCGAGTGAGGTGACCACATTTCTTTCTCTTCCTTTTTTACCGGTTAATGCCCAAGTGCCAAAGCGCTCAATAATCTCTTCTTCTGTCAATCGCTCCCTTTGTTCTTTTAGCTCCACTTTCTCCATCATTTGTCCGATTAATCCGTCTGATAGAATCAACACCGGGTTACGATATTTGAAAGCTATATCAAAAGCATCTGAAACAAAATCTGCCATTTCCTGCACAGAGGCTGGTGCAAGCACATAGAGTCTATAATCTCCATGACCTCCTCCTTTAACTGCCTGAAAGTAATCAGCTTGTGAAGGTTGAATTGTGCCAAGTCCTGGCCCACCTCGCATTACATTAACGATTACGGCTGGAAGCTCGGCCCCAGCGAGATAAGATATCCCTTCAAGCTTTAATGAAACGCCCGGGCTCGAAGAGGAGGTTATGGCCCTCTTTCCAGTGCTGGCAGCTCCGTAAACCATATTTATGGCCGCAACTTCGCTTTCGGCTTGTAAAACCACCATTCCCGTTCTTTCTTCGGGACGCTCGGTCATCAAGTACTCTATAACCTCAGATTGAGGTGTTATAGGATATCCAAAATAGGCGTCAGCACCTGCTCTAATGGCGGCTTCTGCCAACGCTTCATTACCCTTCATTAACTTTAATTCTGACATATAATGCGTTTTTTAAATCTAAACTGTTACGCGATAAACTGTGATGGCCCTATCCGGACATACAATAGCACAATTGGTACAGCCGGTGCACGGATCAGGGTTACTCATGTATGCATAATGGTATCCCTTTCGGTTGACGTCTGTGGACATGCTTATCACATCCTCCGGACACACAGGTATACAAACCTCGCATCCTTTGCAGGTTTCGTTATCAACCACTATTGCTCCTCTAACCTTTGCCATATTACTAATTTTAAATACTAAATGCTTGTAAATTATAGTGAATAAAATTAAACCTCAGACAACGAATCAGCTATGATAATTATCATGACTCGAAAAATCTTATCAATACGAAGTTTTTGAGCAATAGCGGTCATTCCAGAGTGTGCTCAGCTACTAATCTGGCAAAGTCCAACGAACTAACCATGCCCTTTATTTGACCGTCATCCATAGCAACAATGTGATGAACATTATGTTTTAGCATCATTTTAGCCGCAGCCTGAGCACTTGAATCGACATGAACAACGTGAACACAAGTTGAGGTCATCACCTCTTCTACTGTTGCGTCGTCACTGACTTCTCCGCTAATATCGGTGGCCGTAATGATTCCTTTGATGGTTTGTTCCACTTTTAGCTTATCGTTGGTATAGGAAACAATAAGAACCGCATGAATTCCCTTTTCTTTCATGAGTGTTCTAATTTCTAATACTTTCTCATCCATCATTGAACATATGACAGGCGCAGACATGAAATCTTTTACTTTAATACGCATACGCTATGATCTTTTAATATTACCAATTAACAGCATCTATTCAGTCTTTTTGATTCGTGGTGTTTTTTTTTTGATTTTTACTTTGTGTATTGATGATCTTTTGTCCTGATTAATTTTCATTTTATAAAAGTAGAGAATTCCCATTTTTCAGCCTATCTCGGAAGCATGGTTTTGATCAATCACTGCTATTCTGTTAAGACAAATGCAGTCCTTAAATGAAAGTGCTTTGGTAGTTTCGCAATCGGTGAAAAGACTGTTTGACATCTGCTTTGTTGCTGCCATTGCATTCTTGTTTGCTCGAGCCAACGCTCAGGTTGGCATTTCCAATTTAGAAACAATGTCATCTGATAGCATAGAGGCTGCAGCCATTAGGACTGAACTCGTATTTGATGGAAATCTGGATGAACCAGAATGGAAAGTAGCTCAGAAAATTTCAAGCTTCACGCAAAGAGAACTCGATCTGGGGCAGCCCATTACAGAGAAAACTGAAGTAGCGATATTGATTGATGATGAGCATCTATATATTGGTGTTTGGTGCTTTGATCGGGAGCCGGACAAGATCATTGCAAAGGAAATGCGCAGGGACTTTGATTTCGGACTTGAAGACAACTTTATGGTAATCATTGACACCTATTTAGATCACCGAAATGGTTTTCTATTTGTAATAAATCCGAATGGTGCCCGGGCAGACCTTCAAACGTTCAACAATGGAGGCTCTTCCAATCAGTTCTGGAATGGCGTTTGGGATGTGCGCACTAAGATTACGCACGAAGGATGGTTTGCGGAGATTAAGATTCCGTTCTATACCCTGAAATACCGACCAGGAGCAGAAGAACAGCTCTGGGGAATCAACTTCGAACGGAACATTCGTAGAAATCGTCAACAAGCCAGGTGGAAGGGCTGGCAGCGCAACTATGATATTTCTGATGTTAGCCAGGCCGGTGTTTTAAAGGGACTCAAAAACTTAAGGGACAAGCGCTATATCGAAATCAAACCTTATGGATTGGGAGGGGGTGAAAATACCTCGGAAGGAACCGAAGGGGTAGGCAATATTGGTGGCGACATTAATGCCCTATTGGGGCCAACGTATCGATTGAATTTGACTTTTAATACCGACTTCGCGCAGGTTGAAGCGGACCGACAACAGATTAACCTCACACGTTTTCCACTCTTTTTCCCTGAGTTGAGAGAGTTTTTTCTCGAGGGAGATGATTTCTTTGATTTTGGATTTGGAGGGAACCGAATTATTCCATTTTACACCAGAAGAATAGGCCTAAGTGAGACCCGGGAGACCGTACCCATAATTGCCGGGGCCAGAATACTGGGTAAGGAAGAGAAAACCACTCTAGGTGCAATGAGTATACAAACTGCGGACGCCGGAGGGGATCCGTCTGCAAACTTTACTACCCTGAGCTGGAGACAGGATGTTGGCAACCAGAGTGTTATTGGAGCAATGACCACTAATAAAATTGTAGAAGGCAGGTGGCATACAACTACCGGTGTTAATGGGCGGTACAGTACTGCCAGGTTTCTAGGACAAAGCAATCTGGACATTGGAGGAGCTTTTATCCAGACTTACAACACGGATGAAGGTTATAACGCTGACGCCTTTGCTTACCGCGCTTTTGTGAGCCTGCCGAATGATTTCCTAAATGTTTTCGCATCTTTCCAACAGAGCCCTGCACCTTTTGATCCGGAAGTTGGTTTGATGCGAAGACGAAATTTTCAGGAGAGTTTCGGTCAGGTCTTCTTTCAGCCCCGCCCCACAAAAAGCCTCAAATGGATCAGACAGTTTTATTTCTCTCCCTTAATGTTAACTTATACACAGTACGATGACTCTAAAGAACTTCAATCATTTTCTTACAAAGTCAGATTATTGGGTTTTGAGACAAGATCGGGAGAAGGTTTCTTTTTTGATGTCGAGCGGGTAGCGGAAGGATTAAAGGAAGATTTTGAAATATTCCCGGATGTGGTAATTCCCAAAGGAGAGTACTGGTGGAATCGCTACAATTTCTTTTTCGAGACCTTTGAAGCAAGGGCGATTTCGTTAGAAACCCGCGGCAGTTTTGGGGAGTTTTTTGAGGGTAATAGTTTTTCGGGGGAAGGAACCCTTCTCTGGCGAGCAACAAAAAACTTCAATATCAACCTGAACTATGAAAAGAATATCGTCAATCTTCCAGAGGGCAGTTTTGATACGGATTTAATTGGCTCAAGAATTGCATATGCCTTTCACCCTCATGCCTTTGGCTCATTGCTGGGCCAATGGAACTCGGCGCAACAAGAGTTGAATATCAATTTCAGACTACAACTGATTCCGAAGATAGGCACAGATTTCTTCCTCATTTTCAACCAAATTGTAGATACTCAAACAGGAGATTTTATTTCAGAGCGCAGCACGCTACTGGCAAAACTGGTCTGGCGTTTTGTGCTTTAGCAAAGTTCTGTCTTTCCGGGAAGACCAACAGTATGGGATGTAAAACATATCGTGTTTTCATATTCCTTGTGAGGAGCAGCATTGTTTCATTTAGTTGGTGATTGTATTAATTCAAAATACCAATCCCAATCCCAGGGACTTGAGCCATAATAACAGCCATCGTAAGAGTAAGTTAGCTTTAAGTTGAAGGCAATTAGTAGCATGACCAAAACTGAAAAGAATATCATTTGCATTTTATTACCTCTTATTAAATTGTGGAAGCCGTATGCTACTGGAATACTAAAAACTGCAAGATATTCCACATAACTTCTCGAACCGAAAGCACATCCAAAACTCCATGACCACCAGGAAGAAAAGACATAGGATATGACCAAAAACAAGGACAGCAAATAAACTCCATTATTTTGTTTGTATTTAATCATGATCAATATTATTGCAATTATCAAAAGATAAAAAGGTGTGTACAAAAACAGTCCATTGTTTGGAGAAAACCACACATTGACCATTTTTGGTTCAACCCAATTAAATTCCTCATTGCCATAGGAGTATGATACAATTGAATCACTTGTATAATTCCAATACAGAAGTTGAGGTAAAGCGACTATTGAGATGCCAAATACTATTGGTATTAAGAATTTATATGAAAATAATTTTTGAAGTCTTTGGCGTAAACCCAACCAATTCTTATTGTCTAAAAAAATAAAAGTGGATAAGAATAAAATATTGGTAGGACGAATTAGCAATATCAGACCGATTAGAAGACCGAATACGAAACTCATCCAAAAATTGAATTTGGCCAGATGATTAGTGATTTCAATTATGTAAAGAAACAGACAGAACAATGAAAAGGAATAGACATGAGACATTCCGGTTTCATCAATGGAATAGTAGTAGAGATGGGTTGCAAGAAATATTGATAATACCGTAAAAATTGAACTTCTATTATCAAACCGAATTTTCAAATACTTTTTCAAAAAAAGTAAACCAAGAAGCAGGTAAAAAACTGAAGCTACATTAATGGACCAATGATAGATTGGTGAAAAACCATTTGGTTCATAGTTCAGAGGCTTGGCCAGTAATTCTGCAACCGCATAAAAAGGCGTTTGAAGCAATGCAACACCATATGTATACTTCGTGATTACTTTACCGTTCTCCTTATCGAGAAAAAAACCATTTCCAGTTTTTATGTCAACAGAATCCGGGAAATTTGAGGGGTTGAACTTAAAATTAAATGTCGCTGGAAGATAGACGTAGTAACCCGCTTTATCTGCCCAGATTTCACTGTGATAATTGAAATATCCAGATTTACTATGTCTATTAAATGTTAAGAATAAAGCAATTCCAGCGAAACTTAAAAAACAAATGATAAATAAGAGTCTTCCTTTCAATTTGCTCCATATTTCAGAATACGTTCCCCCTCTTTGGTCGGGATTCGTATGCGAAGGATACCATCAAACGCCGCCCTGCGATACCGTCGGTCACTTTATATTTCAACATTCCCAGATCAAGTATTCCCTGTCCTTTTTAAAATACAAGTCGTCTTAACTTTTGATTTGTTGGTCAGGGAACAAAGTTCTCCACATCAAGTAGTCTTGAAAAGTAGCAAGCTGATCATGAAGAGGGTACAAATCAAGCTAATTCATGAACTGCGATCACCCTTTTCGATAATTTAAGACAGTTCAAACGTCCGGCCTGATCTTTTTTCTGAGGGCATCTCTTCTTGCTCTCAGCTCTTCCACATCTTGCAGATGGTTTAATTGGCGTGCATCTTCAATTTCATGTTCCAGCTCTACGATCTCGATCGCGATCTTGGCACTATTAATATCTACTGCGTTGGCATATGGCGATTCCATTTCACATTTCTCAAGGTACTCCAACGCTTTCTTTAGATAATCCAAGGACTGTTTCATTTCAATCTAATTTTTAATTCAACTTTTATGCAATATAATCTTCAATAACCTGACGGTAAGTACCGAGGTCTCTTATTTCTGATTCTTTAATGTAACTGAGTTTTTCGTCATTTTCAGCATATCCGATTTTTATGAAAAGCTCAGCCAGATATTTAAAACTTTTGTCTCGTTGTGCATCAAGCATAAGTAGATGTCCCATTATTATGTTGCCCGCCATTTCCACGAGTCTTCTGGCATGGAAATCTACGAATTCCTGATCTTCATTTTCGGTAACTAAGGCAATCGCTTCTTCATAGGTTGCGGTCATTCTGGCCAACTTCTTTTTCAAATGATCAAGTTCTGGATTGACTTGCATTTCTTCATACTCGCGAATTCGGCTGAGATAAGATCCTGTTGTTACCCCTTTGATAGCCGCTACAACTTGCAATTGAGATGTTCCCTCATAAATACTGGTAATACGGGCATCGCGATAAATGCGCTCAATTGGGAAGTCTTTCATAAACCCTGCTCCGCCATGAACTTGAAGCGCATCATAAGCAATGTTGTTGCAGGTTTCAGAGGCAGTAAGTTTTAGTAACGGAGTGAAGACATCGGCATAGCGCTGGTGCTTCTTTTGATCCATGCGCTCTTCCTTTTCAAGTTTTCGGTCCTCCGCTACCTCCAGGTAAGCTTTGTAGGTATCCACCAATCGGGCCGTTTCATAAAGTAGCGATCGTTGTGCAGCAATTCTCACGCGCATGTTGGTCAACATCTCGTAAACAGCAGGAAACTGGATGATCGCTTTTCCAAACTGTGCACGTTCATGAGCATATTTTACAGCTTCGCGATAAGCTGCTTCAGCTATTCCTATCGCCTGCCCCCCTACTCCAAGGCGGGCAGAATTCATCAATGACATCACATACTTGATCAAACCCATTCTGCGGTTTCCGATCAAATAAGCCGGTGCATCATTAAAAACAAGCTCACAGGTTGGTGAACCTTTAATGCCAAGTTTGCTCTCAATTCTTCGAATGGTTACGGCATGCTCGTTTCTGTCATATAAAAACAATGAGAGCCCTCGTGCGTCTTCTGATCCTTCTTCAGATCGGGCAAGGACGAGGGAAACATCGGCATCACCGTTGGTGATAAAGCGTTTTACACCATTCAAGAACCACTGATCTTTATCGGCATTGTAATAGGCTCGCAGAGCAACTGACTGCAGGTCTGAACCGGCATCCGGTTCTGTAAGATCCATCGCAGCTGTAGCTCCTTTATTGAACAGGGGCAAATATTTATCCTTCAATTCCTGCGTGGCAAACTCATGGATGGTTTCTGCACAATCCTGAAGTCCCCAAATATTGGCAAAACCGGCATCCGCTCGTGATATCATTTCGCCAGCAATGATATATGGAGTAATAGGGAAATTCAACCCGCCATACTTCCGTGGAAGGGTCATACCAATAAGACCGGCCTGAACTAGTTTAGCATAGTTCTCTTCCGTACCCTTTGCGTATAGCACTTCGTTCTCTTCAAGATGTGGACCTTCCTGGTCTACGGATTCGGCATTGGGAGCAATCGTCTCTTCACAAATAGAACCTACAATCTCCAAAACTTTTTCGTAGCTATCTATCGCATCTTCTATGTTCTGAGGTGCGTAATCAAAGCTCTCTTTTTCAGAAAAATTCCGCTCTTTCAGTTCAATGATCTTTTGAACATCAGGGTGATTAAGATAAAAACCAAGGTCGCTATTGTCGTTGTAGAAATTTCCCATTATGCGATGTTTTCTTTGTACGATTTGATCATTTGCGGAACGACTTTATTGAGATCGCCAATAATGACGTAGTCAGCTATTTTATTAATCGGAGCTTCAGCATCGTTGTTTATGGAAATGATCATGGCCGAATTTTCCATTCCGGCTCGATGCTGAATCTGCCCGGAAATTCCACATGCGATATACAGTTTTGGTCGAACGGTAATCCCCGTTTGACCAATTTGTCTTTCACGGCCAATAAAGCCAGCATCAACGGCAGCACGTGACCCTCCAACATCTCCTCCGAGTGTATCAGCTAGTTCGAATAGTATCTCAAAATTCTCTTTGGAACCTACGCCGTATCCCCCTGCGACAATGATACTTGAGTTCTTGATATTGAGTTTGTTTTCTTCAATATGGCGCTCAATTACTTTGACGACGAGGTCAGATTGGTCGAGGAATTCTTCTGGATTGTATGTTTTAACCTTACCCTTTCGTGGGTTAGCTACTTTCTCCTTTTTCATTACTCCTTCGCGCACGGTAGCTAATTGAGGCAATGTATCGGGTGTAACAATGGTGGCAATAATGTTCCCCCCAAAAGCAGGTCTTCTTTGTAGCAATAAATCTTGATAGGTCTGCTTTGTTTTTCTGTCAAGGTAATCTCCAATGACAAGTTCAGTACAATCTGCTGTTAAACCACATTTTAGTTTTGAAGCAATACGTGGTGCCAGATCTCGTCCCACTGATGTAGCGCCAAATAGGCCAATTCTTGGCTTTTCCTTTTCAAAAATGGTCGCTACCAAAGAAGCATGAGGCATGGTCAGATAAGGATTCAGGCATTTATCATCCGCTTTATGAACGATTTCAACTCCATATTCAAAGAGTTCTTTTTCTACGCCATTTAGTTTGTGCCCAAGACAAATTACTTCGAGCTTGACGTCAATCTCATTGGCCAAAGCTCTCCCCCTGGATATTATTTCAAGACTTACATCAGCAATTCGCTGATCTTCCATCTCACAATAAACAAATACGTTATTCATAGCTGTGTATAATTAACCCACGTTGTGGTGCGCTATTAATTCTTTCATGAGTCCATCAATACCTTCTTTATCAGGTTTGACCTGAATAGACTCTTTTACGGTAAAGACAATATTTTCAACACGCTGCACCTTAGTCGGGGATCCTTTCAACCCGAGCCAGGTGAGATCGGCGTTCAGGTCGTCAACATTCCATTCTGTAATGTCCAGATAATCATGCAGATCATGAAGTCGCAGATAGTCTTCGGCTTCACGCACCAATTCAGCTGGTGTACAAGCGTGCTTGAACTTCATTAACAGCTTCGCATTTCTGCTTCTGCATTCAGGTGCCGACCCATGAACGGTTAGTAATAATGGATACGGAGCTACAAGTGTTTCTACTCCATTTTCAAGCCTTCGCTTTACGGTGATTTTTTTCTTGTTTACTTCTAATATCTCTTCCACATAAGTCACTTGAGGGATTCCTAGTTTCTCTGCAACCTGTGGTCCAACTTGTGCCGTATCGCCATCAATGGCCTGCCTTCCGCAAACAATCAGGTCGAATTTACCGATTTTCTTTGCCGCCAAAGACAGAGCATACGAGGTGGCAAGGGTATCTGAACCTGCAAATCGCCTGTCGGTAATTAGCACACCATCGTCAGCACCCCGATAAAGTGCTTCGCGAATTATATTGGCCGCTCTCACCGGGCCCATGGTAATTGTTGTTACTGTGGTTTCAGGAATCTGATCTTTAATGCGCAATGCTTGTTCAAGTGCCTGTAAATCTTCAGGGTTAAAGATGGCAGGTAAAGCTGACCGGTTAACAGTACCGTCAGCCTTCATAGCATCTTTACCTACATTGCGGGTATCTGGAACCTGTTTGGCAAGAACAATAATTTTCAATCCTTTCATATGTACTACCTCATTGTAGAGGGCAATGAAAGTATAGAGGATCAACGCAATAAATCTTGATGAATGTCAGCGAACAAAATGAAATTGATTAGTCGTACATATGTTGGGCATCGGGTCACAAAATCCTGTTAAGCGCCTCGCGAATTGGAATCGTTGCTTTCCTGCGCCGGTATTTCTTTAAGGTGATACATTCTATACTCTTTCATTGTCCACCTCTTTTCTTCAGTAGTTCTTCAGCATCCTTATTGCCAAGTTTTGCTGCTTTTTTCAATTCTTTGAGTGCCATTGCATCTTTCCCCTGCTTTTGGTAAATGCGCCCTAAATTGTAATAAGCATCACCATTACTCGCGTTCAGTTTGATAGATTTTTTTGTGTAGCGAATGGCAGATGACAGATCTTCTCTTAAGTAGGCATTCCAACCAAGCCACTCATAGACGACAAAATTATTGTCATCCATGCCTTGTGCTTGCAGGTGATAGATATGCGCCTCTTCGTGTTGACCCAGTTCATCAAGCACAATCCCCAGAAAGATAACAGTATCGGTGTATTTAGGCTGCAACGCATAGGCCTTTTCGAAGGACTCCAGGGCTTTTTCATACATTTTTAGGAAGTACAGTGCCCGGCCGTGTGTGTAGTAAATCATAAATTCCCGGGCTTCTTTATGGGCATCCGGGTGCTCATTGTAGGCTTCAATGGCGGCTTCAGCGTAATCCACTGCATCTTCATATTTCGTTAATTCCATGGCACAGAGCGCAGCATTGTAGTAGGTCAAAGTATCTAATGCAGCCACCTCCTCCGCCTCGCTGTTCAATTCCATTGCTTTTTCATAAGCGATTTCTGCATTTTCATAGTCGCCCAGCATATAATAAGAAATACCCATATTATTATACACCTTGTAGTTGTCCGGATTTATTTCCAGGGCACGTTGGTAGTGCTTAATGGCCTGTTGTTGATCTCCTTCTCTCCGGTAATGATTGCCAATATTCTCTTCGGCAATATCACTCTCGGGATTGAGCTCCAGTGCTTTTTGATAATAACCAAAGGCGTCTTCATCTTTAAATAGAAAAGACGAGCAGGCACCCATATTGACATAAATACGGTCATTCAATGGGTTTAATTCCAACGCTTCCTTGTACAAGACCATAGCCTCTGTATAGTATTCGTGAGGATATGATGAAATTTGATAAGCATAGTTAAAGAGTGCATTGGCGTATTGCAGATCTGCCGCTTTTCTGAATACATTATCGAATTCTGATTGTTGCCCCTTTCTTAAATAATACTTAGCGTGTTCGTAGTAGTTATGTACATTTTCAGGCTCCAATCTGTAGAGCTTATCATACAAAGCATCAATTTCAGTATCTGGGGCTTCCGTTTCAATTTTGAGCTGGATCAGGTTTTTGATGGGAAGCACTTTACGCGGATTTTTATCCAGAAGTGATTCCGTGTATGCAATCTTAACGGAGCTATCATCAACGAAGTAATATAGATATATGTTTAGGAGCTCTTGATCGCATTGGTTTTTTTCGAGTAGTTCTGCTATAAGCTTGTCGGCTCTTTGTTTTTCATTCGCCCGGTGGTACAGACGAAGCATCCGTTTGTAGAAATCTATATTTGCTGCGCGATGTGACAGCGCTTTCTCAAGCATTGTAAGTACCTTACCATCTTTATCATCCCATTTTTGTTGGTACAATTCATAAAGATGGCCCAGCTCCTTGAAGTATGCAAAGCCATCAGGATGTTCTTCCAGAAGGTCGAAAAAAAATCTTTCAGCGTGTTTGAATTCATGTATTCTACATAAAAAGACCGCATATCGAAAGCGGATCAATGGGTCATTTGCATCGAGTCCCAATGCCATTTGGTAATAGGACTGAGCCTGCTCATACATCTTGTTTTCCTGATAGCACAGTGCCAGCCTTTGCAGCGGATAAATACTTTTCTTGAGTTGGTAAGCCTTTTTATAGGCTTCGACAGCTCTAAGGTAGTGATCAACTCCAAAAGCACTGTCTGCCTCCCTAATTTGTTCTATGTACGTCATAATGCCTGCTTGATGCTAATAATTTCTACGGAAACTTATCCATTAAAATATGGGCTGCGATGTACTTGCAGCCCACCCGCAAAATGTAACCTCTCCTTTCTGAGGAATGCATAAAAATAGAGTTTTTCCTTACTTTTTAAGTTTATTTATAGTACTATCCCGAGAGCATATTCAGCATGGTAAGCACTCCTGCTGTTGGATACTCCAATATGTAAGCATCCATTAATCGCATGATCGCCAAATTTGACTCAGATTCGTCTTTTAGAACAGAGTAAAAACTCCCCTTGGAAGACTCAACTAGCGGCAACTGAGCATTTAATGATTAACAGGAAGTTTTGTTAACAAGCCTTCGTTTCATATCGGATGCCCCAACTTGTTTAAGCTTTTATTTGGGAAATCTCGCCCGATTTCTATTCGACCATTCCTATTGTACAGCTTTTCTATATCATCTTGAGAAACAGTATTTTACCTTTTCTATTGAACCTTAGAATGTTGTCCTACTGCGCTCCAAAACCTCTTGCTTTCAAGAGCTAATTTGGTTGGGATGAAGCTTAAGTCATTTGGCCAATTCCGCTAAAGAATAACGCTCTATAAGCGCCTCAATCGCGACTTTAGCCATGAGCTTGAATAAAAAAATCGATACCTTCTAAGAGCTTCGGCAACAGATCATTTACTTCTAGTATTGCCAGTTAGATTCGTTCAATTTAAATTTCATTTTACTTCCAACTTCAACCATATTAATCCGCTGGTCATTTATTTCCGCAATCCGTTCGGCGGGTTCCTTATAGTGCTCAAATGTGCCATAGTGTACAGGTATAACGACTTCAGGATCAAGTTCATCCATCATTTTCTTTAGCATCTTTGAATTTAAAGTTAAGGTCATGATCCAACTCCCTTGTTTCGCTGCACCCATATTCGGGATCAGCAAGTCAATCTCTTTGTTTTCTAAAGAGTTTATTATCTTCTTCTTATAAACTGTATCACCAGTAATGTAAATCTTTACTTTTTCTTTTCCTTTTGTAATGGTTACATAATACCCGTTTCCCTTTCCGGCCAGCAGCGCAGTTAATGGACTTACTCCGTGAATTGCAGGAATGGCTTCAATTTCTATTCTATAACCTTTTAGGTCGATCTCCACGGCTTGGTTCCAACTCAAAACGGTTACATCCGTCGCTGAAGATTCTCGTACTAAATCTGCAGAGTTTTTATTGCAGATAACCTTTGATGAACTTGAAATTTTTGAAAGTCCAATGCTATCAAGGTGATCTTCGTGGTTATGGGTAATTAACCATAAGTCAATATTTTCAAAATCTCCTTCCGAATAAACGGGCTGTTCTATTCTTTCGGATTTGAACCAAAAATAATCTTGAACGGTTCCTTTTTGACATAATACAGGATCAACGGCAATATTTAAATTCCCTATTGACAAAATAAAAGTTGCTCCACCTATCCAGTTAATTATCATTTCCATGTTCTCAATCTATTTTTGTAAACGAAAGGCGAATTTATCTTTATAATCGTCAATTGTTTTTCCAATTATTAAAAGTTTGAAATCTTCATATCTTTTACCAACCACCTGTATATTTATGGGCAATGAATCTTTTGATAATGCAATGGGCATGCACAAAACCGGACTTTCAGTCATTGTAATTGGTGTAGTATATGCCTGTGTTGCCATATAGTAATGGATCTCCTGATTATTCACCTTCAAGGGGTTGTTATAAATACTGAAATTGCCGTATGATTTGCTTGGCGCATGATGCTTAAAGGCTTTGACCGCACTAACCGGGCAAATAAAAACATCATATTCATTTAGGAAATTTTCCATGATGGTGATCATTGAGTCTTGACTATTCAAAGCTGTCATATATTTCTCTACGGATGTAGGTTTTACAATATTCTGATGCATTGGAACATCTTTCAATACCCCTTTTGTAAAAGGAAATCCCATCCATTTCATAAAATTAGAAGTGTTGTAGCCCCCTTGCATTCCCACAAAACTTCCCCATGTTTTCCATGCCTGATAAAAATTTAATTCAGGAACTGTTTTGACAACTTTTGCTCCGGCCTTCTCCAATTTTTCAACATAAATTGTAATTGCTTTTTTAATCTCATCATCCACCGGAACACCACCAAATTCATCTGTCCATGCTATTTTCAAATTTTCAATATTAAATGTATCAGTGCATTGGTTGAGCGGAACAAGTCTTTGGTCGGTAGTAGTAGTGTTAGCAATAATTTGCATCGCAAGTTCCAAATCATCTATATTTCTGGCCAACGGACCGGCTACTGCCAAAGATTTTAATCCGTTGGTTTTCTCTTTCGGGTCGGTTTGGATTCCATGTAACGAAACCACTCCGAAAGTAGGTTTGAATCCATATACACCACAATAAGCAGCCGGAAGACGAATAGAACCTGCAAGGTCGTTTCCGAATGACAAGGGGGTCATTCCTGTTGCCAATGCCGTGGCACAACCACCGCTGCTTCCACCGCTGGTTCGGGTGGTATCCCAGGGGTTATTTGTTTTTCCAAATATTGGGTTATCCGCTTGCATGTCCATGGCCAGCACCGAGAGATTGGTCTTTCCTATGATAATTGCTCCTTCAGAAAGAAGAAGCCCTACAATTTCGGCATTGTAGTCAGGAATAGAATTTCTAAGGGGCAAATAACCAGAAGTAGTCGTGATTCCTTTGGTTTTGAAGTTGTCTTTAATCGTGATTGGAACTCCATGCAGCCTGCCCCATAATTCGCCTTTTTCAAGCGCTGAATCCGCTTCTTTGGCTCTTTCAATGGCATTTTCTTTGTTGAGCAGCGCTACGGCATTATATGTGGCGTTCTGCTCTTCGATTTGATTAATATAGGCTGATACTACTTGAACTGAAGTAATTTTTCTATCTCTAATTGCTGTTGCGAGATGGTTTGCGGATTCGAATACAATTGGGTTTTGTCCCATAGCTATACGGATTAAAAAAGTTAGAAGAATGACTGAGAAAAATGGTCTCATCAGGATTACAATTAATTATTGTGCAAATCTGACCAACCCATTCTTCAAGTCCATTCAACTAGTTTAATAAACCATATTTTTCCGGATCTGACTTAAATACTGCGGTGTAATGTTGAGGAATGAGGCAATATAATATTGAGGAATTCTTTGAATAATTTCCGGTCGCGTTTGGACGAGCTTTTCGTATCGTTCGGCAGGAGACAAAAAGATACTATCCCTAAGTTTCGATTCCCAGCTGGTAAAGAGGTACTCGGCTATAAACCGTCCTGCTCTTTCGAAGGCCGGGTCTGCTTGATACAATCTGTCTAGGGCTTCTTTTGAAATAGTGCGTATTGTAGAGTCTTCTAATGCCCGAAAGCTTTTCTGCGCAGCGGTTTGATTTATAAAAGCGGAATAATCGGCCAAAAAACAACCTTCCAAACAAAAGCCCTCAATGATATCATTTCCATCCTTTTGATAGTAAGAATAGAATGCGCCTTGAGATACAAGCCCTATATTTCGACACAGATTCCCTTCGGATAAAAACCATGCTCCCTTCTTGATGGAAAGCGGTTTCATTTCATTTAGAAACTCCTTGATTAAAGCTGCTGGAAGTTTCAAAATTCTGTTTATCTCATTAGCTATTTGTTCATCCATTTTTCTGTGCTTGCGGGTAAAGTTCTCGTCTAGCTTTTCATCTTATTCACTGATAATAATTTTTTGTACTGCCTTCTCAAAAGGCGTTTCAATTTGAACAATCAAAATACCGCTTTGATTCATAGTATTAATATCAAGGTCAAAAGTGTTTTTTCCAATTGATTGATTTTCGAGTGAGAAACTCTCAAGTAATATACCATTTACGGAGAAAAGCTTCAATCTTACAATATTTGTCTCTCTTAGTTGATATTCAATTTTTAGTATTCCGGCACCAGGATTCTGATAAACACTCATCTGTAACGAGCCATTGCTTTGCTCATTCAAATCGTGTGATGAAGTTGATATTGTTTGATTGGTCAGGAAAACTTTGAAAATTTGGCTATTTGCAGTGCTTTGAGTGCCGTTATTAATCCAAAATATGTTTTTATCTGTACTAATTATTCCTCCAAAAATGTAGCCGATCAGTGTACTATCAGCTGTTATCTCATCTAGTTTCAGGACTTCATTGTTGTAATGGGGAATGTTTTTATTAGGAATGAATTCAGAACCTGCTCCTAAATAATTTGGCATTTCTACAGGAAGTTTGTATTCTGCCATATTTCCAATAGAGTCTCTCGTGACCCGGGATATTGTTTTAACAAAGGGTACGTCATTATCTTGAACTAATATTCCCGAACTATCATAGTATTGAGCTATTCCTCCAAAAAACACGGTATGCATCTCATTCACACTTGAGGAGTAAAGAGGTACTGCTGCACAGTGATAGTGGTTGTAAAATTGCTGGAAAGAATTATTTACTGTGTAATTATTGCTATCCACTGTTACTGAGTTTAAGAAAGGTAAATCAACATTTTGCTGAAAAACTCCCGAAAACATCGTTATTCCCTCTTCGCCATTCGGAAGTATTTGGGACTCAGCATTGTAATCGCGTCTATGTAAGTTTGTTGCATCTGTAAAAGATGGCAGGTGATTTATGGTTATGTTTACTCCATCATCGATAAGTGTGAATCGTCTAATTTCATTGGTGTATTCTTGAGTAAATGTTGGATTGTTCATGGGGTTATATCTTCCTAAAAATTTTTGCCCCCCCAGTAAGAAATAGACACCATTTATTTTTTTCAATCTTCCACCTGTAACTTGAAATTCTGTATCCGTGATTTGTCTAAAATGACTGGTAAAATTTGTATTATTAGTTATTGCATTTATTACCTCAGACACCTTTATTGCTGTGAGATTCGGAAAAGTTGTGTGGTCGCTGACACTTGCACTATATCCATATCCACCTAAACAGTATAAGTAATCTCCTTCTTGATAAAAGTTCATATTGGTGGAGCTCAGTTGCTCTTGAATAGAGGTTGGCAAAGAAGAAAGAGGGGCGGACCATTTTTGCATTGAAACAGGGTCAACTACTATAAGTTGATTATTATGACCAGCGATATCAAAAGAGGCCCAAGGTTGTCTTCTGTGCAACCCATCTAGTCTACCCCCAATTAATAACCATTTTCCACTATCCTGTCCAAAGGCAAATGATTGCAATCCTCCCAGACCAGAAATATTCATTGGCTCAATTTCAATATCAAAAGGATTTGTTTGTCCAAATAGATTCAAACCTGAAATTAAAAACACGATAATTACCAAACTATTCTTCATTGCTCATTTTTTTGCTTTATGGTAACGTTTATTAAAAGAATGGTGGCCATATAGGATATCTCTGGTAAATTATGAGTGGGTTCAAGTGGGCTGTAAAACTTGCTATTTCCATTTTCCTGATGACACCCCAAAATTAGGGCAGCAAGTTTAATTGATAAATTTACTTTTAATTACAAGAACACAGCTCGAGCGGTCATTATCTTACCTAACCAATCTCCTATTCACCAAATACCGCTTGAGGTATAGCCTATGTAACCAAGTATGATTATTCTAACATGATTTTTCTCATAATTTGATCTGTCCCTAGTAGAATTTTCAATAGATAAATCCCTGAAGGATTTTTCTCCAGATTTATTTCCTTCTTTTTGGTCTCAAATAACAATTCGCCCTGCATATTAAATACTTCAACTTTTCTAAAATCAGGTGCTTGGATATGGAATGTGTTATTTGAAGGGTTAGGATATATCAAGAGTTCATTTGAACCAGCGTAGGTATGAATGCTTGAAATGGTGCAGACTGAATCTAACATGTTAATATAACTTGAATATGCCGGTTTGGGATTACCCAAAGTGTCAAGCAAACCAAGCGAACCAATATAGGCGCGAAACTCAGGCGTGTAGATTTGTTGAAAATTCACCCAATAATCTATCGCCGCTTGATCATAGTCCGCTAAAAAGTCCCAGCCAACTAGTTCGATTTGGTCGATATCTATAGTATTCCTAAATAATTCTTTCGCAAACTCAGCTTGTAGCTGTTCAGAGCTATTTGAAAGAGGTGATGTTGGAAGCCCAGCTTCTTTAATAATTACTGGTTTTCCATCTGCGGCATTAATTAATTCTGAAATCACCAATGGCATATCGGAAATGGCTGTAGATCGAACCGTAAAGTCCTGTTCTAAAGGCCAGTATGTAACAGAGAGCATATCTGAAAATGCTCTTGTTGATTGCCATAACGTATCATTATCCAGGACGCCGTGATACAATGTCAAGGTGGTAGCAAACTTTATATGAGAATAATTTGTGTGTACGTAGTCCGCTATGTCTGACAGAACGTTTATATACTCATCCATTTCACCTGGATGCAATTCGAAATAAACGTCTGATTCACTACCAATTGTTAAGTAATCAAGAACATTTGCAAAACTGTCCGTCATTGCTACTGAAAAGTCATAAAATGCATTTGTTAAAACCTTGTCTTCAAAGGTCATACCTTGATATGCTGCCGGCACAGCATTGTATGTAAGGCTGGGATTTCGTAAAAGAAGATGAAACGAAAAATTATAATCATCTTTCAAATGTTGGATGTAGTCAATGTGTGTTTTTAATTGTCCGGCACTAATTATTTGGTCTAAATCATGCCAGGTGTATATAGAGTGCAAGTACCCCATACCATTATCACTCATGGTTTGATACCAGTTTTCTTTATCAGAAAATGTCCAACCTTGAGGCCAAACAGGCACAATCCCGTATTTTGTTTGGGGGCACTGCCCATAAATAGAGGTATTAAAAACCACTACTAAAAAGATTACTATAAATCGTTTCATCTCTGACCTATTTCTTTTGCTCTATTCTATTTTTACTACTCTATGTGTCTCTATCCTATTATTTACTTGAAGCCTAAAAATATAAGTGCCTGACGGAAGCTAATCTCTTTCTTCCTTCAATCATATTTTGTCTATAAGAATTACAAATATTTTCAGGTCCAATTAAAATTTCTTCTCCAATTAAGTATTTACAATTTGGGCTTAAAATACCCTTTGTAGTTTCAAATTCGTCGTTATCTAAAGATCTTCCAAATAATTCTGCAATTTCTTTCACAAGTTGAATTTTTAATTGTGTACGACTTTAACCGCTGATCCCCATAACGCTTAAGTCAGGGCGCAGCGTCCTCTAGAAAGCACCGAACCCCACCCTATGAGGCTGTCCGACTCCACCTACTCCACACATGCTCAGCCGAGCTTGCTTCTTGGTTTCTAAATTACAAATTCGCTTGATTTCTGAAGTAGTGAGCCCGCCGAAAGCGGGCGGGCACAATTTCTTATTTATACCTACCTTGATTGAAGCCTAAGGAAGCGTCATTGTTAACACAATTACGGTTCATGATAATATTAGTGGATTCTTAGTTGAAGGGTTTAGGTCTTATTCTCGGCAACGTGTAAACGCCTTGATAACCTTTTCATTAACTACGATTGATTAAAAAAACTAATAACGTGTAATTTAGGTCAACAAGGCCATAATCTTACCAAATCTTATTAGGCCTGTGATTGCCTCCTCATCTGTAGCTCCATCGAATCGATAGATAATGATTGCATTTCCATTACTCTCCATATGGTAGTACGGATTGGCCTCAATCTTTCTTATCAGACCGGGGTGAAAGAACTCTTCAATATGTTCTTCATGAGGTCCTTTTAATTCAAATTGCTCAGAAAATACCGGATAAGCTTCAAAATCTATATCTACCCGATTTACTAAGTCGGTCACTTTTTCGAAAACTCCTTCCCGATCGAGCGTAAATACCGGTAATTTGGTGGGCGGCATGATCAGTAAAGCGGCAAGCTTTGAATCTGGTTTTCGGTTTTTGCGAGATTTATCATAGACCACCTCAGAGTAAATGATTCGCACACCTTCGAACAAGCCAGAAACGATGTTTTGGGCATGTATCATGGCTCGGCCTTTGTTGAACTTGAAATTAGCAAAATGATCCACGGCGATTGTTTTACCCGGATAATACTTCCATTCGTTTTTCTCAGCCAGATTATGGAGAAACTGCTGGTGCGACGATAGAACTGTTTTTTCCATAATGACCGACTCTGCCTTGATTCTTGTAGCGAGCGGGTGGTCGGAAACCGGTATTAAATGCTCGGCATTTTGCAGAATCAACTCCTTACCATCATTTTTCCAATCTTCTTGCAATTCATTCAGATGCGTTCTGAATGTATGGTCTATGATGTTGACATCCGCAAAATCAATGATTAGATTTTCGAGATTTCGGTGTTTTTCTATTTCAGATTTCAGCGAGATATAATTTGAAAAAATCGCTGAATAATGAAGGTAAATAACGGCATTGTCTGCGCCTTTTTTATGCCGATAATCATACCGAGACTTGAACAAAAACTTTAAGGGTGCGCCATAATAGAGATGAATAATAACCTGCATTAAAATTCCAGCCAGAACGCCTATAATAAGGTCAGTAGCCAGAACAGTTAAAAGTGTTGTCAGAAATATCAGCAACTGCTCCTTCCCTATCTGGTAAACATGTTTAAACTCGGAAGGTGAAGCCAGACGAAAACCTACATGAATCAACATTGCAGCGAGTGCTGCCAGAGGAATCTGTTCGATAATAGGTTTTCCGGCGATCAGAAAAAGTAGTAAAAAAGCCCCATGGAAAAAGTTGGCCCATTGTGTTTTTCCACCATTACCAATATTAGCCGAACTCCTAACAATCTCGGAAATCATCGGTAAGCCCCCGATTAATCCGGAGAGGGCTGTCCCACTTCCCAAAGCAGAAACATCCCTGTTTAAATTGGATTTACGGTGATATGGATCGAGCGTGTCAACGGCACTGGCGCTAAGTAGGGATTCCAAACTCGAAACCAGTGTGATGCTGATTACCGAGACCCAAAAAACACCTGTATATACCATGCCAAAGTCTGGGAAAACAATTCCCTCAAGGATATTTTCGGGAAGGTGTACGAGGTTTTTGGGGCTTAAATGATAAACGCGCCCAATCAATTTATAATCATGCTCGTGGAAGAGGTCAAATATGTGGGAAAACGGGATTGAACAAATGACTACCCACATAGGGGCAGGAATCAGTTTTATTGGCTTGAATCTGATGTAAGGATGAATGATTAGGATGAATAGGCTGGTCATTGCAATTATGGCTATCTCAGGATTCATATTGATAAAGGCTGCCGGTATTTGCATCATAGCACCGAGGATGCCATGTTCATTTCCTGCCTGTGGCGTATAGTCAAAAGCAACAAAAAGCTGTTTCACTATGATGATCACGCCGATAGCAGCCAGCATGCCGTGAACGGCAGCAGAAGGAAAAAAATCACCAAACTTGCCTACTTTAAGAAACCCCAGAATTGTTTGAATTATGCCAGCAACTACAAAGGCCGCCAGAGCATATTGGAACCCGGCTACCATATCGCCTTGTCCTAAAGATTCAACAGCCCCAAGGCTGACGACAATCAAACCGGCAGCTGGACCGCTGATGGTAACATAGGAACCTGTTAGTCTAGACATGAACAAACCTCCGACGATAGCTGCAATAAGCCCTGACATCGGAGGAACGCCTGAAGCGATGGCTATGCCTAAACATAATGGCAAAGCAATTAAAGAAACCATGAATCCGGAGGTTAGATCTTGTCGCCAATAGGCTTTCAAACTCTTGAAGCCATTCGAATAAAGTTCAGGTGACATTTTCGTTAGATTTATAGAATTATTATTGAAGCTCTATCCTAAAAATAATGAACCCTGTTTTTGACAGCATTCTAAGTAATATATACCATGTAAACCTGAAGGTCGGCTGGCAAATTAAGCAAATTGCACCGTCTCAGAATCAAATAATTGTAATCTCCGCACGAACGGACGTTCATCAAGGCCGACAGAATTCTATGTCGCTTGCTGCGTTCACTATGTCTGCTCGGCCAGCTAAAGGTTTACCAGCGATCCCAGACATGCACACCATGACGCTTTACTCAGAGCAATACTTGCTACTCCAGGCACCGAACCCCGCACTGCGATACTGTCCGAAACTAACTCGATTCAATTCTGAGGTATTTAGCACGCCTGCCGGCGGACAGACCCTCCTACCAGTGGATGGGCAAGTATTATAAGCAGGTTTATTTAATACTGGTTTAGATTATCTTTCCAGGGCTTGACCCAAAAGCCAGCAATTTTATTTTTATTGTCAATTACAACTCTTATTTCTACATCCTTTTTGATTTTACTAAACTTTCCTTTGAATCGGATAATATCCATCGTTCTTTCGGTTATTGGAACCCAGGTTTCTAAATACTCCACCGATTGAAAATTCCCAATTTCATCCATTAATCTTGAATATGTTTCCATCTGTGTATCCTTGGTGAATGATTTCGAAAACTCAATTGTACCGTCAAAGCGAAAATCATAAGACCCGCTTGAATTGATTGATTTAAAGTAATCGTTCACAAAAGAATCAGCTAGACTAATTTTTTCCTTATCCTCGTTTTCAGGAAGTAACAGTGCGAATTCATCGGCTTTACATCCAAGCAAAAAACTTATTGCCACAATGAGTACAATTAGATATTTCATATTTTTAGTTTTAGATTACTTTCTTGTAACGTTCCGTGTATGGGGTCGCGGCATTCTTCAGTATGCGATGCACGGTAGACAATATTTTGTTTTAGTACTCTTTTTCAGGTGTTATTCAACTCTTGTTGATTCAATTTACAGCCCAATGTTTTTTGGTGGATACTTTTTAAATGTTGCAGCATGCGCTTTTAATTGTGCACCCAAAGAAGCTAGCCATGCGTTTCTGCGGTGGCCTACGGGCATTTCTTCTTTTGGGTCTATATATAAATTAAATAGCCAAGGAGCCACCCCTACATCGTGAATAGTTGCATAGTCAATCCACATGTGAGGTGCTTGAGGAATAATCACTTTGACGTGTTCCTTATACTCACGCATCCTAATACCCATCAGTTCAGTACCCCACCAAAAATAAACGGACTCACGGTTGCTCATTCCTTCTTTATGAAATAAGAAACTTGATTGATCAATAAAATCATAGTACCTATCCTCAGGAAGTACGTCTTGCGAAATGCCTGCAAGACGAAGGCTGGTGCCAAATAAATCCATTAAGTCAAAAACCTCATCGCTCACCCTACCCGGATTTATTATTCCTTTCCAATAAGCAATACCCGGTACGCGAACACCTCCTTCAAATGTTGTTCCTTTAGCTCCCCTAAACGGTGTGTATCCACCGTCCGGCCAGGCGTCCATTTGCGGCCCATTGTCTGAGGTGACGAAAATAAATGTGTTTTCTAGTTCACCTGCGTCTTCCAATGCTTTTACAATACGACCAATATGCATATCTACTTCAACTACAGCATTTTTGTATTGATATTTAGCTGCACTTAATCCGGGATAATCAGGATTGTCGTGGTTATCGGCATGCACTTTCATGAAGCAATGTTCAATAAAAAAGGGTTTATCCGAATCAGACAATTCCTTAATCTTTGAAATGGTAAAATCAGCCAATTTATGATCGGCACGTCCCATGTCATCCAAACTTTTAATTTCTTCGAGTTCTTCTGTTTTCCCTCCTTTAAAGCCGTGCGTTAAGTGGTTCGCAGGTCGAATGGTTTCAAAAGCTTTCATGAGCTCCTCGTTCAAAACCAAATCGGGAAATCGTCTTGGATCAATTCCTTGAGTAATCTCTTTTTGGGCCGGGTAATAGCCGTAGTATTCATCAAAGCCTACATCGTGCGGACGCATGCCTTCACCTTCACCCACATGCCATTTTCCTGTAAGAAGGGTATAATAGCCATTGTCGCTGAGTAGCTTGGGCAGACTTACTTCATCGGCCCATGGATTCTTAGTTATATTATCACCCGCGAGGATGGGGCGTGTTAATCCGGTTCGTACGGGGAGCCTGCCTGTTAAAATCGCCGACCGTGTTGGAGTGCAGGTTTGTTGGGAATAGCAGGAGGTCAACTTTAGACCTTTTTGGGCAATTCTATCCATATTTGGAGTAGCCGCTCCAATAGCCGCTCCACCGCCATAGGTGCCAGGATCTCCATACCCCATATCATCAATTATGATCCAAACGATATTGGGCTTTTTTCCGGTTTTTTTCTCCAGGTCAGCTATTTTTTTCGCTACCTCCTTATCTTGCTCGGGGTGAGGAATAGCCGCTTCAAAGTTTTCTTTGACTTTTACAGCTCTGTTAAAGTTTTGGGCATGAATATCAACTGGAATAAAAGATATCAAGACAAGGGACAATAGTGCGTTTAAAATTTTCATGGTGTAATGTATGTCCGTCTGAA
>DNTB01000079.1 GCA_003499525.1 Flavobacteriales bacterium
TAAACTTGCTTCAAACAATTCAAACTAATATCATGCTACGATCTCTCTCTCTCTCTCTGGTAATCAGTACGTTAGGATTTGCACAGAATTTTAGTATTCGATGTCTACTAAATAATAATCTGGATATTCACCAAATTGATTCTTTATTTCAAGTTTCTGTTGCACGACAATCTTTTTCTGATCTCCAAATAAGGTTTACATATCCAAACGCTCAAAACCCTGAGTTGCACAAGTATTTAATTGTTCAAGGAAATGAAGGAAACCCGCTGCATTTGATAACAACTTTGTTAAATACAGGTGTTTTTCAAGATGTGAAAATGGATGATTTAGCTTCTATTAACCTTTGCACTAATCCTTTGCCTCCTGTCAACGATTTATGGATAGCCAATAACTGGGTAAACAATGATGCTTTGACATTGGTAGATGCAAGGTGTGCCTGGAGCATAACTACAGGAGATCCGAACATTTCAATAGGAATTGCAGACACAGAGTTTGAGAACCTTCATGAAGATTTAATAAACCAAGTTTATCAGATTAATGGTCCTAATTCATCCAATCATTATCACGGCACAAGAGTCTTCGGAGTGGCCGGAGCTCAAACTAATAATAATCTTGGAATAGCCGGAATCGGATATAACTGTAAAGGCGCATTAGAACGAATTTCACATTCTTCTAATGGATCAGCTTGGTCAGGTAATATTGAAACAGCAATTTGGAATTTATATACAGATTCAATACCGGTTATAAATGTTAGTTGGACTGGAACAGGACTGGATCTACTCGCTGCAGAAGAGATTGCTGAGCACTCAGTAATTGTTCTTGCGGCTGGTAATACTCCAAACGGAAGTAATCACAGTGCTATTGCGGATATTCCAGGAGTAGTTTTAGTAAGTGGTGTCGATCATACAGGTGCTCACGGACCCACGGGACATAGGCACAACCAATGGGTAGATTTATGTGCGCAGAGTACAAATGTTACAACGACAGATATCTCTAATGGCTATACAGGGGACTGGGGGACCTCCTATGCTGCGCCGATGGTATCTGGTACAATTGGGCTAATGCTGAGTGTTAATGACTGTTTGTCGCCAAAGCAAATAGAAGATATTCTTGAAAGCACAACCAATCCAATAACGGATGCGGCCAATTTTCCTAACGGAGTTGGATCGGGTTATTTAAATGCTTATCGAGCAGTTAAAGCGGCACAAGATTTCAATTCTACATCTTTAGATCTGTATATGCGTGACAGGCTAGACGATGTTGGCTATGATGCGGGTTATACCTGGACCTGGAATTTTGATGATAGTCCAGATATTTGGGTAAGAAATCAAAACGACGGCTTTCTCAATCAAGTTCATGAAAGCCCTGAGTATCAATCAGGTAGTCCAGTGTATGTATATGTCCGCGTTGGAAACAAAAGTTGTGTTCCATCTTTAGGGAGTGAAAAACTGGCTCTTTATTGGTCAAAGGCTTCAACTAATTCTTCATGGCCACAAAATTGGAATGGTTCAGATCCAACTATTGGAAACAAAATAAATGAAATTGATATTCCAATTCTGCAACCAGGTGAACACACTATATTGGAGTTTGCATGGAATATTTTGCCAAATACAGGTATTGGGACGACATGGAATAATTGTTTGTTGGCTAGAATCGAAAACTCATCAGTAGATCCAATTACCGTTTATCCAGGAGATCAAGGTCAGGATGTTTACCAAAATAACAATGTATCCATGAAAAACCTTGTCGTTACAAATTATATCTCTGGCAGTCCTCAAGTCGGTGCTGATTCTAAAGGAAGTGAGCTATATTTCTACATTGGAAATACCAACACAACAGAAAATTATTATGACATAGTTTTTGGAAATCTAGAAGATAACGACATTCAAATTTCTCAAGTGTCCGAAATTACAGTTCATCTTGATCAACAAGGATGGAACATAGTTTATCCATATATTCAAGGTAGAGAAGATATACACATGAGAGGTTCAAATAGCTTTACGTTGATGGATAGCAACCCTGTTGAGCTGAGTAATGTTTACTTTCCTGGTAATGTGAGGATTCCGGTACGGTTGACTTTTAACTTTCTTATTGATGAGGTAGATCAATCGATTACTTATGATTATCATGTAACTCAAAACTATAGTCTTCCGCATGCCGAGATTGGAGAACGATGGACGGGGGGGTACATTTTTTAATCAATATTGGTCCCAGGGATGCTTTTGAAGCTGATGCAGGAAACGATAAGGATATATATATAGGGGAGACGGTAACCTTATCAGCAGAGCAAATCAACGAATCCGCCGAGTATAACTGGTACGATCATAATGGTAACCTAATATATACTGGATTAGATTTAACAGTATCGCCAGATGTTACCGAAGAATATCGCCTTGAAGTAATAACGGATGCAGATGGATTTAAAGATTATGATGAAGTAAGGGTGCATGTGGGTCGCTTTAAGCTTCATTCCTTAACACCTAATCCTGCCAGTACTCAAGTGACGGTTAATTATGACGTACAAGGAGCAAGTTCTGCCTATCTCCTGGTTTTGGGAGTGAATAACACAACAAGTTCGCATAACTATATTATAGATCTCAGTCAAACGCAAATGACAATAGATTTGAACAATTATCAAATAGGAGCTTATACCATCGCCCTTGTGGTTGACGGGCAGATAGTGGATGCACAAGGCTTTATAGTTCAGTAAAATGAAGTAAAGAGGCAGAATAATCAGAGTATTGAAGCAAGATCATCAATTCGGTAAAAAAATGAAATCATGATAAAATATAAGATAGTCCTCACTCTAAGTCTGTTTTGCATTGCTTCAGCATCAGTTTTTTCTCAGATAGAACTGGCACCTGTTGGTTCAAAATGGCATTATTCATCAAATTCATCCCCTTTTCAAGACTATTTTTTTTGGCAGGTGTCAAAAGATACCATTGTTGACGGAAGGATAGCTCGCAAGTTGGTCAGATTCAACTCTTCAGGTGCAGTTTCTGGCGAAGAAATTGTTCATGCCAGAAACGATAGCGTGTTCTACTGGTATCAAGGGCAGTTCAATTTGATGTCTGATTTCCATTCCGCTTTAGGAGACACCACTGTTTTAGAAATCAGATCTACGGCACTGAGCAGTTTCACAGATACGGTATTAGATGTTTCAGTGGTCATTACGGATAAGAAGGATTCTTTAGTAAATGGAAAACTGCTCAAATTTGTAGAAGTAGCGGTAGTTCCTATTAGTGGTTTGGAAAACGAATATGTCTGGCCTTTAACGTATCAATACTTTGAACAAATAGGGCATAATTATTCTGGTGTAGAAATAGTCTATGAAATTAAGCTACCGGGTATACCTGAACAATCTAATTTGAGATGCTTTGATAATTTCATAGACCTCAGCTATCAAACTCCATTCTGGAATTTGCACGGAGGAAATACATATGCTTGCGATTATATTCTCGCCAACCCAAGAATTAGTGCAGGGGTCAACCCAATCGAGATATTCCCAAATCCAGCGAAGGCAGTGATATATTTTTCGCGATCGACTGATTCTCGGCTTAAAGAAAAAGTGGAGATTTCTATTTTCGATCTCAAGGGTAAACTATTAATTGAAGACTTACTTGAAAGGGGTGTTCAGCAGAAAGAGTTGAATATAAGTAGTCTGGAACAAGGAGCTTACATAGTTCAATTGCAAGTTGGGAGGGAGGTCAGCAAAAAACGCTTGATTGTTCAATAATATCAGAAGCGATTAGACCTAATTTCAACAAGAGCAGGAATCAAAATATCAATCAGATTAAGGGAAACAAGCGCTATGAGCTAAAATTTTCAGAGAGGATGCTCTCGCACCTCGCCATATAAAATAGATGCAGGTTGGCATATTATAGTGTTCTATGCTGGCTGTGGCAGCATGTAGAACAACTTTATGGCAACCGTATTTCGATCAAAGTTGTTACATTTATTCACGAGCAAAGAGAATGAACAAAGGCACAACCAGCTATCACATTAAAGATGAAAATGCGCTCTATTTCCTGACTTGTGCGACCGTTGAATGGATTGATGTCTTTACCAAATCGAAGTATAAAGAGGTATTCACAGAAAGTATCAATTTCTGCATCAAGAACAAGGGTTTAGAGGTGTTTGCGTGGGTGCTCATGACCAATCATTTTCATATGATCGCAAGGGCGAAAGAAGACTTTGAGTTATCCGGCATCTTAAGAGACATGAAAAAGCATACAACCAAGGAGGTTGTACGATTAATAAAAGAAGAACCTGAAGGTAGAGAAAGCAGCTTATTGAATGAAATGAGCGCAGCTGCAAAGCGGAATAGCAAGAAGCAAACCTATCAGATGTGGCGAAATGATAATCATCCTATTGAACTATTCAAAACTGAAACTGTAGCCCAAAAACTTCAGTACATCCACATGAATCCGGTTGAAGAAGGAATTGTGATCTATCCGGAAGACTATGCATACAGCAGCGCAATAGACTATTCGGGAAGAAAAGGGATGATCGATATTGAATTAATCAATGGATAGATTGAACGATACATCCGATTGCCATAAAGATGTTCTAATCACGCTTTCGCGTGAAGAACACTATAATATGCCAATCTGCTATGGGTTCGGAAGGTGCAGAATAGCACAAGTAAAGGCCTTATATTTGGAATCGATGGCCTATAAAAACCTTTTCATAATTGCCGGTTGTAATGGGGCAGGAAAGACTACTGCTTCATTCACTATTCTACCAGAAATCATTGATTGTAAAGAGTTCATAAATGCGGATGAAATAGCCAAAGGATTGTCTCCATTTCAGCCTGAAAGCGTAGCTATCGAATCGGGCAGAATCATGATTGATCGTATTGAAGAATTAGTGAAAGGAGGAAAGAGTTTTGCATTTGAAACAACTTTGGCTACTAAAGGACATTTTAGGAGAATTCAAAAGGGGCAACAAGTTGGATATACCCGGATTCTGATATTCTTTTGGTTGAATAATGTTGAATTGGCGAAAGAAAGAGTAAAGATTAGAGTGAAAGAAGGGGGTCATGCTATACCGGATAATGTAATTGAGAGAAGGTATTATCGAGGGTTGAAGAATCTTTTTTCAATGTATCTCGATGAAGTTGAGGCAATTTTTATTTTCGACAATTCCTATGGTAAACCCCATTTGATTGCCAGAAAAAATGAAGGGGAGCGAATGGAAGTATTCGAGCAACAGACATTTATTCAAATGAAGCGAAGCATATGAAGGAGGACAAAAAACACCAAAATATTGGAGATAGAATTATCTCCGGAATGGATATCGTCTATGAGAGGCTACTTGCATATAAAAAAGAGAAGAACAGCTATCTTGTAGTAATGGACGGTAATAAAATTGTCCTGAGGAAACCCGAATAGAGATCCATTCAATCTACCATGAGCTAATGAACAGTTAAGCAAACAGTTTCCACCCGTTGGCGCGGATCTCCAGATCCGTGACTAATCCTGTTGGCGCGGGTTCCGGGGTTTTGAGTTGTGAGTTATGAGTTATACACTCATGATGCTTAGAAGAAAACCCGAAACTTTGAACTCCGAACCCTGAATTCCGAACCCCGAACTTTGAACTCAGAACTCCGAAACTTTGAACTCTGAAACTCCAAACTTTGAACTTGTAACTCCGATACCCCAACTCCAAGAGCGCATTGCAGAATTGGAAACAAGAGAATAATTGCTTTAAATTCACCTTCAGAATCTACTCTTTAGCATGAAAATCTCACAAATCCTCCTTATTTCTTTGGTTTTGATGACTGCCTTTAGTTTACAGACCTGCAAGCACGAGCATTGCTTTGATCCTACCGATCCGGATTGCGAAAACTACGACCCGTGTCATGCGTACCAGAGGCCCAGTGCGAAGTTCGAAATGCTTATGAATCTATGGTATACGGATAAGGATGGTCGATCAGCGGATACCGTTTTTTCCGATTCCATTTTTGCGGGAAACTATGGTCACTCTATAATTTTTAATGCAATAGACGATCATTTGGGGATGCAGCATACCTGGTATGTAGGGCAGGAAAACTTTGATGGGCCTCAGACTCCTGGAAGAGATTTTTCTTCGGTGACTATTCGTCCGGCACGCATACCCATTACTCATGTAATTCGCTATGAACCCGATTCCATATGCGACCCTCAGGACGATGGGTACGATTCAACTGTGCAATTCATACAATTGGTTAAAGAATATAATGATCTGGATGTTTTAAGTGTATTTCGCGGGGCGTTTGAGGGCAGCACAGACAGCTTCGATTTGCGCTTTTGGGCACCGCGTGCCAAATTCGACACAACGGGTAGTGCTCCATTACCAGGAAACATAGGTGGGTTTAATTCCAGCAATTTTCACAATTGGGGTAGGTATACATGGGATGGAACTTCAGGATATGAACCTGGAAGAAGAGGTATTTGGGTCAAACACTTTGCCGTGATGAACAGCCGAATGATTTTTTCAGGTCGTTATCAATACGTCGAGCCATCAGACCCTGGTTATAATATACCGTTCGGGTTTATGGAAATATTGCCGAACGATAGATTCGAAATGAGGTATTTATTCGATGAGGGATACCACATTGTCCGGGGACGAAAAATTGCAGATCAATGAAACACTTTGTACTTACTTCAATTGCCATTTTTGTTTTTCATTTTACATTCAGTCAGGATGGATGTACCGATGTGACCATCACCAACCCCTTGAGTCCGGTGAATGTGGAATGGTCCAACCGATTGAATGCGCTGGGAAACAGCAACCTGGATCGAAACAGCTTTTTGAATTCGTATTTCAATTGGTACGACCCTGCCAAAATTGCCATTAATAAATCCAACGAGTGGAAGGTACCTGAATTCAAATTACAGGACGGAGATTCACTAAATGCGCTGTACGACATGACCTGGCCGTGGAGTACGGCCATGAACAACAGTGCTTTTTCATTCTTATACCTTGATCCTGCCACGCTCAACCTTCAAAGAGAAAACCCGGATGATCCACTTCCGAACCCTCAACCGCTTCCGGTTGAAGATAGAGACTATCATTGGGAGGACGGATGGGAGCTGCTGTACTTGAATTTGGGGTTTTTACCCAATGGGGATGATGTAGACCAAACATTTGCCGACAGCTGGAGGCCTACAGAAAACGCTACTAATAGTGCTTTCATGAGGCCAGAACCCAATCACGTACCTTATTTTGTCTTGTATAATAGATATCGATCCACCATGCGAGTCTTTGCCAATGTTTTTGCTCCAAATGGGAACTTACCTGAGGTAGATTATACGCACGTTAAACTACAATTTACAGAAGGTCAAGCGTCCGGATCCGGCCTGTTCCGCGTTTCTAATGGAGTAGATCGCCCTTTAGACAAAGAAACGATAGAAACAGGTGAAAAGATGATCAGCCCAAATCAGGCACCTGCGGATATTGACGAATGGATTGTTGCGGATTTTCAACTGAGCTATGATCCTTGTATATGTCAGAATTCAAGTATGAAAGATCAAAAAATTCAAATGATATTTAGTACTTTCAATACAATGACCGTGGATTTATACTATCGGGAACTTTCTGTTGATAAAAGTATTACGGAAAACGACCTCAGAGATAACTTCCTGAATTTATCCGATTTGGATCCGGTTAACGAAAAGCCAGGAGCAAAAGTATATGGTTATATGTCGGATTTATATGATGATTATCAAAAAGCAATGGTACATTATTCAGGTGCCTGCAGGATTACAATAGTGCAAACAACTGGGTGAAGCAACAGCTGGCTAAGAAACTCAAAGGGTTCATGGAAACGAGCTTTAATATTGTTCTCTCCTTTGGATCACCGCAGGCTGCAGCAACAAATATGCTCATTGACAAGGGACAAACAGTTGGAGAAGACAAACTTGAACAGGTGAAATCAGGCCAAATATTAACTGATGAAGAGGCTAATAAATATGCCAAAAGTTTGACTAAAGGGATGTTGGCATTGGGCGTGGACTATGTTAGTGCGTCAATTAATGTAAAAGGAAAGCCCAGCAGGCCGCAGGCTCCTGTGGCCACGTTTACTGAAGGAGTTGTACGAGGTACTATTGATGATGCAACCGTAAGGGCAAGCCCACAATTAATAATACCGGGTGTGCGACCATCTTACAGTAATGACGTCACACCCTCAAACTATCCTGTGTACAATGAATTACCAGGTTTGTTTGCCATGCTCGAAACTCCAAAAGTGAAAATGAACGATTGGAAGACCTGGGAAAGAGTAGGAGTTGGGGGAAATGGTGTGCCAGTTGAGTTTTGGTATAGAAATCATATGTTTCTTCAAGTTGAGGATATTGCCTATGTACTTAATCCTGCTCTTGATTTTGATATGGAAAAGACCAAATTATATTTCATGCTTGAATTGAAATATGAACAGAACTTTAGCTGGAATAGTTTGCATTTGCCTAATAGTGATATGGATCTTGGAAATCTACACCTTGAGCACCAATTCCCTAAAGACGATTATGGAAATCATTCAAGAACTATGGTTTTTCAATCCGGAATATATCCCATTGAAAACGCAAGAAACCTGTTTTTTTATGACGGATTAACGGATTAGTTCCCAAACGTAAATAGGCTACATTAAGGGGTAGTTGTTTAGCTACTAGAAAAAAAGTAGCAGTTATGGAGAATTACACAAGTATTACAGAATTCATGCAGAAGTATGGCACCAGGGAGGCCTGTTATCAGCACCTATATGATTTAAAATGGTCACAAGGGTATCAATGCCTTAAATGTGAGCATCCTCATTGGGTAAAAGGGAGAAAATGGCATTACAGAAAATGCCAAAGATGCCATTACGATGAATCATCAACGGCCAATACATTGTTTCATAAGTTGAAATTTCCCATCGAGAAAGCATTTATGATAACCTACCAGCTCAGTACGATGAAGAAAGGCATGTCATCATGTGAAATAAGCCGACAGTATGGAATACATCAGGAAACAGCATGGTACTTCAGGCGTAAAGTACAGCGGGCGATGCAGTCACTAGTCATCCAATCATTAAGAGATAATGTAGAGGTTGACGAGGCCATGATAGGCGGAGTAGAAACGGGAAGAAAAGGAAGAAGCAAAGGCAAGAAGAGAAAGATTCAGATTGCCGCTGAAGTTGGATATCCTGAAGATGATAAGCC
>DNTB01000073.1 GCA_003499525.1 Flavobacteriales bacterium
GGGCAGGTCGCCTTCGTATGGAGCATTTGCCCGATTTTAGCGGTATGACCTATGGTGTTCTTGCTAAACGACTGCTCACCAAGCAGGCCGTTGTTCTCAGTGATGCTAACCCCAGTTATAACGCTATTCAACCCCATGTGGAGCGTCATCAACCTAGCAAAACTGATCCCAAAAAAGCAGCCAAAGCCCTGCCCTGGGTGCATATTGCCATCAGCAATGCCAAACGCGTGTTCCTCGGGATATACCATTCAATATCAGATTGTTGGCTGCAATGCTACCTGAATGAGTTCTGTTTCAAATTCAACCGAAGGTTTGAACGCCATATATCTGTCAATCAATTATTTACAGTAATCGCTACGAATCAACTACACTAAAGCGGATATACATATTTTTATTTCAGTGAAGCACATATTTTCATTCCTGGCTGTTGTATTGTTAATAGCTCATATGTTTTATTCAGAATTATTTGGGGTTAATACTCAGGAATTAAAACTATACGCAAGTACATTTTATTCACTTTTTATAACCCTCTTTTTAACCATCCTATTTTGGCGTTTTGATTCGGAGAAAAAGCTTGCTCATGAGTATTTCTTTTTTTCTTTCAAGTCCAGATACCAATTGGCGCTTAAGGATTTAGATCAACTGTATTTAAATTTTGACTTTACCATTTTTATTTTACTCTTCACTATTTTAATAGCGAGATTCGGTAGCACCGGGAACAAGTTCGTAATATTGACCAACTCCGTACTCTTGAGTATTAATTTTGCTATAATTTATCTCCTATTTTTAATAGTCAACTATTGCAGCAGTATTGCAAGGAGAAAACAAAATATTAAGAATATATTGGCATTCATCAACCTTTTGGTAATACTTCCTGCAGTGTTTAGGGAGAAGTATGAGCTTGCCAATGTTCTTTTTTCTTCTTCTCCACTGACCGGGATATACTTTATCAAAGATCACTATTTGACCCTGCTGATCGCGGTATTAATTCTGATTATCGAAATGTATCTTATTCGAAGATCGCTGTCGCAATGGAAAGTTCATTGAGATTGTTACGGCTGCTTTTTTGTTCACATATTCAAATGATAGTGAACAGTAAGTTGCAGATTCTCATTGCTCATTTTCTTTTAATGATCTCAATACCCGTATTCTATACATTGAATCACGAATTTTTAGTTATCCTAACTTCGACTGTCAGTGTTTTAACAGCATTTCTTCTGGCATCGGAAATAGATGAATTTATGAACCCAAAATTCAGGGTTCATTACGCCATTCCTGAGGTGTTTATTACATTTTCTAAGTACATGGTTTTCTTTCTTCTTTCAGTCTTGGGATACGTTTCAATTCAGTATATAAATTTTCAATATTTGATTAAAACAAATTCACTTGGAACGGTGTACACTGTATTATTAAAATCAAAAAATAGTGAAGTTATTATTGGTAATGCAATAATCTTTTTTTCTGCTATTCTGATGAGCACAATCATTCCAAGGTACAAGTATTTCCTGAGGTTATTGGTGATAGCGCTGGGGTTAGTTTTGTTTAGGGCTATAGTGACCTTCATTTTAACAAGTGTTTCATTAAAAATATTAATGGTTTGTATTCTTATTACTTTAGTTTTTTGGGTACTCAAAAAAAGTTTAAATGTTAGAATTTAGTGGTGTATCTTTTAGGTATGGATCGGATATTTTGCACGAAGATTAATCTGAAAATTAATATCGGAGAAAAGGTAGCATTATTAGGGCCTAATGGTGCCGGAAAATCAACCATTGCCTTGTTATCTGCAAATTTTTTGTTTCCGAATAGTGGTCAAGTCATATTTAACGGGGTAGCTTATAAGAGGAGTTCTTCGTTGCATCGCAAGAAAATTGGTATTGTATTAACGAACCCCTATTTAATCGACAAAATGAAAGTTGAGGAATATTGGCGATTTGTTGGTGGTGTCTTAGAAGTTTCAAATGATATTTTAAATTACAGAATCTTGGATTTATTTGAGTTATTGAATTTGTCGTCTGAAAAAGGAAAAATGATCGGTAAATTGTCTCAAGGATCAAGAACTAAGGTTGCCATTGGAGCTGCTTTATTGCACAATCCTGAAATGCTTCTTTTTGATGAACCCTTTTCTAATCTTGACCAAAACACGAGTTTGAAATTGGCCGCATTTCTCAAGGATAATAGTGCATCAAAAACTTTTTTAGTTGCATCGCATAACTTGAATTACCTGATAAGCATGGGGATTGATAGGTTTGTGCTATTGGAAAACGGGAGAGTTGTAAAAGATGTACCTTACAATGACCAGAGCTCTTTAGAAATGATTCACAGTTTTATTAATTCCTATGAAAAGAAAGAGTTCCATAGGCCTGATTGGTGGCGCTGAGTATTCCACTGATTAAAACAAACGTATTCTACATTTATCTACGATGCTATTCCAGGGAAACTTTCATATTATCCCTAACGATAAGCCATCCTTATTCCTATGCCATAGCTGGTAGACCATCCTTCTTTGTCAGTAACGCGTATGAGGAAATGATAATCTCCTTCATCAAATTGCCCGATAGTATTCGATAAGGGAATACTCAAAGGATCATCCGTGATGTACTCTGTTCTCCCATCAGGAATGGTAAAGTCTGCAATTCCCGTATAGGCATTTACTGGATCTTTCTTTGGGTCCAAATTGCATTCTACTGCCTCAGTGCTGTGCGAATGGTGGTCGAAGTTGTGGTGAATATCGATGCTGTATGAGCCAAGTTCCACATTGTCTGTAAACTTCAATCGAAATGCGAAGGGTTCACCAAAGTATACCGTATCACTGCACGATGTTGGGAAGGCTCCTGAAATGCTAAAATCTATAGCAGGTTTTGTAGTGTCAATTTCTTCGTCTTTTTCGCATGATGACACAATAACTGAAAATAGAACTATTAAATAGAGATATAACTTGTTTTTCATGATGCAGAAAAAGTAAAAGGTGTAGGCCCTGTCGGACCTACACGCAATAGTATTAATTATGAATGTCAATATGGAAATGGTTTGAATATCCCCAGTTACCATCGTGATCGGTAGATTTTACAAGAATATAGTATTCACCATCTTTCCATGCATTATCACCTCCTATAGCTGCGGGAGGATCGTTATTATCCATAGCGGCCCCAACATCGATAGAGGCAGTGAAATTATGTGAGGTTTCACTGTCAAAATCATGGGTGTGCAACATTACAATTACTGAAGAATGTGCAGCAGTTACCTCTGCATCTGCAATATTATCGTCCTCATAGACTAATGCTACCAGTAAACCATCCAGATGATCATTATCTGAGACATTTCCTGATATGGTAATGGTTTCACCAGAATCGAAATGTTGCCCGTCAGATGGTGCTGACGATATAGTGATAACCGGCGCTTCGGTATCATTCGATTCCTCAAGCATTACCTCATCTTCCACCTCTGTTGTATTTCCTTCTTGATCGATAACCATCATATGAAAATGGTACTCACCGGCAGGAGTTCCTTCTGGAATCTCAACATGCTCATGGAAATCGGTGTTTTTTAGCCCTGCGAATTCTGTGAATAGTGCTACGATATCGTCACCCATTCCAGCTTCATCATGCAGCTCTACCTCAATTACGGCAATTTTTCCTTCTGCAACTATTTCGGCATCCAGATGGAGATCGCCACCGATGGTGCCTATCTTATCGTTGTCGTAACCGATTTCAAGGTTGTTGATTTCGGGTTTTGCAATAGGAGCCGGATCTTCATCTTTTTGACAAGATGAAACAAACGCCATAGAGGCTAAAACAGCGCTAAGTAGTAGGAATTTTAATTTTCGATTCATGATTTTTAGTTTTGATTATTGACTTAGTTTAATTTTTATTAGTATTTCTGGAAAAAGGAATAGTTAAATTCAATATTATATTTCGCCCTGCTTCGGGCACATTTATCAGGCGGTAATAGCTGGTATGGTTGAAATACTTGGTATTGAACAGGTTACGAATTTGAAACGCAATCTCAATTGGTTGGTTCTTAATATTTAAGCTACCACCTATGCCTAAACTAAATATCTGAAATCCAGGAGTGACTACTTCTGGAGGAACGATTTTATCCTGCAAGGCTGTGAGCCTGTAGTCGACAGATACGTATGCATTTCGTACAAAACCCAAGCGTTCTTTCTGATACTTTATATTAAAAAGTGCTGAAGCTGGTGGAGCAAAAGGAAGGGTAAAGCCTTTCTTAGGCCCCGATCGTTGCCTTGCATAGATGTATTCGCCCATCATGCCCAGTTGAAGGTTCTTCAAAATCTGGTAATGCATGTGTATTTCACCACCGTATCGAAGTACTTCTGCTTCGTTGTAATAAAACACCTGATTGCCATTCCCATATAGCCTATCAAATTCTGAGCTTGGGTTGAGGTATATGTAATTAGTAAAGTAGTTAATAAATGGTGTAACACCTATGGCCCATTTTGAGGAGCTATACTCAACTCCTAAATCGAGCTGATACGACTCTTCAGGAGATAATTCAGGATCACCTACTTCAAAGCTGAAATGATGGTAATTAACACCATTGGCGGCTAACTCTTTGGCAATCGGCATACGAAAACTCTTACCGACATTGGCTTTGATGATCCAATGATCCGGATGATAGCTGTATCCGACGGACCATGAAATGTTGGAAAAATTTCGGTTGATGTTTTCAGCTCGTTGTAAATATCGATACGCAGTATCTCCATTTGCACTGATGTCAGGAGAGGGAAACCAATCGTAATATTCCTTTGAATCTATGTTGCCATAGTCATAGCGCAAACCGACCTGAAAATGTCCATTCTCTGACACATAATGCTTTGCAATGAGAAAAGCTCCTGCACCATACTGCTGGTACTCCGGAATGATAAAACCTGAACCGCCGATTTGATTGTCCTGAAATTCGCCATTTACGCCAAATAAAAGCTCTGTTCGATCACTCAAGTTATACGTGAGCCTGGCGTTTCCGGAGTAGACGCTCTTGTCGAATTCACGATCAAGATCAGCAGGAGAAACTAGGGTATCAGGGTATGTCGAGGGCATATACCCATGATTCACATACGCATTCCATTCCTGTCTGAAGTTTCGCTGATATCCTAGATCAAGCTCTAGCCTAACCTTGTTCCGTTGATAGGAACTGGTGCTGATGACTTTAAAATGATTTACGTTTTGGTAGGGATATTGAATATCTCTATTTGATTTATCATGCAAATCGGTATCCACACGTCTCGGCTCAAGTCCATAGGCATTAGCGAAAAAACCATTTTTAACGGAAACATTGCTTACCGTTAGCTCACTCTTCACATTGCCCTGAACATAGCCTAAAGTTCCATGAAGCCCGTTTTCTTTCCCCGCGGTATTGCGTACGAAATTGTCCTGAAGAGCTGCCCGATAATTATAAATATCAACACTATCGGTGGGTACCCTGAAATCGGCATAGTCCACAATAGTACCTCGAAAACTGCTGTAAAATCTGTCCTTTCTGGCGAAAAAAGAAACCGATCCTCCGATGGAGTAGTTGTTGGTTTTACCCGTTAAATCAACTGCTCCGCCCCAGGTATTCTTAGCGGGAATGCTGCGGTTCTTGATGTCGATGACACCTCCAATGGCGTCGGATCCGTACTGTAAGGATGATGGCCCTTTGATTACAACAATATCTTCAACAGCATACTGATCTATTTCCAATCCATGTTCTGAACCCCATTGTTGTGCTTCATGCTTGATGTTATTTTCAACCACCACCACACGATTGAATCCGAGTCCTCGAATTACAGGTTTTGCCTGACCGGCTCCGATGTCTATAGTGCTTACACCGGGTAATCTATCTAGCGAATTCATAAGACTACCACCCAAGTTTTGTTTCAGATATTGATCATCAACAACTTCTACACTAAGCGCCTCTTCTTGCTTTAGAGTTCGTGCGTAGTTATCTGTGACCACTAACTCGTGAAGGCTTAAGGTGTTTTCCACCAATTGAAATCTCAATTTTTTATCCTGAGGTACGGAAACAGTTTTGGTCAAATCCTGATATCCAATAAAGGAAATTTCAACCTTGTAAATTCCTTCAATCAAACCGTTGAAGTGAAAGCTACCTGATTCATCGCTGGTTGTTCCCTTATCAGAGGATAACAAACGAATAGTTGCTCCGGGTAAAGGTCGGTCTTCATTATCAACGACCGTCCCTTTAAGCAAGTACTGCGCTTGCGCGACTGAAAAACTTAATGAAATGCTCACGCTAAGAAAAAGCATGAATAACTTGCTCATATACAAGCAGTTGAGAATTAAAGCAATTGAAATCGTAGGAGTGGTGCGGGTGGAGTTATTGTGGAGGTGCTCTCGGTATTTTATTGGATGGGACAGCTGCATTGGCTAAGTCAACAAGGAGCTGTTTAAATTGAATTAGAACTCGAGTTGAAGCAGCGTTAATGACGTGTTCAGGAGAAATGTCCTGAACATAAAAATCAAAGTCGCAAATGAGACAGATTTCGTGCACGACAATCTCCGAAAGGGTAGAACTTAAGATTTCACTTCTTTGGTTCTGTACCTTTTGTCCTTCATCGGGGTGTGAGCTTATTCTTTCGTGATTTAAGAGGCTCTGGTGTTCTCCCACATGCACATATCTGTACGTATATGCTCCACTCAGGATCAGTAGTAATATAAGGGCAATATATCTGTTTGCTTTTGTCATTTATTGAACCCGCGTTGATTTCATCTCGGAGCACTTATCGCATTTGCCCTTTAACACAAGCTCCACCTCATATATTTTATAATGCTTTGGCACAACGACTTCAGGGATTTCAGCAACATCAATGCACTGAACCGCATCACAGACTTTACAATAAAAATGGGCGTGTTGTTTCCTGTTCGTTATTGATTTGTCTAACTCATATTTAACCACCTGACTGTCTACGACTATTTTATGAATGATTCCATGCTCATCCAGCGTTTTGAAGGATCTGTAGAATGTGGTTCGGTCAAAGCTACTTTCCAGCTTCTCACGTATTTCATTTTCTGAAAGGGCATTTCCGGATTCAATCATTAAGTCCAGGATGCCAATGCGGCAACCTGTCGCTTTCAACTGATGTTCACTTAATATCTCAGCAGATTCCATTAATACCCCAATTGCTAAATGCAACGATGTTGCAAATATGATCAAAATGCAACAATGTTGCAATAGGTGTTTGCATTGTTGTGCACAGGTCAGTTTTACTTGAATAACAAGCAGTTGTTAACTTTCAGGCTGGAAGGGGATTTCAAAGCACGAGGAATCTCACATTGGGTGCGCCCATGAAACAATCCCTGCGTTTGGTGTGCTGTAGGCTGTAAACTCACTGATCACATGAATATTTCCAACACTTTCTGAGCTATTTTTGGAATTCGCTCAAGTGTTAAAAAGATGCAGAACAATGAAGAAACAAAAGGAAACCATCAAAAGAATCATTGTCGTAGTCTTCCCGGCGGCTTTGAGCGGAATGTTAGGTGATACGAATAAGTGAAGGAATTAATTTGAAATCGACTGGCCGGCTTTGGACTTAAACATTCCAACACCTGGTTTTATAAAGTTTTGGCTTTAAAATTTACTTATGTCAGAAAAAACAGAGGAACAGATAGAGAAATGGCTTAGGAAGCTTCAAAGAGAGAGCTGGCAACTTGAATTGTTAGTGTCTGCTTTTACCATCTTTCTTCTTCTTGCCGCCCAGCAAAACCTAGAAGAATTCATAATCAGCCTGGACTACGAATACTACGGTCCAGTGGGCATTCTGATCTTCTTTCTCGTGCTTATTCGGGCTTCTATCATTGCGCTTACTGTATTTCTTGTCCTTCACTTATTACTTCGGGGTTTCTGGATCGGTACCATAGGATTGCGTTCGGTTCAGTCAACCATTGATTTTGAGCGTCTCAACTATTCTCAGTATTTCAAAGAAAAACTCAAGAAAAAAGTCATTGGACTCGATCGCTTGGTCATTCTTCTCGATGAGCTATGTAGTGTCTTATTTTCTCTTTCCTTCCTCATTATATTCACGATAATCTCATTTGGTCTTTACTTTTTATTCCTGGTGAGTATTGGTGTTATATTGGATTTGATATTTGATGTTATAGGAATCGAAGCTGAAGGGGTTTCAACTATTTTTCCAATCTTCTTGGTTCTTGTTATTCTCCTTACAGGTGTGGTCTACCTGATAGACTATTTCACCCTCGGGTTTTTTAAGAAATACCGGCGAATAAGTAAGGTATATTACCCAATATATAAGTTCTACAGTTTCATCACATTGAGTTTTATTTCGAGGAGTATTTATTACAGTCTGATTAGTAAATACTCCAAGAAAAGAATACGAATTCTTCTGACCTCATTCCTTCTGTTCGTTATTCTCACAAGTACGTTCAGCTTTGATCAGCAGATATTTTATCCTGATGAAGTAACAGAAGACGTGTTGCAAACCAATTACTACGATGACCAAAGAGATGAATCAGAGTATGTCGAGAAGGTGAGTCTGGAATCCAGATTCATCACTGGAGATTTCGTTTCGCTATTCATTCGATACAACCCCAGTGCAAACGAGCGAATTCAAAGTAATTGTAGCGACTTTAAGCCCTTAAAAAATGATGGAATCAATAGCAGTCTCAAGTTTGAGTTTGATAATGGGTTGAGCATAGGGTCTGAAAATATTGAAGATGAGGATAAAAAAATGCTGCTGCAATGCTTAACTGAATACTACGAAGTATCCATAAACGACTCAGTATGTGAGCATCTCAAATATCACTTTTATGAACATCCCTCAAAAAATCAAAAAGGTATATTGACCGTGCTTTCAACAGATCAATTCAGAAGAGGTGAGAATGTAATTCTTGTGAAAACAAATTATATCGATTCCGATGATTCTGTTTTCGTTTCAAAAGATTATGCCCATATACCGGTCTGGATATCAAAGGAGTAAAAAGAATAGCCCTGAAAAACATAAACTATTTTTAATGAATTCCTCCTATACATTCACATTAGTTCAATGAATGCATTTTACGAATTAAACCGTGTGCTTCAATGGCTCGTTGCATTGCTTATGCTTGTTATGGCGGGAGGTGTCACGTATTTATGGTTTGAGCTGTTTGAGAACAACTTAGTCATGTTGTTTTTGATTTTCGTTATTACTCCGGTATTACAGTTTCTTATAGCACCAAGCATGAAGCTCATAGGTATGTATCGATATGTTTCTCCTATGCTTTTGATCTATGCGCCGAATAAAAAGAAATTCGATCTGCACAACGGAACTTCCTTTGATTACATTTTTATCTATCCGAAAAAGGGGAGAAGAGTACGATGGCAGAACCTAATGCTGCACTACTACCTGGAAGGCCTGCTTGCCATCGTTGATGAAATAGAACAAAAGAAAATTCCCGAGACTATAGAAATCAGAGGGAGTTCGTATTTCTTTAGCAGCAGAACAGCGCAGAAATTGGGATTTGACGTCAAAACGGCACCAATGGCTGAAAAATTGAATATCCTCATCAACTACCTTGATTTACTTTGGATGTATTCATTAGCAAATGGGAGATTTAGTTTGCCGAAGCTCAATGTCATAAAAACCGCCACGACCACTGGAAAAAGACTTGCAGAGAACAGAGGCGAATTGGAAAGAATGAACCGGATCTTATCGAATAGAATGACAGCTACGAGACAATGAAGGGCAAATACTATCATACCGAGGAGTCGGTGCAGGAATACATTAAACTGGCCAAAGACGTAAACAGCGGCGAGTTGATCGAAAAGTTGAAAGAGCTTCTGCCCATTGATTCACGATTATTGGAATTGGGCTCGGGGCCGGGAACAGATTGGCGCATCCTTAATGAAACCTATAAGGTAACGGGATCCGATCATTCATCCCTTTTCGTTGCGCATCTCAAAAAAAGCAACCCCGGAGGTACTTTTTTCGAATTGGATGCGGCAACCCTTTTGTCTGATCTAAAATTTGAAGGAATCTATTCCAATAAGGTACTGCACCATTTACTAACAGATAAACTGAAACATTCGATTCGCAGGCAACATGCTATTCTTGAACCTAAAGGCATCATTTGCCATTCCTTTTGGAAAGGTGAAGGCAGCGAAGTATTTAAAGGAATGTTCGTAAACTACCACAATGAGGAATCGCTGACAAAGCTGTTTGAGCCTCATTTCAATATCCTTTCGCTCGAAGCTTATTCTGAATTTGAAGTATCCGATTCGCTTGTTCTTATCGCAAGAAAAGCGAAGGAATTCAGAAATCTGTGAGAAAGTGCTGAGTCTTAAATAGGAATGCAGAAAGACTAGCCTAAAACTCGAATTTTCCAACGGCTTTTTCGCAACCTTCCCAATTAATGCGGATGTTCGATGCATCCAGCAGTAATTCTTCTGGTTCAATCCGATCGGGATAGCCCGTCCATTGTTCCGGTCCGAAAAAATCTCCTGCTTTGGCTTCTGGATCCATTGCCGCTCGAATGATACCTGTGGCACCATCTTCGGCCGTTTGTGCCTGGTTCATAAAGTCCGAATCGGCATCCATACCGCCGTCGGCGGCCGTAGTCACCTGCAGATTGGTAAGCGCCAAACCGGGATGCGCTAGAAAGGGGAGGACATTGTTTATTTCCGCATTTTGTAGTTTCTCTTTTAGGCCGTAGGTGAATACAGCATTGGCGAGCTTGGTTTGGTGGTAGCGCTCCCATCGGGGACTGCGAAATGGGTTTTCGGGATCGTCCGAAACATCACCGCCTAGATTGCCGCCATTTTTCCCGAAGTACTCGGGTTTGAGTGGGCCGCCCAGTCTGGCCATAGAACTGTGGTTCACAATACGCCCTTCTTTACTTTTCTTTAATAGTGGGAACAATTCTTTGGTTAGCAAGAAATGAGACAGCACATTGGTCTGCATCTGCACATCATATCCATCCACAGTAGCCTGATCTTTCATGGCCATGACTCCAGCGTTGTTCACCAGTACATCCAATACATTGTGATTCGTTTTAATGGTATCAATGGCTGATCGCACACTGTCCAGGTTTTGTAGGTCACATGCTATTGCCGTGAATGATCCGTCAGGCACTTCGTCTTGCAATCGTCGGAGGGACGACTGTGCTCGTTCGCTTTTTCGGTTGAGCAGAATCACTTTCGCCCCTTTTTTGGCCAATTCGCGCGCGCACACATAGCCTGTACCGCTTGTTGTTCCTGTAACGGCGACGACTTTTCCCGTCATGTCCTGTCCATGATTCTTAAGGACGTTTTCTAAATGCTGTGTTTTAATGTGATCGGTCATAAGATCATTTTTGTTTTATTCAATTGGGCAGACTTGCTCCAAAGGTAGGCGAAGGATTGGGTTTTGTGTTGTCTGTTTGTTTCTTAAAGAAGAATATCCATAAAACACGACTACATTAATTCATACGTAGAAATTTGTGTTTCTCGATATATTCAACCTAACTGCAAATACAGGATTTCGTTGTGTTCCAGGGGTTAGAAATAACAGATCAATAAACAACCAGCCTCCTTGAAATAAGGTTGTCTTCAACCAGCGCGGTTATTATATATGTGCCGTGGGCTAATCGACTGCTATTAAATGAATAAGAGTTCGATCCGACCTTTTCTCGAAACACTTCTTTCCCGCTCAAGTCCAATATTTGGACTTGTTTAATTGCTTTATCCGAAAGGAGTTGGATTCTATCATTAGTCGGATTTGGATACACGGAGAGCGTTGTATTCTGTTCTTCAATAAAATCGTTGCTCAACATGACGTTTTTGTGCACGCTCAACTTATAGGTCCAGACTAAATCCACTAGTGAATCTTGATCAAGATTGGCGGCATGTACCGTTGTGCATGCATCACCTGCAGCGTAGTCTCCCTGATGAATGATTTCAGAAGTAGGGAATGAGCCGGAGCCATCATTGAAATAGCAGATGACCCTATTTGCAGAATTGGGTTGAACTGCCAATAAGTCTTCGAAACTATCCCCATCAATATCAGCAAGGAAAACACCATTAAATTGTAGCTGAACCGCAGAGGAGTCTATAATTGATAGAAAACTAAAAAAGCCATTGCCATTGTTTTTGTAAGCGGTAAGACTAAAATTGGAGTGGTTGCATTCAATTAAATCGTTCAACCCATCCCCGTCAAGATCCTTTAAAAGCACGACAAATTTCAAACCAATCGGAACAATTTTATTTAAAGAATCGGTTCTAAATGTATCCAGTTGGAGCGTTCCAGAATTATTCATAAATACCTGAAGGCCAACACCGCCTATGATAACGTCTTCGAAACCGTCCTGATTAATATCGGCGAGCGCAAAATCGTAGAATTCAGTTGCATAGGGAATACTTGGATGCTCAACCTTTGTAAAGGAGAGGTTCCCGTCATTGTAATAGGTAAACAAATCTTGTGCATCCCCAGTAGCAACAATATCATTATCTCCGTCCTTATCTATATCAACTATTTTGCATTGTGCAGGGGATAGGAATGTGTCCAGAATCTGCAGGTTTGAAAAACTACCGTTGTTGTTTATGGCGTACCCAACTACGGAATCGGCTTGATTTCCAGTTAGAACGATATCGTTCCAACCGTCATTATTTAAATCTCCGACGTCAAAACAAAATGTTTGATTCAAAAAGCTGGGGGTCAGGATCGGAGTTCTGGATCCGAAATTGCCTTGACCTAGATTGTAATAAACTGAAACACGGGCGTTCGAGTTTGCTTTTTGACTGACTACAATGTCGTTCAAGTTATCATTGTTCATATCCGCACACAACGTATAGGTGGTGGCTATTATATTGCTGTCGATGATTTCTCTGGGGCCAAATTGAGAGAAGGCCTGTAAAAAGCTTAATGTACTGGAAATCAAAAAAATAAATCGTGACATCATGATTTCGAAATGATGAGTTTGGATAACAGAAAAGGAGAAATGGTGAAATGAAGATAATAAGTTAATCGATATACCAAACATTATAGAGCATGTTGCCAATTATCAATCATGCATTCATGCAGATAATTTGATGGCAAAAACGAACATATCAACGGATAAAACAAATGGCCGGATAACCCTTTGAGTCTTTCGACAACATCAGGTAGGGAAATCCAGAACAGATCCTCCGTTCATCAAAAAAGTCGTCTTCGAAATAGTTTTTTGGATCATCTTGATGCCTTGAAAAAAGAGAAAGAATGAAGAAAATATATCTCATTTTGACGGTAATTGGATTTATTGCTCCCACCATACTTGTGCTCATGGAGTCGATTGAAACCGGAAATATCCTTTTGTATCTGAACCCTTTGGCTACTATTGAAGGCATGTTTTCGAATCGCATTTCAACCATATTTATGATAGACTTGCTATTCGCGGTACTCGTGTTTTTTATCTGGAGCTACAGCGAGGCAAAACGTCTTCAAATCACACGAATTTGGGTAGTTTGGATCTTGACTATGCTGTTTGGAATAGCTGGAGGATTCCCCTTGTTTTTATACCTCCGGGAGGATAAACTTTCTTTCAACAAGGACTGAAACCGAATTTTTAATGGATTATTGCCACGTAAATACCTGAACAAGTGCATTATGAATTCAAAAGTCAATAAAATTACCTATTACGTTTCTACAGGACTGCTTTCGGCAATGGCCCTAATGTCTGCAGGCATGTACTTTTTTGATTACCCAAATGTTGCCGAAGAGATTGCACGACTTGGATATCCCACCTATATTATTTATCCACTTGCGGTATTGAAAGTTTTGGGTATAACGGCCATCTGGACCAACTTTTCCAGCCGACTCAGAGAGTGGGCCTATGCAGGTTTTTTCTTCAATTTTGTGCTAGCCATGGGGGCGCACATTGCAGTGAATGATGGCGATCAATATGGTGCTTTAGCTGCGTTGATTCTATTGGCTTTGTCCTATTTTTTTGGAAACCGAGTGAAGCGATAGTTTCGGGGATTTCTTGGCGAAATCTGAGCCTCTGTTTTGGTAATATTTTGGAGATGAAATTGAGAAATATGAAAAAGAGCCTCCTTTTTTTGAGTTTATTGGTAACTGTTTTGAGCTGTTCTGCTCCTAATAAGCAGGAAAGACCAGTCGAAAAGGTAAAGGACTCCATACGAGAGCATTCCGTGTTATCGGTATTGTGGCAGCAGCATGCTGCTGAGTACAGGGCACTCTGCCATCAGGCTTTTAATATGGCTCGGTGGAATATCGAAATCAGAAAGGAGCTTTCTGATAAGCCTTTCGCGATCATTGCGGACATCGACGAAACAGTTCTGGACAACAGTCCATACAACGGCATGCTGATCATACAGGATATAGAGTTCGATAAAAACGACTGGATCGAGTGGGGAAAGCTGGAAAGCGCCGAAGCCGTTCCGGGAGCTGTAGCATTCTTCAATTTTGCCGATTCAATGGGAATTGAAGTGTTCTATATTTCGAATCGATACGATGTTCAGCGGGCAGAAACCCTAAGCAACCTGAGGAAACTCAACCTGCCAAACGCAGATTCAAATCATGTTTTCCTGAAGACGAGGACCAGTGCAAAGCAGGAACGAAGAGACCGGGTTTTGGCTGACTACGAAGTCCTCATGTATTTGGGCGATAATCTTTCCGATTTTTCATCGGTTTTTGACAATCAGAACAACTCGAAACGAAACGAGCTCGTTGAAGAATTAAAGGCCTCTTTCGGGTCTACCTTTATCGTATTTCCGAATGCCATGTACGGCGATTGGGAATCACGGGGAATTTACGAAAGCAATAGAGATTGGACAGATCAGCAACGCGATTCGATAAGGCAGGCTAAGTTAGTCACGTACAAGTGATGGATCGAAAATGAACATAGATTTCACTGGTCTGGTGAAGCAATATGCCATAAGATTACATTAACCTATTCTTTCAAGGGTTTCATAGGATGTGGCACGTTCATTTCGTACTTTTAGAAGAATAATGCTGGAATATGGAATCGGTCCCGAAATACATAGGAAACACAAAGAGCAAAGAACTTCACATTGCGGATTGCTATACAGTGAGGAATATGTATCACAGCAACCAAAGGCCGTTTCAAGATATCAATCAGGCCGTACTGGCGGGTTATGACTTCTGCGGGCATTGCTTGCCTCAGTATGGCATCGACACCAACGAACCTAAAGAGGCATCCTACTTTTTCGGACATTTTTACGCGAAGACTTCAATCAATGCGCCTCAAACAATAAATAATACTGAATTGGAACCAGGCTGCTCCATAGAACTCTTTGTGTCGCTGCATCAAAATGTCTTTGAAGATGGCCAGTGGATGCTACAACCTGTATCCCATCATAAAGTCGATGTTTTGTCTAATCGTATGGATTTTGAGACGAAAAAAACCGGAGACGATGGTATCGCGCATTGGACCCCAAGTCTTTCTGAACAGGCTTCTCCGGGAAACATAAACTTTCAAGCGGAAACTAATATTGGCAAAGATTTGATCTGGGGCACTCAAAATCGAGGAACCTTAAACTTTAGTGTGCCAAATGAAATCAAGTTCAGCGAAGGACAGCGTTTAGAATTTGATCATGAAACCCGAATTCATTTCCAACTGTTGAAGAGAAAAACCATTCAGGCGGATGTGTTTCGAGGGCACACGGAAAATGAGTTTACCCACATTAAGGAATTAAGGAGATTTGAGGATGGGCCTTTGCCCGAAGGTGAGCATTTCTTATTCTGGGATGGAACCACCGAACATGACCCGGAAAAGCACAAGCAAGTTGATCGAGGGGTGTACAAGATAGTCCTCCAAGGAACGAAAGGAGACCGCGATCGAGCTGCACGTTACTTATATAAGAAAAAGGGCAGTGTATTGGTTGATGAACCAGAAGTAGTTGACCCATTGATATCCCATATAACGTTCGGGACGAACCCATTTAGCAACAAGTCAAAAACAACCATTCGGTTTACACTGGCTAAAAAGGCAATGGTCAATATCCACATTCAACATCGAAATTGGAGGTTTAAGGGCGACTGCTTGAAAGAATTAGTTCGAAACAAAACGTTTGAGGCCGGGAGTCATAGCGTGACATGGAATGGGACCAACAACGCCGGGGGGCAGGTTTCATTGGGCGCATACAAAATTCGAATAAAGGCTAACGATCAGCAATGGATAAAAGGAGGACTGTGGAAAAAGGCCGTGTGGAATGTGGACTAAATCGGCTTCCTATCGCTTAGAAAGCTGCTCTTGGTACTGTATATTTTGGGCACTTTTTATAAAGGGCTACAGAACTGAAATATATCGACTGGCTCGAATAAAAGAGATATTTACGCACAAATTCTATTTTTAGGCCGTGGATTGGATCATAGAGTTCTTCGGAAATATACCTACCGAGTTTCGGGCGGGGATACTCATTGGAGGTTTGGTTTTGTTTTGGATTCTGGAGGGAACGCTTCCTCTTTTTCGTTTCAAATACCGCAAATTCCAGCACGCGGGAATCAATCTTTTCTTCACCTTATGTACCATGATCATTGGCTTTGGCCTGGCCTCAGTCTTGCTCGCGGCTTCCGATTTTGTCTCAGAAAGACAGTTTGGTCTACTTTATATCTTTAGTTTACCAAATTGGATGTATCTCATTGTAGGCGTGATGCTTATGGATTTGATTGGGGCGTATTTCATTCATTGGCTAGAGCACCAGGTGAAATGGATGTGGAAGTTTCATCTCGTACATCATTCGGACACTACCGTTGATGTTACGACAGGTTTGCGCCACCATCCGGGAGAAACGGTTTTTCGGATATCCTTCACTATTCTGGCAGTGCTCGTAATTGGTGCCCCGATGTGGATCATCATGGTTTATCAGAGTTTATCCGTTCTTTTCGCTCACATTACCCATGCCAATATTCAAATGCCCAAAGCTATAGATCGGGCGCTATCATGGATATTCGTTACGCCACTTATGCATAAGGTCCATCATCATTATGAACTTCCATTAACCGATACGAACTATGGCAATATTCTATCGATCTGGGACCGTCTATTTGGAACCTTCGCTCAAGTGGAGGACACCACAGAACTGGTTTATGGTATCGACACGCACATGGATGCGAAAGAAAACAACCGTATTCAGAACCTACTCAGGATTCCTTTTCAGCCTTATCGAGCGCCGAAGGGTAAGTGAATTGCACACTTTCTTAATTGTCAACAAGGCTTATCGCAATATTGATACTTTATGTTTAGAGAGAATCCTGAAACGAAGTTCTAATTTTGCACCTTCAATAAATGCTCAGATATGAATCGGATTTACAAGAAAAAAATAGGGGATTTCTTGAAGAACAAAAACATAGCGGTACTTGGATATTCCACGGACAGCAATCAGCCCGCCAATGCCATTTATAAGAAACTGGAAAAGAACGGGTATATGGTGTTTGCAGTAAACCCTAAAGCAGATCAGATCACAGATGTACCCTGTTATGCAAACATTAAGTCCATTCCGGAAGAGGTTGGGGCAGCAGTACTTTGTACTCCTGCAGATGTCACAGAATCTGCGGTAAACGAATGTGCTGAGAATAATATAAAATATGTCTGGTTTCACAAAGGGCCAGCCCCGAATGGGAGCTATGATAAGAATGCTTTTGAGCGGGCCAAAGAACTTGATTTGGAAGTCATTCCCGGAGGTTGCCCATTAATGTTCGTAAAGCCAGACCTGTTTCATCTTTGTTTTGGATGGTTTCAGAGACTTCCAGAGTAAAAGAGGGGTTGACGAATTAATTCAGTACTGCCCGCTTTTCATCTCTAATTTGCATAACTATATAACCAAAATATTAAAGATTTATTTGTGGTAAGGTGACCCTAAAAACACCATAGATGAATTATTACAGATGAACCGTTTTTATCAACAGCCGAAAATATGGCAATGGACCATTACCTCCTTCATGCTCGTTATTGCCGTTGCACTCATTATCCTTTGGATGTGGTTAATGATTCAAAGTAACTTTTACTTCTTGCTGATTTTCTTGTATGTCCCGGCATTCCAGTTTTTGCTTTCTCCTCTTTTTACATTGATCGGAATGTATAAATACCTTTCCCCAATGCTATTGGCGTATGCTCCAAATCCTAAGAAATACGACCTGCACAATGGAACCTCTTTCGACTATCTATTTCTATATCAAAAGGGAACTCGTGGCTACCTGTGGCAGAGCATCCTGTTAAAATACTACCTCGACGGATTGCTTGCCATAGTTCAGGAACTTGAAGAAGAAAAAATTCCGGAGAGCATCGTAATTCGCGGAAGTTCTTATTTTTTCAGTGAGCGTACTGCTCAGAAGCTTGGGTTTGAACTACGAAGTACAGGCTTCGCCGAAAAGCTAAATATCATTGCCAACTACCTTGATTTGCTGTGGATGTATTCTCTTTCTAAAGGCAGGTTAAGATTTCCAAGGCTTAATAATGTTAAAACTGCTCAGACTACAGGAGCGAATCTCAAAGAGAAAAAAGAGGAACTATTAAATCTGAAATTTTTCATCGAACACCGAATATCATCAGAAAGAAAAAAAGTAAAGTTTCACCATGATCAATAGAAAAACCAGGTTTATTCTCATTGGGCTGTTATCCTTTGCTATACTCAGCTGTAAAGTGCATTGGTCCAAAGCCATTCAAAGGGGAAGCGTGGCATCGCAGGATTTCCATGAAACTGTGAAATACGAGCTTCGGAAGGGGCTCATTTTTGTTCCGGTGACGATTAAAGGAAAGAAATACAGATTTCTATTTGATTCTGGCGCTCCTTTTAGCATTTCTAATAAAATTCAGGCGGAGTACGGGTTCAAAGTGGTGAGCGCATCCAACATTGTCGACAGCGATGAGAACCGCAAAAAAGTGGAGTGGTGTGAGGTGGATTCTTTCGGAATAGGAGATATCTGGTTTTCAAAGCAATCTGCATTTGTAGGTGATTTTGAGGCCAATCCGGTATTGGCATGTCTTGAGATCGATGGAATCCTGGGATCGAATATTATCCGGCAGGGCTTTTTTACCATTGATCCCGAAAGTAATACCCTGACAATATCCAGCGCATTAGATATTGATACCACTGAGGTTACTTCCATCCCCTTCAAGGGAAATAGCCAGTTCAGTATGTTCATTGACCTCAATATCGCTGAGTTTGAGGTGCAGCGGACGCTGGTGGACTACGGTTTCAACGGTTTTCTTGAAATAGACAGCCTTATTTATGATTCCCTGCAACAACGCGAATTGATTGGCAAAACCTGGGTCGAAACGGGAATGGAGCAAAGCGGAGTTATTGGCAAGGCAGTTGAATTCACTGGGAGAATAACATCCTCTGAATCCGTAAGAATAGGAAATTTATCGGCAGGTAATACCATCATTTTTGTGGAAAATGAATCTAAAATTGGAAACAGACTCTTATCCAGATTCAAAGTGACGATTGATTGGCAGCATAAATTGCTGCATTTTGCTCCAATAGAATCGACTGAGGACACAGTTTCGCTTGCTGGCTTCAAGCTGGGATATGCTGACGAGGGTGTGTATGTAATGTCGGTAATTGAAAATACAGATGCATTTAATCAGGGGATGAGACCCAACATGAGAGTTATAGAATTGGACAATATTGTTTTTGATGATCTGAATAGCTACTGCGATTATGTCTTCTCCGATATGGGCGATCCAAAGGAGGTTGTTCTTGTGGATGATACGGGCGATTCCTTAGAGCTGAATATAAAGCCTGTGCTGATGTTGTCGAGATAGTTAGAATACTTCACGAGCGGGTGGACATTAGAAAACGTATAGGATAAAACTGAAGCTTAGCATGCCCCAAAGCAATTGCTTAATGAATGGGTTCAATTTCGACGCCCTTGATTCACATATCCAAACTTGAAATTTTAGAAGATGCTCCCCTAATGCCAGAAAGAATGCCCGCCAAAACGGTCATATATCTTGTCGATTTTGACGGTGAAAGGGGTTGTGCATAAGCTGCCCGTGGTAGTAAAAATTAGATGTTTCAGGTTATTCGGCTTTTGGGTCTTGTCTTGAATCCCAAATGGTGACAATCTCAATATACTTTTCATTTTTTCGATAAAAAATGCAGTAGTCTGATACAATAACATTTCTAACATTTTTAATATTAGTCTTAATACCAATGTCTGGATATTTAGAAGTGATTTTTATAGCATCCCTTATCTGCGCGTTTAATTTTCTACTTTAATTCCTAAGTGCCGTTACGCCTGTGAAAAAATTCTAGTATCTCAAACAGATCAATTTTTGCTCTTTGCGACCAAATTATTCTTCGCTTAGCCATTTATCTATTTCAGATTCGACTTGTTCATTTAAGAACGATGCTCCTTTCTCAATCTGATGAATTCCTTCCGAAATTCCCCTCCTCTGAACTGAACTGGAATTTTCGATCGGACAATCTGCTCTGGCTTCATTAATGGGCAACTCAAAAAATATCAAGACCCAGAACCAGCCAATACAAGAACCAATGCAACCAGAACGATGATACCTACAGTAGAAATAGCAAATTGATTTGACTTCTCTTTTGAGACTGCCTCCTTATAGTTTTCCACCGTTTTTACAAAACCGGTATCCATGCCGAAGCCGTACTTTGAGACAAAAGCAGAATCGGTTTGTATCTGCACTGCAATGGCATGATAATATCTGGAGCTGTAAATTTCCTCTAAATCAGAGTGAAACAATGTTCCCTGTTCTCTGTCTCTATACCCCGTACTTACGTTTATCAAGCCATTCGCACAGTTGATCCAGGCTTTGTACTTTAAATGATCTAAAACCGATGCATTGGAAGAATGCTTTGCGCCTGCGGATTCAACTTCGCCAAGTTTCACATATTCGAAATCCAAAGGTTCTCCCTCGTAAAACAGGTAGATCGAAGTGGGTGGGTCGATGCAATTTATCGAATCAATTCGGGTATACTCTCCGTAGTCATAATCTCCATAAGTAACTGAACAGGAGGATAATGTGGCACTTACAAGAAAGAGAAGAAGGATTTGTGTAGTGATTTTCATGGTTGATTGTTATATCAAGTTCTGTACTATTTCACAGTATGTAACAAATAGCAATCCAGAATTTGCGCATGGCCAAAATACTTCTGGTCTCATGTATTGAAACCTGCCAAAAACTATACGGGGTTATTAAAGCGAAGGAATGAAGGACGAGCAGCGCTCACTTTTGCCAATCTTCCGGGTACAATTCTCTTGGGGCAAGTCTACCAAGCGATATAATCGGAGCCTGCTGAAATCGCAGGTGCGATGGGTATTTACTTCCTGACGCTTTCCTCACCGAAAGACAATAGGGCTATTTACATGATTAAGAACTACGGACGCGGGTCTGTAGCCAACCCGGTAAATCTTGATTTACACATAGGTCCGTGAATTGATGAAAAGAGGTATTAAAAAAATCATAACATCATGTTTTCGCATTCAAATGACTCCCATTATTATGTTCGTAGGATTAATGATAGGTGCATGAGTTTGAATTTGGCCATGAGGCGAACAATAGATGCTCAATAACTTGTTTTGAAAATATGATAACCAAAGAAACACTACAGGCACAAGGCCTGGATAAGATAAAATCCGATTTTAATTACTGGGTATCCCTATTTAAAGAAATGCTCGTTTCGGTGGGTGAAGAAAATCTGGCATCCAAACTTCCTTTTGACAATGGACTGGTAAGAACTAAAGGAAGTCGGTCAGATGAAAAAATGACTCAGGCTATAGGAATCTGTTTTGAGTTGCTCAATATGGTGGAGGAGAATGCCGCAACCCAGTTTCGACGAAAAATGGAGACTCAGTTTGGACTAGAGTCAATTCGAGGATCATGGGGAGAAACGCTGCAGCAATGGAAGTATGAAGGATTTGATGAAAAGGAAATCGCAAATAAGCTTAGCGAAGTCAATGTAATGCCTGTTCTAACGGCACACCCGACTGAAGCTAAGCGACTTACAGTTTTGGAAATACACAGGGAGCTTTATCTTTTAATGGTGCAACGGGAATACACGATTTGGTCTGACTCCGAGCGAAATGCACTTAAAAGACAGGTTATTGGCCTGATGGAACGATGGTGGTTAACCGGTGAAATCTACCTCGAGAAACCGAGGCTGGAAGATGAAAGAAACAACCTTATGCATTATTTTGTGAATGCCTTCCCGGAGGCCGTTCGCCTAACAGATATTCGTTTGCAGGATGCCTGGCTTAAAATGGGTTACTCACCAGAATTAATGGAATGGCCAGAGCATTTTCCAACCATTCATTTCGGCAGCTGGGTTGGGGGAGACCGGGATGGCCACCCTTTTGTAACTCCTGAATTTAACCGATCAACATTACGCTTGCATCGAGAATTGGCACTTGATAACATAAGAAAGCAACTCTCCGATCTGGTGATTAAACTGAGTGTTTCAAGCTATCGTGTGTCCATTCCGGAAAATCTTCTAAAAGAAATCGATAGCCTGAAGAAGTTATTCGGAAATCGGGGGCGGTCAGCAGTAGACCGAAATCCCTCGGAACCAATCCGGCAGTTTCTAAATTTATTGCTGATACGCCTCGACAATACCATAGCAGAGGATTATTCATTTGGAGAAAAGGGATATTTCAAACGTGCTGATGAATTGGCGAAAGAGCTCAAGAAAATCAGAAGCTGGTTGATCGAAATAGGTGCTGTTCATGTCGCTAAGCAGTATCTCTTTCCAATAGAACGGAGGTTACAGAGTTTCGGGTTTCATTTGGCCCGGTTGGACATCAGACAGAACAGTGAATACCATGAAAAAGCCATATCTCAAATTCTCCAGTCTTCAGGAAATCAGGATTTTGACTACGGCTCATGGAGTGAGGAAAAACGTCTAAACTTCATCAACGAAGAACTGAAAAGTAATCGCCCTTTCTTGATTAGTGGAACTTCGTGCGGTAAAGAAGCCGACAATGTTCTGGGTTACCTGAGGGTAATCAAAAACCACATTGATCAGTACGGAAAAGAAGGAATAGGAACCGTAATCGTGAGTATGACGAGGAGTTTGAGCGATTTGCTCGTAGTATTTCTATTCCTGAGGGAAGTAGGTCTTCGGGAAGCTGGCCTTACTGTGGCTCCTTTGTTGGAAACGATTGATGATCTCGCCGCCGGACCAGACATATTAAAAGCATATTTAAGTCATCCGGTCATTGACCAACTCAGAGAAAAGAACCCTGAATTTTTTCAGGAAATAATGCTGGGATATAGTGACAGCAATAAAGATGGTGGAACCCTGGCAAGTAAATGGAGCGTGTACAAAGCGGAAGATAACCTGACCAGAGTAGCCAATGAATTTGGAGTTAAGTTGTGCTTTTTTCATGGGCGGGGAGGTACGATCAGTCGCGGTGGCGGAAAAATTCATCGTTTTTTGGATAGTATGCCTCCAGGTTCTATGAGCGGACAAATAAAAAAGACCGTTCAGGGTGAAACCATAGCTAACCAATATGCAAATCGCCTAACAGCTACCTACAACATGGAGATGTTTGTCGCCGGCACAGCAAGGCAAATGCTCCACACCAATGATCTGGAAGAAAAGGATAGCGTATACGCCATGATGGATGAGTTGGTAGAAAGATCCAGAATTGCATATAGAAAACTTCTCGATCATCCGAGTTTTATGGAATTCTATGAAAACGCCACTCCTATTGATGTGCTTGAACAAAGCAAAATTGGATCGAGACCCTCAAGAAGAACAGGTCAAAGGAACCTTGAAGATTTGAGATCTATTCCATGGGTATTTAGCTGGAGTCAGTCCCGGTTCAATCTGAGCGGTTGGTTCGGTGCTGGTTCAGCACTTTCTGAATTTCGGAATGAAAATCCGGAGGCATACCACAAGCTTAAGAACCTGACTCAAGACTGGGCTTTCCTGAAGTATAGCTTGATTCAAATGGAATCAAACCTATTAAATGCCAATAGCGCTATCATGGAAAGATTTGCAGAATTAGTGCCAAATGATACAACCAGAAATGAAATTATGGAGATGATTTTGATGGATTATCAGGCCTGCCTCGATCTAACTGCCGAATTACTTGGTGGTGAAAGAGAAAAAAGAAGAGTTTCAAAACTAGAAAACAATAAAATGAGAAACTCAGCACTAAGTGTACTTCATGAGCTGCAGCTCGAACGCACAATAAAATGGCGAGCTGTAAAAGACGCTGATAAAAAACTGGGAGATCAACTTCTCATTCAACTTTTGCTATTGGTGAATGTATTAGCCGGTGGACTGAAGAGCACGGGATAACTTCTGTTGGGCATGAACTAATCTCAACAATAGTTGTGAATAAAAAAAGGGTGCTGGAAGCACCCTCTTAAACAAATATTTACAGTTCGCTAATGTGTGGCTACTGCTTAGTATATACAGCTGTACAGTCGAAATAGTTAATGCCTATTTTTCTGCGATAATTAAAGGTTAGCACTATGTCACCGCTGGTATCGTCAATATCACCAGAATAAAAAGTATCCATGTCACCATCAATTACCTCTGTGATTTCTAAAACAGTACCGAAACTCATTTTAGCAATGGCGACAAATGATGGACTTGCACTTACAGATCCAAACACAAAAGAATCATCATCATCCACGCTGGCTGTTACGGTACCCGAATAGCTTTGATTTCCAGTAGGGATATATTCGACGATATCATATGTTCCTTCTATTGCGGTGTTTCTGTATACAACGGTTACGTAGCGTGACTTAGAAGTGAAATTTCCAGCAGCGTCTGAAACGCTGTAGCGCAGTTCATAAATGGCACCCAATTCTTCACCAACTACACCATCAACGGTTACGCGCGATGTGATGTCCCCATCTTCGTTATCGCTGGCCGAATAACCGGGATCAACCCATGCTTCCCCCTTGTAATGAACCATCTGTTCCTCTCCATTCAACATTAGCGATGGAGCCTCACCATCGTCTTTTTTGCAGCCGGTTAAAATGGAAAGGATGATGACCAATGTTGCAAGTCCCAAATTCATAAATGACTTCATAGTTATTTGTTTTATAGTTTTTGAATTATGCTCAATACCTGTGCCAGAAATAAGAAGTACCGCATTTTAGACACCATAGTTGGAAGACTGAAGGGCTGAGCTTAGGCTTGATTTTAGCGCCCAACTTACTCAAACCTAAATACAACCCTCGCAGTATTGGTTTAACTAGCATTGGCGTCAAATTCGAATCCTTTTAATTATTTTGACCTGCTCGGGTTTCATTGAAAAACGATTATACAGAAGATCAAATTTAGAATATGGATTCAAAGGGCGCTGTGTTTTGCAAGTACTGTAAAGAGGAGATCTCGGGAAACTTCTGCTCGAATTGCGGCCAGCCGTTGTCGCTCAATAGGATCGACGGCAAGTACATTCTCACTGAGGTATCAAGAGTGCTAAATTTTGACCGCGGTTTTCTGTATACGGTCAAGAGGTTATTGATCAAACCCGGAGAAACAGTTAGAGATTTTCTCGAAAACGACCGAAGAAGACTGGTTAAGCCGGTGGTGTTTTTGCTTTTCTGTTCGGTAATTTACGCACTGGTTCAGCAATGGCTTCATTTCGAAGACACCTATTACGCATCGACACAAAACGAACAACTCAAAGACTCCTACATTCTCGTTTTAAGCGACTGGATGCGCAATCATTACGGGTTTACAAATATTATTATGGCTATTTTCATGGCTCCCTGGCTGCGGTGGTTCTACAAAAAAGCAGGGTATAATATCTACGAAAATCTGATCTTGCTTTTCTTTCTGATGGGCATGGGTATGCTGATCGCAACGCTATTTGGTATGGTAGAAGGGATTTTTAACCTTCCTGTTTTTATCGCAGGAACCACTATTGCCATTGCCTATTCAATTTGGGGAATTGGTCAGTTCTTTCCAGGTCGGAGGTGGGTGGCTTATTTGAAGGCCACGCTCGTTTATGCAATGGGCTATTTATCTATCGTTGTGGTATTTGCGATCATAGGAATTCTGTTGGATATTGTTTTGAAATGAGCGAAAATTACTTTTGATATGAAAGAAAACATTCAACAGCTAATCAAACGTCTAGAAATGCAACCCCATCCGGAAGGAGGGTACTATAAAGAGACCTACCGGAGTACAGGCGTAATTGAGCCGCATCATTTGCCCGCTCAAATTCAAGGGGAAAGGAACTTTTCGACCTGTATTTATTTCATGCTTACTTCCGAGAACTTCTCCTCGTTCCACGAGCTCAAACAAGATGAAATCTGGCATTTCTACGACGGATCACCCATTGATTTCCATATGATTACTCCTGTCGTGGAGCATATTCATCAGGTCATCGGAACGGACTTCGAAAAAAGTCAGGTACCCCAATTCATCATTCCCGGAGGAAGCTGTTTTGCAGCCAAGGTGATCGAACGTGACTCGTATTCATTGATCGGTTGTACCGTTTCGCCAGGATTTAGTTTTGAAGATTTTAAACTCAAAACAAGGGCTGAGTTGAAAGCTGAATTCCCGCATCACAAAGAGATTATAGAGCAGTTTACACGAGGGTAGTAAAACTATTTGGCGCTCCAAAAGTGTACGAAGGCCTCTCTCGTACTTCAGGTCTTGCGATAATTGAATAGTTCTGAATTGAAAGTACCTTAGCTGTCGGCTATACACTATTTTATCATCACAAATAAAAATGTTTTATCATGAAAGCTATGTTCAATACTCTGATTATAAGCATAATAGCCTCCTTCTCATGGGCTCAAACTCCTGAAAACACGGTAAACGATCTACCCTATATTGAAGTGAACGGGTATGCGGAAAAGAAAGTTATTCCTGACGAGATCTATATATCGATCACCATCAAAGAACGACAAGACGGAAAGGATAAAACCACCATTGAGGAACAGGAATCCGCCTTAAAAGAGGGGCTTGCGAAAATGGGCATTCCTTTGTCAAATCTTATGTTATCGAATGCCAATGCGGATTACATAAAGGTAAAATGGTCCAAAAAAGATGTAATAGCTCGAAACCAGTATTTACTGAAAGTGGGCAGCGCAGAAATAGTAGGTAAGGTGTTCAACTATCTGGATGAAATTAAAATACAGGATGCCTATATTTCCCATGTAGATCATTCTGAGATAATTAAATTACAAAAAGAGGTTCGTATTATGGCGATAAAAGCAGCTAAAAAAAAGGCTGATTATTTGTTGGAAGCCATTGGTGAGGAAACCGGAAAAGCCATGATCGTAAGGGAGGCCAATACAAATGTATATAGAGATGATACATACCTTAATGCACGCAATTCGGCGGAAATTGTTACCTACTCTGTTTCGGGGCAGGAAAGTCAAAAGAAAATGGAAATAGAGTTCAGGAAAATTGAACTCCAATCTAGGATTTATGTCAAGTTTAGCATTAAATAGGAATACTTAGTAAGGCATTTCAATTCCCAAATAACAGTGATCATTTTCATGCGCATGGATCTACTTGGATGACATTGTGGACCTCCTACATTTGACGAGACATAAGTCAATAGTAACTTTCAAAACAATAAAAGACTTATTTGCATGAGAACTACGCTCCCGATAATGATGTTTTTGTTTGTTTCCTGTATGCTCTCACGACCACCCGTTTCATTAGAAATGAAAAATGTATGTCCGTCTGAA
>DNTB01000070.1 GCA_003499525.1 Flavobacteriales bacterium
GCCATAGCCATAGCCATAGCCAAGTTTTTTCGATTTGACATCATTAAAAACTACAGATATGCGCCCAACTTTCTTGGAGTGGAATTGCTCATTGATATAGTTTAGTAGCGGTTTTCGGGTATAATTTTGACGCACTACGTAAAGGTTTGCATCGGAAAACTTCATCAACTCAATTGCGTCAACTACTAATCCTACAGGGGGGGTGTCTAATACAACATAATCGTATTGCTTTCTTAAAGTGTTAATCAATGCCTCGAGTCGAGGACTGATAATTAACTCACTTGGGTTAGGTGGCACGGGCCCAGCTGAGATTAAATCCAAATTATTCACATTGGTTTTCTGAATGATTTCAGAAATCTCAGATTGATGAATCAAGTAGTTACTTAAACCAATTTCATTACTCAGGCCAAAATCGTTAAAGATTTTAGGTTTACGCATGTCCATTCCTATCAATACTACTTTGCTCCCACCGATAGCAATCATAGAGGCAAGGTTTATGGAGCAGAAAGTTTTGCCCTCTCCACCTACTGAAGACGTCGTGAGTAAAACTCTGCCCTGTCCTTCTTTCTTTTGGTCAAACAGGAACTTCAAATTTGTACGAAGTAATCTGAAACTTTCCGCCATGGAGGATTTCATTCCTTCCTTAATCACCAGGTTTCGTTGTCCTCTTGAATGCCCTATCATCCCCAGGAGTGGTATCATTGTGGCCCTCTCGAGTTCTTCTTTGGTCTTTATTTTTTGATCAATGATATCGCGACCCAAAAAGAATAAGGTAGGAATTAATAGAGCTAATCCTAAAGCAACGATGTAACTGAACTGAGCATCAGGTTTGAGGGCGGCTTGTCCAACATCCATAGCGGGATCAATAACTTTCGTTTCCGGAATACTAGCCGCTTTAACAATTGCAGCCTCAGACCTTTTTTGCAGAAGAAATAAAAACTGTTCGTTATTGAGCTCGTACTTCCGGTTAATGTTGATAAGGTTTTGCTCCAACCCTGGCAACCGAGAAAGTTTTAATTGGGCCGAAGCGAGTTGCTCTTCAGTCTCATTAAGCTTAATGTCTGTAGTGGCAATTAAGCTATTTAGGTTTTCTAATAAGGCATCTTTCATGAGTTGAATCTCTCCTTTAAGCTTGACAATTGCCGGATTATCGACCTCCAGAGAGAAGGCCATACGATTCAATTTAACACTTAGCTCCACTGCTTTTTGAAGCAAACTAATCAACATGGCATCCTGTATGCCCACCACAGAGGGGGCCATTACAGCGCTCAGATCGTCGTTTTCTGAAATATACTCACGTAAATATTCATAGTATCTTCTTTCGAGCTGGAGCGTTGCTCGTTGTTTTTCAACCGCTACATATTCAGAATAGAGCTCTCCGGTTTCCTGTGAAATGTTGATATCCAGATTATCGCTGCGAAACTTCTCGAGTAAGCCTTCTGAGTTGCTCAAACTATCCCGCACAATCTTTATTTGCTTGTCTACAAACTCAATGGTATTTGTCGCTAGGCGGTTTTTCTCTTCCAGTTCATACCGCATTAATTCAGCGATCGTAGCATTGATATAGTCTGCAATTCGCTTTTTATTGGTTCCTCTCATTTTAATCTCAACCAATGACGCTCCTCGTTGAATCTGGTCGACCTTAATTCTCGAAATGTAGCTCGATGCTGCTTTCTTTGGATTTTCAAACATGAAGTACCAGGATTCATCCCCTTTGCGCAGCGCTATTGTTGAATCTAAATAAACCCGGAATCTGTATGCATCGGAGCTGATCCATTTCCCGTAAGACAAATTTTTCAGCGATAGTTTTTTCACCTCAACACCCTCAGTTTTCATCGATTGGTAGTTGAATGTTTCGTAGGCCTTTCGATCTTCTATTTCAATATCAAAATCATCTTTTCGAATATCAACATAAAGTGGTGTTCGAAACAATTGAGGGTGAAACTCATCAAACTCCACGATATATGGAGCCATTTTATACATATCCCGCGTTTTGACTCTCCCACTCGAGTAGTAGCCCACCTCAAAGTTCAGTCGATCCAGAACCCGTTCATTGTGACTACGCGAGAGAAGGATAAACTTTCTGGTTTCAATCAAATCTGAAGCTCCACCCCAGTTGAACATGAGCGAAACGTTGGAATTAAGGAGCGGATTGTTCTTCTCTTCCACATGAATCAATGCGCTGATCTCATATAATCTGTTGGAATATCTGTTGAACAGGTAGGCTATTAATAAACCCATGCCGAGGAGAACAACATACACCCGCCACTCCGCAAGGAGCTTGAATAGGATTTCTTTCAGATCAACCTCATTGGTATCTATGAATTGATTCATTCCTTTTTGTTCTCCAGCAAACCTCACTTCTATCGATTTAGAGTAACAATAGTTGTATATAAAAGAAGTGCACTGGTAACAATTGATATTACCAAAGTAGCAGTCTGAGCTCCGCTCACGCCAATCCCCCATGATTTAGCCGGTAAAGGCTCCACGTAAATGACATCGTTAGGCTGAATGAAATAAAACGGTGATTGGATGATGCTTTGGTCGAGAAGGTTCACTTCATGTATTTTGGTTCCCCCGGGATATTGTCTGATTAATTTAACATCACTTCTCGAGGCAACCATTTCCAAATCACCAGCCATAGCAATAGCCTCAAATATAGTGGCCTGATTTTGCAGTATCACGTATTTCCCTGGTGCTTTGAATTCTCCTAACGCCGTAAATCGCAATCCGCCTAACTTCACATTCAGGAAATAAAGCGAGAAAAACTTTTTCAACAACTCATCAATCCTTTGCTTTGCTTCCTCGAGTGTCAACCCCTCAACTTTTACACCACCTACAATTGGAATGCTAACGAACCCGCTGTCATTAATAGAATATCCGCTCATATAATACAAATCACCCCCATTTTGAATATTCTGATTAACCTGCCGCCCTTTTGACGCTGTAAAAATCTCATTGGCCTCTTCTTCCAAAGAGACTACATCAATAGACAATATATCGCCCTTTTGCAGCCTGTAGGATGTTCGTTGGTACTGATATAGGGAATCTGCATTTTGCCCTTCTTCAGGTTGCAAGTAAACCATCTTTCTTTTAGGAACACATGAGAAGGTAAAAACGACAGCAAAAAGAATGGCGGTGAAGCCCGCTCCGGACAAATTAAATCTCATCAGAGTTTTCGTAATGTGGGCAAATTTAATGGTTCAGGTATACGGGGCAATTCGGCAAATTCATAGATTGTAAACAAGTTTTCACAAATCAGATGATCATTCCTGCGGCAACGGTTTCATTGGTGGTTTCGTCAATCAACACAACACTGCCTGTTATTCTGTTTTTACGATAAGGATCGCAAAGTAACGGTTTTGTCGTACGAACCTGAACACGTGCTATGTCATTCATCTTGATGTCCTTATCATCTTCAATTCGATGAAGTGTATTGATGTCTACCTTATACTGGATATTCCTGATTATTGCTTTTACCTCATTCGTTGTATGCCTAAGGATGTACTTAGCTCTCGGCCGCGGTCCTTTGTTATTGAACCAACACATCATAAAATCAATGTCCTGAGTTTGGTCTGGCCGGTTATTTGGTCGAACTAATACATCTCCTCGCGAAATATCTATATCATCTTCAAGCTCTATAATCACCGACATGGGTGGTTGAGCCTCATCCAATTGAAGGTCATCAAAGTGAATGGCAGAAACTTTAGAGGTATATCCTGAGGGCAGCACCAGGATATCATCTCCTTTTTTGAAGATCCCTCCTTCAATTCTTCCGGCGTAACCCCTGAAATCATGATATTCATCGTCGTACGGACGTATGACCGTCTGCACAGGGAATCTACAGTCAATCAGGTTGTGATCTGAGCCGATATGAATATGCTCCAGTGTGTTGAGTAATGTGCCACCCTGGTACCATTTCATGTTCTCAGAGGGCTTCACAACATTATCACCATACAATGCTGAAATAGGTATAAAACGAACGTCCTTAACATCCAGCTTCGCTGCAAAATTGGTGAACTCAGCAACGACCTTTTCATAGGCTTCTTCGCTATAATCGACCAGATCCATTTTATTAATACAAACGATCAGATGTGGGATTTGCAGAAGAGATGCAATGAACGAATGCCGTGCAGTTTGCTGTAGAACGCCATTACGGGCGTCAACTAATATCAGTGCTAAATTGGCAGTAGATGCCCCGGTGACCATATTTCGAGTGTATTGAATGTGGCCGGGTGTATCGGCAATAATAAATTTGCGTTTGGGTGTAGCGAAATACCTGTAGGCAACATCAATGGTGATACCTTGTTCGCGCTCATCCTTAAGGCCATCTGTTAAATGAGCCAACTCGACCCGTTCCAATCCTTTGCGTTTTGAAGATCGTTCAACAGCCTCCATTTGATCCTCAAAGATGGATTTAGAATCATATAAAAGTCGACCTATCAGTGTGCTCTTCCCATCATCAACGCTGCCAGCGGTGGTAAACCGCAGGAGCTCCATTTTTTCGTATGCTTCCGTTTCCATAACTGTTAATTAGAAGTATCCTTCTTTCTTGCGATCTTCCATAGAAGTTTCTGACCGCATATCGTCTGCTCGGTTTCCTCGCTCTGTTCGCCTTGCCGCCGCAACTTCCGCAATGATTTTTGGCAGATTGTCCGCATCCGACTCTATTCCACCGGTAATGGTGATGTCCCCAAGTGTTCTGAATCTCAGGATCTTTCTTTCAACCTTATCTTCAGGGCGTATCTGTATAAATTCGGAAACCGGAATCCATGTATTGTTTCTTCGAATAACATCACGCTCATGGGCATAGTATAAGGATGGAATTTCTATCCCTTCTCGCTGTATGTACATCCAAACGTCCATTTCAGTCCAATTGCTGATTGGAAATACCCTAAAATGTTCCCCAAAGTTTTTTCTTCCGTTAAATAGATTCCATAGCTCTGGTCGCTGATTTTTGGGATCCCATTGTCCGAACTCATCTCTGTGTGAAAAAAAACGCTCTTTAGCTCTGGCTTTTTCTTCATCTCTTCTTCCTCCGCCAATCGCACAATCAATATTGTTTTCCTCTATGGTATCCAGAAGGGTTGTGGTTTGGAGTACATTTCTGCTGGCATTAATCCCGCTTTCTTCCTCAACTCTGCCTTCGTTTATTGATTTCTGAACAGACCCAACGATTAGGTTAACCCCTAACTTTTGAATTAAATCATCTCTAAACTTAATCGTCTCTGGAAAATTATGGCCTGTATCTACATGCATTAGACTGAATGGAATGCGAGCGGGGTAAAAGGCCTTTTTCGCCAGATAGGTTACCACCAAGGAGTCTTTTCCTCCTGAAAACAGAATTACCGGATTTTCAAACTGTGCAAAAACCTCTCTAAGAATAAAAATCGCTTCTGACTCCAGTTCATCGAGATGATTCAATTGATAACTTTTCATAGATGAGAATTATAACCGGAAATAAGCGCCCAAAAGTAGTTTTTAAAGTTCAATCCTGGGAACAATGACTTCCACCAATTTGTCGGCACTCTCTTCGGGAGTTAGCTTGTCGGATCTAATATGGACATCAGGAGTCGATGGGCGTTCAAAAGGAGAGCTAATACCAGTGAAATTGGCAATTTCACCTTTTCTTGCCTTTCTATATAATCCTTTTGGATCGCGCAATTCGCATACCTCCAGAGGACAGTCAACAAATACTTCGAAAAATGTCTCATCACCTATTTTGGACCTCGCCAGTTTTCGCTCTGATTCAAAAGGTGATATAAAAGCACTGATGACAATCAGACCCGCATCAACAAAGAGTCTGTTCAATTCCGAAAGTCGCCTTAGATTTTCCTTTCGATCGTCATCACTAAATCCCAGGTCACTGTTTAAGCCAGATCGCGTATTGTCTCCATCCAGAAGAAAGGTATGGTAACCTTTTTCAAGTAGTTTCTTTTCAAGTACTGAAGCAATAGTGCTTTTTCCAGACCCTGAGAGTCCTGACAACCATACTGCTAAAGGTTTATGCCCTTTGGTCAAAATGCGATCCTGAGGACCAATTGCATGCTCATGGGGGTGTATGTGCTCCATATTCAACTAACTATAAACCACGGGTTTCTGAGGTTTTCTTTGTTGTAAGTTAAAGGTAATCCCGTTTTATGTTCTAATACCTGGAAACCTGCAACTTCGCATATAGCCTGTCCTGCTGCAGTATCCCACTCCATAGTTGGAGCTAATCTCGGATACACCTCTGCACTTCCTTCAGCGATAAGACACATCTTAAGGGAGCTCCCTCTCGATACCACCTCAACTTTATCGTATTCCTGTTCTAATTCCTGTATTAACTCCTGAGTTTCTCTGGAAGGATGAGATCGACTTGCCACTACTCGTATTACTCCTTCTTCAATTCCTTCCAAATCCATTGGAATCAACTCGCTTTCATCCAAAATATCCTCCACAATATCCCGAAAATCACAGTCTTGCTTTTTGAATGCCCCAATTCCCTGAGCCGCGAAATAGAGCTCTTTATGAACGGGAACATAAATGACCCCCATTACAGGAAGGTTTTCCTCAACAAGAGCGATATTCACGGTGAAATCTCCATTGCGCTTTACAAATTCCTTGGTTCCATCAAGGGGGTCAACTAACCAAAATGTGGTCCAGCTCTTCCTTTCACTGTATTCCAACTCCGCTCCTTCTTCGCTAAGGATCGGGTATTCTGTTTCAGAAAGAGCCGAGACTATTGTTTTATGAGATCGCATATCGGCGTCTGTCAGAGGACTCTGATCTTCTTTGATATCGACCATAAACTCAGTAGAGTAAACGTCAAGAATTTCATTACCGGCACTAAGTGCTGCCTGTATAGCTGTTTTCAGCTCAGATTTGTAACTTTTCATAGGCGCGGCAAAAGTACAGCCCTCATCCCTCGATTCCAATTATTGCTACTTTCGACACAAATTCAAAATCATGGCAAAGATTCTGGTGAATGGTGGCGCGGGTTACATAGGCAGTCATACCATTATCGAGTTAATTGAGCAGGGATACGAAGTTGTTTCCATCGACAATTATGTAAACTCCGAACCTGAAAATTATGATAGAATTAAGAAAATAACCGGAAATGAGATAAGGCATTACGATATTGATCTTTGCGATTTTGAAAAGGTCTTAAAGGTCTTTAAACATGAAGAAGGATTTGATGGTATAATCCATTTTGCCGCACTTAAATCAGTACCGGAAAGTGTTAAGAAACCACTGCAATATTTTGAGAATAATAATCAATCTTTAATAAATACTGCCAAGGCAATTGTCAATAGCGGGAAGGGAAACCTCATTTTTTCTTCATCATGTTCGGTTTACGGAAATCTTCGACCTGATCAGCTTCCAGTTTCTGAATCCACTCCGACTCAAATGGTTGAGTCACCTTATGGATATACTAAACTCATGGGGGAGAATATGCTCCGCTTTAATGCTCTAAACAAATCCTTTAAAACTATTGCTCTTCGGTATTTCAACCCGGTGGGAGCACATTCCTCTGGTTTACTGGGTGAGTTGCCGTCACAGGGTATCAACAACCTCATTCCGGTAGTAACTCAAACTGCAGCTGGAATAAGAGAAGAGTTAACCGTATTTGGTAATGACTACAATACCAGGGATGGTTCTTGTATTCGCGATTATATTCATGTTTCCGACATTGCAAATGCGCATGTTCTTGCACTTGAATACTTATTGGAGAACCGTCAGAAAGAATACTTCGATGTATACAACCTCGGGTCCGGAGATGGTGTAACCGTTCTGGAAGTGCTACAAACATTTGCCAGAGTTAATGGAATACTGCCAAGTTATAAAATTGGCCCTCGCAGAGCAGGAGATGTTGAAATGGTCTACTCTGATTCGGGCAAGGCCTTTAAAAACCTCGGTTGGAAAACCAAATACGATTTGGATGAAATGATGCGCTCGGCATGGAGCTGGCAAAAAAGACTCCTGTCCTGAATTTATTAATCATGGTGGTAGGGCAATCCCCTGCTGATGGCAAGCGCCCTATAAATCTGCTCGAGAAACAATAACCTGATCATTTGATGTGTAAAGGTCATTTTCGACAGAGAAAGCTGCATGCTTACTATTTTTTTGACCTTTTCATCTGCTCCATATGCTCCGGCAATTACAAAGAAAATTTCTGAAGTCCCCTCGACCTTAATTTTATCAAAAAATCGACTCAACTCTCTGGATGTCATTTCTTTACCTCTCTCATCTAAAAGTACTGAAAAAGATCTTCCGGAAAGATTCTTCAAGATGAGCTCTGCTTCTTTCTTCTTTAACTCGTCTACAGGAAGCCGGGCAGAGTTAGGCACATCTTTAAGCTCAACCCATTCTATGCTAGTCATTCGATTGATCCTTTGAAGATAATTGTACAGTTCTTGCTTTAAATAGCTATCAGAAGTCTTACCCATGCAAAAAACCTTGATCTTCATGAATTCAGCAATCGCTTTTGTCCAAGACCAATTTGATTATTTTCGTTGTAAAATGAAACTGATGCATCGTCTTTTTCTTCTCGCTCTTCTGGTTTTTTACTTCAGTCCCGACATCAAAGCCCAAGATCAATCCGAAAGTGAAAGAATCAGCACCTATTTTGAGTTGGGAAACGCCTCAGGGTTGTCAAAGTATTTCAAGGACAACATTGATATTACTCTGAACGATGAAAGCAAAGTGTACACCCGGGCGCAAGCCGAAAAGATGCTTCAAAGCTTTTTTGCGTCTAACAAACCAAGCGGTTTTAGAGTTATGCATCGGGGGAAATCCAAAACAGGATTAGAATATGTTATCGCTAATCTTGAAAGCGGTGAGGAACTTTTTCGGGTTTCTTACTATTTCCGCATAACAGATGGTAAGCTTCTCATCCAACAGCTCATGATTACTTCATCAGAATAATGACTGAAGACGAATTCATTCAATCTGCATTTGAAGAGGATCTTGGGGTAGGCGATGCTACGTGCAATGCTATTTTAGACCCAAACCTGAAAGGCAGAGCCTCATTAAAAGTAAAAGGAAGAGGTATTCTTTCTGGACTTGAACTCGGCAAACGAATTCTAAAATATCTTGACTCTTCTTTGATTATTGAAACATACCTGTCTGATGGTCAGGAGGTTACTTATGGTGATGTGGCCTTTGAAGCCAGTGGTTCCGTTACAAGCCTTCTAAAAGCAGAGCGCCTGATGCTGAATATGATGCAACGAATGAGTGGTATTGCAACTACTACCCGGCAGTACGTTAAGGAAGTCGAAGGAACGAAAGCAAAGATTCTTGATACACGTAAAACAACCCCACTATTGCGCCTGTATGAAAAGCAGGCAGTTATACATGGTGGTGGCGAAAATCACCGTTTCGGGCTCTTTGATATGATCATGATCAAGGATAATCACATCGATTTTGCAGGAGGCATCACTCCGGCACTTATCAAGGCACAGGAATATCGGGAAACCGTAAATCCAAACCTAAAAATTGAGATAGAAACCCGTTCTCTCAAAGAAGTGCTGGAAGTTCTCAAACTTGGGTTGGGCGACCGTATTATGTTAGACAATTTTAATATCGGGGATACCAGGATAGCCGTATCGGAGATCGGGGAAAGGTTTGAAATAGAATCATCGGGAGGAATAGACCTGACTACCGTCGGACAATATGCCCGGTGTGGTGTTGACTATATTTCCGTAGGCGCGCTGACCCATTCGGTAAAAAGCCTTGATTTGAGTTTTAAAGCTCGGATATGATTCCTACAAAAATTCGTTGGTGGTTCTACAGACATACACCCATCGTTCGAATTGCCAATTATCTCAAGAAGATCACCCTGCCTGGTTTTGGTGGTATACCCGTATTTTACGTTCTGGGCTTTTTCTTAAAGGGCATTCAGGAAGGATATATTCCATCGAGAGCAGCATCGATAGCATTCAGTTTGTTTTTGGCCCTGTTTCCATCCCTCATTTTTCTCTTTTCATTGATCCCTTTTATCCCCATAGATAACTTCCAGGAGAGTATCATTATAGAATTGGTATACATAGCGCCAGAAGCGTTCAACGGCTTTTTAGAAACGACCATATTGGATGTGGTAGAAAACAAACAGGCCAATGTACTTTCGATCGGGGTAATTATGGCCTTATACTTTGCTACCAATGGTATCAATGCCATGCTCAATGCATTTAACATGACCTATTTTGAATTGAACATGCGAAGCTGGCTTTCTCAACAACTCATTTCCGTTTGGATTACCCTTATCATCACACTTTTTGTTATTGCGGCAATTCTCATGATTCTCTTCGGAAGTGCAATAAGCCAGATGGTTCTGGATGACTTCTTAGGTCTTAACCAATTGGAGATCACTTTGATTAACATTGGGCGATGGGTCGTAAGTGTAGCTTTTGTGTATTTCTCAATTGCTATCATTTACTACTATGCACCGAAAAAAGAAAATGAAGAGGACAAGAGAAAGTTCCTATCTCCGGGAGCGACTCTGGCTACTTTTTTTGTTATCGTTTTTACAATGGTTTTTGCCCTTTATCTCAAGAATTTCAATTCTTACAATAAGCTCTACGGTTCTATAGGCACAGTCATGGGATTGATGATTCTGATCTATCTTAATTGCATTGCCATCATCATCGGGTTTGAGCTTAATGCAGCCATTAAATGGACCAAAAGAAGTTCTGAAATTCTCAAGTTTAAACTCTCTATATAATCGTCTTGATCAGTTTTGCCAAAGAGGAATACCTAAAATTTGCTGCGGACCATGATGTTCCTATCACAAGTACTCCGTTTTATCTCAACTGGTTTTGTGGCGACCAATGGGATGTCGTTAAAGGGCCATCCCGAAAAGAACCTTTTTTTCTCCCGGTTTTAGTTAAGAAAAGGTATGGTCTTAAATACATCACCATGCCCACCTTATGTTTGTATTATCATGTTCCTGAAATCGAAGCTGAAGATGCAATCCAGGAACTCATCTCTTTGCTCAATACCCTGAATACCATCAAAGCTGATTTTGCCCTATCTGCAAACAGAACAACTCAATATCAATTGGAATCTGCAGGGTTCTCAACCTGTCGCAAGCCCTATTTTGTAATTTATTCCGCTGATTATGCAGTTATTAAAGAAAAGTACAGACCCAATGTAAAAAGGAATCTGGCTCGGGCATCTCGCGATTATTCTATTGAATCCATTACACCTACTGAAGCACTTGACCTGATCAGAAATACTTATGTCAAACAGTCCATAGATCCACCTTATGACGAAAAAAAAATGAAGAGCTTTTTAGTTCAGGCAAAAGAGAAAGGGTTGTGCTTTATCAGCGGGGCTTTCAACGAGGAAAGGAAGTTAATCGCTGCAGCTGTATTTCTAATTGACAAGCGCTTTATCTACTACTACCTGTCAGGAATAGATCCAACAGAGGAACGTAATGCTGGTCAAACGATGCTTATTGACAATGCCTTACAAGTTGCTATGAACAGTCGAAAGTCCTTTCATTTCTATGGCAGCTCTATTCAAGGGGTTGCTCGCTTTATGAAAACATTTGGACCAGAAGAAAGGGATTACCTTGTAGTATCGCGGAAAAATCCAATTTTGCGATCAATCGAAAAGATGACTAAATGAGTGCCATTCCCAGGGTCTCGGTAATTGTTTGTACGTATAACAGAGAAAAATACCTGTCTCAAAATTTAGAAAGCCTGAAAAACCAAAAGGCGGATTCTAGTTTGTATGAGATTGTCATCATCAACAATAAAAGTACAGACAGAACAAATGACATCGCTACCCAATTTGTTGCCGATAATCCTCAGCTGAATTGCAAATACCATATCGAAAGCCAGCAGGGGTTAACACAAGCAAGAAACCGGGGAATCAAGGAATCGGAGGGAGAATATCTGGCATTTATTGATGATGATGCTTTCGCAAGGCCGGAGTACATCCAATCTATCATTCAGTTTTTCGAGGAATACAAAACCCCGGATGCCGCAGGAGGGCGAATTATTCCGCAGTATGAAGCTGGCGATGAGCCAAAATGGATGAGCCCGTATCTGCTTACGCTGGTTGCCGCACTTGATATGGGTGATGAGGTCAAAGAATTCAGGCCTCAAAAATTTCCAATAGGTGCCAATATGATTTTTAAAGCCAAAGTTTTTGAGGAAATTGGACTATTTGATATCAATCTAGGCAGAAGAGGAGATAAGCTGGAAGCAGGCGAAGAAAAGGATCTTATTTTCCGATTGCGAAGTCGGGGAGGAAAAATATTCTATGCCCCGAACATTATTGTTGACCACATTATACCCGAAAGCAGGGTAAGCAAAGATTATATTCGCAAACAAGGACTCGGCATTGGAATAAGTGAAAAAAGAAGGGTGAGCAAACTAGGAACCAAAGCAATACTGGGCAAAATAGCTGAGGAAATATTCAAAACAGGTGCCACCTTAGTGCTGTTTTTTTATTACTCTATCAAAGGGCAATTCTCCAAGGGTATTACACTCATTATGTTTCGAAATTGGGTACTAAACGGATTATTACATGACTAAGGAGCAGATTTCAAAGTATACCGAACAGTTCATACGAACTTTCGCTTCGCTGATAAAAGTTCTATACCTTTCAAAGGCCGATACTCTCAAGCAAAGCGCTACACTTCGTTCTGATGGTTGTTACATATTAGGTAATGGCCCTTCTCTTAAGTCCTTTCTGGAGTTTGAATCTAATATTCCTGAGGGTTTCAGCACGATGGCAGTAAATTACTTCGCCGGAACGGACTCCTACGAAAAAATTAAACCTGAATTCTATACGATAATCTCTCCGGAATACTGGAAGGGCGAAGAGGATGATTCCTGGAAGAATGAACGAAAGCAACTATTCGTTCATATGGTCGAACAAACCACATGGCCTATGACACTTTTCGTTCCGGTTTACGCTCGAAGAGATGAAGAATGGGTGAGTTATCTTTCTGAAAATCAGAATATTAAAATTGAATACATCAATACAACTCCCATTGAGGGACTTCAGGAAATTAGCTTCCTGCTCTATCGTTATGGTCTGGGGATACCCCGTCCTCACAATGTATTAGTAGGTTCTATATTTATTGCCATTCTTAAAGGATTCAAAGAAATCAGGCTGCTGGGTGCCGATCATAATTGGCTGGAAGAAATGTTTATCGGTGAAGATAACATCGTCTACATCGGCCAGAAACACTTTTATGACGAGCAGTTCAAAGATCGAACGTCTCTTCTGCGCGCTGATCCCAAACCAATGTATGTTGGTGGGTCAAAGAAACCCAGAAAGTTTCATCAGATTCTGGAAAAACTATACTATACCTTTCAGTCATATTGGGAACTCAGAGAGTTCGCAACTCGTCGAAAAATAAAAATCATCAACTTCACCAAGGGCTCGTATATCGACGCTTTTGAACGTCCCGAAAATGGATCATAACGCACAACTTACAAAACACTTGAAATGGACCCTTGCGGTTAAATGGAGACTCTACAATTTCAAAAGAAAAACAGGTTCTTGCGGAAAGGTATATTTCGAAAATAACATCCGCATTCTACGCTATCCGAAAAACGTCAGTCTGGGTAATCATCTGGTGATTAAGGAAGGGGTCAGAGTTTGCAGTTGCAATGAAAAAGCAAAAATCTCAATTGGAGACAACACTACTGTAGGATATCATTCCTTTCTCTTTGCATCTGCAGGTATTTCAATTGGGCGAGACTGTCTTATCGCCCCTTTCGTATATATTGTGGACAGTGATCATGGTGTCTTACGAGAAAAACCAATTAATCAGCAGCCTAATGCCGCAGAAGAAATCTCGATCGGAAATGATGTGTGGCTGGGGACAGGAGCGAAAATCCTGAAAGGTGTAACCATTGGCGATGGCGCTATTATTGCAGCCGGAGCCCTCGTGAAAAGCAACGTAGAACCCTATGCAATATATGGGGGTATTCCAGCCAAAAAAATCGGAGAACGGAACTGATGAAGGTCGGTGCAATCATACTAAGCAGATATAATTCCTCGCGCCTTCACGGAAAGGTACTTCACAAGATACATGGAACTCCATTGGTGCATCATATTGTCAACAGGTTGAGCCAGTATTTTCCTCTTAATAACATTGTGTTGGCCACATCTAATGAACCATCAGACGATCCGATTGCTGAGTACGCTAGACAGAATGAGATTCAGCTCTTCCGCGGTAGCCTGAATAACGTCGCTCATAGATTTGCTGAAGCAGCAATGTCAATAGAGGCTGATGCGGCAATTAGAATAAACGGGGATAATCTCTTTATAGACCTCGAAAGTCTTGATGAAATGATTCGCATTTATGATGGTGGGGAATACGATTTTGTCAGCAATGTGCCGCAGCGAACATTCCCCTTTGGAATGAGCATCGAGATTGTAAATGTAGACTTTTACTATAAAGTGCTACCTAAGATGACTACCCGTTCATGGCAAGAGCATGTTACGCTCTACTTATACGAGAATGAAACCGGGAGGCAATTTCATTACAGGAACTCCAAATGTCCTTCAATGCAGGGCAAAAAACTTGCAATTGACACCACTGAAGACCTTGAAAAAGCAAATAAAATAATGGAAGTGCTTAATCCTGATTTTTATAATTACGACCTTTGCAAGCTTTCTAAAATACTGGATGAGATAGATGAGTAGCACCTGGAAAGGAAAATATGGTCCTCTATTAATTGCCGAAATTGGCGGAAACCATGAGGGAGATATGGAATATGCCAGAAGACTTACAAATCTCGCTATTGAATCCGGTGCGGATTATGTAAAATTTCAGCTATACTCAGGAGATACACTGGTCAGCAGGTTAGAAAACCCGCAAAGAAACAAGCATTTCAAGAAATTCGAACTCTCAAAGGATAACTATATTGAACTCGCCGAAGCATGCAAATCACAAGGCGTCGGATTTATGGCAAGTGTTTGGGATCCAGCGTATTTTGAGTGGATAGACCCTTACATGAATATCTATAAAATAGGATCAGGTGATCTAACCGCTTATCCTGTGTTGAGAGAAACCGCCCTAATGAAAAAACCCATTCTTCTGTCAACCGGTCTTGCAAATCAAAATGAAGTAGAAAAATCCGTGCGATATCTGCAAGGATTGGATAAGCGCTACCTGAGCGGAGATTATTTAGCGGTTTTACAGTGCACTTCAATGTATCCTATTCCTGCAAGAGATGCCAATCTTGCGGTAATGAATGCCTACCGCAGCGCACTGCAGCTACCTGTGGGTTACTCTGATCATACTGAAGGCTCAAAAGCATTGATAACAGCAGTGGCCATGGGAGCCGAAATTCTGGAATTTCATTTTACAGACAGTCGGGAAGGAAAGGAATTCCGAGATCACAAAGTCTCACTTACCATTGATGAAGTGAAAGAACTTATATCAGAAATCCTTCAGATCGAAGAACTAAAAGGAAATTCAAAGAAGGAACCCCTTGACATCGAGGCTGATCACGTGGTATCCTTCCGCAGGTCGCTTTATCCGAAATTTGATCTACCTAAGGGAACAACTCTGGATGAGAATAATTTGATTGCACTTAGACCAAATACGGGCATCGACGCACGAGAATTTGAAAATATATTAGGTAAAAAAACAAAAATAGATTTGACAGCTCATCAAAAAATGAGTTGGGAAATGTTAGAATAGTTAGAAATAATGGTCAATTGGACAAAGAAAACACCCCTGCATATCCAGAAAGAACGATCTAAAGAAGTCTGGATTCGGGAAGCAGATGAAGGAATAGAAGAATATCCGATGGACTTGTATTTAGGCAAGAAAACGGATCTGTTAAAACTGAAAAAATCGATTGTATCCGACTTAGACTCTAAGATCGAATATTATCGTCAATCCAGAAAAGAACTCTATGGGGGAAAAGACATGGAATATGTTTCAGCTTGTCCCGTTACAGGAATAAGCAGCGAAAAATGTACTCCGGTTGCAAATATTTATGGGGCAGAGTACATTCAAACCCCTGATACAGGACACGTTTATGTAAAGAACCGCCCTGGTAAGACTGCCATTAACAATTTCTATCTGAATAATATCACTTATGCTGCCACTTACACGGATAAAAGCGCAGCCGAATCAAGGCTGGAGGCTATTGCGGTTCCATGGTGTGAATGGACCATAGAAGTCTATGAAAAACAGTACGGACGAAAACCAAAACGCATATTGGATGTAGGATCCGGAGCAGGGCATTTTGTTGAAGCATGCCGGAGAAAAGGGCTGAAAGCCAATGGCATAGAATTAAGCGAATCTTCGAGAAATTTTTCACAGGAAATATGGGGCATTGAACTTGACGGACGAGATTTTAATGAAGTTTGGAAGGAATATGAAGGTTATGATATTGTAACTTTCTGGGGTCTTTTAGAACATACTCCGAATCCGGGAGAAATCGTCCGAAATGCCCATAATATCGTGTCAAAGAGCGAAAATGGAGGTATGGTAATCTCGAAATTGCCAAGATGGGACAGTTTGAGTTCTGCAGCCCAGAGACTAAACCCTGACACAATCATAAGACATATTGATCCAATGGGTCATATTATGTTGTTCACTGACTCCAGTGCTGCCGAACTCTACCGGTTAAATGGATTTGCACCTACCACAGCATGGTATTACGGCATGGATGTTTATGAAACCTTAATGCAGGTTAGAAATGCCACCGGAGCAAACATTGTTCTTAGCGAAACTGGCACTTTTCAAGTTGAATTGCAGCAGTTTATTGATGACGCCACTTTTGCCGATGGCTTAGTGCTCGTAGGTGTTCCAGGAAACAAATGAGCGCTCCCTTAGTTACAGTCTATATTACGAATTACAACTATGGCCACTTCATCAAGCAGGCCATTAACAGTGTACTTCAGCAAACCTACAGTCCCATAGAGATTCTCATCATTGACGACGGCTCAACAGATAATAGCAAAGAGGTAATAAACCTATACGAAAGTCTCGAGAACATAACCGTAATCTATCAGCAGAATAAAGGGCTGAATATTACCAATAATATCGCCCTGAGGGTATCCAAAGGGAAGTACATTGTCCGGCTGGATGCCGATGATTATTTCACCAACGACGCCATCGAACTCATGGTGGAAAAGCTTGAACAAGATGAGAATCTCGGACTCGTTTTTCCCGATTATTTTTATGTGGATGCCAACGGCAAAATCATTGGTGAGCACAAAAGACACGATTTCGATTCAGAGGTTTCACTGTTCGATCAGGCGGCACATGGAGCCTGTACCATGATCCGTTCTAAATTCCTAAGAAATCTTGGAGGCTACAATGAAAATTTCAGTTGCCAGGACGGCTATGAACTCTGGGTCAAGTTCATTTCTCATTATAAAGTCACCAATGTAAGCAAACCCTTGTTTTATTATCGGCAGCACGGTAAAAACCTGACAACCAATGAGAAACGATTGCTTAGAACCCGTGCGGCCATCAACAAGTCCATCATAAAAATGCAGCAAAAGTCTATAAAAGCCCTGGCGCTGATCCCCGTTCGAGGGAATATGGACGGTATAGCATTTGAAAAGATAAATGATAAAACCCTACTGGAAATCAAGGTTGAACAGGCCTTCATGGCAGAAAGCGTGCTATCGACTGTGGTGGTAGCTGAGAACCCCGTGATTGGATCATTCCTGGAAGAAAACCTGGGACACGTACCCAATCTGACTTTTGTCCAACGACCGGAAGAATTGTCCCGGTTCAACGTTTCACTTTCTGAAACTGCCCGCTACGTATTAAGTCAAACCAGGCACGCAGCTCAGTTCGAAATATTGAGCCTGCTTTCAGTTGAATTTCCTTTTGCTGATGAGGTCAATATTGATGATGCTCACAATACTCTGGAAGTCTTTGGTTCAGACTCACTTATAACCGTCCGACCAGAGCTATCCTCGTTTTATCAGCATCACGGAAATGGAATGGTTTCCATTCTTCAGCAAGATCAGGTGCCCAAGTTGGAACGAGATGCTCTTTATAGAAATACCGGTGCAATTACAGTGACGCGAGTAAATAAGTTTTTGGAAACTGGTCAAATCATCAACGGTTTGGTCGGGCATGCATTTATAGATCAAAAGGCCGCATTTGGAATAAAGACGGCATTTGACCTCTCCATGGCGAAAATGATGTCTACCGAAGAAATCAATTTGTAAGGGCTCAATGAGCGAAATTTCCCGTCAGTCATTCAAGTCATCAATCTATTCCTATTTAGGAACCATCATAGGTTTTATTACTGTGGGGTATATCTTTCCGCGGTATTTGCTTCCTGAAGAAATTGGAGTGATCAAACTCATCCGCGATTATGCCAATATAGCCGGTTACCTTGTTGCTTTTGGAGCAGGAACGACCATCATTCGGTTCTTCCCTCAATTCCAGAATGAAAAAAACGGACATAACGGGCTACTTACAACCTCTATGTCGCTGGCTATCATCGGGTTAATTGTCTTTTCCATTCTTTTCATTCTCGGACAGGAATGGCTCATCGAAAGAAATCAGGAAAAATCTCCGCTCTTCTCGGAGTACTTGAACCTCATTTATCCAACTACCATTGCACTAACTCTATTCATCATTTTTGATGCGTTTTACATTGCCATCAAACGTTCAACCACAGGTATTTTTCTTCGCGACTTCTTTCAACGCTCACTCATACTTCTACTGATACTCGTATACCTTGTATATCAGTTCAAGATAGGATTGCTTATTTATTTATACTTCGGAATTCTATGGCTGGTAAGTCTGATCTACCTGATTAGAATCTACAGTACTAATCGGCTTTACTTTAAACAGCGTTTTTCTTTCCTGAATAAAAAGCTCGTATACAGCATGTCATCAGTTGGAGCTTTCAGTATACTCAATCAACTTGGAGCCAACCTTGCACAAAGGCTCGACATCATCATGATCAATGAATTTATTGGTGAGGCCATGGTTGGAATCTATGCCACCCTTTTCTATTATTCATCGCTCATTCGTATTCCCACCATCAATATTAACAGAGCCGTTTCATCTCATATTTCGCAGTCTGTACACGACGCTGATTCAAACAAGTTAAGCGAACTCAACAAAAAGACCGCCCTAAATCAATTTCTTATTGGAGTAGTCCTTTTTTGCGGTATTTGGATCAACAGGTCATTTGTATTTCATATTCTTCCTGATTCCTACATCATCGGTGAATACGTCTTGCTCTATGCCGGTTTAGCTGAGGTTCTGCGGACTCTCACGGGAAGTACGAATACCATTCTGGCCTATTCAAAATACTACCGCCATAATTTTCTCTTCATGATTGGTTATGCGATGATTATAGTAGTATTCAACTATTTTCTGATTCCGCTATACGGACTTTCTGGTGCAGCCATGGCTACAGCTCTATCAGCACTGGTACTACACATATCTAAAACCTCCTATGTCTACATTAGGTTGAAAATGAACCCATTGAGTTTGCCTATGCTGTGGATTGCGCTGATTGCAATTGTAGCTTTCGGAATTGCTTCGATGTTTCAAATCAACAATGTTTATATTGATTTTTTATGTAGGTCAACTATATTCCTTGGGCTTTTCGCTCTCCCTGTTCTTTACTTCAAGATTTCGCCCGACTTGAATTATTTCATTCTTAATAACTGGAATAAGCTCAAAAGAAAGCTTTAAAGAATCAATCCTTTACTGCCCTGACACTACTAGGAAGATTTACCAATCTGGAGACCAATTCCATAGAGTTTGAGAGTGAGCTGCGTTGGCAATTCTTGTACATGGGTAAATCCGTCATCAGTTTCCAAATGGGCCTGGTCATTACCCCCTGATCGTTCGTATCTTTTAAGAATTGCTGACGTTCTTCGTAGTCATCCAGCAGAATGGCATTTAACCAATAGTTGGACCGGCTACCACGGGGTTCATGAATAAAGTTTAGATCAACTTCATCACATAACCGGGAATAACTTTGAGCCAAAAGTCGCTTCTCCTCCAAAAAAGAATCCAGAGACTCTAACTGGGCCAATAGAAGCGCAGCATTGAGGTTCGGCATACGAAAGTTATAACCGCGCTGATCATGAATGTACTCCCATGAATCCTTTTGCTTGGCAGTAGTAATGATATGTCTCGCTTTTGCAGCAATCTGATCGTCATCGGTTACAATGGCTCCTCCGCCTCCTGACGTCACTGTTTTATTGCCATTGAAACTATAAATTCCCGTCTGACCAAAAGTTCCGACATATTTATTCCGATACACAGTACCCAGAGCCTCTGCTGCATCTTCAACTAAGGGAATGTGGTATTCCCTGCAAATAGCTCCAATTCGATCTATTCTACAAGGAAATCCCAGCGAATGCATAGGCACGCAGGCACTAATTCTCCTTCCACTGATTTTGTTGACGGCTCCCTCTTCTGTGATCTGAACATTCGTTTCCAAGAACTCGAGAAGAGATTCCGGAGACATCCCCAGCGTATCCATTTCAACATCAACAAAAATTGGGTGTGCATTGAGGTAGGAAATTGCATTAGCGGTAGCTACAAAGGTTAGCGACTGGGTAATAACATCTGTATCCGGTTGAACATCAGCCAGTTCCAATCCGATGTGCAGGGCACTGGTGCCACTATTGGTTAAAACACAATGCTTAGCCCCGGTATATTCAGCCAGGTACCGTTCAGCTTTGTCCAAAAAGTCCCCTTGTGCTGAAACCCAGCCCGAATCAATTGCATTGGCCAAATATTCCTTTTCCTTCTGTGCGAATAAGGGCCGATGAATAGGAATAAAAGCGGACGGTTCTTGATACCAATCACGAATGAAGGTTATTACCTTTTCCGTTTTATTAGAAATATCCACTTAGGACATTTTGTTTCGAATGGACCATCCGATTCCACCGATAAAGACCAGAATGACCAAAATGGAACCTATCAGTGAAACAGTCTCCGCGGTGTAATACGTCTGAGGTTTAAACTCAAAAACGATTTCATGTTCACCTGCCGGAACAGACATAGCTCGGAAAGTATAATTGGCCCGGGCTATTGGACGCTCTTCACCATCGATGTAGGCCTTCCATCCTTCCGGATACCAGATTTCCGAAAAGCTCACAACACCGGGCTTGCTACTTTTACTTTTATAAACCAACTTATTTGGCTGATAATCAACAAGCTGAATGCTCGCAAGGCTATCTTCAGTAGCTTCAACTGATATCATATCTCTTTGATCTTCTCTAATGACCGCAGTCTTGTTCAATCGTACTTCAGCCAGTTTGGTCATCTCCTCATCTGCTGAACCTACCCATTCCACCTTGCTCACATACCAGGCTGGGCCAAATGCGTAGTTGTTTACAATCGGGTTTTGATCCGGGCTGTAGATGATGTATTTGGTGTTCAGCGCATTGAGCACATTCCAGTTGAGGAGTTGTGGTTGAACATCGGCAAAACTCTGAGCATTGCGCAATCCTCCCATAAAGGTCTGCATCTCTTCTGCAATATAGAAATCAATGAGTTCCTGATACTTCTTCATTTTCGCTCCATTATAACCTCCTATCGAGTGATGGTAATAAGAAGTTCCGGTTTCATTGAAAGTACTCGCTGCAAGATTGAGTACCCGATATCCTGGGCTCTGATCTGCAAGAATAGCTTCGTTTGCTACCGTCTTCGGAAATGGCGCTTCTACTTTCCTCGCAGTATCAAAATTGTCTTCATTCAGATATCTAAGGTTGATTACTGCCATGTCGATTAGCACTAATGCGGCGATTCCAAAAACTGCATTCTGAATGGATAGACTTTTTCTCCAGGAAAAGAAGAGAAGCCCAAAAGCGAAAATCACAAAGGCAGCACTTCGAATAGCATCCATTTTAAATACTGCTTTCCGCGCTGCTGTAATGTTGTCCAACAAATCCTGTACATCTACCCTCGACCAGTTATTTTCTGCCAAAGTAGCTCTGTATCGCTCCGCTTCTCCCGATTTGAAAAAGTCGAAAAAGACCTCCGGCATGAGCCAGAATAGCAGAGCCAGTCCTCCGGTCAACCCAAAGGAAGCAAAAAGTGCCATGCTCTTCTTGTATTTCGTTTCCTTCCCTAAAAGTCTGAGGGGCTGGCCCCAAACTTCGGGAGTGTCCCAGACCTTTTTCAAAGCAAGCCCCGCCAGAAGCGGAATGGCAAATAATGCGACAATCTCGATGGAGGCAACTGCTCTAAATTTATTGTAATAAGGAAAATTATCAATGAAAAACTCGGTAAGTCCCATGAAATTGCTCCCCCATGATAGCATGGTTACTATGACAGAGGATATTAGTATCGTCCATTTCAATGGTCCATCTACGAGGAACAGGCCTAAAACAAACAAAAACATAATGATAGCACCAGCGTACATCGGGCCGCTGGTCATCGGTTGATCCCCCCAGTATGCATCAACGCCTTCCATAGTTGTTCGGTACTTCCGATCAACCGCTTTCATTGCGGTTTTATTCTCTGAAATTCGACCGCTGGCTCCCCCTTTCGCATTTGGAATAAGCAGACTCCAGGTTTCGCCTATTCCATTGCTCCATGCCGTGATATATGACTTATCTAACCCTCCGGTTTGATCTTTCTGATCGGTAATGGTAAGTTCTGATTTACCCCTTGTACTGTAGGGCACATATTCCTGAGTTGCCATAAGTTGTGATGCATTGGGGAGCACCCCTAAGAAAACCGCTACACCAAACAATGCTGAAGAAATCAAAAAGTCTTTCAACTTTCCCTGACGAAAATCCTGGACAAAAGCGAAAACGAAATACACGACCAGGAAGAATATGAAAAAATAATAGGTCATTTGAGGATGTCTGGCTCCAATTTCCAAACTCATAAACAAGGCGGCTACCGCCATGCCCAGAAGGTACTTTCTTTTCCTTAGCAAAACCAATCCTGCAAAGATGCCTGGCAGAAATGCAATGGCCACCACCTTAGCATAATGCCCAGCAGCCATAATGACAAAATTGTAGGAACCAAAAGCAAAGCCTATGGACCCGATAATAGCAATCGGCCATGGAACTTTTAAAGAAATCATCAAAATGAAAAACCCTACCAGGCTCCAGAAAACATAAAGTGCGGGACGTGTGAGTCCAATAGTTAGAATTGGCGTCACTGTAGTGTGAACCTTATTAGACGGGTAGCGCACAGATACGTAGTAGGCGGGCATTCCGCCGAACATGGAGTTTGACCAGAGCGGCTCCTCCCCTGTTGCCTCACGAAAATCAATGATTTCCTTGGCTCCTCCTTTCCACTGTTTGTTATCATGGGAAGCCAGCACTTTTCCCTGAATCTGTGGATAGAAATATCCAAGACTAAGTATAAGAAAAAACAGCACCACTCCGATATATGGATACAACTGTTTGATTTTCAGATCTTTCATATAGTTTAGTTCAGCTCTTCGTAATCTATTTCTTCTCCGAGAGATTGGTCCGTAGGCCCTTGGGTACGGTCTTTTTTTCGGGTAATGCGCACTCCATCCTTGTCGGAAATAATGTCCTCACCACGTGCTTCGTTTCGCATATTCTCCATCTTCTTATCGACGTATCGTTCGGCTCCGCGAGCCATGGAACGCACTAACAATGGCCAAATATATTTCCTGAACAGAACTACTGCTCCATAAATGAGCAAAATGATCAGGATCGTTCGAATTAACCCCATACCGCTGCTAAAATACAACCCTTACCGGCTCAAGTATAAATTCCGCTCAGAATATACTTTCTTGAAAAACGGATCACGAAGGTGATTGATAAATTGAATGGCCTCTCCGGTGGATTTCATTTCAGGACCAAGTTCTTTATTGACATCAGGAAACTTGTCAAAAGAGAATACCGGAATCTTGATGGCAAATCCATGTTGCTTAGGATCGTAGTTCAGGTCTTTGACTTTCAGCTCTCCCAACATCACCTTTGTTGCCCAGTTAACATAAGGCTGATCGTAAGCCTTTGCAATAAATGGAACTGTTCGTGATGCTCTTGGATTGGCCTCAATCACATATACTTTGTCGTCTTTTACGGCAAACTGAATATTAATCAAACCCTTAGTTTCCAGCGCTATAGCAATTCGACTCGTGTAGTCCTTTATCTGGTTCAAGGCATTCTCGCTCAAGTCAAAGGCAGGAAGCACGGCATAACTATCGCCCGAATGTATTCCAGCGGGTTCGATATGCTCCATAATACCTATAATCAAAGTATCCTCGCCGTCACAAATGGCATCCGCTTCTGCTTCTATGGCTCCATCCAGAAAATGATCTAATAGAATTTTATTCCCAGGCATATCCTTGAGAATATCGACGACATGGTGCTCTAATTCCTGTTCATTGATCACAATTTTCATGGAGTGTCCACCCAACACATAGCTCGGACGCACCAACAATGGAAATCCAAGTGTTCGGCTCAGCTCTACTGCTTCCTCAGCTGTTTCTACAGAACCGTATTTCGGGTACGGAATTCCCAATTCCTTTAGTAGGTCAGAGAAAACACCGCGATCTTCAGCCTTATCGAGTGTTTCATACGCCGTTCCAAGGATTGGAATGCCGTATCGATCTAATTTCTCCGCTAGTTTCAATGCGGTTTGGCCCCCCAACTGAACGATGACCCCCTCCGGTTTTTCGTGTTGTATGATGTCATAGATATGCTCCCAAAATACGGGTTCGAAATAGAGTTTATCAGCGGTATCAAAGTCAGTTGACACCGTTTCAGGGTTACAGTTAATCATGATGGTCTCATACCCTGCTTCCTTTGCAGCCAGAACACCATGTACACAGCAATAGTCAAACTCAATTCCCTGACCAATTCTGTTCGGCCCGGAACCGAGTATGACAACCTTCTTTCGGTTTGTACGAACCGATTCATTTTCTTGCTCGAAGGTCGAATAGTAATAAGGCGTTTCAGCCGGAAACTCAGCTGCACAGGTATCGACAAGTTTAAATACACGCTGCATTCCAAGTTCTTCGCGCTTTTTATACACCTCACTCTCCCAACAACGCAACAAATGAGCAACTTGCCGGTCGGCATATCCGCGTTCTTTCGCGGCTCGCAGCAATTCTTCCGGTATAGACTGAATGGAGTGTTTCTCAATCTCGCGTTCAAGCGAAATCAACTCTTCTATTTGATGTAAAAACCACGGATCAATCTTGGTGATTTCACGAATGGTCTTGAACGGAATTCCCAATTTAATAGCATCATACAAATGAAAAAGCCTGTTCCACGAGGGATGCTTCAGACTCTCCAATATCTTATCCTGATCTCTCCATTCCTTGCCATCTGCCCCTAACCCATTTCGATTAATCTCTAACGATTGACAGGCCTTTTGAAGAGCCTCCTGAAAATTACGACCGATGCCCATGGCCTCACCCACCGATTTCATCTGCAATCCGAGCTCTCTGTTGGCTCCTTTGAATTTATTGAAATTCCAGCGGGGAATCTTCACAATAACATAGTCCAAAGTGGGTTCAAAAAGTGCAGATGTGGACTTAGTGATCTGATTATCAAGCTCATCCAAAGTATACCCCAATGCAAGTTTCGATGCTATTTTGGCAATCGGATAGCCCGTAGCTTTGGAAGCCAATGCCGACGAGCGAGATACTCTGGGATTGATCTCCACTGCAATGATTTCCTCTTTCTCATCCGGAGATACCGCAAATTGAACATTACATCCCCCGGCAAAATCTCCAATGGCCCGCATCATTTTAATGGCCATATTCCGCATTCTCTGATATGTCGTGTCCGACAACGTCAGGGCTGGTGCAATGGTTATGGAATCTCCGGTATGGATTCCCATCGGATCCATATTCTCAATGGAGCAAATGATGATGACGTTGTCATTTTTATCCCTGAGCAGCTCCAGTTCATATTCCTTCCAACCTATTACTGCTTTGTCGATCATCACTTCATGAATGGGAGAACTGTGCAAACCTCTGTTCAGAAGTTTGTCAAAATCCTCGGGCTCGTGTACGAAAGATGCTCCTGATCCTCCTAAAGTGTATGATGGTCGAATGACCAGGGGGAAGCCCAGCTCCTGAGCCAGCTCTTTTCCTTCCAGAAAGGATTTGGCAGTTCCGGATGGCGCCACTCCCACACCAATCTCGATCATCAACTTCCGGAAAGCTTCTCTATTCTCAGTGATTTCGATAGCATCGATGTCCACACCGATCATTTTCACTCCGTAGTCGTCCCAAAGCCCAAGATCCTGACATTCTATTGCCAAATTCAATGCTGTTTGCCCTCCCATGGTTGGAAGGACCGCATCAATTTGACGCTCACCCAAAATTTGCCGAATGGAATCAGACGTTAAAGGCAGAAGATAAACATGATCGGCCGTTACAGGATCAGTCATTATCGTCGCTGGATTAGAATTAATAAGGCTTACCTCAATTCCTTCTTCTCGAAGAGAACGTGCCGCCTGAGAGCCTGAGTAATCAAATTCACAAGCCTGTCCAATAACGATCGGTCCGCTTCCAATAATGAGAATCGATTTGATGCTGGGATCTTTTGGCATAAGAATGCTTTAGAAAGGTTCGAACAAATTGGGTCAAAAGTACAAATTTGCACCTCCCAGAAGGACTGAAATGACTCCCGCACAATCCAACTTTTTAACATTTGATCAACTGACTCTTGAGTATGTAGAATTTGGAACAGGGTCGGAGATTGCACTGGCTTTTCATGGGTTCGGCAGACATGCTGAAGACTTCCGGATTTTTCAGGGAATCCAGAACGATCGGTTCAAGTTCTTCAGTTTTAACCTGTTTCATCACGGCAAAAGTACCGCTCCCACTGAAGACCAACCCCTGAATAAACAAAAATGGGCAGAAGCCTTCGAAGTATGGCTCGAAGAGCAGGGGTGGCAAAAGGTGCATCTTTTTGGCTACAGTCTGGGAGGCAAAGCGGTTTTATCTCTGTATGAAATATTACCGCATAAAGTGGCCGGTTTATGGCTCTTTGCTCCGGACGGCATCAAGAAGAATTTCTGGTATCAGCTGGTCGCTGAAACCCAATACGGAGGTGATCTCTACAAATTTGCTATCGATCATCCGGAATTTATGCTTTCTATGATTCGATACCTGTACAAGGTTGGACTGATCAAGAAATCGACCCGTAAGTTCATTTTAAACAACCTTGTTGAACGCGATAAACGACAACTTGTATACGATGTTTGGCACACCTTTAAGAAGGTTAACCCAAATATTCCGAGAATAGTAACCTCATTAAATAAAAATCCCATTCCGGTGCATCAATTCTTTGGCAAATATGACCGCATCATAAAACCGGAACTCGGATTATGGTTTGGTGAAAAAATAGGGCAACCGGAGCACGTTTATATTCTCGACCAAGGGCATGCTTTGCTAACCCATGCCACTCTGGAATGTATCGACTCCATTACAAAAAAGGCATAAAAAAACCCCGTAACCTCACACAGTTACAGGGCACCCATAGGGTTGGGAATATTTTAACTCTTAAAGGACATTTCGTCCGATACCGTCAATCGCTTTCTGCCTTTGGCTCTTCTGCGAGATAACACCTTTCTACCTTCTTTCGATGCCATGCGCTCTCTGAAACCGTGCTTGTTCTTTCGCTTTCTATTGGATGGCTGAAATGTTCTTTTCATGACTGCTGCTTTAACTCAAAAAGGACGGCAAAAGTAATGTTTAATTTGTTATTGGCAAGTATACTATCGTGAACAATTGTAGTCTTCAAGACGTACTTTTGCGGCTTGATTTCCAATGGAAGGTACAGAAGAGAAGAAAAAAGCGCGCGTAAAATGGAGTTCGCTCAGGAAGTCCATGAGAATCCTCCATTTTTTTAGGCCCTACTGGCCCAAATTCTTGGTAGGCATGCTCACTCTAGTGATCGGTAGCGGGCTTTCAATGCTGTTTCCGGCCATGACCGGTAAACTCATTGATGCTATCAATGGAAAGTCTTTTGAGTTTGGAAACTTTCATCTGGACAATGTAAACGACTGGGCCTTGGCTCTTATCGGGGTATTCGGAGTACAGGCAATACTCTCTTTCTTCCGAGTCTACCTTTTCAACGACGTAACCGAGAGAGTGGTGAAAAATCTACGCGAAACGGCCTACGGTCATATTATCCGTATGCCCATGACCTTCTTCGCTCAAAACAGAGTGGGTGAACTCAACAGCCGCCTCTCATCAGATGTTGCTCAGATTCAGGAGACTTTTACCATCGTCCTTGCTGAAATTGTGCGTCAGCTCATCATTGTGGCCATCGGCATACCCGCTCTGGCCTTTTATTCAGTTAAGCTAACCATCATCATGTTGGCTTCAGTACCGGTCATGATCATGATTGCAGTTTTTATGGGAAGATGGGTTAAGAAATTTTCCAGAGTCACTCAGTCGTCCATCTCTGATTCGAATGTAATTGTGGAAGAAACGCTTACCGCAATCCAAAGTGTCAAAGCTTTCACGAATGAAGAATACGAGTCAGAACGCTATTCAAAACGAGTTGAAGAAGTTCGAAAAACAGCGATGAAGGGAGTGTATGCGAGGGGAGGAATGTCGGCATTCATCATTTTTGCCATTTTCGGGTCGTTTATCATTGTTATTTGGCAAGCTGCGGTGTTGATGCAACAGGGAGCAATGTCCTACGGAGATCTGACCACTTTTTTATTCTACACCATTTTCGTGGGTGCCAGCATCGGTGGTGGGGCTGATCTTTTTGCGAGATTTCAGAAAGGTATCGGTGCTACTGAAGATTTGTTGGAACTAATGGAGAATGAACCGGAAAAGCTGCGCCCAACTAAGGATAGACTTTCGCCCTTCAACGGCGATGTGGCTTTCGAGAATGTTTCTTTTTCATACCCCACTCGATCTGATGTTCCTGTTCTGGATGGGATTACTTTTAAGGCCTCAGCAGGATCGAGAATCGCTTTGGTGGGTGAATCAGGCGCTGGAAAATCAACTCTTGTATCCTTGTTGCTCCAATTCTACAGTCCTAGTGAAGGAATAATAAAAATTGATGGGAAAAATGCCTCCGACTATTCACTCAGTAACCTCAGAAATGAAATGGCCATTGTTCCGCAGGAAGTCATCCTTTTTGGGGGCACCATCAGGGAAAACATTGCCTACGGAAAAACTGATGCAACGGCACAGGAAATAGAGGAAGCCGCCGGAAAAGCGCATGCCCTTGAGTTTATTAAATCCTTTCCCGAAGGATTCGAAACCGAGGTCGGGGAGCGCGGAATCCAGCTTTCCGGCGGACAGAAGCAACGCGTGGCAATTGCGCGGGCATTACTACACAATCCAAAAATTCTCATCCTTGATGAAGCCACTTCATCCCTCGATAGCGAATCGGAAAGACAAGTGCAGCTGGCATTAGATGAATTGATGAAAGGGCGCACCTCAATTGTGATCGCCCATCGCTTGTCCACCATCCGCAAAGCAGATCAGATTCTCGTTTTGCAAAAAGGTAGAATTGTAGAAAGAGGAACGCATGAAGAACTCATGCAACTTGAAAACGGGATGTATAAAAACCTCAGCGACTTGCAAATGGAGGTTTGATCATTTCGGAACGAAAACTACTTTCTTAGTTTCGAAAAAAGGTTCTTTGTAAAATGAACTTATTTTAAAAACTTCAGCCTTAAGCCCCAACGTTTTAATCTCTTCGTGAAGATCTCCTCCCTTCAGTGCAATCAATCCGTTTGCCGGAAAACCGGATTCATTTTTGATTTTATTCCCAATCCAATACCAAAGGGTACTAAGAGGTGCCACCGCCCGACAAATCACCGTATCAAACTCAAAATCAAGCTCTTCTGCTCTGGATTGAATCGCATTAACGTTGTTTAACCCAAGCTGTAGGATAACATCCTGCACCACGCGAATTTTTTTACCGATTGAATCAACCAATAAGAATTTAGTGTCAGGAAAGAGTATGGCCAATGGAATTCCAGGAAATCCCCCTCCAGTTCCGATGTCCAAAACCTTTTGGCCCGGGAGAAATTCAAATATCCGAGCAATAGCCAGCGAATGAATTACGTGGCGAATTTCAATATCCTCCACGTCCTTTCGTGAAACCACATTGATCTTCTGATTCCAGTCTTTATACACCTCTGGAATCCTATCGAAAAGGATTTTCTGTTCAACAGAAAGCTCCGGAAAATAATCATGCAACTCTTTCATCACTAACGATTGTATCGGTAGATGAGATCAATTTTGAAAATCATTCCATCGGCAAAATCCCGATTGAGCTGCTCGCGATCATCACCAAAACGAAAGGCAGAAAAGCCAAAAGTTACCTGATCCCGAGCGTCGTAAAGCGCATATTGGCGTCCAATAGTATAGCCCACTCTTGTTTTTAGGATAATGCTTTGGCTCAGGTCGATATGGGCGTATATAAAAAGCTCATTGCTCCTTTTTACAAGATACTCGTTGTTTAGCGAATATTGCGGTTGGTTGATGTAATAGGAGTTTACAAAGGCATCGAACTCCATTCCAGCCCTGAACTTATTGAACAACCTATAATTCACATCAGCAAGTAAAGGAAGATTCAGGTTAGCCTCAAACCGGGCATCAGCGCTTTGATAATAAATTCCGGCTAACGCGACAAAGAAGGGGCCAAACAACTCCGAATTGAAATACAGTCCAAACTGGTATTTCAATCTATGAGACTTGTGGTATTTAAAATAGACCAGACCTCCGTACTGGAAATCCTTCCTGCCCACCTCGCGAAGGTCGGAAGATAGTTTTGGCAAGAACATGTAGGTTCCCGTCCATCTGGCATTGTGGTTTACACTTAATCCAAATTTCATCAAAACGGTGTACACAGAAGTGATATCTGTCTTCTCAGGTGCTGTTCGGGTGCTCAATCGTTCAAAATTGACTCCCGTAAGGAGGTACTTGGTGCTGTCCAGCTGAATTGGCAATACGCTGCTAAACCCCATTTCTTCGACACGCGTCTGCGCATCAGCCGAGTCAAAAGCATTCAGAGGAGTATTCGCGTAGTACGCTTTGAACAGGTCTACATAGTCCTGGCCTCTTAACTGCAGAACTGTTGCGAATGAAATCAGAATAATTAGAGAGCTAATTCGACCCATTTATTTACTTTCCCAGAATTCACAATGATAAATCGAATGCGATGAAAGACGGTTTTATAAATGCCATTAATGAAGGATATCAAAAGTTCGAGGGGCCATCTATTCTTGCAGGTGCAGGAATGATTGAGGGAGAAGCACAACCCGAAGCTGAGGTTCGAATTCCCCTTAAAACGCTCAATCGTCACGGGTTAATTGCCGGAGCCACAGGGACAGGAAAAACCGTAAGTCTTCAGGTATTAGCCGAACAATTCTCATTGCAGGGTATCCCGGTCGTATTGATGGACATGAAAGGAGATTTGAGCGGACTGGCTGCTCCAGGTACATCAAACAAGCACATCGTCAAGCGCCATTCTTTTCTTCCAGAAGAATATGCACCCAAGGGATTCCCTCTGGAATTGCTATCCCTCTCTGGACAGAAAGGAACTCAGCTACGAGCCACAGCCACTGAATTTGGGCCTGTTTTAATGTCTAAAATCCTTGGATTGAACGACACACAGCAAAGCATTCTGAGTGTGGTTTTTAAGTATTGTGATGACCATGACTTACCACTCATAGACCTTTCGGATCTCAAGAAAACACTTCAGTTTGCTATCAATGAAGGCAAAGAAGATCTTGCACGGGAATATGGCCGCCTTCATACTTCATCCGTCAATACCATTCTGCGCAAAATCCTCGAGCTGGAGCAACAAGGAGCCGAAAAGTTCTTCGGTGAATTGTCCTTCGATGTGCAGGATCTACTTAGAAAGGACAGTGACGGGCTTGGAACCATTTCTGTAATCCGATTAAATGACATTCAGGATAAACCGAAGCTGTTCTCGACCTTCGTGCTGAGTCTGCTCGCCGAAATTTATGAAACCTTCCCCGAAATAGGCGATCAGGACCGACCGAAGCTGGTGCTCTTTATTGACGAAGCCCACCTTTTTTTCAAGGAGGCGTCACAAGCACTTCGCGATCAAATTGAGTCCATTATTAAACTGATACGATCAAAAGGAGTAGGGATTTTCTTCTGCACCCAAAACCCAGATGATATTCCTGAGGAAGTTTTGGGACAACTGGGGCTTAAAATCCAACATGCGCTGCGAGCTTTTACAGCAAAAGACCGCAAAGCCATCAAGCGAGCGTCGGAAAACTTTCCGGTCAGTAATTTCTACAAAACAGACGAATTGCTTACTCAGTTGGGAATTGGCGAAGCTTTGGTTACCGCGCTCAACGAGAAAGGTATACCAACTCCGCTGGTCGCGACGCTCATGCGCCCTCCTAAATCGAGAATGGGCATTCTTAGTGATCTTGAGCTCAACGGTGTGATAAGCATGTCGGAATTGAAACCGAAATACGACCGGGTTATCGATCGACAAAGTGCCTTTGAGATTTTAAACCAAAAACTCAACCGAGCTAAAGAATCCGGACCTCAAACGATTCAACGGCAACCAGGCAGAGCAAAATCAGAAACCAACACCGGAATCGAAATCCTTGATGAACTGAGTAAGAATACCATGGTGCGTCAAATGGGCAGAACGATCGGCCGCGAACTCGTCCGCGGACTATTTGGGGTTCTGGGGATGAAGAGGTGATTTTAACATTAGTTATTGATAATAAGGCATATGCACAATTACAAACCATCCTAGTGATAGCAATTCGAGCAATTTTTTGAGTATTAGATTCTCGATGTATGCATGGGCTGTTAAGTAGTTGTTATAAAAAAGTAGAGGTAAATATCTCGAACTACTAGATTGCATTACTATCACAATCTCATTATTTTATTAAATTTGAAATAATTTACATCCAAAAAAAATCATGAAAAAACTACCATTAACGATCCTACTTCTCATTTCTACTTTTGTAATTGCGAAGGCCCAGTTCTCATTTGATTCATGCTTAATAGCCTATTATCCATTTAATGGAAATGTCCAAGACCACGGGGGCAACGATTATCATGGAATTAGTACGACTAACTTTTATGTCAACGACAGATTCGGAACTTCTATGAGTTCCTTTCTTTTCGATGGCTCAACGAGCTTTATTGAGTTGAGCACTCACTTGCCAGATTTGAACTTTTCGCAACCGGCAACTGTGGCCGTATGGGTAAAAACAAACAATGACTCAAGGAATACAATTCTTGCCCTACAAGATCCTTCTTTTAATGCTTATTTTCAAAGACTTTATATAGGAGATAATATTACACAATACCTGCAAAATGAACTTGTATTATTTGGGCGTCAAAATGGAGCGAGCGATTATGTAGTTGCTGGACATGAAACTTCCAATAGAGCCAAACTTATTGATAATAATTGGCATCTTGTTGTATACGTATTTGATGGTGTGAATAGCACTTTCTACCTGGATACCAATCAACTCTCGAAAACCGTTAATCACGGATCAGATCAGGGTAAATTTGGTAATCTTTCTTTTACTACCATTTGTACCATTGGAGCTAGATATGACGGTAGTATGATCCCTGGGGCATTTTTTGAAGGAGCAATGGATGATTTTCGCTTGTATAATTGTGCTCTTAACAACTCGCAAATCGTTGAGTTATTTTCAGAATGTAGACCTACTATGGACACATCATTAATAAGCTCATGCGATAAATATATTAGTCCTTCGGGGAAACTTTTTACCGCTTCGGGTACCTACCTGGATACGATTCCAAACAGCACGGGGTGCGACAGCCTCATGACCATCAACCTAACCATTCTGAACAGCTCTTCTGCTTCTATCAGTGCTTCTGCTTGTGATGCCTATTCTTGGCTGGGAAACACGCTGACATCTTCAGGAACCTATATTGATACGTTGGTAAATGCCACAGGATGCGACAGCGTCGTTACCCTGAATTTAAATGTAACTAATGTCGACACAAATGTTGTCTTGAGTGTTAATTCTTTAACTGCGAGTAGTGGAGCGAGCTTCTATCAATGGTATAATTGTGATAACCTACAAATCATACCGGGTGCAAATTCTGCTGTTTTTACTCCCACACAAACTGGTAAATATGCTGTATTTTTAATTCAAAACGGATGTGTGGATTCATCAGGTTGTCATCAGGTGATCATAACAAGTAATGATGCATTAGTATCATCGAATAACAACTTCAGAATATACCCGAATCCCACTTCTGACTATTTTACTATTGAATCGAGAAGTGAAACAGAATACTCTATAGAATTATTTACCATGGATGGTAAGCTTTTGAACAATTCAAAAAACCTATTCACTAGACGAAATACTATTTTCTGGTCTCTTGCCCCGGGAATGTATATACTAAAAATATTGCGCGACGATGGTTATTTCGAGGAGCATTTGCTTATCAAAAACTAGAATTGTTGCGATCCTATGCTCGTGATATATCATGAGTAGGAAATGAGATATTTTTTTTTGAACTTCTGCACAAATGCCCCATTAAAATCGGTTTTTGAACATCTTCAGAATCTATCTCACGAGAAAACTTTAAAGGTGATACCAGCTCCAAATAACTCTATTTCAATATTGATTGAATATGCACAAAATTTGGATTTGGCCAAAGCTGCCCTGAAGTATTTAGAGAAAAATTTTGTAATCTAAAGCCTTGCTCGTAAAGCAACCTTTATTTTTTTTAAGCTGAAGAGCAGAACATTCATCCAAAGCAAAAACCCCGATCATGCTCATGACCGGGGTTTTTGCCTTTTTGGATTTGATCGATGCTAAAACGTGGCCTGATGCGGTGCCATCATCTGGCCCAGCATGCGCTTGGCACGGTGTAGCCTTGCCTTAACCGTACCCACTGGTATGGCCAATTCCACTGCTATTTCCTCATAGCTCAGCTCATTGTAGTACCGCAGTTCTATTAAACTGCGGTACATGTCCTTCAGTTTTTGGATGTAGTGGCGCACGATATCAATCCGCTGTGCTTTTTCCATTTTCTCTTCCGGTGTGAGCTCATCATTGGCGTACTGCCTCACCAGTTCACCCTTTTCACTTGATTGGGCGGCATCCATAGAATAGGTTTCTAATTTTCGCTTCCGCAAATAATCTATGGTATGGTTTACGCTCACTCTCTTTAACCAGGTACTAAATGCAAAAGTCGGTTGATAGGCATCTAAATTCATAAGTGCCTTGCTCATAGCCTCCATGGTTAAATCTCGTGCCAGTTCTTCATCGCGTATTCTTTTACTGATTTCAAAGAGTATGCTGTCGTGATATTGGTTCATCAGCTGTGTGTAGGCTGACTGATCGCCGTCCTTAGCTTTGAGGATCAATTGGAAAATAACTACTAAACATTCAAAGACAGCTTTAAACTTCCTCCCAAACCCTCTCGTATTATTCTCATCAAGGTTGAAAGCCGAATATCACTTGCATTATTTTCAATTCGGGAAATGTAGCTTTTTGTTGTTCCCACTCTATCAGCAAGTTGCTGCTGTGTAAGGTTTCTACTCTTTCTTGCTTCTTGTATGAGTACACCAAGCTTAAATGCCTCGAACTCCTCTTGGAATTTTTCTCGTTTTTCTGTACCTCTTTTCCCGTATTTTGAATCCAGGTGGTCGTCCCAATTTGTAATGCTACTTTTTGTTTTCATAATATTCTTTTTTAATCCTTTCTGCTTTGCTTAACTCAGACTTAGGTGTCTTTTTGGTTTTCTTTTGGAAACCACTTAACAGTACTATCAGGTTTCCTTTGTCAAAAAAGCAGAATATTCTAAAAATTCCATTGTTTGCAGAAACACGTACCTCCCACAGACCATCAGAGTTCGTTAAATGCTTTAAGAACTTTTCAGGAACAATTCTGGTGGTTTGAATCATTGTAACAGTCCAATCGATTTTGCTCTTAACTTTTTCATCCTGTCTATTGTAAAAATCCCAAAAGTGATTTTTGTAGACTACGATTGATCGTTTAAATTCATCCAAATCTGCTCACAATTTTATCAACACAAAGTTAGCTAATCAGGTAACATTGGCAAAGTATGTTTTAAGCTTATTCCAAGAAGTTCGTCTTTCAGCATTAATGGTAAGAATTGAAAAATAAAAGTGAAGTATAATCAACGTTGAGTACTGGTTTTTTCATTTCTTATATTTTTCTTCCGGAAAAAGAAACTGTTCCATTTTGGGTTGGGATATTCGCCCTAAGTCTCCAACCTTCAACCTCAAGTACAATTTCCCCGAAATCATTAAATTCAGGAATTATTACGAGATCGTTGGTCCATTTAACAGTGCAATACCCATAGAGGTAATCATCGTTGGTAAAACCATCTCGAACTAAGAGTGTCTCCGAAGAATCGGCATTGATCCTAAGGATATGAAGTGCCGATAGTTCCGGCCATCCTCCCGTAAAATCTACACGTCTTAGTTCAATAATTACCGAATCTTCCGGCGTAGGTTCATTTGCTGTCTCAAAAAATTTGACCTTATACTTATCTATAATATTAAAATCCGCTCCGTCTTTTAGGACAAAGAATCTTCGAGTGAAGGTATCTTCTCCGTCGTCATCCGGAAAACAATCAAAATTGGGCTCTTTGGTTACCTTCAATGTTATGTCAATCGCCTGTCCCCGAACAGTATATGGCGGTGAAAAATACCGCACGAAGGATCACGTGCGAATCGTCTCTGCTCCGACAATCCATTCATATTCAGCATCCTCCTCTTCGGCTATAAAAGTCAGGTTCCCCCCGCCCCGATCATAAATCGGGAAAAGTGTATCAAGTTGTATCCAATACTCATATATACCAAACCTGGCCGTCACCTCTGTTTTCCCGTAACATGGATCGTAGACCACACAATCGGGGTTGGAAGGATCAAAGCAGAGCTTCTTTTGAGGCTCCGTATCCTGTCGGCATGCGCCGGCAACCAGGAGCATACCTACTGCAAGAAGTTTTATCTTTTTCATGACCTGAAGATAATGCGTTTATTCCGTTACTTCCAATTCCTGAAGCCTCTACAATCAATTAAGTTTTATACCCCACCAGACTACTGAAAGGCAAAAAACCCCGACCTCTTTCGAAGCCGGGGGTTGATTTATGATGATTGATTGATTGCTAAAATGAAGTCTGGTGTGGTGCCATCATCTGGCCGAGCATGCGTTTGGCCCGGTGGAGTCTCGCTTTTACCGTACCCACCGGAATGGCCAATTCTACCGCAATTTCTTCATAGCTCAGCTCATTGTAGTAGCGCAATTCGATTAAGCTGCGGTACATGTCCTTCAACTTTTGGATATAGTATCTGACAATGTCAATGCGCTGGGTTTTCTCCATCTGCTCCTGGGGTGTGAGCTCATCGTTCGCATATTGCCGGACGAGATCACCTTTTTCGCTGCTCTGGGCGGCATCCATGGAATACGTTTCCAGTTTCCGCTTTCTCAAATAGTCAATGGTGTGGTTCACGCTCACTCTCTTTAACCAGGTACTAAATGCAAAAGTCGGCTGATAGGCATCTAAATTCATAAGTGCCTTGCTCATCGCCTCCATGGTTAAATCTCGTGCCAGTTCCTCATCGCGTATTCTTTTACTGATTTCGTAATATATACTGTCGTGATATTGGTTCATCAGCTGTGTATAGGCGGACTGGTCGCCTTCTTTCGCTTTGAGGATAATGTCGTAATCCCGCTGTGCATTTTTGCTTAACATGATTGATTGATTTAGAATTAAGCGTAATCAGTCTTCCATAGGCTCTTTAAACTTCCGGCGGTAACAATCCGCGATAATTGATGAATGTAATTTCACTATATATACAAATCCAAATATATCAGCTCCAAATGCGCTCATGCCGGGGTTTAACAATCTTTAGGAAGGCTAACCACAGGTAAAACATCATCAGAAGGGGTTCCAAAACGATGGATTTGAAAAACAGATTGGCAGAGGCCAATCGACGCATGGCGAAAAAATGTATTACCGCCTGCATGATCCATTTTACAAGAAATATCGCCAGTACCCATTCTAACTTATAATTGAATACCAGCAGGACAATAAACGCGCCAATAAAAATCCATTGACTAAATGGCAGTAAGGTCAAAAGCACTTGATGTCCAAATCTGTATTCTGAAGAGGTAGTTAAATGTCGTCTTTTCTGTCTTACCCAATCCTTCAGTGTTTTTTTGGGCAAACTCACTAATACTGATTCCGGAGTATAAAGAGTGGCAGTATTCTTACTGTGTGCAATTTGGTTTATAAACAAATCATCATCTCCGGAGTCGAGGTGCATGTGGCTCGAAAAGCCTTTTTGATCGAAAAACAGGTACGAATGATAGCCCATGTTGCGTCCCACACCCATGTAAGGTATGCCTGAACGGGCAAACGATAAATAGGTCAATCCAATCTTATAGGCATCGTATCTGATCAGGTCGTTTAACAGGCCCGCCTCTGTCCTGTATGGACTAAATCCCAACACGATTTTCTTTCTCATCAGGGCCGAAGCCATCTGCCTGAGCCAATCGTCGCTCATTGGATAACAATCGGCATCTGTAAAAACAAGGTTGGGGTATTTGGCTGCTTTGATTCCTAAAGATATGGCCAGCTTTTTTCCTCCCTGAAAGTCACCATTCTCACAAAAAGCTGTAAATCTGAAATTGTCGTATTTCTCCTCAAAGTCATTGAGAACATCCTGTGTCTCGTCCCAACTGCAGTCGTTTACCACAACGACTTCAAACTCCACCCCTTCCTGTTTCATAATAAGGGGAATAAATCTCTTTAGGTTTTCTGCCTCGTTTTTGGCTGCAATAATGACCGATACCGGATCGGGTCGTTTGACTTCCTTTTCCGTTCTGGCCGAAATTGGAATTCTCAGAAAAAAGAAAAGATAGTAGCTCATCACCACACCGCCGCTGATTAGATAAACCCACCATATGCCATCGATCCACACCATAATCACGAAAGGATTCAAATGTACGCTCGGTGCAAAGTGGTACGCTATCTTTGGCGCTCAAATTTTCAACAGCTCCAATGTTCTTTGATCTTACCCATACATCGTCAAAAACTAAAGCACGCGCGGGAGTTCTACATACCGACCACGGAGAGATTAAAACGCCTATATTCATGCCCGTCGGAACGGCGGGTACGGTCAAAGGTGTGCATCAAAGAGAGCTCAGCGCGGATATTAATGCCGAGATCATTTTGGGCAACACCTACCATCTTTTTCTTCGTCCCGGCATGCCTCTGATGAATGAAGCAGGAGGACTGCACAGATTCATCAACTGGGACAAACCCATCCTTACAGATAGTGGCGGATATCAGGTCTATTCCTTATCGGAACAGCGTAAGCTCAAAGAAGAAGGAGCCCATTTCAGTTCTCATATCGACGGATCCAAACATTTGTTCTCACCTGAGTATGTCGTTGATATTCAGAGAGATATTGGCGCAGACATTATAATGGCATTTGATGAATGTACCCCCTATCCATGTGATTACGAGTACGCTGAAAATTCCATGCATTTGACGCATCGGTGGCTTGATCGGTGTACAGTAAGGTTTCGTGATACTGAACCTAAATATGGACATCGGCAGTTTTTATTTCCCATCGTTCAGGGGAGCACCTATCCTGATTTGAGAAAGCAGTCTGCTGAATACATTGCATCAAAAAACGCAGAAGGGAACGCCATCGGGGGGTTGTCCGTAGGAGAGCCCCACGAAATGATGTATGAAATGACCGAGGCGGTTTGCGGTATTCTTCCCAAAGACAAACCCAGATATCTGATGGGAGTGGGAACACCGGAAAACATCCTTGAGTCTATTGCCTTGGGTGTAGATATGTTTGACTGTGTTATGCCTACCCGCAACGGTAGAAACGGGCAACTTTTTACCGCTGAAGGAATCATCAATATCAGGAATAAGAAATGGGAAAATGACTTTAGCCCTGTTGATCCTGCCGGCCATACCTTTGTAGATACGGCTTACAGCAAGGCGTATTTACGACACCTGATCGTTTCAAAAGAAATGTTAGGCGCTCAAATAGCATCTCTGCATAATCTTGGATTCTACCTTTGGCTGGTAAAAGAAGCCCGCAAGCATATCCTTGAGGACACCTTTCATATCTGGAAAAATAATATGGTTCAAAAAGTGCGACAGAAGATTTGATGAAGAAGATTGACCTCTATATCATTCGAAAATTCCTGAAGACCTTTTTCTTTATTCTGGGTCTTATACTGGCCATTGCCATCATTTTCGATGTGACAGAAAAACTGGATGATTTCCTCAAACACGACGTTCCTCTGAGCGAAATCATCTATGATTACTACGTCAACTTCATCTTTTTTTACGGCAATCTGTTCAGTCCACTTTTCATCTTTTTGGCGGTGATCATTTTCACTTCTTCTATGGCATATAAGAGCGAAATCATTGCCATACTCAGCGCCGGAGTTTCTTTTCAAAGACTCATGTTTCCTTATTTTTTGGCCGCTACATTCCTGGCCATTATTTCGCTTTGGCTCAATCATTTTACCGTTCCTCATGCCAGTCGTGAACGCGTTGCATTCGAGCAGGCCTATGTAGGTTACAGAGCTAAAGACCCGAATAAAAACCTACACAAACAGATCAAACCGGGGCATTACATTTATGTGGAAAGTTACAATGTCGACCGGGCTTCCGGTTATAAGTTCAGCTATGAAATAATCGAAGGGTCAGAGATTAAATCCAAATTCATGTCACAATTTATGACCTGGGATTCACTTAATCAGCATTGGATCATGCGCCGGTATCAGCACCGATATCTGGATGACAAAGAAGAGGAGGTACTTGTTACGGGAAACATATTGGACACCATAATGCCTTTTGATCCCAAAGAGTTTGAACACAAAGACTACAATATTCAAATGATGGATACTCCTGAACTCAATAAGTTCATAGACGATGAGGCTCTTCGAGGATCTGAATTGTTGCCGGTCTATAAAGTTGAAAAGTACCAGCGTACTGCTCTTCCACTGGCAACTTACATCCTAACCCTCATTGGAGTATCCTTCGCCAGCCGAAAAGTCAGAGGAGGCATAGGGCTGCATATTGCCATAAGTATTGGGATTAGTTTTAGCTATATTCTTGCGATGCAGGTAACAAAAGTCTATGCGGTAAATGCAGGATTGAACCCTTTTATCGCAGTTTGGCTGCCGAATATATTTTTTGGGATACTGGCCATCTACTTTTACGTGCGGGCTCCTAAATAATCAATTGAGCAGATTTTCTATTTTCGACTTTTATTAAAGTAAGGAACATGCCAGCATATTTGGATTTTGAAAAACCCATTGCCGAGCTAGAAGAACAACTCGACCAGGCGAAGCAGATAGAAGAAAAAGGAAAGGTAGATGCTTCGCAGACCATTGCAGAGCTGAAGAAGAAAATTACCAAGACCAAAAAGGAAATCTACAACAACCTGACAGCCTGGCAGAAGGTTCAGGTTTCAAGACATCCCGAACGCCCATATACGCTGGACTACATTGAAACCATGACCAATGGAGATTTTTTGGAATTACATGGAGACAGAAATGTAAGAGACGATAAAGCCATTGTTGGCGGTTTTGGTAATGTAAGTGGCCGCACATTGATGATTATTGGACAGCAAAAAGGTATCAATACCAAGATGCGCCAATACAGAAATTTTGGAATGGCGAACCCTGAAGGCTATCGTAAAGCCTTAAGACTTATGCATCTGGCAAACAAATTCAACAAGCCAATAGTGACGTTAATCGACACACCGGGCGCGTATCCAGGAATAGAGGCTGAAGAAAGGGGTCAGGGTGAGGCCATTGCTCGAAACCTCAAAGAAATGTTTGAGATAGAAGTTCCGATCATAACGGTTATCGTAGGGGAAGGAGCTTCGGGTGGAGCGTTGGGAATTGGAATTGGTGATCGGGTATTCATGCTGGAAAACACCTGGTATTCTGTAATATCACCTGAATCGTGTAGTTCCATTCTCTGGAGAAGCTGGGACCACAAAGAAGAAGCAGCTGAAGCCTTGAAACTTACTGCAACTGACATGCTGGGCAATAAACTAATCGACTTTATTATCAAGGAACCACCGGGTGGAGCTCATTCTAACAAGCCTGAGATCATTCGAAGAGTTAAAAAAGAAATCTTAGCGTCAATTGAGGAGCTGGAACAGTTATCTTCGGAAGAGCGAATACAGCAGCGCATCGATAAGTATTGCGCAATGGGTGTTTATAATGAATAGACCCCTAACCAAGTGAGTTTGAACAACTTCACAATTGTTCAAATCAAGTGGTAAAAATTGTTTAATCGCTAAGGGCAGATCATAGGTGAAAGCTCTGCCAACCTGATAATTTTGTGCAAATTTTTCCAATGGCAAACGCACCCGTTAGAACGAAAAGACCATCGGCTCAACCTACAAGCAATGCAAGCAGGGAACTCGGAAAAGTCCCCCCGCAGGCATTGGACCTTGAAGAGGCAGTTCTTGGCGCATTACTCATTGAAAAAGAGGCAGTTAATGATGTAATAGACATCCTCCATCCAGACAGTTTCTACAAAGATGCTCATCAAAAAATCTATACTTCCATAAAGGATCTGTTCAGCAAGTCGGAGCCCATCGACCTTTTGACTGTAACGGAAGATTTAAGGAAAAGAGGGGAGCTCGACCTCATTGGTGGCCCCTTTTACCTAACCCAGCTTACCGGACGAGTGGGCTCGGCAGCGAACGTAGAATTTCACGCCAGAATCATTTCTCAAAAGCACATTTTGAGAGAACTCATCCGAATTTCATCATCGACCATTACCGATGCATTTGACGAAACCACAGATGTTTTTGATCTTCTGGATCGAACAGAAAGCGACTTATTTGGTGTTGCTGAAGGAAATATTCGAAAGAGTTTCGATAGTATGAGCGTGCTCATACAACAGGCAATACAACGTGTTCAAGAACTCAGCCAAAAAGAAGATGGGGTAAGTGGAGTTCCCACTGGATTTAGCGATTTAGATAAAATTACATCCGGTTTTCAACCGGCCGATATGATTATTCTGGCCGCTCGGCCGGGTATGGGTAAAACCTCATTCGCTTTGACGATTGCCCGAAATACTGCGGTAGATTTTAAAAAAGCTGTTGCGGTTTTTTCACTTGAGATGTCTTCTCTTCAATTAGTAACCAGACTTATTTCGTCAGAAACCGAGCTCACTTCTGAAAAACTAAGAAAAGGCAATTTAGAGTCGCATGAATGGGAGCAGCTTTCAACTAAAATTACTGCTCTTTCTGAAGCCCCCATTTTTATTGACGATACTCCGGCTCTTTCAGTTTTTGAATTGAGGGCAAAGTGCCGAAGGCTAAAAGCCCAACACGATATTCAAATGGTCGTGATAGACTACCTCCAACTCATGACCCCCGGAGGTGAAAATAAAGGGAACCGGGAGCAGGAAATCTCAACCATCTCCCGTTCGGTTAAGAGTATAGCCAAAGAACTTAGTATTCCTGTAATTGCTCTTTCACAGTTAAGCAGGTCAGTTGAGACACGCCAGGGCCCGAAAAGACCTGTACTTAGTGACCTGAGAGAGTCAGGTGCGATTGAACAGGATGCGGATATAGTTATGTTCCTGTACCGGCCCGAATACTACGGATTTACAGAGGATGAGGAAGGGAATCCAACCGATGGAGTTACTGAACTAATTATTGCAAAACACCGTAATGGTAAAACTGATCGGGTAAACTTGAGGTTCGTGGATCACCTCGCCAAGTTCGTCAATGACGGAGATAATATGATGGAGATGTTGTCGCCATTGGCACCGAATGATGATTTTTCGACCAACTTCGTAAAACGCTCGAGCAGGATGAATGATGATTTTGAAAGCGATGATCAAACACCATTTTAAATTCATAGTTCTTATAGCAATCTTTTTCGCGGCCTCCGGTAAAATACTGGGCTCATACATCCTTATTCCTATGGATGACGAAACCCAACAAAACCACTTAAAAGCCTATGGAATTGCTTACTGGACGCTCTACAATGAAGTTGAAGTAGTATGGCTCTTAAACTACCGAGGTGGAAGTTTTCTCATACAGGCACTTGATCCGGTGCGTACTGAATGTGTGGTACGAGGTGTAAGCTATGAAGTAATCACTGATGCACAGGCCCTTAGCATTCGTCAGGAAATAGCTAACCCCGAAGCGAACATGGATGTGATGAAGCTGGAGAAAGCTCCTAAGATTGCCGTTTACTCACCAGAGGGAACACAACCCTGGGACGATGCCGTAACTCTCGTCCTCACCTATGCTGAAATTCCCTATGATCAGATTTACGACAAAGAGATCATACGCGGAGATTTAGCCTTGTATGACTGGCTTCATCTCCATCATGAAGATTTTACCGGGCAGTATGGAAAGTTTTATGCCGCTTACAAAAATGCCTCCTGGTATAAAGAGCAGGTGAAAAAGGCAGAAGCTGATGCGACTGAGTTGGGATTCAAGAAAGTGTCTGAACTAAAGCTGCAAGTTGCTCAAAACATAAAGAACTACATTCTGGGGGGTGGATTTTTGTTTTCAATGTGCTCAGGCACAGATTCTTATGACATTGCTCTTGCAGCAGCCAATACTGACATTTGTGAAGTTATGTTTGATGGCGACCCTGCAGATCCTGCGGCACAGGAAAAACTGGACTTCAGCAAATCTCTGGCCTTTGAAAATTTCACATTGGAAATGAGGCCCCTACAATACGAGTACAGTAATATTGACGCAACCCCGATTCATTCGAGAACTCCTGAAACATCAGATCTTTTTTCACTATTTGATTTTTCTGCCAAGTGGGATCCCGTTCCTACCATGCTTTGCCAGAATCATACACAAATCATAAAAGGCTTTATGGGGCAAACAACAGCCTACGACAAGCGATTTGTAAAACCAGATGTCTTAATTCTTGGTGAAAGCAAAGCGCTCAATTCAGCAAGGTATATACACGGCAATTTTGGCAAAGGTCAGTGGACATTTTATGGGGGGCACGATCCGGAAGACTACCAACATTTTGTAGGCGATCCACCAACGGATCTGGACTTGCATCCAAATTCTCCCGGTTACAGGTTAATCCTGAACAATGTCTTGTTTCCTGCAGCGAGAAAGAAGAAACAGAAAACATGATGTGCTAATTGTAAAAATCCCAGCTGATGCCAAAAGCAAATCCACGGTCCGGCATGGGGTATGGGAAAACCATCATATAGTTTTGGTCCAGAAATCCCTGAAGTAGGTTATTCATTCTGAGAAAACCATGGGCCCGTTTTATCCTCGCCGCAAGAAATACATCAATGAAGGGGAAATTACCCACTAGATTCTCATTCTGGAGGTAAAAGGATCTTGTCAATGGGAAGTACATATTCGCATAGTACTCTGAGTTCCAGTAATAGTCGAACCCTATCTTCCACTCTAGAGCTTTCCTAAAAACGAAGTCTTTGTAGTACAAGGACCCATGTATCATCCATTCGGGAAGAGCTATCTGATCGGGATTATCGACATTTTGATAGACCAAATTCACATCCAGATAGAAGGGTTTAACAGAAAAGAGCTTGGATAGCTCTAGTCTGTATCCGGAATTAGTACCGTCAAACTGTACAGGACGAAAATCACTTCCTATGGCCACATAGTTGTCGTAATTGTATATTCTGGCGTGCAATCCAAGCTTGAGCTTTTCACTTGTGATATAAAATTTCAATGCATCATAGAATATGAAATTGAAATTATTGCTCCAATTCAGAATAGAAGACCGATAATTCAACCTGTTATAGGCAGGTAATGAAGACCAGGATTCAAACCCTACTCCTACAATCAGGCTTTGGGCTTTCCAAAGTTCAGCACCAAAATCGATATTCAATTCTTCAGCGTCTTCATTAAATCCATCAACCACTAGTTCATAGCTCAAAGCGCCATGAAATCGATTCACATTAAAACGGGGTATTTCAAAAAGTAGAGATGTGCTGTTAATAGTTGAATCAATCTGATTCTGTGTTATTTGAGAATTCAAATACTTTGTGCCCGCACGAAATTCTATATCATTCGGTAGAGTATAGCTGTAAGCAAGAAGGGTGTTGTATCGGGTTTCTCCATTTTGATCATATGCGAAATGAATACTGGTATCTACCGCAATATTGTTCAGGTAGAAATCACTGAGAGAATCTGTATCGTCAAACCAATAGTCCAAAATATTCACTTCATTTTCCCATATAATCATCGAGTGATACTCTGATTTATTCATTTCATTTCTTCTGCCGAACTGGAAGAACTGATTAAGAAATACTCTTCTTCTGTCTGAATAATTAGTGGCGTTTCGGAGATTAACTTCAAGGCCCAGTTTATTTTGACTGAGGTTCTCAAGAAATGCCGAATCACTCTGTATTCCTCCATTTTCCTGAATCTCGTATTTTTCGATTATCCAGGATCCTAATATACCATATCGGCGATTTTTAGTCACGAAGTTGGACTGCAACTCGAAATTGCTGAAGATGGATTTCTGATTCAGATAAAATCCCTCGGAACTAAAGCGGTCAAACTTAGCTGTGAGGTTAAGACCTTTTCGGATATTCTGTGAAAATACCAGATCAATCTCCTGGTATTTTCTGGGGCCATTCAAATAGGTAACCTGGACGTAAGGAATCTTAGTCTGATAAAAATAGTTGGTCTGCTTGGAGAAGAGATAGGGGTTAAACACATCATTCCCGAGGTGGTATCCGAAGGATGAATGAGCTTTTTCATCGAGTTGTTCACCAGCAAGCCCGATATTACCGAGCGAATTTCTTTCGTTGAACAATGCTGGTAGAAAGCGGTAAAGGCTCTTTACGTTAGTATCTAAAGGGGTAAGACTATCCGCATCATAATAATCTTCCAAAACTACTCTAAGCACTTCATCTCCCTTAAGTACGACTCTTCCTGAGTCTTCCTGGGCGAAGGTCAGCAATGGAAGTAGGGCAATGAATAAAAGAATGTTCTTCAACGAAGAGATTTTGGGAGCAAAGTTAAGAGCAAAAAAAAGCCCGACCCGATAAAAATCGGGTCGGGCTTTTGATAAATCGGCGACGACATACTCTTCCGCCTGTTACAGCAGTACCATCTGCGCTGGTGGGCTTAACTTCTCTGTTCGGGATGGGAAGAGGTGATCCCCACCGCTAGAGTCACCGTAAATCATTAAATAAAATTTGAAATGTTGAAAAGAGAGCTTAATGACGAATAAAACTTCTGGTTATCAGAAAGCTACGGGTAATTAGTACTACTCGGCTTTGACATCACTGTCTTTACACCTGTAGCCTATCAACGTCATCGTCTATAACGACCCTTAAAAGAAGCCTCATCTTGAGGTAAGTTTCGCACTTAGATGCTTTCAGTGCTTATCTCATCCAGACATAGCTACCCTGCGGTGCAGCTGGCGCCACAACAGGTACACTAGAGGTCTGTCCAACCCGGTCCTCTCGTACTAAGGTCAGGTCCTCTCAAGCTTCTAACGCCCACAACAGATAGGGACCGAACTGTCTCGCGACGTTCTGAACCCAGCTC
>DNTB01000043.1 GCA_003499525.1 Flavobacteriales bacterium
AGCTTCAATATCATGCCTTGCTTTTTATACTGGAGGCTGGAATCGATGGGGTTTACTGTCGGTTCTTGACCTACTGCAATAAAACTTCCATCATTCTGTTGAATTATATCTGTTATATACGACTCATAACCCTCGTAAGCGTTGGTGTTAGAAAACCAACTCCAAAGTGAATCGCCCTGCGCATCCAGCTTCTGTATCCACGGACGATATACCCAATCGTTTATTCCAAAATCATCCGTTCCCCAACCCGAAGCAAAAATATAGCCCCCATCTCGCGTCTGTAAAATGCGCTCAGGCCATGCATTGCCCCAAACTGTGCTCCCATAAAAACGCTCCCACAACATCGTGCCCGTGCTGTCCGTACGGATGATCCAGACTTCCTTTCCATCCAATGCAGCTACGATAAATCCGCCATCGTCACAAACGGCAACCGACCACCCCTGTTGTTGCCCGGCTCCGCCCAGTGTTTTGAACCATAGTTCATTACCCAAACTGTCCGTGCGAATCAATACTACATCCTGACTACCCCCTTGGTTATCAGGTAAATAACGAACGATACCCGTCAATATAAACCCATAGTCCTGGGTTTCTTGTAAATCAGTTATGAATAAATATGCAAACTTCTTAGAATCAATTACCAGTTGTTCTTCAATTCCCAAATTATCATAGAATACCAGCGCATAATTAAAGCTATCTAAGTCGTAAAGTGCCCATGCATTTACCATATCATCATTACTTGTTTTTATCACCCCTGTATTTACCGCAAATAAAGAATCTAATTGACTCTTAGCCGTTACACTGGTATCCGTTCCATCTAAACTAATCTCGAAAAGGTAATTCTCCCAAATGGAGGCAAGATCCTTGAGGTTATTTGGCGAAATAAAGTAACTCGTGTCTTGAACAACTATTGAAAAGTTGGTATTTCCCATTCTTCCTTGTATGGGGTAGCGATTGTTAAAGTACTCGGTTTGTCCTATAAGCAGACATGACGTGCTTAAGAAAAAATAAGAAAGAAAAAATATTTTCATCTACAATAGTTCCAACCTTTCGGAAAGGATGAGTTGAGCTCCATTCATAACTTGTACGGAATAAACCCCTGAAGATAAGCCCTCTAAGGATATCGTCCAAAAGCCGTATCCCGCTCTTCCGTTTAAATGACGAACAACCTGGCCGGTGGTGCTGATTATTTGTACATCCAAAACGGCTTCTCTCAGCCCATTTCGAACCTCTATATTCACATATCCTCGCGCTGGGTTTGGATAAACCTTAATGAGGTTGCGCATATCCAAGACGCTTTCCGCTTTCTCCGGCTCGGCAGCTCTTTTACCGCTACCTGATCCTGGAATGGACAATTCCAGCGTATAGGTCTCACCCAATGCGAACTTTTCCCAGTTTCGGGCATAGCGACCGCCAATTACCGATGGTTCAAATAGCTTAATCAATAAATTCGTTTTCTTTTCAATTCTGAATACCTATCCTGTGTTGTTGAGTTTGAAACCAAGCATTCGAATATCATGAATAAGAAAATTACAAAAATAAACAGCAATAGAGTTGCTTTGTTTGAAGGGGATGAAATTAGAAGAGTGCAAGTCGGAAATGAATGGTATTTTTCAGTCGAAGATGTAGTGAAGGCTCTCACGGACTCTGTTGATACAAAACAATATATTAAGAAGTTACGAAAGAGAGATGAAGAACTACATTCCAACTGGGGTACAATTTGTACCCTACTTCCTCTCATGGCAAAAGATGGGAAAAAAAGAAATATAACCTGTTCTGATACACAAGGCTTATTTAGAATAATACAATCTATACCATCGAAAAAGGCAGAACCTTTTAAAATCTGGCTTGCAAAAGTTGGAAAAGAAAGATTAGATGAAATCGAGCAACCTGCAATTGCAATTGAGCGAGCAAAAGGTTACTATGCAACAAAAGGTTACTCTCCAGAATGGATACAAACAAGAACTGCCAGTATAGATGCTCGAATTAGTTTTACAGATAAACTTAAAGACAGTGGAATAGAAAAAGGATTTGAATACGCTATCCTTACAAACGAAATGTACCAATCCTGGTCAGGGTTTAATGCAAATGAGTACAAGAATTTTAAAGGCCTTGGAAGTAAAGAAAGTCTTAGGGATAATATGACTCCTATGGAACTTGCCACAACAATTTTTAGCGAAACTGCTGCCAAAGAACTACTAAAACAGTCAGGGGCTAAAGGATTTAAGGAGACTAAGACCCAAATACATATTGCGGGTACGATTACAAAAGAAGCCCTTGAAAAAATTGAAAAGGAAACAGGAAAAAAAGTAGTAACCCATAAGAATATGAAAGAGTTAAACTCAGCAGAAACCCAAAGAAAAATAGCACAGGACAATACACTAAGCAAAGATTGAGTCCCCAATCTCCGAACCCATGACTTTGCATCGCGCGCCAACGTCTTTTCTTTTGCTACTTTTCTTTTTGACGAAAAAGAAAAGTCGAAGACTACTGCTCAACCACCAACTTCCCACTCACGTTCCCGACACGGTATAGATAAATGCCCATGGGTAGATCCTGTAAAGAGATCTGACTTATGGGTTGATTCAACCGCCGCTCCAGCACCCTTTTTCCTTGCAGGTCGAACAATACAAATGTCTGATCTTTAAACCTCTGTGGGCCTAACTCTACGGTAATAAAATCCCTGGCAGGATTCGGATACACAAGTACTTCTCCCCGAGGTAGTTGGGGTTCGTGTTCCACCGCAGTAATAATACACCCCGGGATCAGACACCCGTT
>DNTB01000082.1 GCA_003499525.1 Flavobacteriales bacterium
AGGCTTTTCAAGCTCCTCCACTTGGACTTGAACCAAGGACACCCTGATTAACAGTCAGGTGCTCTAACCAACTGAGCTATGGAGGAATATGTTAAAAACACCCCCGAAAAACGGGCCGACAATATTAGCGAAATGCCGAACGGTAAACAATATATTTGCGCAAAATTTTAAGTATGAGTTTATTAGTGGTTGGTTCAGTTGCATTTGATCAAATTGAAACACCTTTTGGAAAGACAGGTAAAATCATCGGAGGGGCAGGATCATATATCAGCCTGGCCGCCGCCCATTTTTCTGATGATGTAGCCCTTATATCAGTTGTTGGCGAGGACTTTCCAAAGAGTTTTCTAGATAGGCTCAATACTGAAGGTGTGAATACAAAGGGAGTGGAAGTGGTAAAAGGCAGAAAGTCGTTTTTCTGGTCGGGTAAGTATCATAACGACATGAATACCAGAGATACCTTAGTTACAGAATTGAACGTGTTAGGTGATTTTAACCCTGTGGTACCAAAGGAATTCAGAAGCCCGGACTTTTTGATGTTAGGTAACCTGTCTCCACAAGTGCAGATGGAAGTCATCAGTCAGATAGAAAAAAGGCCAAAACTTGTTGTACTGGATACCATGAATTTTTGGATGGACATGGCCTGGGATGAACTCATTGCAGTGATCAGAAAAGTAGATGTTGTCACTATAAATGATGAAGAAGCTCGTCAATTGTCTGGAGAATACAGTCTGGTGAAAGCAGCACAAAAAATTCTCGATTTAGGCCCCAAGTATCTGGTCATAAAAAAAGGCGAGCATGGCGCTTTACTTTTCAACCGGGCTAAAGAGGTATTCTTTGCTCCTGCCTTGCCACTTGAGGAGGTTTTTGATCCAACCGGAGCGGGAGATTCATTTGCAGGTGGGTTTTTGGGTTATCTGTCCGCCACCAGGGATGTGTCTTTTCGAAACATGAAGCGAGCGATAATCTTTGGTTCTGCCATGGCATCATTCACTGTAGAGAAATTTGGACTTGAACGACTTGAAAACCTGACCAGCAATGAGATGGATGAACGAGTTCAGGAGTTTATTGACCTGGTTCAATTCGATATTGCTCTGGTTTAATTAGCGAATGGCAATGGCCACGAGCTTGTATAACTTTTCGTTTCCGTTCAAATCAAACGCGGTGAAAAGCACGATGTACATGCCCGTATCGACAGGTTCTCCATCCGCATTGAGGCCATTCCAAGTTATTATTCCTGAAGAAGAAAGCAACACGTTGTTGGCTATTTGAACAACAGGTTGGCCAGCAGCACTATAGATATGTACCGATCCTGTGTATCCTGGTAAACCAAAGTTGTATCCTATCTCCAATTGATCCTGAAATCCATCATTATCCGGTGAGACATATTTATCGACCAACCAGACCTCAGAGCTTTGTTCAAACTCAGTTTTTCTTTGGGAATTTTCATATCCGGGTGTTCCAAAGTTGACTTCTGAGGAAGCCGAGAACCAATTGTTTGCATCTTGGGTGGGTCTGTCATACCGAATCCGTTCAAGGGAAACCCCATCTGTAGAATTGAGCAGTTTATAGTGCCAGTCATCACTATAATTTAGTTCATCTATAATGCCACCAATTGGATCTAAAAGTTGAACAGTAGCTGCATCATTGCCGAATGCTGGAAGATCGTTTTCACGTACTGAGAAAGCTCCAGAACCTGGATATTCCATAAGCACATTCAAAGAATCCTCTGTAAAGGCTATTATTCCTGCAGATTGAATAAAGATAACCGGATCGACTTGCTCAGTAGATACGGTTCCCGACGAACTTACAGATCTTATGGCCCATCCGGAGAGGTTAATGGGTTCTTCAGAGGAATTGTAAAACTCCACGTAGTCACTTCCATCCCCTCGGGGATTAAATAAAATTTCATTGATAATAACATCTCCAATCATGGGCAGATTAAAAAACTCTTCCACTAAATCCAGACTATCCGTTTGGTTGCAGTTTTTTATTCCGTTGAACTGGACAGTGTATTGTACACCTCTCTGAAATTGTGGTGAACTGTGTATTATTAAACTGCGATCATCCACAATTCTGACAGAGTCTATCTCGATATCCGGTAAGATGGATATAGCGCTATCAAGATCAGAAAAATCAACACTTTGACTAAAATCTGCACGGATACTATTTGGTGAATTAATGCTCACTTCAATCACCTCAAAAGATGAAAATAGAATTGAATCCAGCACACTATTCGGCATTGCAGGAGTACCTCCGAGCTTGTCCAAACTTGAAGTCCAGTTATCTGATCCGGTGCAGAATTGATCAGGGTTAATCAGCTCTAAAGACCAACCTCCGCTTTCTTTTCCTGGTTCGTGCCAGCTATTCTCATATTGGAGTTCATCAATTAAAACATCACTTTCAATGTAGATGTAGTCTCCATTATTGTTTAAAGAAGGCCATCCATCCACACCAATTACATTACCCTTGAAATGGTCAGTTTCCCGAGTGTCGCATATAACTGCCCATTCATTGGGCAGTACAATACCGTTTGCGATTACACCAGTACTGGTTTGGTCACCCACCTTCAGTCCGTTGAGACGGATGGGATAACCAGACCGATTATATACTTCTATATACTCTACCGGAAGACCGGGGCTTATTTCTGTATTGGGCTCTGGAAATATTTCACTGATGATCAGGTCATACGGAGATGGACTCGAGCCGATGGTGATCGAAAAGCTTGTATCCGTCATTTGATTTCCTGAACAATCAGCCCATTTTGTGAGATTTGCGGAATAAATGGCACTTGAATCTAATGGGGTGAGAAGAAAATCATATTCATAATTGAATGGGTCTGAGGCAACAAAAGAGAGGATATTTATTCCAGGAATGATCACATTACTTAATGCATTTATACTATCAACAGGTTTACTGAAGGTAAGTTGTAGAAAATTGTTGCTCTGAAGATTCCACCGTGTAAGCTTCGGTTTAGTGGTATCAGGAAGCAATGAATATATTGAATTTGGCGCTCCGGGGGTCCCTCCGTCGCTGCTCTCAGATGCCGACCAGTTTTGTGGCACATCACAGACTGCACTGGGGTTAATTCGCTCCAGAGACCATCCACCATTTTTTTTGATGTCGCTCCCATACCAAAGGTCAGAATAGGTTACTGAATCAACTGTACTTCCATTTGGGGAGATGACTTTAAGGTTGTCTCCACTATTGTTTAATGTTGGCCATGGGGAGAGCCCCAAAACTTTTCCGAAAACTGAAAAAAGATCAGTATCGCTCTCTGCGCTAAGAATGAGAAACTCACCCGGCCCGAGTATGAATTTGGGTAGGACTACCGAGCTGGATGCATCAGCGTATTCATACCCATTTAAATCTATGGGGGCGACCGTTGTATTCAAAATTTCTATGAATTCATTGGGAGGTAATCCAACCGAGGGGTTCGGGTCTGGAAAGATTTCATTGATGATCAAATCACCAAAAACAGGATTGTAAATATTGAATTGGAAACTTGCAGGAAGCATAACATTACCGGCCTTATCCTCAACATTTGAAATAGTCATAGAGTAGTTGCCGTTTGCAAAACCCTGTGAAAAGGAAAGCACTGTACTGGTGCTATCCGAACCATTGTAAATAACACTCTGAGGATTTCCTATACCCGCAATGCTGTAATTCGCATTGCTGATAGCGGTAGGGCCAGATACAGGTTCGCTAAAAAATACCTGAATGGTGCTATCGTTGATCAAACTAATCGTGTCCACTACAGGAGGAATAGTGTCGCTAAGAATGCTGCCTGTTACAATAAAATTGTCAAAAAAGAATCTGTCACTTCGGGTTGAAGTGTAAATGCATTGAACTCCGAAATAGGAACTGGTCAAATGCTGCAGGTCGATGACCGACCCCTGATTGATAAAGTTTCCGGTTGACGCCGTGTCGATGGCCAGCCAAAAGATTCCATTGAGATCTCTTTCAACCCGGATGTATACCTCCGGATTTAGAGCGACCGTCCCATCCGTCCCGTCGATAATTTTAGTGATGCTGGTTCCGTTCTGTCGAAATAAGCTAACATCGTCCACTGTTCCACTGGCCCCTCCAATTTGTACGAAATATCCATTGAGGGAACCTGACAAATCTGGCGACGTGCTCATCAGATAAACCCTGGCATAATTTGACCCTGACGGATTAAAATCCATTTTACACCAGAATTCCCAGGAGGTTAACCATGCGGCCTGAGAAGTTGTGATGAGTTGTGATGTGCCTGAAATAGCGGGGGCGTTTAATTGGAGTTGAAAAGAAGTGTCTATCTGAAAATCAGCTGTATCTCCAACCCATGAGGGATTGTTGGTAAAGTCACCATCAGAAAAATCATCCGTAAACTGCCCGAACAATTCGGTACTCAAAACCAGCAAAAGCAAGACTGTTATTCGGTGCATCTATCAAAAATAGTTTCATTATTAGCTTTTCCAAGTGTGTGGGAATGATCCGAGATTATTTTTGCCAAAAATTTAATCCATGCGATTAGCAATAATTGGTGCAACGGGTATGGTTGGTAGGGTAATGCTCAAAGTTCTTTCAGAGCGCAGGTTTCCTTTTGACCAGCTCGTCTTGGCAGCATCTGAAAAATCATTGGGCACACAAATAAGCTCTCCCCTTGGAGTTCACGAAGTAGTTAGTATTCGTCAAGCGCTGGATCTTAGGCCCGATATTGCTTTGTTTTCGGCGGGAGGACAGATATCTGCCGAGTGGGCCCCGAAATTTGCCGAAACAGGATGCTATGTTGTGGACAACTCTTCTGCGTGGCGAATGGATGAATCCTGCCCATTGGTTGTTCCTGAAATAAATGCTGACACATTAAGACCCGAATCGCGGATAATGGCTAACCCGAACTGCTCTACAATTCAGTTGGTTATGGTATTGTATCCAATACATATGGAATACGGTCTTAAGAGAATTGTGGTGTCCACCTACCAATCTGTTTCCGGAACGGGCAAGAGAGCAGTGCAACAACTTGAAAATGAGAGGGCCAATCAACAGGGCGAAATGGCCTATCCATATCCGATAGATAAGAACTGCCTGCCTCACTGTGATGTTTTCTTAGAAAATGGCTACACCAAAGAGGAGATGAAGTTGGTCAACGAATCGAGAAAAATCATGAACCTTCCGGAACTGGCTCTCACAGCGACTGCAGTTCGCGTTCCTGTTCAGGGAGGGCATAGCGAATCGGTAAATATAGAGTTGGAAAAACCAGTTGTTATCGGGGATATCAGGAGACGGCTGTCGGAAATTTCCGGAGTGAAAGTGGTAGACAATCCAGATGTTAATCAATATCCCATGCCTAAGTATGCAGAAGGTAAGGATGAAGTTTTTGTTGGAAGAATAAGAATTGATGAGTCACAACCTAATACGCTTAATATGTGGATTGTAGCAGATAATTTGAGGAAAGGAGCAGCGACCAATGCGGTTCAGATTGCTGAGGCCATCATTCAGAAGGGCTACCTTACAAATGCCTCGACTAAATGAAATAAGTTTGGCACTTGAACATTCTATGAACTGTTACGTATAACCTCAGGCAAAAAATTAATTACCAATGATACGATCAAGTAATCCTGTTTTAAGCGAAAAGACATTTCAATCAAGAATAGCCGAGTTTGGCGGAGTAGGAGTAATGACCGTCAAAGGGACGATAAATAAAACCATCGTCATGGCACTTTTGGTTGCGGGCACTGCAGCATGGTCATGGATGAACCCGAGCAATGTTTGGATGATGGTAGGCTTGATAGGCGGTTTAATTATGGCGCTTGTTACGGCCTTCCGCCCAAGATCTGCCGGTTACACTGCACCGCTGTATGCAGTTTTTGAAGGCCTTTTTCTAGGTGCCATCTCTGCATATTTCAACGCTTCATACGGTGGAATTGTATTCCAGGCAGTCAGTTTGACGATAGGTGTACTTTTTACCATGCTGTTTCTGTACCGAAGTGGAATCATTAAGGTTACCGAGAAATTTAGAATGGGGGTGTTTGCAGCTACAGGAGGCATATTCCTCATGTATATGCTTAACCTGATCCTCAGCTTCTTTGGTGCACAATTTCTGTATTTGGAGAACGCTTCGTTGTTGATGATCGGTATAAGTGTTGCTGTTGTAGTTATCGCTGCATTAAACCTGGTTCTTGACTTTGACTTTATCGACAGGGCTAGTGCAAGTGGAGCTCCTAAATACATGGAGTGGTACGGGGCATTTGGTTTAATGGTCACTTTGATTTGGCTGTACTTCGAGATACTCAGACTGCTTGCGATGCTCAATCGCAGATAATGAAACGATATTCTTTTTTTATAGTTTGTACAGGAGCTTTGTTTCTTATTCTGAGCTTACCGGCTTGTTTTGATTCGAGCAAAAAGCAGCCGGCTCCTTTTGTCAAGCTTCCGGATTATCAAAAGGTTATTGACTCTCTTAGTCGAGAGAATATTTCAATCCAGAAAAGTGTCAGGACCAGTGGAGAGGTGTCTGAGGTCATAATTGACGAACCAAATTGGAAATCTGAATTGGCTTTGTTTTTGGAGTTGGACTTCAATACTTCAGGTAATAAAGACAATTATAAGATCGAAGACAAAAAAGGAACCCTGGTAAATCTTTTTCAGCGGAGCTATACCGCATTAAAAGAAGGTCAGAAGGTGAAAAAAGCAATAGTTCTTTATCGCGATGACAAGCTTATTTGTGCTGAATATTTCATACAAAAGAACGACTATCCTTATTCGATGGAAAAGAAATTGACCTTTTATCCATCCAGAGGATTCAGAGCCAGCTGGATTCAAAAATTAGATGGGTTAATTGATGAAGAAGTTGATGTTGAAGTACGCTGGATTCAGGATACCGTATTGCAGGTCTGGAATTTTGATGCGAAGACGGAATTTACTCCTATTCGTGTGAATACATCAAAGCAAGGAAGTAATGAGATTTTGACTTTTACTCAAGGAGACGAACAAATTGCAGTTCTTGCGGAGAGTACTGCGAATGGATCGATGGTGGCCACATTGCCGGTTTTTCAGTCTACCTTGACATATATGCACGAAGGAATGCAAACGAAAGGTATTTTCCGGGATGAATATAGAGGTGAGAATTATCAGGTGTTTTTTTCTGGGTATCCTGCCAAGATCAATTTCATGGATTTATCTGCTTCAGGAATTGAGGGAAGGTGGGATGTAGAAATAATAAGGGGAGAAGAGAGGAGCCGGGCAATCGGTTTGTTCGAGCAGTTCGGAAAAAGGGTTTATGGTACATTTCTGACCAAAACTGGCGACTACCGGTTTCTTGAGGGAGAGTTAGTTGGAGACTCGTTCTACGTTAGTGGATTCGATGGACGACACCTGTATCGTTTTACAGGTATTCTGAAAGGTGATAGCATTGTACGGGGCTCCTATGCATCTGGGAATCATTTCCTGGCAGAATGGGTTGCTAAAAGAAATGATGGTGCGCAATTGGAAGATCCAACGAGTTTGACACAGCATCAGGGCCACCAAATAAGCTTTTCGCTGGAGGGAGTTGATGGTAAGACCTACACCCTTCAGGATGAACGCTTTCAAAACAAAGTGATTTTGCTGCAGATTATGGGATCATGGTGCCCCAATTGTATGGATGAGTCCATGTATTTCAGAGAAATTTATCCAGAGTTTCATGATCAGGGATTGGAAATCATAGCGCTAGGATTCGAACATAGAGCGAAGTCAGAAGCTTCTCTGAAAAAACTGAGAAAAGCATCTGATGATCTTGAATTACCTTATCCCGTGCTGTTTGCAGGTAGCACGAAAGAGGTGAAAGAGGTATTGCCTCAAATTGAGAATTTCATGTCCTTCCCTACGACCATATTTATAGATCGCAAAGGGAAAATCAGACGAATCCACACGGGGTTTAGCGGACCTTCTACGGGTAAGTTTTACGCCGAATATAAAGAAGATACCGAATCTTTTATCCGGGAGTTATTGTCTGAATAGACCTATTCGTTCAGTGCCTCTGCTCCTGAAACGATTTCAAGTATTTCTTTCGTAATGGCCGCCTGTCTTGCTTTGTTGTAGCTGAGTTTTAACTCTTTCAGCAGCGCTGTAGCGTTGTCCGTTGCCTGATGCATCGCAGTCATTCTGGCGCCCTGTTCAGCGGCATTGGAGTCTAGAAGTGCTTTAAACAGCTGGGTTTTCAAAGATTTTGGAATAAGAGCTTCCAAAATTTCCTCCTTGCTAGGTTCGAAGATATATTCAACTGATGCATCATCTTCACCCTCGGTTTGTGCGGGCTCAATAGGCAGAAACTGCTCTACTTTTATGATTTGTGTTGCAGCGTTTTTAAAGCTGTTGTAGATCAACACGATACGATCAAAAGTTCCATCTGTGTAGGCTTCCATCAGAGCTTGCGCAACCTTGTCTGCATTATCATAAGCCAAACTGTCAAACAAATGGTTAGCATTTTCTGGTAAAGAATCTGTATTTACAAATTTCATCTTCACCCTTTTTGATAGCTCCATCCCTTTCTTTCCAATAGAGAAAATAGAAATGTCTTTTCCTTGATATTCGGGCTTTTCTAATTCCCGAACCATGGCTTTGAATATTTGAGCATTAAAACCACCGCACAAACCCCGATTAGAAGTTATCGGCACGATCAAGATGTTTTGATCTTGTTTGCGAGGGCTGTACATTCCTTCAGCAGCATCAATTCCCAAACTTACATTAGCCATGACCTCGGAGAGCTTCTCTGCGAAAGGTCTCATCTGGACGATGGCATCCTGTGCCTTTTTCATCTTCGCAGCAGCCACCATCTTCATTGCAGAGGTTATCTGCCTTGTCGAGTTGACCGAGGTTATTCTATTTCGTACTTCTTTAAGACTGGGCATAATCTAACTATACTTTGCGCTCAGGTCCTTGGCTACTGTTTCGAGTACGTTGGTAACTTCATCTGTTAGCTTTCCTGAACGAAGAGTTTTCAAGACTTCTGCATGAGACCCTCTCATGATTTCTAAAAATTCAACCTCAAACTCTCTTACCTTATTTACAGGAACTTTCAGTAATAGTCCATGGACTCCGCAGTAAATAATGGCGATTTGTTCTTCAACCCGCATTGGGGAGTTTTGAGCTTGTTTTAGAATCTCCACGTTTCGAGCTCCTTTATCCAGAACGGCTTGTGTAGCTGCGTCAAGATCAGACCCGAATTTTGCGAAAGCTTCCAGCTCCCGGTATTGTGCCTGATCCAGCTTAAGTGTTCCGGCAACTTTTTTCATCGATTTAATCTGTGCGGAGCCTCCAACACGTGATACAGAGATACCCACATTAATTGCCGGGCGCACACCTGAGTTGAACAAGTTAGACTCTAGAAAAATCTGCCCATCTGTAATCGAAATTACATTTGTAGGAATGTAGGCCGATACGTCTCCAGCCTGAGTTTCTATGATGGGAAGAGCAGTAAGTGAACCACCTCCTTTTATGCGGTTTTTAAGTTCTTCGGGTAGGTCATTCATTTGAGCTGCTACGCTATCGTTATTGATGATTTTTGCAGCGCGCTCTAATAGCCTTGAGTGAAGGTAGAATACATCACCCGGATAAGCTTCGCGTCCTGGAGGACGGCGCAAAAGCAGTGATACTTCACGATAAGCCACCGCTTGTTTTGACAAATCGTCATAAACAATTAATGCTGGTCTTCCGGTATCTCTGAAGTATTCGCCAATTGCTGCACCAGCAAATGGAGCATAAACCTGCATAGGAGCAGGGTCAGAGGCGTTCGCAGCAACGACAACCGAATAGCTCATGGCTCCCGCATCGGTAAGGGTTTTTACGATTTGTGCGACGGTTGAGGCTTTTTGTCCTATGGCCACATAAATACAGTAAACCGGTTCTCCCCGATCATAGAACTCTTTTTGATTGATGATGGTGTCGATTGCAACGGTGGTTTTTCCTGTTTGACGGTCACCAATAATAAGTTCCCTTTGTCCTCGTCCAATTGGAATCATCGCATCGATGGGTTTAATCCCTGTTTGGAGAGGTTCATTTACCGGTTGTCTGAAGATTACACCGGGAGCCTTTCGCTCGAGCGGCATATCAATAGTTTCACCTTCAATTGGACCTTTACCGTCTATAGGTGTTCCTAGGGTGTTTATAACCCGACCTACCATTCCTTCACCAACTGGAATAGAGGATATTCTGTGTGTTCTTTTAGCTGTGGACCCCTCTTTTAGACCTTCTTCAGGGCCAAGCAGTACCGCACCCACATTATCTTCTTCAAGGTTCAAGGCCATTCCTATCAAGCCGTTTTGAAACTCAATGAGCTCACCAAACTGGATTTTACTCAGACCATAAATTCGGGCAATTCCGTCTCCAATTTGAAGAACGGTACCTATTTCTTCTAATTCAGCTTCCGACTTGAATCCAGCAAGTTGTTCTCTCAGTATTGCGGTAACTTCAGCTGGTTTGATATCTGCCATGTTTTTATAATTAAAGATTTACAGCAATTCCGGATTGCTTGATTTCACGTTTCAATTTCGTTAACTGATGCGCCACACTGGCGTCTATCTGTCGATCATCGCTTTTAATAATGAATCCTCCAATGAGATTTTCGTCAATTATTTCGTTTAATTCTACCTCATTGACATCACCTTTCTTGAGCAATTCAATTAGCCTTTGCTTGATGTCTTCGTCCAGCTTGTGTGCTGAAGTAATGGAGACAGGGAATATCTTCATATGCGTTTTATAAGCTTCTACAAATGAGCTACATATGAATGGTATAATCGTTGATCTGTGATTTTTGGCCACCAAGAGGAAAAACCTAAGCGTTAGATCCGATATTTTATCGCCCAGGAGCTTTTTGTAGATCACTGCTTTCTTTTCTTCCTGAACAACCTGACTTTTTACCAAAACCCTAAAATCTCGTGATGCAGCCAGAGTTTCGGTTAACAATTCAATATCGGACTTGACTTCTTCAAGCTTGTTTTGCTCTAGAGCAAGTGCCAACAGGGCTTTTGCATATCGTTTGGATGCTTTGTTAAGGTTCATCAATTGAGGTTGATGTCGTTCACGTATTTTTCTGCAAGTCTGTGCTGTGATTCATCCGAAGTCAGATTCTCGCGAAGAATTTTTCCTGCAATATCTATTGACATTTCGGCAACTTGATTTTTCAACTCCATGATGGCTTTGCTCTTTTCGCTCTCTATGCTTTCACGGGCTTGTTTCATCAGAAAATCAGCTTCTTCCCTAGCTTTTCCTTTGGCCTCTGAAATCATCTGGTCTTTTACTTCTCGAGCCTCTTTGAGCATTCTATCACGCTCTTCACGTGCCTCTCGCAGTAGCTCTTCATTGCTGGCCTGAAGTTGCTCGAGTTCTTTCTTGGCTTCTTCAGCAGCATCCAATGCTTTAGTAATGCTTTCTTCTCTGTCATTGACGGCATTGAGAATGGGTTTCCAAGCGAATTTCTGCAGTAGCCATACCAAAACCAGAAAAACGATGGTTGTCCAAAATATCAGACCTATTCCGGGGGTAACTAATTCCATTGTTATTAATTATTCAATAATTCAACTAAAAACCGGACCTGCAGCCAATCGCTGCAGGTTTTCCGGTTGATTCTTATCCCTGAAGGAAAGCCACAACTACAGCGAAAAGCGCAACACCCTCTACAAGTGCAGCGGCAATAATCATTGCAGTCTGTATTTTCCCATACATTTCGGGCTGACGAGCCATGGCGTCCATTGCGTGTCCACCAACTTTACCGATTCCAAGACCGGCTCCGATTACGGCAAGTCCCGCACCTATTGCGGCAATACCTGGGATTACTGTTTGTAATTCTTCCATGTTACTGAATTTATAGTTGAATTAAAGTTTATGCTGTTTCATGTTCTTCATGATGATCTTCCATCGCTATACCAATGAATAATGCCGAGAGCAGTGTGAATATAAAGGCCTGTAGCGCAGCTACGAGTAATTCCAGAATATTCATGAATACAGCAAAAGGCACTGACACTAAAGCAATGGTGGAGGTTTGAAAGATGAAGATTAGTGAGATCAGACTCAATATGATGATGTGGCCTGCCGTGATGTTCGCGAAGAGTCGAATCATCAGGGCAACGGGTTTAATAAAAATGCCTGCAACCTCAATGATGGTTAGAATGGGGCGCACCGGAACTGGAATCCCGGGCATCCAAAGAGTATGTTGCCAGTAATACTTGCTACCGTTGATGTTTGTCAAAATCATTGTAAAAGCTGCCAAGGTCATGGTAACGGCAATGTTTCCAGTTACATTAGACCCTCCCGGAAAAAAAGGAATCAACCCAAGAAGGTTGTTAATCCAGATGAAGAAAAAGACAGTGAGTAAGTAAGGCATGAACCTCTTGTATTTAGCTTCTCCAATACTTGGGATAGCAATTTCATCTTTCACATACAAGATGAGTGGTTCAGTAAATTTGGCTATGCCCGCAGGAATTCTTCTTTCAGATTTTTGATAAGCTCTTGCAGAACCAACAAAAATGAGAAACATTAGTAGGCTTACCACAAGCATAGAGGCTACATTTCGGGTAATCGAAAAGTCATATACAGGATGACCAGATACTTCTTCGATGTGTCCGTGATTTAGCGTGTACTCGTTATTGCCAATTGTAACGCTGTGCTCGCCATGATGAAAGGCAGAAGAGAGAAAAACATCAAGTTGTCCGTTGGAGTACACAATTACCGGAAGAGGGATACTTACCGGGTGGCCTTGCCAGTCCCAAAGGTGCCAATCATGCGCATCAGCAATATGATGCATGATCATTTCGGTTGGAACAAATTGCTCTTCTGTTTCGCCGTGGCCATCGTGATGGTCTTGAGATGCCCGGGCAGGTTGAATTTGGAGCAGAGAAGCGACTATAAAAAGAACGGGAACGATTCGAACTATATTTCTGTGCACAGCTACAATTAAGGGTACAAAAAGCGCCTCGAAAAGCGGTCGCAAAGTTAGACACTATGCGGTAAAGACAAACAGTTTTTTGACTTTCTTGCTGTACTCCTGAAAAACTCAGTTATTCATTCGAAAAAGGCTGCGGAGAATTAGGGCAGAATCTACGGTCAAAAAGATAAAATAAATGATCACGAAATGAAGTGCATTGGATTTTGGATATGGTACTGTATCCTTTGTGAATAGTGGTAAAAGGTACAAAAGGGAAACTAATATTTTGAGGAGGGAGGCACCCAAAAAAGTCATTCCTACCGTACGAGGATGTTTTTCCAGGAGGTAGGCCATTAGCAGCATGATAATCAGGTTAACCCCAGTAAGGAAAACATAATAATGCCCGAGCTGGGCTCCTATTTGCCATTTTGGTGCGCTAAAACCCATGATGTAAAAGTGAAGAAAGTAGAAAGCGACTCCTGTAAATAGAATAATCAATGGAAAACTCAGGGTTTTTCTCATGGTTGGATCTTCCGCACTGTTGATATTAAAATATAGATGGAAGCACCTACTCCAATTAAGGATAGAACAATGGTAAATATTTGAGAATCCGGTCCGATTTGTTGATCAATCCACTGCCCGAACCAGGCACTTAATCCAATCGTTATTCCCATTTGAATGGCCAGGAAGGAATAGCGAGCATAGGCGCTAAGCGGATTTTTCTTCTCTTTGGGATCCTGATGTTCCACTGGCTGATATGTCCTTCACTTTTCCAGCAATGCTGACTTTACCGATAATCTCTGCACCTGGATCTACAGAGAGTTTGCCGTAAACAATTTCTCCGTTCACCTTTCCGGTTTTTTGAACATCGAGCATATCGCTGACTGTGATTTGACCTTCGGCATTGCCTGAAATAGTAGCATTAGCGCAGCGAATATCTCCAGCAACTTCTCCGGTTTGGCCAATCACAAGCTTGCCTTTAGACACTACAGACCCATCCACTTTTCCATCAATTCTGATGTCTCCTTCGGTGATGATGTCTCCTTTTACGGAGGTTCCGGCGGCCAGGTGATTGCGCATTCCTGATTCTACTTCGACGTTTCGGGCCATATTATTACTCTTTTTAAACATTGCAAGCTCTTATTTGCAAATATAGAGGGTCTTTCGTAAAACCTAACGACCTTAAAAAGAAGGTTTATAATTCCGCATATTTAATCTTCTGCCATTTCATGTAGCGATCATGATCTTTGGACTTGTAGAAAATGGCATAATTATTAAAGGATACTACAAACCCTATAGTACCCTCAGGTAGAAGCTTTTGTATTTCCGGGCTGGATTCAAAGTTGTTTTGATAATTTAATGCGCGGGCCCCGGTGCCGAAAACCTTTACGGTTAGCATCTGTAAAGAATTTGATCGATCGTAAATCACATCTGATACCCGAAGACCATCCATCCGGTAATTGACGGCATTGAATCTTGCAATAGCATTCTTTAGCTGGTTCATTTTTACATTTTGGTCGTTCAGGATGATCACATAATTGTGCTTGCTCATCGGTTCAAACTTGTAGCCAAACTGTTCGATATCCTTTGCTTTTTCTGCTTCTTTTTCAGCCTCAATTCTCTCCTTTTCTGCCTGTTCCTGAGCAGATAGTGATGCAAGCAGTTTTTGTGCTTCGAGTCCGTGTTCGTTTTCTGAATAGCGATTGGCAATGTCCTGCAAATCGGCTTTCATTGCTTCTTTGCCTTCGGTATTTCCTCTTGCGATAGCCCGCATGAGTTCAAATTTTGGCTTGAGCTTGGTTTCGCCGTAGATGAGAATTGCTTCATCACAACTCCTTACGGTTTGAACATAGTACCCACGTGAAAAATAGCTTTTGTAAATCCTTTCATATTCTGCCACCGCTCGTTTATACTCTTCGCTGTCCCGGTTAAGATAGTCAGGGTCTTTGATGAGCATGGCAAAATCTGAATTGGGATATTTGCTCAGGATCAAATTCTTGTAGAAATCCGCACTGCTTGGATCATCCATTTTACCAAAGAGTATATACAAAGCATAGTATACTTCGAGCTGTTTTTCATGCTCGGGATATCTCTTGTTAAGCTCTTCAAAGGTTTCAATGGTGCGAGGGATATCTTCCATTTTATCTCGGTATACTAATGCAAGGGCATAGTAGGCATCCTTAATCAATTGGTCAGATTTTGCCATTGCTTCGGGCGTCAAAGGGAGTTCCTTCAGGTAGTATGCAGGGTCTAGCCAGTCGCCAGTTATGGAAACGGTATCACCATCAGCTGTTACGATATAGTCCGGATCGTCGGACTCTTCCAATACTTCATCAAGGTTGGCAAATTGCTGTTGTTTGTTGCTTCTTCTCCAATGATCTTCATTTGGTCGGTTACCCCATTTTTGTTTGAAGTCGGATTTTCCACTTTCAATTAGGGTAGGGTTGTAGAAGTACCATTTTGAGGAGCCACCGGCAGGTCCAAGGGGACCTCCCAATCCACCACCGTCGCTTCCTGGCCCACCATCAATTAGCGGTTGATTGATTTCACCGCTTGCTATCTCTCGTTCCGCTATTTTTTGTTCTTCTTCTTCAATTCGCTTTGCTATGATATTCTGAATAAGCCGATCTCGCTCTTTTTCACTCATCCCGGCAACGCGTTGTAAGCTGTCTTGATGCTGAATGATAGTAGTTTGCTCAACAAGGTCATTAAGGTTGGTGGATAGTTTTACTATTTCCTGATAGTTTTCAAACTCAGACGGAAGGTAGGATACCGCGCTGTCATAGTACATCTGGGCTTTTCGGTAATCTGGCCGATCGAAATAAATCTGACCTAAACGTAAGAAGGATTCCCCTTTTTGTTCGGTATTGATGGTACTGACTTCTGTAGATTGTAAGAGGTAATCAATGGTCTGTTCAATGTCCTTTTCGTTATAGGACATTTCGGCTAGCGCATAATAGATTTGATCCTGGAATTCGATGTATTTCTCATCGTTGAGCATTTTGAACAGCATTTTCCGCACCTCTTCCGCACCTCCGGTATTGAGATTGTACGACATGGCCATTTGAATTTGAGTGTAAAACTCCATTCGGTAATCGGGATGCATCTTTAAAATGGACTCAAACATTTTCATCGACTCAAATCGCTCCCCTTCCTCGCGCAACAACTGCCCTAACAAATAGGTCAGGCGAATTCTGTCATCCTTGTTTTTTGTCCTTGAGGCGGCACTTTTTATTTCTGGAATGGCTAATGGAACATTGTCCTGTTTGAGGTAGAGATCTGCATAGATTTTTTTGATTTCGACTTTATGAGCTTCGGTAAGCTCTGGTTCAGAGGCTAAATGGTTGACCACTTTCTCAGCCTTGATGTAATTCTCCTGGCGTAACAACGATCTGCAAAGCCAGATTTGCGCATCCAGTCGCGTATCCTCCTCTTTGTATCTGCGAGCAACAAAGTTGAACAGCTGTTGAGCCCTTGGAAAATCTAGTTTGTAGTAAAAGGCCTTTCCCATTAGAAAATAGGAATCATCGATCCATTTTACATGCTCTTTTCCTCTTTTTCTGATAGAATTCTTCTTGATGACCCGGGTACATTTTTCAACAATTTCATCCATTTGGGTGGATACCTGTTGGGCTTCGTTGTCTCCTATTTCCTTGTAAACGGTGAGGCGTTTGCCATAGTCGTCTTGCATGGTTTCATCCAAACTCGCTTCAGCTTCTTTCATGATTTCTTTGGCATTGAAGTACCCGTTGAAGTGTGCAAGAGTATTATGATACTGACGATGTGCCCATCCGGTTTTTTCAGTTGAGCAAGACACGGTCACATACAATCCTGTGAGCAGCGCAATAAGAGGAAAAGAAGTACGGTATAGAATTCGGGTCAAGCCAAAAAGAATAATGCTCGTATAACTTTGTGCGAGCAAAAATATTTTATCGTGTAAGATTTAAGAGACAGAATTGTGCTTTATTAGCTCAACCCACATGGCAGAAGATAAAAAAAAGAAAAAAAACAGACTTGAGCGACTGCGCCATAAGTATCGTATGACCATCATTAATGATGATACGTTTGAGGAAGTTTTTAACCTGAAATTGAGCCGGTTAAACATCATTAATTGGGTCGGAGTTTCCGTTATACTTCTTATAATTCTTAGCATAAGTATAGTCGCATTCACACCGTTGAGAGAGTACATTCCCGGATATAGTGATGTTCAAACCAAAAGAAATGCGGCCATCGCCATTTTTAAGGCGGACTCCCTAAACCTTGAGATCAGGAATAGGGACATGTATATCCAAAATATCAGAAACGTACTCTCAGGCGAGATAGGCACAGATACTGTTCGGGATGAAACAACTGGCAACGATGTTCAGTATGACGGCATTTCGGATGATAGGACCACAGAAGATTCTTTAATGCGCGAGCGAATAGAACAATATGAAAAATACAACCTACTCTCGGCCTATAGCAATGAAATTGAAAAGCCGGGTTATTTCCTTTTTTCACCTGTTAAAGGAGTCCTATCCTCTTCTTTCAATCCTAAAGAAGGACACTATGGAATCGATATAGTTTGTGATGAAGATGAAGCGGTAAAAGCTGCAATGGATGGTACGGTATTTTTTTCTGCTTTTACTCGAGCTACGGGGTATACTATTCAGCTTCAACATCGCAATGGTTTGATCACAGTATACAAGCATTGCTCAGCAGTGTTTAAGAAAGAGGGAGAGCCTGTCGAGGCAGGTGAGCCTCTGGGAGTAGTAGGTAATACCGGTGAATACTCAACGGGACCCCACCTGCATTTTGAAATTTGGGAAAACGGGCAACCTGTTGACCCTCAATTGCTTATTAGCTTTTAGTGGCGCGCATAACAATCTATACAGACGGTGCAGCTCGGGGCAACCCTGGCCCTGGTGGATACGGTGTAGTGTTGTTATCAGGAGAACATAGAAAAGAGTTATCGGCCGGCTTCAGACAGACTACCAATAACCGAATGGAGCTGTTGGCAGTGATTGTAGCTTTGGAAGCCTTAAAGGGAAAAGGTCATCATGTCACCGTTTATTCTGATTCTCAGTATGTCGTGAAAG
>DNTB01000044.1 GCA_003499525.1 Flavobacteriales bacterium
TTTTTAAGGCTAGTTGATAAGTTGCGAATGTCTTACCGAAACGCATTTTTGCATTCCATAAAAAGTGGGGTGTTTTATCAGGGTTTTCCTTTCTGAAACTTGAATAATAAGTAATTGCTTTTTCTACAGCTTGCGATTGTTCCGGCCTCATTGAAAAAGAAAGTGTTCTTTGACTGTCGCCTGTTGCACCTTCTTTTATTGAAAGAATAGCTGATTTGACATCATCGACAGTGCAAATAAACCATTCTCCCTCAGGATTTGAGAAACCTCTTTTTCTTAGTTCTTCATGAACTAAATAATCTCTAAACGAGGAACCATCTTTTTTCATTGCTGATTCCTCTAACAGTATTTTATATTCCAGTCTGCTTGTTTTTAACTGTTCATCAATTCGTGTACGGACATCCCTTATGGTATCGCCGACTTTTATCCATCCTCTATGTTTTTCAACACCGATTAGTTCATAGGCATAAATGGTTGGTGTGACTTCAGGACGTAGAGGGAAAAAATCTTTACTCATCTATTCCTCCGAAGGCCATACCATTGAGTCAATGAAGGCGATTTCTTCTCTTGATAATTTGTACTTAGAAAAAAGCTTTTGATCATCCCAATCTTCATTGAAATCTTGAGTAGGTACAAATTCATATACATTACGACGACTTTCTTGTGTATTCTTTCGCAATGATACAAAGAAGTGGAAGAATTTTGTTTTCATATAGCTAATTGCATTTTCTGCTAAGTCATAATTCTGAAATGGGCCAATTACAATATAAGTTTCGCTACAGCAAGATTCTTTCTCAGGAATGAATGGTTTTAATACATCTGTTTGCACATTTCCACTTCCAACTGCTTTGGGTATAAATACTTTTGGTTCACTTATCCATTCTTGGTTTTTTCTAACCGTATTTTTGTCTATATATCCTAATCCATCACGTTTCCAACCATTGTAATAAAAAGATATACTACCTTCAAACTTGCTGAGTTTATATTTTGGTTTAATTCTTTTCATGCTATTTTCAGCTCTTACATCATAACCAAAAGGATCATTTGGACTTACTAATTCTGCAAAACTGTCTTCATTATAGCTTTGGATTTTTCTTAATATTGGAATCGCTTCATTATATCTTATAAAAGTGTCCGTTCCTTTTTCTAACAAAGGCCGATTTGCTTTTGAAATAATGTTATTACCCACATGTGTATTCACTTCACAGTCACCGGGATTATCACGATCCCAAAGAAAATAGTTTATTCCGCCTTTAATTTCCACACCAGGGAAACAATCACTTGCATTCAAATAATCATGAATTATTCTCAGTCTGTTATCTTTTAACATATTTTCTCTAAATGCAGGTAAGCCTCTACCACTACCAGCAAACCATCTGGATGGTATAATCATTGATAAATACCTTGGTTTAAGCTTTTTTGCTTGTTCAACAAAATTGGGATAAATCGCACCCGCACTTGCTCCATGACCACCGTCACTTAATTGATATGGAGGATTTCCTATAATCACGTCAAATTTCATTTTGAATATCTCCTCAGGAGTAGATGTATGAATAAATTGATATGCATGAGTTTCTAGATCTACACTTCTTTCATAGACTTCTTGATTTGCACCACAATAAATACATTTTCCATTTTTCCACGTATGTTCGATTCGATCAAAAATAATATTGCCTTGTTCTGTATCGAAATCTTCACAAACAGAGTATTTACTATTTGCTTTCTTAGAACAATAAACAGAACGTCTTGAAAGTAAGGACGTTAACTCTGTAATTGCAATACCAAATAATTGTTTTGTGAAAATATGTTCAAGCCTGTTTTGCAAATCAGGCATTTCATTTTCAAGTCCATCTATTAAGCGTTTGGCTATTTCTCTAAGAAAGACACCACTTTTTGAAACAGGATCAAGAAAAGTTGTCTTGCTATTTGAAAATAATTCCTGTGGAAGCATATCCAATATTTCGTTCACAAGTTTCGGAGGTGTAAAAACTTCATCATTACTGAGATTTGCCAAGCACGTTAATACATCTGGATTGTAATTTTCACTATTCAACATGACTTATCCTTAAAAAATGTACTAATGGGAATTCTTTAATTGGCGTAGGTAGAAACGCAGGATCAGACTCGTACACATCTTCAAAAAGGCCGCCTGGGACCTTAGAAGATTCAGCCTCTAGCAAATTACCATAAGTAAAATCTCTTCTTTTTATCATTTTTCCATTTACAGAAGACCATTCTGAAAAAACTATAGGCTCATGTTTATCATCTACAGTTTTTAAAGTAAGTGCGTCACCCCAGATGATATTACGAGAGAGAATAAACTTGATTGAATCCAAACATTCTTCTTTTATATTTTCCTTATAAAGCTTTTTGTACCCGGCTTCAAATAATTCAAAAAGCCTTTTTCGGCATGCTTCAATATTATCTTCTAGAATATCAATTCCATATATAGAGGAAACAGCAAGAACGGCATATCTTTCAAATTCTATCTGACTCTTTCTATAACGGTTAGCCACTATATTCAATTTACGTCTGAGAATCTCAATTAGAAAGTTTCCCGTTCCACATGCTGGTTCCAGAAACCTTGATTCAATTCGTTCTGTTTCCTGTTTTACAAGATCAAGCATGGCATTAACTTCACGTTCTGAAGTATAGACTTCACCATGATCTGTGACCCTTTGCCGCGAGACAACTTGTTTATTTGTTTTTTCCTTTTCTACCAATAACAATTCCTATTTCCTGTATTCGCCCGCCATGGACGGCGGGCGTCTTGGGGGCGGATTTATTATATCAAATATTATTCGAATTTTTGATTTTTTTTCTATTTTTGTCCGTATAACAACCACTTGAGCCGTGAGCCGTTAAGTTGGCGCGTGTTCTTGCGCATGCAAGAACCGTGACAATAGGCGAATCGGCTCGAAGTGCTTGTTATGTCGCACTACATCCTATTTATTCTCAACCAGTTGCGGGTCACGACTCTTCCATGAATTAAAAATCTCTATAGATTTCTTATTCAAGGAATTCAGATCGTCATAGGATTTCGAAGAATGAATATCATTTCGAATTTCATGAATCTCCCAGAGGAGTTCGTCTTCTTCTTTTTTATATGCGTTGTCATAAGTTTCCATATTTATATCCCCCAAATAATTCTAGCGATCCGATTTCAATAATACCAAATCCATTTTTTTGATTGAGTTCGTGAATTTTCCGAATTGGATTCACCGATACTATATGTTTGAAGTTCCAGGATGCCAGTGATTCAATCTGAGCAATAGTAGCAATTGCTATATGAAGCGCATCCTCAGGTTCGCTTTTAGGAATTGCGCCATTTTTCAAATAGATTTCGGATAATTCGACAGCTTCTGATGTAATTTCAAGTAATTCACAATTTGATCGCACAATCAGATCGATTATTTGATTGCGTTTCTCAATATTTTGAAAACGTTCAACTTCTTGAATAGTGAGCGTGGAAACAAATAACTGATAATTAGTTCTATCGAATTCGAACCATTTCTGAGTCATCAATTGACGTACTGGCTTTGAAGAGTCATAAAAAGCGCTCGGAATTGATGTATCTAAATACAGTTTTGTGTTCATCCAATCCTCAGATCGTAATTCAGTCTATGAACATCAAGCAGACTATATCGTACAACCTAATTTGAAAAAATGAAATTAGCCATAGCACCCATAGGTACGCAGGAAAATAAAAAATGTCGACATAACAACGACTTGAGCCGNNTGGAAATGGCAAGCAGAATTCCCCCATTCGTGGCAATCAAAAGGGACCCACCCGGAGAAAAAAACTATCTCTCCTTCTTCTCTGAAATTCTGTATGATACACCGTCCAGGGAAAAGACATGTGCATGATGCAGGAGTCTGTCCAGCAGTGCCGTTGTCATGACTTCATCTCCAAGCATTTCTGCCCATGACTCGAATCCCTTGTTTGATGTGATGATGATCGATGAACGTTCATACAATTCGCTCACCAATGAGAAAAACAGGTTTGCCTCCTTCCGGTCTATAGGGGTGTATCCGATCTCATCAATGATGAGAACATCCGACTTCATGATCCGATTAATCCGGAACGTGCTGGACCGCTGTACGTCCATGGTTTTCAGCAGCTTCACCAGAGAAGTGATCCGCTCGAAACATACGGTGTAGCCTTTTTGAATTGCCTCCAATCCCAGGGCGATCGACAGGTGAGTTTTTCCCAGTCCCGGCGGGCCAAAAAACAAAAGGTTTTCATTGCGGTCAATCCAGGTGAACTCAAGAAGATTCTGTACTTGCTGCTCGCTGATGCCCTGCAACCCCTGAAAGACGAAGCCTTCAATCCGCTTGATCACCGGAAAATGAGCACCGGCGAGATTCCGGTTCATGCGGCGCTCAGTCCGATATGCGATCTCGCTTTCCAACAGGTTCTTCAAAAACTCAAGATGGGACATCTTGCTGTCCGACGGGAATTGTTCCAGGGCATGGGAAACGCCTTTCAGCTTCAGGGTATCCAGTACATTCGTGCAATAATCACGTGTACTCACAGGATACCTCCGACGATACTGATTAACGAGTGATAAAAGCTCAGGTCGCGCTTGGCGACTTTTGGAGGCAGCCTGTCGGATTTGATGGTTCGAATTCCTTGAACCAGAGACGGCAGTACATCGCTGTGCTTGTCTACCGCGACTCCCTGCACATAGGCATAGGCTTCCTTGAGGCCGGCGGCAGACGGCGTGTCCAGATCGGCACAGAGCTCAAGAGCCTTCTCCAGAAGATCACAGTCATACCCCGTATCCAGCAGAACCGTGATCTGTTCATGCTGGTCCCTGAAGTACCGCTGGTAGCGGCGGTAATTGCGCTGGACAAATGATTGCCAGGCAGGAGACGCGACACGCTTGATAAGCGCCTCTTTCAGCTCCTCCTGTTTGTGGCTGCGGTCCCGGAAATGAGATCGATTCGCAACTGTCTGACGGGGAAGCGTTGAAAGCTGATGCCGGGCAATTTCTTTACCCGCAAGGCTTTCGTAGATGATCAGATGCCGGTCGGTGCGATAAATCCAGATCCGTTTGTTCCGGTATTCCTGAGGCACTGAATAACGGCTGGCCGCTACGCTGATGAAACTTTTGTCGTCCACCAGCCGCTCCTGCCGGTCAAGGATAGTATCCTGCTTGTACAATGAGGCCCGCAGTGGTGCTAATGCCTCCTGTTCCCGTCCAAGCAGATCTCTGGGAATTCTCCCCGTCGCCTGACTGATTTTCCCGTTGGCGGTTCTCACCAGCCAGGACTGCAGGCTTTTCCTGACCGATTCAAGGGTTCGGAACCGCCGGGCTGAAAAGAAACTTGTCTTCACGAATTTCACCAGGTTCTCAACCTTACCCTTGCTTTCAGGGTCAGCCTTCCGGCAGACATAGAGCCGAAACCCCATCTCCTCCTTGAACTGGGTAAAGCCCTTCGTCAGCAGAATGTCCCCATGATTTTCGCTGACTACCAGGGTGCTGTCCTGATCGATAACGATCTCTTCAGGAATCCCGCCGATATACTCAAAGCAGTCCAGCAGGTGCAGGACGACATCCAATGTCTTGAAGGGTCGGTTCTGCACGGCCACATACCTGAACCGGCTGGCAGAGAGGACCGAAGCGAAGATGTAAATGCGTTCCCCGGTTTCAATGACCGTTTCCCCAAAATCAACCTGCAACTGTTTTCCAAACGGCAGCTCTTCCACGGGAGCGTAGAACCGGCGATTAGCCGTTCGTTCGATCTCACCGGATTTGATCAGCCGGGAAATGTAATTCCGTAGCGTTCTTGCGGTACCGGGCAAATTCTCTGAACCGTACTTCTCTTCCAGCAGGTCATAAACTGAAGAGACATAGACCTTGCGCTCGTTGTGTTGATAGATGTCGATGATCTCATCCCTGAGGGAATCGAAGGCCTGCGGTTTATTCCGAGCAGAGAGAGCGTACTCAGCATATTCCTCGCTGGACATCTCATAGTATTTGCGCACCGTTTTACGGGCTATCCCCAGCCGGCGGCTGATTTCCCGAATTCCCATGCCCTGCTTCTTGTGTTTCTGTATAGTTTGAAATACATTCATAAGTATCATTGGAGTTCATCCTGGTTGTTGGAGTGGTATCTACAACCTTATAGGATGAACTCTTTTTTTTCATCCGGGTGGGGGAATTCTGCTTTCCACAGCCGGGGTAATTCAGGTTACCATTTCCACACTTCCCTTTGCAGAATTGTA
>DNTB01000090.1 GCA_003499525.1 Flavobacteriales bacterium
GGAACTAATCCGTTAATCCGTCTAAATTAATAAATCTACATTTGGCCGATTAGATTTTTTAAATTACTTGGTCAAATTATATGACTTCCAACCCTACGTTTGTGCCAATTATTTTTGAACATGACCCCAACGATCGAAAATGGACCATTCACAGATTATTCAGCACCATTTTAAAAATACCTTTGAAAAAGGGCTCTTAGATGAACTCAGTCAAAACCCGTTTTTCGAATTAAAAAAAGGGGATGAATTAAGGCATCAAGCACAAAGCATTGTTCGATACACTCCTTTGGTTGTATCTGGTTCCATCAGAGTGACCCGAATTGATGAAAATGGAAAAGAAATTCTGATGTATTTCATCAAAGAGAAAGAAAGTTGCTTTTTAAGCATAACTGCGAGTTTGAATAATAACTTCAGTACCATTGATTCACTTCGCGCCGTTATTGACGAACCCACTCAGTTTATTGCCATTACGGATGAGCAAATAAGAAAATGGAACAACATCTACAAATCATGGCGGGATTATATCGCTAATATCTACAACAAGCGGTTTGTAGACTTTTTCTCAATCATTGATAATGTTGTTTTTAAAAGCGTTGATCAAAAGATGCTGACTGCCATGGAAGATTTTAAAGATGAAAACAATGAAATTCACATGACCCATCAGGAATTAGCCCTTCGGATAGGAAGTGCACGAGAAGTGGTTAGCCGTTTGCTTAAGGGGCTTGAAAAAGACGGGAAAATAGAGCTCTCAAGAAAAAAAATAAAAATAGTATCCGCTTTGTAACTTAGTTACAGAAACAAAAATATTCGTGAATCTAGATTTGCCTCGAAACATTTAAATCTTTTTTCATGAGTACTTTAGAACTTACCAGTCATCCCCTATGCCCTTTTAATCAAAGGTTAATCATTACACTTTTGATGAAAGGATTAAAAAGAAATCAAGACTTTTCAGTCAAGTACATCGATCTGGCAAATATTCCGGATAGGTTCAAAACCATTTCTCCAAAGGGCGAAATGCCCGTGTTAAAAACCGATGAAACCTATTTGTTCAAAACCAATCCAATCAATGAATATCTAAATGAATACGGTTCCGGGAATTTGCATTCAGAAAATACCATTGAAAAAGCACAAGAACGTTACTGGGTTGAATATTCAGGAACGATTCTTAATAAACTCAGAGATCTATTTACAGCCAAAGATCGGTCTGTGTTTAACCGAGACGTCGAAGCATTATTTGATTTATTACAACCTGTAGAAAATCATCTGGACGAACATTCTAACTATTGGCGAAACCAACACTACACCCTTGTAGATGGGGCCTTTCTGCCTGCATTTACGTTGATCTTTCATTTCAAATACTTTAAAAACCATGCGGCATGGACTCGTTTCCCAAAAACCTTGTTTTGGGCGAATAGTTTATTAAAAACGAGGTTTTACCGCGACAGTATTTGTCCAAATTTTGACGAGGAATTCAACCATTTCTTTGAACTCACGAACAGCTCGTTCAAAGAATTTACTGAATAATTCTGCGAGTGTGATATTGTCACCAAATAACCTCTACCGCTCAATACACCTTTGCTCTAAATCATAAAAACAAATTGAAATATGAAGTATTTAAAGACAACACAATTATTGACCGTTATCGGCATATTCTTGATCTCTTCTTGCGCTAAGGATGAGGAGCAGCTTGGAAATAGCGATCCAGTCATCGATCCACCTGCCATAACCCACTATACCGTGCAGTTTGGCGAAGGCTCAAATTGGACCGTAGGTTCACCCATTTTTCAGCAAAACCTAACCGAACATGTGACGTATCAAACCAACCTTTTTCTCGAAGGAACCATGAAAATGGCTGGTTTCTTACTGGAGGATGATGAAGCGAGGTATTTTCACAAAGTCACCAGCAAGGCCGACATTGATCAAATAGTTGCTCAAGATCCGGCGTTGATTGATCAAACTTTATCGGTTATAGAAAAGGAAGCCGTTGCCATACTCATTGAACAGGTACTTACCGAAGATGAAATCGATGGTAAAAGTTACTTTATTGTAGAGTACACCCCGGGTTCTGACTGGGTCGATTCTAAAAAGCTATGGGAACAAGACCTGACAGAACATATTGCCTACATCACCACAAAATTTGGGGAAAAATTTGTTTTACGAGGCTTACAATACCTAAATGTTGATAGAGCTATGTACATAGTTTTAGCCGACGATCTTGATGCTGTTGAAAATTTTGTCAGTGACGACCCGGCTGTAAATAACGGCATTTTTAGCGAAACGATACTGCCTTATGCGGTAAATGTTGAACAACTATAAAGCATTAATAAACGATAAATACGTAATCGAACAAACATGAAAAAACGAATCAGTACACTATTAGCTGCCGTGCTTATAAGCAGCGCCACACTTATGGCTCAGTCCACGCTCAAACCCAAAGAAGTCGAATCCATTCGGGTGGTTCTATCGCGATGGAATCAGTTTCAGGATGATGGAAATCTCAACGGGTTTATGAATTTATGGGCCGCAAATCCCACCTTTGAAAATCCTTTCGGGCAGTTCAATTCGTTCGAAGAAATCAAAGGATTTGAACAAAATTACTTGAGCGGATTTGCAAATGGAAAGCGTCATTTAGCGAGTAATACGACCATAACATCAGATCCCCAGGATAAAAGTAAGGCTGTGGCAATAGTGGATCTGATGGTAGTGGAAGTCAAAGAAATTCCATACATCGCTGCTACCGTCAGGGCAAATGTCAGTCTGGTGAAAGAGGACGGCCTATGGAAGGTGAAATCAGTTGCATTAGCAATTGATGAAGGATTTAATAAACTCATGGAAGCGGCAAAGAAATAAGCCCTTCGCCGGGTAATGGGCAAGTAAAAACTTTTCTTCATACGAGGATTAAAAAAGTGCAAACCGTTGAGGTTTGCACTTTTTTAATGCACTGTATTTAAGAGAGGGTCAATAATTTAAAACGGATTAACGGATTACGTCCCTTTGGCTTGTTTATAGGGAAACCAATCATGATTGACCATCAAAGATAGCACTAGATTAGGGTTGTTCTTGCGATGATTTCGGCTATTAAATCTAAATGATATTCGTCTAGGTATGATTGTAGGTGCGCTCGTGATATCTTGTGGTGGACACCTCGTATCCAGTTCTTTAGGTTAAATATGTGCCAGTGTAGAGGTTTAAAGTTTTCGCCCTTGTTGGATAAGAACCCCCGCGGCCGCATTCTATGTTAAAAAACAAGCCTTAACCGGCATATTTATGTAAGTTGACATAGGGTTTTTGTCGATCTATTACTGCGAAGATTCTGGAGATGAGCTTGTTTCTTATATTGTTCATAACCAGCATTTTATTCTTTCCTTCATTGACTTTTCTTAAATAATAGGCATTGAGTTCGTTGTCGTATTTCTTGGCTGTAAGGGCACAAAGGCTCAATAGGCCTTTCATTTGTTTATCAGCAATAGGATGAACTTTTGTTCTTCCCTTTATACTTGTTCCCGACTGATAAGGGAACCCTTGCTACCGCGCGAATTCTTCGCGTGGTTTTTTACTCTTTCACTCATCGAATATCCGCAATTAATAAATTATTCACCAATCCTTGTTCTCCGGAATAGTCCACCGCACTGCTATAGACATAGTCCTCCGGTCTGAATACTAGGCCAGCTTCGATTGGATTGTTGTGTATGTACTGAACCTTTTCTTTTATTACAGCATTACTCCAGAGTTCGATCGGTTTATTATCATGCCTCCAAAACTGATAATTGGAAACATTGGAAGATTTTTAGCTGCATTTTTAAATGCCTTAAGTAGTATTTCTCTTCTACTTTCTTGAGGATTTTCGGAAATAACCTTGACTAGTTCTTTGCTCGTAAAACGCTTGAAGTCGCCCAGAATTTGTTCTGGTTTTTGTAATCCAACCGACCGAAAAACAAGATGCACATGGTTCGTCATAATGCACCATGCCACGATTTCCATCCCTTTTTCTCTTTGACAGAAGTTTAGGCTTTCTACAATGATGTCCTTATACTCATTTCGAGTAAAGACATCCAGCCAATCGACTACTGCAAAACTTACAAAATATAGCCCTTCTGGAATATGGAACTTGTAGTTTCTCGTCAAGAGTTAAATTTCGAACCAAGATAGTCTAGTTAGTTTCCGGCTGAAAAGTTCCTGTTTACCACGCGATACACTTCGTTAATCGCGCCTTTACTTTGGCCGA
>DNTB01000096.1 GCA_003499525.1 Flavobacteriales bacterium
AGCACTTCTGCAATTGAAGCATGGTCTGTTTATTCCACCGATATCGATGGCGATGGGCATATGGATGTACTCTATGCTTCTAATGATGGTAAAATTGCCTGGTACAAAAATACCGACGGAGCTGGAACCTTTGGAGCAGAACAGACCATCTCTACCAATGTAATTGTTGCATTTTCTGTTTATGCAATCGATATCGATGGAGACAACGATATGGATGTATTAAGCGCCTCCTACCAAGATAATAAAATCGCCTGGTACGAAAATACCGATGGAGCAGGAACCTTTGGTGCGCAAAATGTTATTTCCACCGATGCAAATAGAGCAACTTCTGTATATTCCACCGATCTCGATGGGGATGGCGATATGGATGTTTTGAGTTCTTCTTTTAGCGATAATAAAATCGCCTGGTACGAAAACGATGGAACAGGAAACTTTGGTTCCCAAATTGTTATTTCTACCGCTGCAAGTGGTGCAACTTCTGTATATGCCACCGATATGGATGGGGATGGGGATATGGATGTCTTAAGTGCTTCCTGGACTGATAACAAAATCGCCTGGTACGAAAATACCGATGGAGCAGGAACCTTTGGTGCGCAAAATGTTATTTCTTCCGTGGCAATGAATGCAAGTTCTGTATATGCCACCGATATGGATGGAGATGGCGATATGGATGTGTTAAGCGCTTCTAACGATGATCATAAGATCGCCTGGTATGAAAATACCGATGGAGATGGAACCTTTGGAGCCCAGCAGGTAATTTCTACTGCTGCTTTGAGTACTCGTTCTGTTTATGCTACTGATCTCGATGGCGATGGCGATATGGATGTCTTAAGTGCCTCCTACGCAGACAATAAAATCGCCTGGTATGAAAATACCGATGGAGATGGAACCTTTGGAGCCCAGCAGGTAATTTCTACTGCTGCTTTGGGAGCTATTTCTGTTTATGCTACTGATATCGATGGCGATGGCGATATGGATGTCTTAAGTGCGTCCTTCACAGATGATAAAATCGCCTGGTATAAAAATGATTTATTTGATGCTCAATGTGCCGGTGATATTCAATTTAACGAAGAGGGTGGCGATGCCACCGCTTGGACCTGGACATCAACGAATGGTGCTGTTAGCTTTGATCCCAATAATACAGACCAAAATCCATTGGTTTCCAATATTGCGGATGGCGATACTGTAAGAGTGGTGATTACCGATGGAAATGGCTGCACGAGCCGCGCTTCGGTACATATGTACATCAATCCCCTTCCGGATAGCAGTTTGGATGTATCCGATCCCGCGGTTTGCTTAGGACAGGATGCCACCATTACGGTAAGCGCTTCAGTAGTTGGGGTAACGTATCAACTTCAATTAGACAGCGATGATTCTCCGGTGGGTGCTCCGAAAGCCGGTACCGGTGGAGCTATTGATTTTGTCCTTCTCACTCCAACCGCAACAGGGGATTATAATGTTCTTTCCTATTTTGACGCTACAGGCTGCGAAGTTGAGCTCGTGGAAAAGAGCACTGTTTTTGTCAATGATCTACCCGGCTGTCCCATCCTGTGGACTGGATCTAAATATGCTTTCGGCTCTGGTATTGACGATGCTCCAGGTATTGCGGATGGCAACAAAGGTTTCGTGGTGCAAGGGCCCGGTGCTATCCTTCCAGGAGATGCTCGAGTAGACTACATGACGATAGAGGCAGGACAAGACATTACGGTTCCCTCAGGCATTTCGATATCTGTAGTGGATGCCATCAACAATGAAGGTACAGTAACCGTCAAAAGCTCGGGCAGCATTGTTCAGGAAAGTGTGGCCGACAATAATGCGGGTGCAGGTATCTACCATATTGAACGCGATGATATTCGGGATAACACCCAATTCCAGATTTGGTCCTCACCTTTACAAGCTGCACCACTCATGGGACCAGGAGGAGTATTCGATGGGGCCAATCCCTGTCGCACTATGGTCTGGAATGCTTCATCACAGCGATGGAAATATGATTACGTTCCGAATACCGTGTTCGATTGCGGTGGAGGTAATATCACTTTTAGCAACAGATTCCTCATGTTTGACGATCCGGAAGATAACCTCATGGATCCGGCGAGAGGATATTTCATTCCCGGTCAGGTGGGAACCCCGCTGATAGTTTTTAGTGGAAAGATCAACAATGGCCCCATCGTAAAACCAGTTTTTGAGACGGTTTCAACATCACCATATACGGGAGACGACTGGAACCTGCTTGGCAACCCCTACCCTTCCGCTCTGGGAATTACCGAATGGCTCGATGCCAATGCTGCCATCCTAAAAACAAATTCCATTTATCTGTGGGATGATGACGGATCAGGCGGCTCGGACTATGATGAATATGACGATTATGCTACCGTAAACCAGTTTGGTTTTGTAGGTGGCGAAAACGGAAACGGGAAATATCCCACAGCCCCGGTAGGAATAGCCACCGCACAAGGCTTTTTCATAGAGGCCAGTGCCAGTGGCAACGTCACCTTCTCCAACGATATGAGGATTACTGGTGAAAACGATAAATTCTACAAAACCCAGCCCGATGATAATCCCAGACTTTGGATTAACCTAAATAATCAGGAAGGATTGCAACGTCAAACGCTCATTGGATTCGCTAGTGATGCCACCTTCCAAAAAGACGAAAAATACGATGCACCCGTACTCAATGCCAACGGTATTCTTTCTATTGGATCTATGCTGGAAAGCACTCCCATGGCCATTCAGGCACAACCCTTCTTGGTAGAAGGTGATGAACGCTTTATTCCCTTGCATGTATTCTCCAAAGATGGTGGAAAGGCTATCCTGTCTTTCATTAGAAATGAAGCTATGGATGGTATTGAGGTATACTTGAAAATCCCAAGTCAGCTGGCTGAAATCTTCATCGATGATTCTGAGATTGATCTCGATCTCAACAAAGGAATCAATGATGGATATGCACTGATATTCCGAAAAGGAAATGTCCTGTCGAATAGCTCGATTAACAAGAACTTTGGCTGGAAACCCATCTATACTAACGATGAACTGATGGTGGAAATCATTGGCAGTATGGAGCCGGATACCCGAATCGAAGTATTGGACCTCAAAGGGGTTGTTCATGAAACCGTGAATGTCACCGACCGAATCACCAGAATCAATACTCAAAACTGGGCCGCCGGAATGTACCTCGTACACCTGAAATCAGGATCCCGCGATGAGGTGAAAAGAGTGGTAATTCGGTAATTAAGAAACCCAAACTACAAAAAAAAAGGAGGGCTTGTTCCCTCCTTTTTTTGTCATGATTGAAAATGATTAACTGAGTTTTTCGGTAATAAGTCGAATGGCCTCATCAGCTATTTTTTCCTGAATTCCCCTATCCAGGTGACTGGTGAAACCAACACAAGAGTTATTGAACTCGCCGAGGATATACCTGTCATTACCATTTTCATCCCAATCGAGCATAAAATCTGCGGTCCAAATCAGTGGGATATCAAACCCTCCTAGTTTCTTGGTAATCATTGGCAGGTTATCGAGGAACATAGTCACCAAATCGCTCCAGTCTTCAGGGTCATCGTATCGGTATTTTGCACCTGAAAACAACGTTGCGGAAAAAGAGTCCACCCCTTCGGCCGGTTTCTTATGCACGACAAATATTGGGGATGAACCCACCATAAGAATTCGAATCTCACCCTCTTTGATTCGAGGAAGATACCTCATGTCTACAATCATCCCCTGATCTCCAATAATGTACTTCTCACAAAAGATCATAAACTCACCGAGAGCATGATATTCCACATGATTGTCCACTGCTTCGGTACATTTGACTTTCGTCGACAACGGCAATCGTTCGCCAGGAATAACTTTAACTTCCTCATCAATGACTTCAACGTGCCAGATTCCGGAACCCGTTGACCCCCTGTTTTGCTTAAGAACTCGTTCTCCATGTGAAAGGCTTACCGGAAACATCTCCTCAAACTGACTGACCTTGTAATAAGCAAAGGTATCGTCCGGAACTAATGGAGTATCGGCCAGTTTGACGAGCATATCCTTAGCTCCAAAACCTATCATGGCATCCGGGTGGGACATTCCAATCATTCCTAATTCTGATAAACTCCTTAAAAAGTCAAAAAACATGTCTTCGCCATTCGCCAGAGTGCCAGGATTTACCCGGCTGATGTAACCGTCAAACCTGCCGTAGACATAATCGTGAATGACATCTCGCCATTCATCCCGGAAAAAGACAACCTCCGCCTCCCAGCCTTTGGCATTGATGGCTTCAACGATGGGCATGGTATCTTTCCGGTGACCAAAAATCCATTTGTCGGAGCCTCCTTCAGCTTCGAATATTACAATGTGTTTGTTCATGACTTTGATTATTACAGCTTAAAAAAAGCATAAAATGTACAAGCAAATTCTGAGGATAAGAAGCACAAAATGTGACTTTTATCACCTGAAATTACCCTTATTTAAAGATCGAAGGCCACTCCAAAAGATCCTCCTATAAGAATCGGTCTTCTTTTCGCCGTATAATCTGCGGTATATGAGCTATTGAGAATAACCTTGGTCTGGGGTCGTGCAAACACATACCATCTGGGGGAAACAAAATAACCTACCTCAGCATTAAGCAAATAATGAAACGTCACTGCATTTACATTTGTGCTTTGAAGTGCTTCTACCTGTTTGCTTTCGTTACTAAATCCGTTTCCACTGCTGCCTATGAGAAAACCTGCAGATAATCCTGTTGCACCTTGAATTTTCCACCGCCCGAAATAATGACTAAACGTTACTTGAAGTGGTACTTCGAGATAGGTTAATCTGGACTTTGTTCTTTCCGAATTATCAATATTAAAAACTCTTTCTGCAATTGTAGAATCAATTATGTCTTCAGGGTAAGGATCATAGAACCACCAATCACCCAACCACCAAGTACTATCTAAAATAAAAACTGTGGTGGTATCATATTTCCAATACTCATCTATTCCCTGAGATGTCCAGCTATATAGATTTTGTAATTGAACCTGGTTAATAGAAAGTCCTGTTTGAATTCCGAATTGTTTATACACCTGCACTTCCAATTCCAAATCCACATTGAGTTCGGCGGCAGATTCTATTCTTTTCAAATCTGGCTGCTCTTCCTGATATTCTTCGATATAGGTCATATATCCTACTCCAAGTTTGATGGTAATTGGTCTTTGGCTTTTTAGCTTTACAGATTCACTCGGAGCAATAATAATCTTCAGTTCATCCTCCGTATGATTTTCGGAAAAACCTTTCGGCGGAAGGATGATAGGCAAACCCATCTCACCTCTCGACGAATTGATAAAAGTACTTCTATTGTAATTTTTACTATTGATATTCAGATCATGCGATTTTAGATCTTCTGCAAAGTTCTCATTAACAGATATTTGCTTTCCCTTTGTTGATACATCTGTGGAACTCTTTTGATATTCAGCAGACGGAACAACTTTTGAATTTCCAGTTGAATTTGAAGCTACAGCACGGCTCGTTATTAACACAGCATTCGAAATGTGATCATCTGTTTTGCCGTTATCCAAGGACTTGGCGCTTATATCATGAATAAATGAATCAGCGGTATTCGTTCCATTGAGCAGATTCTCTCTTTGCTCGGTCTTATATTGTATTGTTTGATCATTCTCATGATTAGATGAAGAACTAATATTCAAGGAACTTGCTGAGATTTTATTCTTGTCCGCCGTGCCCTGTTTATTAACAGTTTGTGGCGTTTGCTTATATATTGCTGTCTGTGCTGAGCTTCCAAAGCTATCAGGATCAGAGTCCTGCTTACTCATTTCGTTTGAAGAAGTTGACTGAATGCTAGATTGATCCTGATTTTCGGTACCTGTAATCATGAAAAATCCAATTACTCCAAGAATAAATATAGCCAAAGTACCTAATCCATACCTTGGAATGGAAAATCGATTGGATCCTTCCCTACTCTTAATGAAGTCACGGGTAAATGCCCAATCCTTCTCACTCATCTCAAAAGACTCTTCAGAAAATGAGTTCTGCGCTAGTTCGTCTATATGATCATGATCATTATTCACTTCCTATTACTTTACGCTCTAAATATTTTGATATCATCTCTTTTAATTTATGTCGGGCTTGAGACAGTAACCATTTCGATGTTCCAACTGGTATTTTCATCATCTTACTTATTTCCCGGTGCTTGTATCCATCTAAGGCGTACAAGCTAAACACTTGTAATTGATCATCGGGGAGCATCCGTACAAAATTTCTGATTTGGTCCGCATTTATTTTGTCTTCTATTTCATTTATCGCATAGTTATTGCTCGGTGTACCTCCTTCAGAAAAATCGCTGGGTACTAAGTATTCCTTTGTTTTTTTGTTTCTTCTGTAATCGTTAATTATAGTATTGATTGCTATTCTTCTAATCCAATTATTCCATGGAACCTCTTCCTTATATTTATCCAGATTTCGAGTAATGGTATAGAATGTTTCACTTAAAACTGGCATGGCCTCCTCTTTGTTCCTGAAATAACGCATACATACACTCATTAAGACTCCGTAACACTCTTTATACAATTCATAGTACGACCGCTCATCCTTCTTTAAACATCCCCTTATCAGTTCCTTGCTTGGCACTCAATTAAATTTAAAACAGAATGCCTCTTGGAAGAGGCATTCTGTCTGTTTGCCATATCTATGCTATTTTACAATTTTAATTACTTCTTGAGTGTCTCCAGTTTGGATCTTAACTAGATATATTCCAGGAGAGAATTCACTGAAGTCTACCTCTTGATTGCCTTGAAGGGCTCCCTGATACTGATAGACTATTCTACCACCCATATCGTGTATCATTATAGAACCATTAGGTGCTCTATCCAATTCCAGAGAAATCACCAACCTATCTGAAACTGGATTTGGAAATGCTTCAATTCTGGTCGCGTCTGGGGTATCAATTCCTGTTACCATTGATTGCACCTCAACATAAGTTGAATTTACATAAACACTAACACCTGCAGAAGATGAAGATGCACTTAGAACTAAGGTATATGCAATAGTTGTCAACCCAGGTACATCAGGATAAACTGTGTAGGTACCATAATCCAGATTATCCAAGATAAAGGCTCCTGCATTATCACTATATCTGTATGATACTAAGTCATTATTTTGATCGTAAAGCAGAATTAAAATGTCAGAAATAGGATCTCCTACACCATATGTTTTATTGGCACCCTGTAAAACACTTCCAGAAACAAAACCTGGGCCTCCAGGATTTGCAATATTCTGCATGTTGATACTGGCATTATAGGTCGCGCTATTCAAGGTAACTACTGACGCATCGGACCATAACAACTCATCTCCAAAATAAGTCGGGCTGTAGTTCCAATAGTCATTTGAAGCAGGACTCAATGCCGCCTTGATCAAATAATCCCCATAAGGCACGTTTGTGAACCCATAATATCCATTTGAATCAATGCTTACTGTATCCAGTGCTGATAGAGTACCGGCCGCTGAATCATATTCTATAAGGAACACCACCCCAAAATCGGCAAAAGCTGAACTTAACATTACCTGACCAAAAATGTTGCCATTTTGTATAGGAGTATTGTTTATGACAATCGAATCACATTTAGTATCACTGCAACCCGAAGCCGCCGATAATGTAAGACATGCAACATAAGCTCCCGGATTTGAATAAGTATGGGTGGGGTTTTGCAGAAGGCTGGTATTACCATCACCAAAATCCCATGAATATGTAGCCCCTGCTATTGGGTTGAGGGCCGAAAAGAAATACACACCACCACTATCTGAGACTGTAAACTCTGCATCACATACTGAGCCTCCAGCTAATGAAATGGAAACTTGCTGGGTTTGGGTATCAGAACAGCCCATAGAATCCCAAACGGTAAGCGTAGCATTGTACAATCCATTGCTGGAATAGGTATGGGTTGGCGCATAATTACTCGATGAATTTCCATCTCCGAAATCCCATAGATAAAACAGCATCGGTGAATACGGGTCGATAGGAGAAAAACTAACAACCGGGTCATTATCCACCATGGAATATGTTGCACTGCAGCCAGAGCTTCCGCCTACAATAATGGAATCACAGTAAGTGTCAGTACAAGTTCCAGCAGTTATAGTCATACATATGAGATAAGTCCCAGGGGAGTATACATGGTTGGTGAATTCGCCACTACTAGAATTACCATCACCAAAATCCCATGAATATGTAGCCCCTGCTATTGGGTTGAGGGCTGAAAAGTAATACACACCACCACTATCTGAGATTGTAAACTCCGCATCACATGTCGCACCAACGGCGTTGGTTATAACAACCGCTAAAGTTGTGCTTGCAAAACAGGTCGACGGCGGAACGGAATCAGTAAGATAAACGGTAACCGTATAAGATCCGTTAGCCAAGTAAGTATGGATCGGTGCGGCACCAAACCCAAGAGTGCTTCCATCTCCGAAATCCCATGTATAAGAAGGATCATCTGCACTAGAGTTAGCATTAAAAGTAACTGCAGGGTCTCCAGTGAATCCAGCAGTCAAATTACATTGGCCGAATCCAGAATTTGTAAATCCAACCAAAGTCATCAGAAATAATAGAATATAAGTTTTCATAATTAAAAAGTTTTATAGTTATTCATATTGAAAAAACCGGTTTCAATTCATTAGACAACTATGAACTATGAAATGGTTGGCAATTTGACGATAAAGTTGAAATTATTTAGTGATCTTTTTAAAAATGATTGAAATACGATCAAATAAATCCGACTAATTTCATCACTTAATTCCTCAACCGAAACGTACTTGCTTCTTCTTAAGAACTCCTTCCCTTCAAAAAAGACCAAAATCGTCGGGTGCGCAAAAACCATGAATTCCGAGGATAGCAGTGGATTCTTAACAGGATCAAGGGTTACGAACTTCATTTTTGGAAATGACCCTTGCACAAGCATCTCAATTTTTGGTCTGAGAACCTGACATGGTCCGCAAGAATCATTTTTGAAATAGAGCATGACAGCGGATTCGGCCCGAATCAACTCATTGATTTCGTCTATCGACATAATGTGGTTAGCTGATCTCCCAGGTCTCACCGCTCAGAAATAAATCGTCTACAGACTGGAATTTGCTTGTTTCGCAAACTTCCTCGACCTGCTTTTTCAGACGCATTTCATACGTGTCTTCCTTGACAGCTCGGATAACACCGGTTACAATCGGCATTTTCAGCCTTATCAACATCATGTGCAATGTACTGTCCTCTTCATGCGCATCATGGACCAAAATATCCTCTTCTGAGACGCCATTTTCACCAATGGTTGCTGATTCTAACTTGAATCCATTGAGAATCAACCCTTTGTTATTTTCCTTACCAAAGATCATGGGTTTTCCATGTTCCACATGCAGGATGTGGTCCGCCCTTACCTCTTTATCGGTATAGTTTGCATAAACATGATGGTTGAATATTACACAATTCTGCATAATCTCGACCACAGAAGTTCCCGGATGTTTGGCGGCTTCGATTAAAACCTCTGTCATCCCTTTAGGGTTGACATCTTCAATGCGAGCGAAAAATCGACCGGCAGATCCCAATACTAGCTCACCAGGATTGAAGGGGTTGTCAATCACCCCCTGTGGCGAAGATTTGGTTTTGAAACCAAGGTCTGTCGTGGGAGAATACTGACCTTTAGTCAAGCCGTAAATACGGTTATTGAAGAGCAGTATATTGATGTCGACGTTTCTGCGCACTGCATGAATAAAATGATTTCCACCGATAGCCAATGCATCACCGTCACCAGTGATTTGCCAAACGCTCAAATTCGGGTTGGCCAGTTTAATGCCCGTCGCCAGAGCGGGAGCACGTCCATGAATTCCATGAAATCCATAGGTTTCCATGTAATAAGGAAATCGGGAAGAACACCCAATTCCTGAAACAAAGACTAGATCCTCTCTGCTTACCCCAAGCTCCGGAAGAGCTCTTTGAACCGACTTTAGAATTGCATAGTCTCCGCATCCCGGACACCATCTTACTTCCTGATCGCTGGAAAAGTCTTTTGCGTTGTATTTTACTGTTGGATTCTGTGTCATGATTTAGTTTTCTGAAAGGATTTCTTTAAATCGATCTGTTAACTCCTGCACTGTAAATGGCAGTCCCTGAATTTTGTTGTATTGCAGGTATTCGAATTGTGGAAACCTGGTTTTTAAATATTTGGCCAATTGTCCATTATTCAATTCACAAACCACAATCTTTTTAAACCGGCTAAATACTTCTTCGGTATTCTTTGGCAGTGGGTTTAAATACTGAAAATGCGCCAGAGATACTCTTCTTTCACTGTCGAAACATTGGTTTTGTGCGGTAAGCAAACTACCATAGGTACCGCCCCAGCCCACGACTAGGAGTTCACCCTTTTCATCTCCATCTACCTTCAGTTCTGGAATTGAGTGCACCATTCTGGCAATTTTCTCCTCTCGGGTTTTGATCATTTCTTCATGATTTTCGGGATCGTAAGAAACATCACCGGTAAGAGCATCCTTCTCGAGCCCACCAATTCTATGCTCATAACCTTTCATCCCTGGTACAGCCCATTCTCGCGCCAATGAATTTTCATCACGCAGGTAGGGTTCCCACTTGTCGGCAGGAGTTTTTACTCTTCTCGGTGTAATTTCCGGCAGATCCGCTACACGCTGTATTTTCCAGGGCTGAGACCCATTGGCAACATAACCATCAGTAAGTAAGATTACGGGTGTAACGTGTTCCAATGCCAACTTAGAAGCCTCAAATGCCATATGGAAACAATCGGCCGGGGAGCGCGCAGCTATCACGGCAACCGGACTTTCACCGTTACGACCGTAAAGAGCCTGAAGCAGATCAGACTGTTCTGTTTTGGTTGGCAAACCGGTGGAAGGCCCTCCTCGCTGTACATTGACAATCACCAGAGGAAGTTCTGTAATCACCGCTAAACCAATCGCCTCACTTTTAAGAGCCAGACCGGGACCCGAGGTTGTGGTTACAGCCAAATCTCCTGCAAACGATGCTCCAATTGCACTCACGATCCCTGCAATTTCATCTTCAGCCTGAAAAGCCTTAGCACCAAAGTGTTTGTATTTTGCAATTTCATGCAATATTTCAGAGGCCGGGGTAATAGGGTAAGAACCGAGAAACAGCTCCAAACCGGCTTTTTCTGCAGCTGCAAAAAATCCCCATGCTGTGGCTTCGTTACCCATGAGGTTTTTGTATGTCCCCTTCTCCATATCTGCCGGTAGGACAGAATAGGCAGAAGGCAATGCCTCTATAGTTTCAGCGAAAAAATATCCCGCTTTGAGTGCTTTAATGTTGGCTTCAAGTACTTTTTCCACTTTACCAAACTTGCCCTCAAGGTAACGTTCGGTGTAGTCGAGGGGCCTGCTGAACAACCAATACACCATCCCCAGTGCGAACATGTTCTTTGAACGGGTAATGCTCTTGTTGTCGAGTCCTATTCCTTCGAGTGCCTTCCTCGTGAGTGAAGTTATTGGAGCATGAACAACATGATAATCTTTAACCAGGTCGGATTCCAGCGGGTCGTTCTCAAAGCCTGCCTTTTCCCAGTCTTTTCTCTTAAAATTATCCGTATCAACAATTACGGTGCGACCCTTAGGAAGAAATTTCAGATTGGCCTTGAGTGCGGCAGCATTCATAGCCACCAACAAGTCGGCACTATCCCCCGGAGTATGCACATGAGCATGACCGATATGAACCTGAAATCCGGAAACACCTGCCACTGTGCCCTGAGGTGCACGAATTTCTGCCGGATAATCTGGAAATGTAGCGATATCATTCCCTAAAATGGCCGATGTACCAGTAAATTGAGCACCAGTGAATTGCATCCCATCACCGGAATCTCCGGCAAATTTTATAACTACTTTTTCGAGGGAAACAACATCTTTTGGTTGTACTTCAGAACTTTCCATGTATTGAATTAAAACGCGAATTTGTGACGAATTTAAGCGGGTGATATTCGGAAAAACATGAGTAATATCATTAAGCCATCTTGTTTATCCACGATAGATTGATCAACTAAATAGAAAGATTCCAAATTAGGCTTCAATAAAACCATTCATTATCTCATACATTAATTTTGCATTTATAATTTGAAAATTTATTAATCATGTTAGTTATAAATGACGATTGCATCAATTGCGATGCTTGTTTATCAGAATGCCCGAATCACGCCATATATGAGCCCGATGAAGAATGGAGCTATGCGGATGGGACCAACCTTACCGGAATGGTAAAACTTTGGGACGGAAGAGAAGTAGATGCCGATGAGAAACACGAAGCGCTTTCCGATGAATTCTACTACATCGTTCCCGATAAGTGTACTGAATGCCACGGATTTCATGAAGAACCACAATGCGCTGCGGTTTGCCCCGTAGACTGCATTCACGTAGATGAAGAAAATCCTGAAAGTGAAGATCTTCTGGCACAAAAGAAAGATATCATGCACGCATAGTGCTTTTTGTACTATAAGATTCAAGCTCAAACTCTTAAGTTTGGGCTTTTTCTTTTTATGATCATAGATCTAAGAAGCGATACCTTTACCATCCCTACTCCGGAAATGTTAGAGGCGATGTTTCAGGCCAGGGTGGGCGATGATGTGTTTGATGAAGACCCTACTATCAAAGCTCTTGAGCATAAACTCGCGGGGCTATTTGGAAAGGACCGAGGACTCTTTGTTCCCTCTGGAACCATGTCCAATCAGATTGCAATTAAAGTTCATACCCAACCCGGTGATGAAGTTGTCTGTAACAGGTTGTCGCACATCTATCAGTACGAAGGAGGCGGGATTGCTTTTAATTCCGGGGCTTCAGTAGCATTAATAGATCGTGAAGACGGTCAGTTTTCACTGGATGATCTGAAATACCATTTAAACGATTCTGAAGACCAGCACAAGGCTTACTCAAAGCTGGTTTCTCTTGAAAACACATGCAACAAGGCCGGTGGTACAATTTGGCAGGAAAACGATGTTGTGGAGATCAGTACCTTTTGTCGTGAAAATGGATATAAAATCCATTTAGATGGTGCCCGGATTTTTAATGCTCTGGCAGAAACCAAAGATGACCCTATTGCCGTAGGAAATCAATTTGATACCGTCTCTATTTGTTTGTCCAAAGGACTGGGAGCTCCGGTGGGATCGGTGCTGGTGGGCAATAGTCAGGACATGTGGAAAGCGAAAAGAATTCGCAAAGTTTTTGGGGGTGCCATGCGACAAGCCGGGTATTTGGCTGCAGCCGGGATTTATGCTCTTGATCATCATATCGATAGGCTAACTAAGGATCATATCAACATCCGTAAACTTGCCGATGCATTAAGAAACTGTGTTTGGACTGCTCATGTTCCAGAGCCCCAAACCAACATACTCATCTTCTCCATTGCAGGTGAAATCGGTGCACGCCGTGTTCTGACCGAACTAGATTCTTTGGGAATCAAAGCTCTTTCATTATCTCAGAACACAATTCGTTTTGTAACCCACCTTGATATCTCAGACAAAATGATTGACGAGGCTGTTGAAAAGATTGAAGCTATTCAGTTCTAACTCATCTTGCCTTGCAACCATAGGGCCTGCTCTTTTGCTGATGTCGTTATCTCATCTCCACCGATTAATCGTGCTATTTCGGTAGTCTTTTCTTCTGCTTTGAGATGCTTGAGTTGTGAAATGGTTTGTCCTTTCTCCGATCTCTTCAGGATATAATAATGATGATCTGCGCGTCCTGCAACCTGAGCAAGGTGTGTTACGGCCACGATTTGTACTCTCGAGGACATTTTCTGCAAAAACTCTCCGACCTTAAGTGCAGTTTCTCCGGAAATTCCAGTATCGATCTCATCTAAAACCATTGTGGGAATTTTGCCTTTTTCTGAGAAGGCTTTTTTCAAGGTTAGCATCAATCTTGATCGTTCTCCACCTGAGGCGACTTTGCTCAGAGATTCGGCTTTTCGACCTGGGTTAGCTGTAAATTTAATGTCAAGGCGGTCTGCTCCAGATCCACTCAGCTCCTTTGGCCTTAAATCCAATTCGATCAATGCGTTTTCCAAATTGAGAAACTGAAAGTCACTCATGAGCTGTTTTTGAAGTTGTATAGCGCCCTTTTGTCTTTCTTTCGTCAGTTTTCTGGTAAGTGTATCGATGTCTTTTCTCGCAATATTGATTTGGTTCTTAAGGTGCTCCATCTTCTCAATACCACTTTCAACATTAGCTACCTTATACTCTAGGCTGTTCTTTAACTCCTTCAATTCGTCTAAAGACTGAACGGAATGCTTATACATCAATCGATTCAGCTCATCCAGGCTTTCTTTGTTTCCCTCTATTTCACCTGAATTTTGATCGTCAATCTGCAATAAGAGGTTTAATTCATGAGTAAGATCCTCCAATTCTATATTTAGGCTATCAAGTCTATCGCTTAATGATTGAAACTCCGGGGCGATACTTTTTAACTTATTTATACGGTCCTTTCCTTCTCGCAGCAAATCCAGTATACCATCGTCTTCTTTTTGAATATTGTGCAGTATTGAGCCCACTTCTGAATGGATGAGCTCCGTGTTTTCAGCGCGATTAACCGAGGCTTTCAATGATTCAAAATCGACTACATCTAATTGAGCTGAGATCAGTTCTTCTAATTGGAATTGCCAGTAATCCAGATCGGATTGCGATCTTCTTTGTTCTTCCTGTAAATCGAGGAGTTCTTTCTCTTTCTTCTTTAATTCAAGATATGCTTTTTCATGCCGTCGCACATCAGTTCTTATGTTGCTGAACATATCGAGCATGCGTAACTGATGCTCAGGTTGCACTATTCTTTGGACGTCATGCTGAGAGTGAATATCCACGAGGTTGTCCCCGAGTGTTTTAAGAATACTCAAATTCACTGGTGTGTCATTAATAAATGCCCTGGAGCGCCCTCCGGGTATAATTTCTCTTCGAATGATAGTCTCTTCATTGAAATCTAAATCGTTCTCTTGAAAAAAACCGCCAGTATCTTCCTTATCCAGTGCAAAGATTCCTTCAACAATTGATTTAGAATTTGGGTCTCCTGGTTTATCCTGAGCAGCTCTATTACCTGTTAAAAGAGCAAGAGATTCTAGCAGTAGGGATTTTCCAGCACCCGTTTCACCTGTAATTACGGTAAAACCACTAGCCAAAGACCAACGCAGTTCTTTAATGAGGGCATAGTTCCGGATGTAAATTTCGAGTAACACCGACGCAAAGGAAGTATTTTGAACGCTTCTTTTTGATTCTTCTTAAAAGAAATCTATCGTTGGTTTATGCTGGCCCAACGTGTTGTATTTGCAGGATAAATTCGATCTAAGACGGTTATAATTTCCCGTTTTTCTGCCGCATCGGCCTCTTTAAAGGCACCTATAATTTCAGTTGATTTAGCATTGAAGAAAATCTGCACATTAATATTGTTCGGAGAATCTTCATATACAGGTTTGAGCAATTCAATGGCTTCAGCCATTTTTTTTCTCGCTTCTGCAGGATTCGAATGCATCATATCCAATCCTTGCCTGTGATACATGTACGCCATTGATCTCAGATTCTTAAATCTTGGCTGCCGCAAATTTTCCACGATCCAGAATCGATTATTGTTTGCACTGCTCTCCGATGCGCTCCATCCTGGAAACGATGAACTCTGGTTCTGTTCAACAATCAACTTTGCAATATCAAAAAACTTGTCTCCTCCATTGGGAGCAAATGTGTCATAATCATAACCCAATACCATATAAATGTAATAGGCCAAAAGTGCGGTAAGATTATTCTGATTTGAAGACTGTATCGAAAAATCCAGAACGTCCATTTGAGAAAAAGTAAACTCAAAGTTGTTATCCTTAAAATTCAGTACTGAAGTGTTGTAGTTTGAGTTGTACACCGGCCGGACTGAATTGATTTGCATTTCGGCTCTGTAGCGATCCCCACCCAAAGACTGTGTTATGTTGATTAACATAGAAAAATCTATGCGCTCATTGGGTTTAATATTGTCATTCGTCCAGCGTCTGTCATTGATGAACGACCGAACCTTTTCGTCGAGATAGTTCACAACAGGCAGTTGTGTAGACCCTCCTGTAACCTGAGTGGTATTTATAGTGAGATTACAGTTAAGCTCTTGATTTACACCGATTTGAAAAATGGTTAGCAGGGTCAATAAAAGAATCCACTTCATAGGTTTTCAGCAATATATCCAACTATTTTTTTTGCAAGATTGGGCTTGGTGTCTAACTGAGTTTTTACGACTTTATTTTGTGGTAAAACGAAGGTCACTTTATTGGTGTCCACTCCAAATCCTGCTCCTTTGTCCCTTAAACTGTTCAGGAGAATTAAATCCAGGTTTTTAGCTTTCAGCTTTTTACGAGCATTTTCGAGCTCATTTTCAGTTTCAAGAGCAAAGCCTATGAGCTTTTGATTCTTACCTTTTCTCGAGCCCAATTCAGCCAAAATATCATCAGTTTTCTCAAGTTCAAGATTTAATTCAGCATTGGTTTTCTTGATCTTTTCAGAGGCTCGATGTTTTGGGCGATAGTCTGATACCGCAGCGGCAAAAACTCCAACATCTGTTCCCTCCCATTGCTGCAATACTGCATCGTACATTTCTCGTGCTGATGTGACATCAACCCGATGAAGACGGTCATGCTTTAAGACCGGGACTCCGGGACCTGCAATTAAAGTAACTTCAGCACCATGATCCAGGGAGGCCTGTGTCAGCGCTATTCCCATTTTGCCCGAAGAGTGATTCCCTATGTAGCGCACCGGATCAATATGCTCATAGGTCGGACCTGCGGTGATCAGCCATTTTTTATTACTCAGTACCACTGAATTTTCAAAGAACTGTTCTACTTCTGAACTGATGTTCTCGGGCTCTTCCATACGTCCTTCTCCGCTTAATCCGCTTGCAAGTTCACCTGCAGGTGAATCTAACACATGTACCTGCAGATTTCGAAGTTTTGTAATATTCTCCTGAGTAGTAGGATGCGCAAACATATCAAGGTCCATTGCGGGGGCCACCCAAACCGGACAGGTAGCCGATAACCATGTTGCTAAAAGGAGGTTATCGCAGTGCCCCTGGGCCATTTTAGCTAGGGTGTTTGCTGTTGCCGGAGCTATCAGGATTAAGTCTGCCCATTTGCCTAACTCTACGTGGTTAGTCCATACACCAGTTTTCTCGTTCTCTAAATAATGAATGTGAACGGGGTTCTTTGAAAGAGTCGCTAATGTTAATGGTGCTATGAATTTAGCAGCGAACGGGGTCATAATAACCTTTACTGCAGCACCTCGTCGTACAAACTCTCGAACCAACAAGGCTGATTTGTATGCAGCTATACTGCCCGTTACACCTAAAATGATCTTTTTGCCCTTCATAATGGGCAAATCTAATTCCGAAAAGTATTACTCCTGATCTTCGGCTGGATTTCTGTGATAAATCTTTCCTTCGAGGAATTCACTGATGGCAATTGCTGGCGGTTTTGGAAGCTTTTCGTAGAATTTAGAAATCTCAATTTGCTCTCTATTCTCGAATATCTCCTCAAGATTGTCAGAACTCGTTGCAAATTCCTGAAGTTTTTCGTCAAGTTCTTCTTTAATGGAAGAGCTAATCTGATTTGATCTCTTAGCGATGATTGCCAGCCCCTTGTAGATATTCCCAGTAACACTGGCAAGATCGTTAGGGTTTCGCGTTATGGTAGTAACTGGAGCCTCGGTTTTCTTAAAATTCGTCATTCTCAACTATGTAATCCTTTCTGGCCTTATCTAAAGCGATGTAGTACGTTTCTGCTTCTTTCACGAAAAGGCTTCCTGGAAATTGGTCGACAAAAGTAACATATGCTTTCATTGCGTCATCAATACGCTCCAGTTTTTTTTCTTCGACACTTTTCTGTGACAGAAGGTATTTGCTCTTGAACATCTTAAACATAACCTCTTCACGGAGCTTTGTGTCAGGAAAGGCTTCCAGTAAATTTTCATATGCTATGACCGCAGCGCGGTAATCCATCATTCGCATATACTGGTTTGCTCCTTCATAGTTTTTTCTCTCAATTTTCAATTCTAACTCGCGAACGAGCATATTTGCTGAATCCAACCGTGGGCTTTGAGGATAGCGATCTACAAAAAGCTGGAGGGATGACATGGCCTGATATGAATGCGTTTGATCCAGCTCATATATCGGACTCATTTTGTACTGACACATTGCTTCCATAAAAGCGCACTCCTCGGTATACTTGCTTGTAGGAAATGTTTTGGTAAACTCATCGAACCGATAAGCGGCAAGTAGATAGTCCTCCAGATAGTAGTCGCAATAGGCATAGAGGTAGAACAGCTTTTCAGACCGTTTTTGCCCCCTGTAAATGGCAGCGAGCTCTTCAATGAGCGGATAAGCCTTGTAGTACTTACCTGCATAATAATATTCCAGTGCTTTCTCGTACTTAAGCTCTAAATCTCTGGATTTCAAAAGCTTATTGTATCCATTGCAACCGGATATGCCAAGAGAAAAAACAAATAAAGCGAGAAGTGCAATTCGCGAAAAATGCATCGGGCGAAAATAGTCCAAGAAAACAATGTGCATTACTTTTTGTTTAAAACAATGTTAAAACCCAAAGCCTTAGTTTAAATTGTGGGTTGATGCATATGTTTTAGTTTTGCCGGTCTATGTTGGCGTAAGTTCAATGAAAACAACTATATGGTAGATATTTTCGATAAAATTAAACAGAACCGCGGCCCTTTAGGTCAATATTCAAAAGTTGGTCATGGATACTTTTTCTTCCCTAAGCTGGAAGGCGACATTTCCAACAAGATGTATTTCAGAGGTCGTGAAGTTCTCGTTTGGAGTCTGAACAATTATCTTGGATTAGCCAATCATCCAGATGTTCGTGAAGTGGATGCGAGGGCATCACAAGAGTTTGGCCTGGGCCACCCCATGGGTAGCCGGATGATGTCAGGCAATACAAATCTTCATGAAGAGTTGGAGGAAAAGCTTGCCCGGTTTGCAGGAAAAGAAGCCGCGATCTTACTAAATTATGGATACCAGGGGATGGCTTCAGCAGTAGACGCCCTTGTAGATCGAAAGGACGTAGTGGTTTACGATAGTGAATCCCATGCTTGTATAATGGATGGAATGCGTATGCACCAGGGTAAGCGATTCGTTTTTCCACACAACGACATTGAGCAGTTAGAACTCATGCTTAAAAGAGCTACCAAGCTTTCAGAGGAAACTGAAGGTGGAATCCTTGTTCTTACCGAAGGTGTATTCGGTATGGCCGGCGATCAGGGGCACTTAAAGGAGATTGTTGCCCTCAAAGAGAAATACAACTTCAGGTTATTTGTGGACGATGCGCATGGTGTCGGAACGATGGGAGAACAAGGAAGGGGCACAGGTTATGAGCAGGGTTGTCAGGATGGTATCGACGTATATTTTGGGACTTTCGCAAAATCATTTGCCTTGATCGGAGGTTTTATTGCAGCAGATGAGGATATCATCGAGTTCCTAAATTATAATGCACGATCACAGATATTTGCTAAATCGTTACCAAACCCAATAGTTGCAGGTGCCATCAAAAGACTGGATATGATCCAAAATGAACCAGAGCACCGGGCTAATTTGTGGAAAATAGTAAATGCTTTGCAAAAAGGCTTACGTGCAGAAGGGTTTAACCTTGGAAACACAAATTCACCGGTTACTCCTGTCTTCATGGAGGGAACTGCAGCTATGGCGGCGAACCTGGTAGTTGATCTTCGGGAGAATTTCGGAATTTTCTGTTCTATTGTGGTTTATCCGGTCGTTCCGAAGGATACCATTATGTTGCGTCTGATACCCACTGCCATGCACACTTTGGAAGATGTAGAATATACAATCGAAACTTTCAAAAAAATCAAGACTAAACTCCAAAATAAGGAGTATATCAGCGACAGAATTGTAATCTGATCAACTCAAGTCTAAGGTAATTTGGCCTTCTTCTCCATTAGGGGTTGAAGGCTCTTTTTTTTCCTCTGCTTCGGAACTTGATGATGCCGGATTCTTTTCATAAGGCAAAGGATCCTTCATGTCAATTGATTTAACCTTGTGCTTGGTCAATCGGTTGCCCAGAGCTTTAACACTTTTGACAGCGATGAATTCATCCACAATTATCGACTCATCATCACGGTCATTCGATCGTTTGTCAAAAGAAATATTGAGTACGGGTCTCCAGTCCGTTGAGGCTAATTCCAAATAACTGTCAGGATGATCACTAATGAAAAGCTGCCTGGAACTGACAGCTTCGGGTAAAAATCTCTTGATATTAAATTGCTGCTTGTCTCCTTCCCAATATACAGCCGTTATTGGTTTATCCTCATCCCATTTCTCAATGATCAGATAATCATCATCAAACCTGTTCATCAAATCATAGCTCAACAGTCTGTAATGGCCGGATTGGGTTATTTGCAGAATTCTATCCTCTCCCTTAAATGCCCCCAATAATTCTCCTCTGCCTTCGGTATTCAGCCTTTGAACGTGCTCATCAAACCAAATCTCCTGAGCTTCTAGAGTTGAAACCCCCTTTTCTTTAAGAGTAATCTTGTTGACGGGGTATTTTGTTAGGATATTTCCAATGGCTCCACGACTTTTCACACTTAAGTCACTAAAATCAAAATCAAATTTTAATTTCCTGACTTTTCCTGTATTCCTGAGCAAAACCTGAACGGTTTCAGCTTCGCCATTGGGGTTCACCGATAAATACATCACCTTAGTTTTCGGAGAGCCTTTAGTAAGATCGTATTCTTTATCTCTTGTAATGCTCGACACCTGAAATCTTTTCGCTCTGACTATTCCGGTAGCCCCATCGCGGTAGATGAGGTTATATGTGGTGCGTTCATCCCCCTTTTTCCAAATTCCGATATATCGAATATCCTTACCGACAAAGACTTTGTCATCCACTTTAGATACTCTGAATTTGCCATTGTTCAGAATGACAATGACATCGTCAATATCCGAGCAATTCGCGACAAATTCTCCTTCACCTCGCTTCAGGCCCGTGCCTATAAACCCTTCCTGATAATTCGCAAAGAGCTTGACATTGGCTACAGCAACACGAGCTGCGTTGATCGTATCGAAGGATTTTATTTCAGTTCTTCTGGGATGGTCTTTTCCGTATTTCTTTTTAAGGTTTTTAAAATACTCGATAGCATAATCTGTAAGGTGGGCCAGATCGTGTTTAACCTCTTCAATTTCTTCTTCGAGTTTTAGGAGCAGTTCATCAGCTTTATCGCTATCATGCCTGGTTATTCTGCGCATGCGAATCTCCATGAGTTTCTCGAGATCTTCATCTGTGACGGGACGCAGCAAGTGCTTTATAAATGGCTGCAAACGTTTCAGGGTCAGTTTTTTAGCTTCTTCGTAGGTTTTTCCGTCGAATTCGATGTAAATCTTTTGTTCTATGAAAATTTTCTCCAATGACGAGATGTGCCATTTGTTCTCTAATTCTCCAAGTCTGATCTCAAGCTCTTTTTGGAGCAGATCTTTTGTGGACTGAGTATTGAATTTAAGAATCTCGCTTACCCCTAAGAATGCGGGCTTTTCATCACGGATAATCGAGGAGTTTGGTGAAATTGAGACTTCACAATCGCTGAATGCGTATAGTGCATCCATGGTGCGGTCGGGAGAAATACCACCGGGCAGGTGCAAGATTATTTCGACCTCTTCGGCGGTATTGTCCTCAATCTTTCTGATCTTGATTTTACCTTTTTGATTTGCTTTTAAGATGGAATCAATAAGGGATGTGGTGGTCGTTCCAAAGGGTATATCCCTGATTATCAATGTTTTTTTATCGAGTACCTCAATCCTTGCACGCACTTTAACTTTTCCACCTCGTAGCCCATCCTGGTAGTTCGACACATCGGCCATTCCACCTGTTTGAAAGTCAGGAATGATCTTGAAAGAACGCCCCTTTAAAATTTGAATTGAGGCATCAATGAGTTCATTGAAATTATGTGGAAGTATCTTACAGGCGAGGCCAACAGCAATACCTTCCACCCCATGCGCTAAAAGCAACGGGAATTTCATTGGAAGAGCTATCGGTTCCTGGTTCCTACCGTCGTAGGAGTTCTGCCACCGGGTTGTTTTGGCATTGAAAGCAACTTCTTTAGCAAAAGGGGTTAGTCTGGCTTCAATATATCTCGAGGCAGCAGCACTATCCCCTGTAAATATATTTCCCCAATTTCCCTGGGTATCAATGAGTAACTCCCTCTGACCGAGTTGAATCAATGCATCACCAATTGAGGCGTCGCCGTGCGGGTGGTACTTCATTGTGTTCCCCACTATGTTCGCCACCTTGTTAAAGCGACCATCCTCCATCTCGAACATGCTATGCAGAATTCTCCTTTGCACGGGCTTTAATCCATCAGAAAGGTTTGGAACGGCCCGTTCCAGAATTACATATGAAGCATAGTCGAGAAACCACTCTTCATACATACCCGATACCCTGATGACATGATCGAGTTCTTGCGCTGAATTGTCTTGTCCATTCTCCTCTTCTTCCATCTCAAACGGCCTCTGTAGTAAGCTCCTTTTCTACTTTAAGGTTTTCAATGATAAAGTTTTGTCGCTCAATTGTGTTCTTTCCCATGTAGAATGATAGCAATTCGCTAATCGGAGTATCTTTTCCAATCACTACCGGATCCAACCTGATATTTTTCCCGATGAAATCGCTGAATTCAGAAGGTGAAATTTCACCTAATCCTTTAAACCGTGTAATTTCAGGTTTTCCTTTCAGTTTTGCGATAGCATTCCGGCGCTGTTCGTCCGAATAGCAATAGATGGTTTCTTTTTTATTTCTAACACGGAATAATGGAGTGTCGAGAACAAAAAGATGACCTTGCTTGACCAAATCAGGAAAAAACTGAAGAAAAAAGGTGATCAACAATAGCCGGATGTGCATTCCATCGACATCAGCATCCGTTGCTAACACTACACGGTTATATCTCAGTCCTTCCAGGCCATCCTCAATATTTAAGGCAGCTTGCAGCAGGTTGAACTCTTCATTTTCATAGACTATTTTTTTGGTAAGGCCAAAGCTGTTCAGGGGTTTTCCCTTGAGGCTAAAAACAGCCTGCGTATTGACATCTCTGGCTTTGGTAATTGATCCTGAAGCAGAATCCCCCTCCGTAATGAATAGCGTGCTTTCCTTGGATTTTTCTTTGTTCTCATTGTAGTGAACCCTGCAGTCGCGGAGTTTGCGGTTATGCAAACTCGCTTTTTTAGCTCTTTCCCGAGCCAACTTGCGGATTCCGGCAAGGTCCTTACGTTCTTTTTCCGAATGTTGTATCCGTTTAAGAATAGCTTGCGCCTTCTCCGGATTTCGATGTAGGTAATTGTCCAAACGGAGAGTCAGAAAATCATTGACGAATGCTCGCATGCTGGGCCCTTGAGGACCGACATCCTGCGATCCCAATTTGGTTTTCGTTTGTGATTCGAAAACAGGTTCCATCACCTTTACACTGATGGCCGCAGAAATTCCAGATCGGATATCTACGGTATCGAAATTCTTATTGAAGTGGTCTCTAATGGTCTTGATGTAGGCTTCACGAAATGCGGTTTGGTGGGTTCCGCCTTGTGTGGTGTACTGCCCATTTACAAATGAGTAATACTCTTCGCTGTAGGTATTGGTATGTGTGATGGCTACTTCAATATCTTCTTCCTCAAGGTGAATAATTGGATACAAAGGTTCAGCAGTTAACTTATTGGATAACAAATCTTTAAGCCCATTGTCGCTAAAAATCTTCTTGCCATTGAAGAGAATGGTAAGGCCGCGATTCAAATAAGCATAGTTCCAAAGCAGGCTCTCCACATGCTCAGACTTATATCGATATCCTTTAAAAACTGAATAGTCCGGTCGGAAAGTAATGCGTGTACCTTTTTTAACTCCGGAATCTTCAATTTCCGCATCTTCTGTAATATCTCCCCTCTCAAAGGAAGCCCGCTTCGCTTTGCCATCCCGGAAGGACTCGACGAGAAAATACTCTGAAAGGGCATTTACAGCTTTTGTTCCCACTCCATTGAGCCCGACAGATTTTTTGAATGCTCTTGTATCATACTTTCCTCCGGTGTTTATCTGTGAAACACACTCTACTACTTTTCCCAATGGAATTCCCCGACCAAAATCCCGAACTTTTACCACATCTTCTTTGATGGAAACTTCAATAGTTCGCCCGTTTCCCATGACAAACTCATCAATGGAGTTATCCAGTATTTCCTTGAGGAGTATATATATTCCGTCATCGTAACTATTCCCGTCACCCAATTTTCCGATATACATACCCGGACGCATGCGGATATGCTCCTTCCAATCCAGAGATCGAATGTTGTCTTCAGTATACGTTGACATAAAGTTCTAGCTGAAGGCTAAAAATATTGAAATAGTCAGGGCTGGTACAGCGAATAGAGCATCAATTATCAACAGCAACAATATGCCTTGTCCACTCATGAAATAATTCTATACATCTGATTACATGTTACTTACACATAAAAAAACGAGATAAACCAAAGGTTTTCAACTGCTACAATAAGGTATGGAACCCTCAAAAAGCATAATCTAAATGTTGAAACTCGCCATTCGATCTTGCATTCTTTCCATATTTGCTGTCAATCGCAATTCTATGAAAAGAGTCTTTTTTATTCTCCTGTTGATCATTCTTCTTCTTTTATCGGGTGTATTATACTTCTTCGAAAGTTTAGAGCGGTCCTATTCCGGGGAGCATGAACTGCTTGGCTTGAGTGGAGAGGTCAAGGTTTATCACGATGAGTACGCCATACCCCACATTTATGCAGAGCGAAGTGAAGATGCCTTCAGGGCTTTAGGGTATTTGCATGCCGCAGACCGATTATTTCAGTTGGACATGCTGCGACGAATTGGAGGCGGAGAATTAAGTGAGCTGTTGGGGTCTGAATTAATAGATGCTGATAAATACTTGAGAACTATTGGCTTAAGCCAGCAAGCAAAGAACGCAACGCTACGGTTTTCAGCACTAAGTAACGATGAGCTCAAGAAAGAAATTAGCGCATACATTGAGGGAGTTAATGCCTATATAGACGAAAACAACCGACCCATTGAATACTATATACTGGATGCCTGGCCTGAACCTTTTGATTTACAGGACATGAATCAAATACTTGGTTACATGGCATTTAGCTTTACCGCAGAGCTCAAAACTGAACCTCTGTTGGACTTTGTTTTCCATCAACTGGGGCCCGAATATTTTCAGGACCTTAGTACTGAGTTTTACGAAGAAAACACTCTGATTCCTGTATACGGAAGGGACACCACCGCAGATTACACCGCTCTTTCTCAAATTACTACTGAAATTCAAGATTTCATGCCTTTTCCTCGATTCGAGGGATCCAATTCATGGGTTATATCCGGCAAAAGATCGAAAAATGGTAAAGTCTTATTTGCTAATGATACCCATATAGGATTAAGCCAACCATCGGTATGGTATGAAGCTCATATTGAAACTCCGGAGTTTAGCATCTACGGTAACTTTTTAGCGGGTATTCCCTATCCGCTGATAGGTCACTCGAGAGACCATTCCTGGGGTCTTACTATTTTTCCTGCCGATCAGATTGATTTATTCCGGGTTACTCTCGAAGGGGATAACGTACTCATGGACGGCACTTCAATACCGCTTGATTTTAGAACGGAAATCATCAACATAAATGATGGAACTCAGGAGGAGTTTACAATTCGTAGCACTCCTCATGGCCCTGTCCTTACTGATTTGGAGGACGTCCGAAACGCGAGTATTAGCGATCTGGCGATGCAGTGGACCGCAAATAATGTTACGAATCGTAATCTTGAAGCTCTCCGACTTCTTTGCATGAAAAAAGGAATTAATCAGGCCGAAAAGGCTGCATCTTTAATCACAGTCCCTGGATTGAACCTCATGTATGGAGATTCAGACGGTAATATCGCGTGGTGGGGAGCCTGTGCGCTCACTAAAAGACTGCCAGACCATAACCCTAAGCTGGTCAAAGACGGATCAGCGCCATATAAGCATGTCCAGTACTACGATTTTTCAGTAAATCCAAGGTCCATCAATCCTTCAGAAGGATTTGTATATTCAGCTAATAACCAACCAGATAGCTCACAAGGCCTCTATTTTCCCGGTTATTATTACAACTGTGCAAGGGCCCATGTTATAAAAAAGGCGCTTGCTTCATCAGAAAACTGGACCATAGAATCTATGAAGGAGCTAGTCCTTGATCATCATTCTCCTATTTATCAGAAATATGCCCGGATGATGATGGATGCAGTTCAAAATGTTGATATCCCCCCCCTGAATATTTATGATGTTCTTAATATCTGGGATGGTGGGCACGATCCGGCGAATTCCGGACCTGTAGTGTACTACGAACTCATTAATGCTTTTATGGAGGAAACCATGTTGGACGAATTAGGTGAAGAAAGGCTGGAGACATACATGAGCACATCGTTGTACCTAAGAGCTATAGGGCCATTGATTGAAAACGAAAATTCACCGTGGTGGGATGATGTAAGAACCGAAGAGAGAGAAACTCGAACGGACATTTTCCTGAGAGCATTTTACAAAACCGCTGAACGGCTCAAAAACAAATATGGTGACGACCCTAATTCCTACAGATGGGATGAAGCATTTGAGATAATCCACCCGCACCCCCTTGGAAAGGTCGAGCCGTTGGATAGGATTTTCAATGTTGGTCCATATTTCGCTGCTGGGGGGCAGGAAGTTTTAAATAAGATGTCCTTTGATCCAAAATCAGAAGGTAAGTTTATCGGTAAATCGGGGCCTGCCATGAGAATCCTGATTGACTTTGCAGATATTGAATCCTCCCTTAGTATCAATCCGACGGGGCAATCAGGCCATGTTTTGAGCGATCATTACAGCGATCAGGCCGAAATGTATTCCAGGGGCGAATTTCGATTGCAGGATATGAATTCAGAACGTATTAAGGCCTCTGGATCTATGCTGGTTTTCAAGCCTTAGCAGGTTCATACTGCTGATTTCTTGTTTTGAACGATTCATACATCGCTAACTCAACCAGCTTAGCATCTTCAGCATTCTGAGTGAAAAAAACCGCGCGGAACTCGGCATAGTCGGTATTTGCATGAATGAGATTAACTGCTATTTTACGTGTAACCAAAACGTACGGTAGTTCAAGAAGGTCATGATAAATCATTTCATTTAATACATCTACCTTCTTATCAGCTTTAAGCCGGAGATTAATTGTTGCCAAATGCAAATGGCTATCCATGCTCACTTTCCTGATTTGATATTCATCCAAATTCCTATACCTGACGAAAAGAAAATCTCCAGAATTCAATTTTAGACGAAGGCCGAGAAGACCGAGATGTTGCACATCGCCATCAACATTGGGTTTACTTAGATGATCTCCAAGGTTTATTCTGTTCTCAATACGCCCAACAATGCCATAGATAAGGTCTCTCCAGTATCTCCATCCGGCAATGGCCAGTCCGATAAAAAGTACTCCTGTCACAAGTGGGCTTTTATTCAATAGATAAACAAGTGCAGCAAAGCCATAGGTAATCCAGAGAATAACTTCAATTTTTGGCCAGATTCGTTCCATTTTACGATGGGCCTTCTCACTACTGAGTAGTAATATTCCATAGTGCGAAATGATGTACATGAGCACATATAGAAGACCAGCTGAAATAACTATCAGCAGGAGATCCTGAATAGATAGACCCCTCAACAATATGTTTTCTGTTTCACTCAAATCGAATCAAATAGTTCTGAGCTTTTAACATTTCCAATATATACGGTAGCACAAATGGCTCAACACCATATGCGCCAACTGCATCCTTTATGATGACGCCAGAGCGCTCCAATTCTTTGATAACACTTTGGATATGCTTGATATCGTGATATCTAAACAGTTGCTCTACATGACTGAATGTTAGCTTTTTATGAAACACAATGTGGCTTAACAGCATGGCCCAGGAGTGGGGTAAACTGTCGGGCACATCAACTTTAGTGAGAGGTTGAACCTCAATAGTGTTATCCTGCACATCTGATACGGTTCTCAACCAGGCATTCAATGCAAAGGAAACATTGCCATGGGCAAAACTCACAACACTTTTAATCACCTTCCTGAGTTCCCTGTTCGTGATTTTCTCATCACTATTTATGTCGGACTTTATTTTTATTCCTGAGAATCTGTTCCGATTTACAATGAGTTCGGAGAGTGTCTCAGAATCCATTGGCGGAATTAAAATACTCTCCAGTAAAACGGTATCTAATCGCGAGATCTGTCTCATTATATTGTAGGCATGTACATTAACTGACAGTATAAACAAGTGTTTATCACCGTATTTTTCAATCACCCCAATTAGTTTTTCCAAATGATTCGCCCCTCCCTGGGTTCTCAGCCACCAGGCTTCCAGATCATAAAGGATAAAGACGGACTGTCCGGGTAGTTTTCTGGATATTTCAGCAAAGCTTCCTGAGTAACCGGTCGAAAGAGCCATGGTTCTTAATAGACTGGTTCCTGGCGAATAACCTTTGGCTGGCGGCTCAACACGGATGACATTCCTGCCCAACATAGAATCGAGCACCTGCTCGACGAAGTGTGATTTGCCCATCCCCGGATCCCCAGTGATAAGAAGTGCTCCCGTTTCTCCGGATTTCCACCTATTCAAGGCTTTTAAAGCCATATCGAGCTCGGCTCCTTTTCGCGTTGAGCTTTGTTTAACGGATAGCAACCTGCCAGTGTAGAGGTGCAGGTAATATGAGGGGAGTTTGGTAAGGATTTGAGGAGCAGGTTTTACCGATTCGACGAACTGGGTAAATTGGTTTTTCCGGCTGTATATATTTCTCTTAGTACGCTCAAACCTCGCCAATCTAAGGCTGTGACGTATTCTTTTGTAGTGTTCACTGATATATTCCCGCTGTGCGGAAATGAATACAGGTATATTTCTCAATCTTTGCCGATAGCCTGAATATCTCTTTCTAAATTGAACATAACGTTCCGGGTTTCTGGCGGCATCCATCAACAACGGTGTTCGGAAACGAGCGCTGACTTCTTCTGTTCGCTCTTCAATTAGGGCGAAGAATTGATCTCTCTCTGAAAGAAATTCACGCTGCATTTGGTCAAAATCGTCATGCAGCATGCTCACCAGTTTATTCAACTCGCTTTTATCCTCCTTCTGTTCGTTAGCAGAAAGCTCAAAGAAATAAGCCATTCTTGATTCTATCTCTTCATATTTCCGGGACATTCCGTTCAAAAAAGAGGTAAATCCCCGATTAACTGGCTCTAAATAGTTGAGCTCAATATAAAAATCGGCCAAACGGGATACGTCTAACGAGATTTGATTAACCTCCTCTTCCTGATAATCACGGAATCGATTTATAGAATCTTCATCTATGAGCACAACCTTCTCCGGAAGAATTCTGACATACTGACGAAGTCTTTCCTGACAGCTTGCAAGCAAAGCTCCCGGATTATATGCCAGCATAGCACTTTCTATTCGCTCTTCTCCTAAGTATTCATTTTCACGACCCAGCAGTTTTTCTATTTCTGCGATGGTATTCTGAAAGTCGAGCACAACCCGGTTTTCAATATCATTAATTATTCGCCGGCTGACGTCGCGTATCTCCTGCTGCAAACCAGTCAAAAGAAAGGCAGTATTAACAACATTTTTAAAGAGCTTCTGATTATTCCTCCAGTATGAGGCATAAGACAGAATTTGGCGGGTATACCTACGTCTTGATGAAGGGCGAATTTTGTTTTCTAAATCTTCAATATGGTCGTTAACATCTATCCGTTTTAACACTTCAATAGAAGAATTAATCATGGCTCTATCCAACTGATTGCAAAAATTGAGAGTATCAGCATTGAATTCAGAGAAGTAATGCTCAAGGCTTCTAAGTACATCATTTACCTGATGTCTGTAATCCTCAAGCTCAAGCTGAGAATGTTCGTGAAGTGTGCTATGAATGGAATCTACTCTGCGGAGCATTTGTTCTCGAAGATGTCGAACAAAGTTCAGTTCAGCAGCACCTAAACTGTACAATACTCTTTTCTGTGTGGCCAGGTTTGTCGAAGATTCATAAAATTGGAATAGATCTCTAAAATCAATTCGAATATTCGCTTTTTTGAACCATTTGAGATGTCTGGTTTTCCACCTCTTGATGCGGAGAGCCTCTGGCGTATCGTTCTGGCGAGGTTGAAGATCGGATTCTGTTAACGAACGTCTGGTTGAGCGTGGAACTGCTCTTAACAAATGCCTTCTGACTGCAAACCATTGATTAACTACCTTTTCAAGCTTGGTCGAGTAAACAGTTCCTACGGCATCAGTATACTGGTCATTGTGTACATGTATTCTCTCTCTCAAGTGGGAATACGCCGTCTTAAAAGACTCCGGATCAGGACTATCCTGAAGGGTTGTAAAAAACGTTTCTATTTCATGGCGATATTTCTTCAATAATGCCTTGTAGCTCATCGAAACGATTTGAACCCCATCATTGACAAATTTTGCATTTGCTCTGCGCAATGCCTCATCCAGATTGCGCACTGCGGAATCTACCGAGGGAGATACAGTGCAATCCAGTGGGTCCAAAACCGAAGGTATAGTCTGGGTTTGCTCTGTATTTTCAGTACTGAAGATGTTATCGAGATTCTCGGTATCAAATCGAGAAGATGCTCTCACCAATAGAGTCGACCCAATATCCGCGACGAGTTCATTAGTTTTTTCGACATATTCTTTTTCGCTCTCAATATGATCCGGAATACCAAGAAACACGAAGTCAGTGTACTGAGAATGCTTCTTCATCAGCTCATAAAAAGGTTGTTTGTCTGCGTTATCTATAAATTGAACTGAAGCTGTAATCCTGTAAGCGGCGAGGACCTCATGAATTCGGTTCTCCATCAGGAGGACATCACTATCCTGATCGTTTACCATTAAAATGCGAATTTTTGCATTTCTCCAATTGACTGACGATCGCAATTGCCGGGAGAGCTTGAGCATCAAGGTAACGTTGTGGCTCATTCCTCTCCACCACATATCTATAGTTCTGTACTTGCCAAACCCTCTTTCTAAATCGTAATCGAGATAGAGAACATTGTAATCCAAATCAATTAGTGATTGGGTCATATTGGCAAAACGAATGGGGTTTCTGGTTTTTCTGGGCCATCCCATGAGAACTGTATTGGGTTCAATCCCGGAAAATCCATATGTGCTGGCAATGGTTTCAACCCCGACATAAACATCTTTTACGCTTTGTTGTCTGGCGAATATTCCATTTTGCCGGAGCGCAGCATCGTCTACGGATTGTTCATGTTTTGGAAAAAGGACCTTTGCGTCAGGGTCTTCATGCAGATCAAAATTGGAGATCATGCCTGCTTTACCTTCTATCTCTCGTGCCAATTGAATAAGATGCGGACGTGCTTCAGTACCTCCTGAAAAGAGTAAAATGTTCGGGCGCCAGTTTCGTTGATGATCTTCTTTCTCATCCATTCGGCGCAAGCCTGCTTTCACTACAGATGACCACACACTTCCCCAGATGTCTCCTGTGCTCAGGCTAATTTCTTTCCTTCTTAGCAAGATAAACACAACAAAAAGAATCACATAAGCTGCGATCATTGCAACAGGGTCGAGCTGAAACATTACAAAGAATGTGGCTAAGAATCCTATTGCCCCAAACCAGCGACTAACTTTAAAGCTTGGAGTAAAATCTACACTGGCCCAACTTTCGAGAAAAAATGAAAGATTGATAAAATTATATGCAGCCAGATAAAACATTGACACGATCCTTGCAATGACGTCCAGTTCCCCAATCAAAACACCTATCTCAGCAATTATAATTGTGATAATCAAGGCATTGCGAGGTTCTGCATTCTTACCTGAGCCCTTACTTAACACAGCCGAAAAAGGCACTATTCTGTCCATTGACATGGCCTGAAGAATTCTTGGGCCACCTAAAATCCCTCCCATCGCTGATGACAGCGTAGCTCCCCATATACCCATAATCACAAAAGGCATGAACCAGGCAATCTTCATCAGTATATTGTTGTCGCCCCGTAAACTCTGCGAGTCAACATTGAAGTATAGAAACAGCGCTAATAGGGTATAAACAACAAATCCGGTTCCAATAGCCAGCAAAGTGCCCAGCGGAATATCTCTCTTAGGGTTCTTGAGGTCCCCTGACATGGCTATGCCCGCTGTAAAGCCTGTAACCGCAGGAAAAAACACTCCAAATATGACCTCGAAGGGAACCTCGTCCAGATCGGCTGTGGAAACTGGAATCTCAACTGCTGAGGCATCTCCTAGAAAAATGGCCAACAGCGAAAGGAAAATAGAAATTAGAATAATGTACTGCGATCTTAGTGCAATGCTAGTGCTGATATACCCGAGTAATGTCAACAAGAGCAAGGCTATACTCCCCGACAGCCTGTAGTCATCAATCGATTCACCAAGGTTTAGTACTGGATTGAAATTCTCGGCAAACCCAATGAGATAAAGGGCAATACTAAATGATGTGGCAGTAAAGAGGGTCAAACCAATAGCACCTCCCATGGGCAAGCCTAAACTTCTTGACAATACATAATAGACTCCTCCCGCACCTACTTTTTTATCCGTACTGATGGAGGAAATGCTTAATCCAGTAGCAATAGAAATAACATGTGCAAGTATAATGATGGCCATAGTCCCCCAGAGGCCCGCATTGCCGACAACCCAACCCATTCTCATGTACATGATGACACCGAGAATGGTTAATATGGAAGGGGTAAATACCCCGGCGAAGAATCCAAACTTCTTAGCTGTACTCATTCATTACAATGGTAACAATTAATCATGCAATGATAAACGAAGTGTTCACTAATTTCGCTTCTAAAGAAATGTAAAATTCTGATTATCAGACTCTTTTAGCAAAGGCACGAATTACAAGAGCAAGAATAGAAATCCCCAGCAGCATGGAAATGATCGGATGTAGACCAAAAGCCGTAGGAATAGTGCCAACCAGGAGCGATACGCCACCCACAGTAAGAGCATAAGGCAACTGTGTCCGGACATGATCAATGTGATTGCATGAAGAGGCCATAGAACTCAGGATTGTGGTATCGGAAATAGGAGAGCAATGATCTCCAAACACACTTCCGGCCAATACCACAGATACTACATTATACATGATCATCATCGCCTCGTTCTGCCCAAGTCCGAAATCAATGGAGAGTTGGTAGCTTAGAGGCATCATTAAGGGGTATAAAATGGCCATTGTTCCCCATGAAGATCCTGTTGCGAATGATACTAAAGCGGACAAAACAAAAACCAAAGCAGGCATCCATATGGGTGAGAAGCTGTCCCCCCATAGCTGCTGGAGAAATTCCGCAGTCTTTAGTTCCCTGGTAATAAGAGCAAGCGACCATGCCAGCACTAAAATGATCATCGTAGGCAACATGGCTTTAAACCCTTTAAGTCCGGACTGAATGGTTTCTTCAAGTGAGAGAATTCTTTGAAACAAGGTCAGAACAACTGCAACAATCATAGCTGATAATGAGGCCCATAGCAGTGCCTTGAGAGAGTTCGCATTTCCAACGGTAGCGGAAATTTTTTGAAAGAATGAAAGGCCCGAATCCGTCCAGGTTTCTAAACGATAACCGGTTAACCACATTCCAAGCATGGTTCCAACTATGATGACCAGAATAGGGATTAATGCATTAAACGAGCGGTATTTAATCCCTTCCACAGGCACAAAACCAGCACCCTCATCTTGGTTGATCTCTTTAGATGCCTTTAATGAACTCTCCTCTCCTCTTCTAGCCGAGCGTTCAGCTTGTAGCATTGGTCCAAACTCTTTCCTGGACTGTATGAGCATCAAAATAAAAATGAGCGTAAAAACCGGATAGAAGCTGAAAGCAAGTGAATTGAGAAATATAGAATAAGGACTTGAGTCGATTTCAGGTATGGTTTCAAGCCCGCTCTGAATGTAGCCCAATTCTGCTCCTATCCATGTTGTAATAAAGGCCAGGGCGGCTACTGGTGCTGCTGTACTGTCGACAATATATGCTAGTTTTTCTCTGGAAATTTTTAGTCTGTCTGTTACCGGTCGCATGGTATTTCCAACTACCAATGTGTTGGCATAGTCATCAAAAAAGATGAGAACTCCCATGATCCAAACTGAAAACTGACCGGATCTCGCAGAATTGGCATAGGGTTCGATTCGGTTTACGATTCCCTGCATTCCGCCATTACGGGATACAATGGTTACCACTCCTGCTATCATCATTGAAAACACAATTACCGAGAGATGATCAACATCAGCGAGTGAAGGCATAATGAAGTCGTCAACCAGAGTAAAAGGTGCTTTGAGAAGTCCGATAAAACCGTCCGAATAAACTCCAATAATTACCGCCCCTGATAATACCCCTAAAAACAGTGAAACAATGACTTCTCTGAATATCAGAGCAAGGCCAATGGCCAGCAACGGTGGTAAAATGGACATCCAACCCGGGATGTTCGGCTGACCCGACTGCGCTATCATATGCATTGAAGCTACTTCGCTACCAATCAACGGGCTGGCTCCTGCAATAAGGACAATGAAAATGAAAGTGATGACCTTCATGAACCCTAATCGATGGCCAAAGTAGTCAGGAATAAGGTAAAGATCAAAATCAAGTGGTATGGGTGTGGAGTTTCCCCATTGCGTCCAGTTCCTCTACCATTATTTTAAAGCTGCGTTCAATATCGTTATCCAAACCTACTGACATTCGCACGAGTCCTTCGCTCATACCCATTGCATCTTGCTGATCCTCGGGCACTTCTGATGATGTTGAGCTGCCCGGAGCACTAAAAAGAGTTTTATAGAATCCCAGGCTGACGGCCAAATAGCCTACTTTCCTTTTTTGAAGTCTTTCCATGAAATCATAAGCATCTTTTTTAGTACCGAGGTCCAATAGGACCATTCCCCCATAGCCAAAATTGTCGTTCATCATATTGGTCATCAGCTCATACTGCGGATGCTCTTGAAGACCACAATACCGCACTCGGATTCCGAGTTTCTTCAGGCCTCCCGCAATAGTCAATGCATTGCGGCTATGCTGCCTCATTCGTAAATGAAGATTATGCAGGTTTTTAAGGACACTAGCCGATCTCATACTGTCCATTACAGGACCGAGCAACATAGTAGTTCCGCTGTTTACGTCCATAAGGCTATCTATAAACTCTTTATCTGCACAAATAGCACCGGCTACCGTATCGCTGCTTCCGTTGATGAATTTAGTCAGGGAGTGAATTACAATGTCCGCTCCCAACTTGTAGGGTGAGATTATTAGTGGAGTAAAGGTGTTGTCTACCACAAGTTTTAGGTTATTCTCAATGCACAATTTTGAAAGCTCTGGTATATCTGCGATCTCCAGCAAAGGGTTACTCATGGCTTCGCAGTAGATCATTTTGGTATTAGGTCGAATACTGCTCTTTATCTCATCGGGGTTAGTGATGTCTACAAGGGTGGTTTCCACACCGAATCGGGGCAGATAGTTATTGAGCAAGGCATAGGTACCCCCGTACATGGTTTTTCCGGCGATCAGATGATCTCCCGCACTACAGATTTGCATCATGACATTGGAAATAGCGGCCATGCCAGACCCAGTTACTTGCGCGGATTCTGTTCCTTCCATTATCGCCAATGCATCTGCCAGATAACGGTTACTGGGGTTCCAGTGACGCGAATAGAGATAACACCCCTCTATTTCGTGATCGAAGATTTCCTCCATTCTGTCTGCCGCCAGAAAAGTATAGGTTGAGCTATCCGTGATAGATGGGTTTACTCCTCCAAATTCACCAAAGTTCAAAATGTCTTGAATAGCAGTTGCCGGATCATTATGTTTCATTTTGCCTCTATTTTTGTCAAAATTGACAAAACCGGATGTAAAGTGTATTGACTTAAATCACTTGTTTCGGAAAATCCATTTCGTCAATATGAAAGAAGAAAACAAAAAACAACTGGGACAACTCAAGGGGGATTTGAATTCGGATGAGAAAAGTGTTGTGCTTAATGCGGTAGACCGATTAAAGGAACTCGGACACTCCTCTTTAATCCCGTCTGTTATCAAGGCTTGGAAAAGGCATCCGGAAATGGAAATTCGTCAGCCGATTGAAAAGCTTCTTTGCAGTTTAAAAGACACGGCCGCCCTGCCTGAGATAATCAGATGGCTCAATAATGAGAACGATGTTAAGCTCAGGACGATGCTACTGACAGCAATTTGGCAATCTGGATTAAATGCAAAATCATATGGCAACGAACTTTTGAAATATATTGAACGCTTTGGTCCTGAAGAGCTCATAGAAATTACGAGTATCATCGATGTCAGTGAAGGCCTTGATGTAGACGATGACATGAGAAGAAAGCTTGAACGCTTAACTCAAAGTGAAAAAGACCAATTCAGAAGGACCCTTATGACTGATATTAAGGAGGGTCTATAAAAGAGAAAAGCACGATCACTCGTGCTCTCCCTCATACGCGAAAAAAAACTAACGTTTATTTAAGCGATATCACGGATCGAACAATTCCCCCTTGCCCGCTGCATTCTTCGGGACACATCTTCCTAAGTCTGTACTGCAATAGATAGCCCAGTACTTTACCAGTATACTCATCTTCAGCACGTTGATAATCTGTTAAGCCCGGTGAAAAACAATTCTTATAAACATCTACCCGAACTTTTGACTGGTCATCGAATCTCAATTCAAATCTTCCTTTTTTGGTAGTATTGGTTCGAAACACCAATTTACCATCTTCATAAAGCTCTACAAAAGCGTTTTCTACTGCATTACCATATTGATCTATGACAACTCCTCTCATTTTTGCAGGTGCTTCCTTGCGAGACCTTTTTTCAAATTCATCATTCGTTCCTGAACCTAATGAAATAGCATTTGTCATAAGTGCGATTAGAATTAGCGTTATTCCCTTGAGCCAATTTCTTGTTGTTAAAGTTTTCATCGTGGTGTTTTTAACTATTTGTTCAAATGTCTCTGCGCTTCGATTTTCTGAGCTTTTTTCTATACTAAATCTATGGCGAAAGAATTTTTGGAGAAAGAAAACCCTTCAAAATCAACACCTTTTTAGCGATAACTTTCAATGGAGAATCAAATCCTGTTACTCAAGATTTAAGCAACCCTCTTGCCCAATAAATATGCAGGGAATTTTTTATCCGCTCATGTTGACGTAATATCCCAAACTTTGAAAGAGTGTGACTCTTGAGTTAAACAGTTAGTGCATTTCAAGAAGTCAACTACTTTTACACCAATACCTCAAAAGGACATTTTCAGGCTTTGAGCGAGTCGAGATAATTGAGAACATCCTGTTCGAGCTTAACATTTGACTTGCGGTTCCCGGACCGATCAAATTGATTACCCGTTATTTTTTCATACAGTTCTATGTACCTATTGGTAACAAGTTCTACGAACTCATCTGGCAATTCCGGCATTCTCTGTCCTTCTAAACCCTGGAAACCATTCTCAATAAGCCATTCGCGTACAAATTCTTTCGATAATTGACGTTGGGGCTCTCCTTCTCTTTGAAGTTGATCATAGGTGTTCAGATAAAAATATCTTGATGAATCCGGAGTATGTATTTCATCTATCAGAACAATAGCTCCATTCGAGTCTAACCCAAACTCATATTTAGTATCCACCAGAATAAGGCCTCTTTCGGCAGCCAAATGAGTTCCGCTTTCAAAGAGTTTTCTGGTGTACTCTTCGAGCTGATTGTATGTTCCTTCGTCCACAATTCCTTTCTCAATGATTTCCTCCCGGGAAATGTCTTCATCATGTCCTTCCTCGGCCTTCGTTGCGGGAGTAATAATCGGAATTGGAAATTTATCATGCTCTTTCATTCCCTCAGGCAATGGAACTCCGCAAAGCTTTCTCCCACCACTCCGGTATACTCTCCAGGCATGCCCGGTCAGATATCCTCGAATGACCATCTCAATTTTTATAGGTTCAGCCTTAAGGCCACTCATAACATTGGGATGTGGAGTAGCTTTTTTCCAGTTGGGCACGATATCAGAAGTTCTGTCAAGAAAATCAGATGCGATACTTGTAAGCACTTCTCCTTTGAACGGTATTCCTTTTGGAAGCACATGGTCAAATGCAGAAATCCGATCTGTTGCCACCAATAGAATGTCACCATTAGTAAGCGAATAAACATCTCTTACCTTACCACGGTACAAACTATCTATTAATGGATGTTTGAAGTTGGTTTCAACAATAGCTGGTCTCATTTCTTTCCTTCTTTATCGTATGCCTTAATAATATCCTTGACGATTGGATGCCGGATGACATCCCTATCTCCAAGACGGACAAACGCAATTCCTTCAATGTTCTCCAGGTTCCTCAGAGCATGCACTAATCCGGATTGCTGATTTCTGGGTAGGTCTACCTGTGAGATATCTCCTGTGACGATAAATTGTGCATTCGCACCCATACGTGTTAGGAACATTTTCATCTGATTTGCAGAAGCATTTTGAGCCTCATCCAGAATGACAAATGCATTGTCCAGGGTCCGGCCTCTCATAAATGCCAAAGGAGCAATCTGAATGGTCCCATCCTCGAGGTACTGATGAAGTTTGTTTGACGGAATCATGTCATAAAGAGCATCATAGAGCGGTAATATGTAGGGATCTAGTTTATCCTTCAGATCGCCGGGAAGAAACCCCAGGTTTTCCCCTGCCTCCACTGCTGGCCGGGTAAGAATAATTCGCTCGACCTTATGGTTTTTCAGGGCTCTCACGGCTAGCGCTACAGCGGTGTATGTCTTTCCGGTTCCTGCGGGGCCGATAGCAAAAACCATATCATGATCTTCACATGCTTCAACAATTTTGAGCTGATTCTGAGTTCTGGCCCGTATTAGAGTACCCCCTGTACCATAAACAAGAACTTCTTCCTGTCCTATTCTTGCACGAATATGGGTTTCTGATGGTTCATTCAGTATTCCTTTGATGCCTTCCTTGTCAAGGACATTGTAGGTATTGTAATGCTCGATTAGAGCATTGACTTTCCTGGTAAATTGAAGAAGTTCCTTTTCGTTTCCCTTTGCCCTGAATTCATTCCCCCGAGCCACAATCTTGAGTTTCGGGAAATGATCTTTTATGATATTGACGTGTTCATGATTGATTCCAAAAATATCGACTGGGCTGTTGGAATCAAGGCTAATTATGATCTCTTGCAATGCCTTTATTTTCTGAGATGTGGTACGTTTTGTTTTCTACTTTCGCAAAGCTAAATGAAAAGGTCATTTGACGAACCCATTAGGTAGTTGAGCATGCCAATAGTAACACTCACAACAGATTACGGTACTACCGATTCTTATATTGCTGAGATAAAAGGTTCAATTCTCACTCAGACTAATCAGGTGAGCTTCATTGATGTGAGTCATGACATTCGGAAGTTCGATCTATATCATGGGGCTCATGTAGTAAGAAATGCCTTTCATAGTTTTCCTGAAGGCACTCTGCATTTGGTCAGCGTTGGAGTATTTTCACCTGATTCATCCTATGCCCTATCCTTATATAAAGGGCATCACTTTTGCGGACCTGATAATGGAGTGATGTCATTGATTTTTGAAGGACTACGTGCTACGCACAATTTGATCACTTTGCCTCTACCCAAAGAATTTAACAGTTTTCCTGCCAAATTTTTCTTCCCAATAGTGGCGCATCATATTGCACAAGGTGGTACACCAGAAATAATTGCTTCAGCAGTTCCTTCACTCAGGCCTGTATTTAGCCCGAAACCGGTAATCATGAATGACCTGATCAGGGCCAATATTCAATACATCGACGAGTTCGGGAACCTGATTACCAACCTTGATACTTCGGAATTCGAGAAAGTACGAGCCGGCAGATCATTTTCAATTCGGTTTCGTTTACCCGGGTTTCGAACTCAAACTATTTCTGAACACTACAACTCAGTAGATGAAGGGGACATCGTAGCTTTGTTTAATCAGCATGGTTTTTTAGAAATAGCCATCAATTCTGGCAATGCATCTCAACTACTAGGCGTTCAAATCAACGACCTGATTAGCATTTCTTTCAATGATCGTTAGAATTGTCACTCTGCACATTAAGGAAGAACGCGTTGATGAGTTCGAAGCATTGTCCTCAAGAATTCGTGAGAGAATCCTTTCATTTCCGGGATGCACACATCTTGAGTTTCTTCGGGATATAGTAGACAAGGGGCTTTTTGTAACGTGCTCTGTATGGGAGAAAGAAGAAGATTTGGAAAGATACCGGGCATCAGAACTCTTTGCGGATATTTGGCCTGAAGCTAAAGATATGTTTAGCAAAAAAGCCAGTGCTCAAACCTTAGTCAAGCTCTAGCCAAAGCCTTTCCATTTTCTATTAATTCCTTTATTTTCAGGTAAGTGGTAATCAACAATTCGCTTTTCATATCTTTCAATTAACTTAAAAAAAAGCCCCCTTCATTAAAAATACATTTACATCAGAAAATTCAAATGAATAACTGGTGTCGATGAAGCCCCAAATAGTAATTAAAAAAATTCTGAAACTCTTTATTGTAATCTGGATTTTGTTCACTCCAGATCTGAGTTTCGCCCCGCCATTCCCAACTTGTCCGACATGTACCACTCCCGTTCCTATTGATGGAGGAATTGGATTGTTGATCATCGCAGCCATGATAATCGGACTTCGAATGACTATAGTAGTATTGAAAAAGAAATACGTAAGTACATAAAGCTTCATCGACGATAAAAATCGTCATACTCGTTTCATTTTGAGAGAATTAAGAGGCGTAATTGCCTCTTTTTTTATGCTCAAAATTCTAATTAATAGGAAAATCACAGAATAAAAATAAAAACTAACAATAAAATGTGAATAACTGTTGTGTAATAGATTTTAGTTGGTACTTTTGTAGGCAGAAAATTGAGGGTTATGAAAGTTTCTTGGGGGAAGAAACTCTTTCTGACATTTGTTTATTTGTGCATTTCTGTGGGATTGAACGCGTTACCAATTCCCTGTACGACTTGTACTGCTCCAACGCCGATAGATCAGGGTACAGGGGTATTATGGGTAGTAGGCGTACTCATCGGGATAGTGTATACGGTGCGACACTTTCATAAAAGATCAAAAGCCTAACTAGAGCTTCCACCTTTTTATCAAAGCATTCATAGTTTTCCGTTCCACCTCACTCAAACCGCTAAGATGGACTATAGTGTCAATTTGAGATTGAAACTCTTCCTGCAGATAATATGATTTGAGTATTTCCCTGGCGGGAGATGATAGCTTGCGATTGAAATATACGCTTGCTAAAACTATGGATTTAAGATATTCAGAAGATGCGTCATTCAGGATATTCAGCTGCCTTAAAGCCTTAAGCCTTACGTCGAATGAAAACGATTCCGATGCGAAATCCAACAGCTTCATGTGATACCTTGGGTCTTGTTCTATCAAATATTTTAATACCAACCAGTCAATTTGATCTAACTCAGATTCAAATACCTGCCACGGTGTTTTTCCTATCAAGATTATAAATCGCTGAGGGTCCAATTGCAGGCCTACTTGTGCAATAGCGAGTTTTTCCTGCCCGTCTGCCTTCTCAAAAAGGACGGGTAATGAGTCAAAGCACGATAAAGATGAACTTGCTCTCATCTTCCTAAGCGAGAGAATTCTGATTTCGCTGTCCTGATGGTTCAGTAAATCACAAATAACATGGTCATCCACAACCAATTCCTCAACGCTAAGTATCGCCCTGATGAACTCTTCATTCGTTTCTGTTCTCAAAATGCTATTCATTAGCTCATGCCAGATACCTTCATCGTGGAAATTCAACATTGAATTGAGCGACCTTAGACGAAGATGTTGAAAGTGGTCTTGTTCCATATCCAATCTGAATTCATCCAAAGTTTTGTTTTCCTGAACATAAGCCAATACTTTTCCCTCTGGATCAATCGCCCACCCCACACTACCAACTGGTATTTTTATCTCCATGGGGTAGTCCCAATCAGAGGACAACTTCCGAATAACCTTGAACGAAGAATTATTCGCCAGATAAAACTCAAGGTACGGTTGTTCAGGATAGTATTCGCCGTTAATGCTGTTGCTTACATCGACCTGAACACCATTATCACTGGTATTGGCCTCTACAGCAATTTCTCCGGCCTCACATATCCATCTTTGCCAGAACAAATCATATTTTCCACTGTATCGGTCATGAATGAATCCAAGAAAACTTTCCGTCGTAATGTTTTGGAAAGCATACCTCTTTAGATAGTCTTTCATGAGCTCATCAAATTGAATCTGTCCAATCATGTCTTCAAACATATCGAGCACCCACCCTCCTTTATAATACTGTCTTTCGGATCCGGACCTTTCTTTTGCCACAGGTATTGAATCCCTCTCGTTCGCGAGAAATATGGATGATCTGTACTGTTCCCTTATCTCTCTGTAATAACTTTCTCCAAATCGAAACCTCAACCACTCCATGTGATAGTATGTTGCAAAACTCTCGTGTAGCCAATGATCATGATTGGTAGTTCCGGTAATCAAGTCTCCAAACCACTGATGTGCATATTCATGAGCAGAAACCCAGGAGAAGTTTTTGAACATGCCTGGTCGAACAAGGCGATCACTCATAATAACCGAAGTGGTGTTTTCCATGGCGCCGTGCATGTAATCCCGAACAGGAATAATTCTGAAAGTACTCCACGGATAAGGAGAGCCAATGCGATCATTAAGGTACTTGATCATTTCAATCAAATCATCCAAGTATAACCCAGGCTCAATTTGCTGATAATCAGAATAGTAAAACTCCAAATCTATTCCATCAACTTTTTCCTTCACAACTTCAAACTGACCAATTCCGAGCATGATGAGATAGCTGGAATGCGGTTCCTCTAATCGGTAGTGCCATTGAACCTTTCCATTTTCAAGAGTTTTTTTAGAGATCAACACCCCATTGGAAATAACGCTATATCCTTCATCAAAAATCACCTTAACCTCTGAAGTCAGTTTATCAGATAGATGATCCCAATGAGGTATCCAATGCCGGTTATCTATTCCCTGTCCTTGAGACCATATCTGTTTAGGAGCTCGGTTGGTTGAGTCATTCCAGCCGATAAAATACAGTCCCTTCCTCGGCTGAGCATGATATATGAGTCTGAGCACATTGTCAGCGTCTTTCAAAAGCAATTCAGTTTGAGGAATGGCAATTCGTTTTCCGACCCGATATATTTGAACCTTTTCACCATTGAGGAATGATTGCTCCACCTCAATACCTGGCCCATGAAGCCAAAGTGTATCCTGAATTTGACCTGGGACTCTAAGATGCAATGAAAGATCTCCAAATATTTTTCCCGCTTCTGGTTCAAAGCTGAATTCAGCATACAGGTGAACTTGATCCAACCAATTCTCCTCTAAATAATTCTTATCGGACGCAGGGCCAAAATCACATATTTGTGCCTGAGCAGAGTGGGCTAAAGCAAGAATAATGGCACTTAAGAAAAAATATGAATCTATGAATCTCATTTTCGTTACGTTCGGACAGATCAATACTAAACGATTCTATCGAAAAAGCTAAATTTGGCGTCTTTCGTTAGAAGGCGTATGTACGCATTGTTGCTCAAGGAACTTTCCGAATTTCTTTCATCCCTTACTGGGTATATTGCCGTAGTGATTTTCCTCATCATTACCTCACTTTTTCTGTGGGTATTTCCAGGTAATCTTAACATTTTGGATGGTGGATATGCAACTTTGGAACCATTATTCACTATCGCTCCGTGGGTTTTTCTTTTTTTAATTCCGGCCTTGAATATGAAGAGTTTCTCAGAAGAATGGCGAAATGGCACTTTAGAATTAATTTATACCAAACCTGTTACTGAATGGCAAATTGTTTTGGCCAAATACATCGCCAACAACCTGGTCACGATCATTGCGCTGTTTCCCACTCTTGTTTACTACTACTCTATTCGGAGGTTGAGCCTTGATCCGGGTCTTGATGAGGGAGCGACCTGGGGCTCTTACATCGGAATTGTTTTTCTCGCTCTCGTTTTTAATGCAATTAGTCTCTTTGCCTCGAGTCTTTCAAGGAATCAAATCGTTTCTTTCGTTATCGGCTTATTCATCTCCTTTTTTCTATTCGTAGGATTTGAGCAGATAAGCAGTTTTTCATTGCTTGGCTCATTTGATTATATCTTCATTCAGTTGGGAATTAATTCCCACTACGTTTCCATTAGCCGGGGAGTTATCGACTCAAGGGATTTGATCTACTTCCTGTCGCTGGTTGGGGCATTTCTAATATTCACCCGATATAGATTGGAGGTGATCAAATGAAAAACAGGGGGCTTTCCAAAAAATTGAATTCACTCTTTGGCATTGGATTGCTCATTATTATCCTTTTGCTCATCAATGTTGGGGGGAGATTCTACTTTTTCAGACTTGATCTCACAAGCGACCATCGGTATTCGCTGCACCCCGCAACACAGAAGCAATTAGAAGAACTCAAAGACATAGCCTTTTTCAGAGTCTATCTGGATGGAGATTTACCGGCCGGTTTCCAACGCTTGAGAAACTCGATCATGGAAACCTTGCAGGAAATGACGGTTTATGGAGGTGATAACATTCAGTTCGAACTAATAAATCCGACAGAAAGTGGCGATTCTGATAAGATTCAGGATATATACCGTGAGCTTTCCGAACAAGGTTTGAAGTACACTAACCTATATGCTACTGAAGGAGAAGTAAATACAGAGCAGATTATTTTTCCAGGGGCTATATTATCATACAATGAACGAGAATATCCCATTCAGTTTCTGCGTTCAAATATTGGGTCTACTCCTGAGGAAATGTTAAACAATTCTATTCAACAAATCGAGTTTGAGCTATCGAGCGCAATACGTAAAGCCACAAACAGGGTAAAATCACCTATAGCCGTTGTGATTGGTGAAGGCTATACCCAACCAATCTATTTGCAATCATTACTAAAATCTTTGCTCGAATTTTATGAAGTAGATACCATTTCTATTAATGGAAAAGTAGATGCTCTGGACAACTATGACGCCGTTATTATTCCCGGCCCAAACAGGCCAATACCATCAAAAGACAAATATCTTTTGGACCAATTCATTATGCACGGTGGAAAGACGCTGTGGTTTGTAGACGGTGTTGAAGTTCGCAAAGACTCTCTGTTCGCCCTCGGAACGACATTGTCATTAGCCAATGAGGCAGACCTGACTGATATGCTTTTCAAATATGGAGTACGGGTGAATAGTGATCTGATCATGGATTTACAAGCTCTACCCATCCCTGTAGTAACAGGAATGATGGGGGACCAACCCCGTCAGGATATGTTCCCATGGTTTTATTACCCGCTGCAATTTTCGCCTGACAATCATCCCATAAACCAGGATTTGGATGCTGTAGCAACCCAATTCGTAAGTAGTTTGGATACATTAAAAAACGACATCTCAAAGACTCCCCTGTTGATGACTTCGGAGAAAAGTAAGCTTGTAAACGCTCCCACAAGGGTTTCGCTGAATATACTTCGTTTCCCTCCGGACGAACGTCAATACTCCAAAGGCAGAATTATCAATGGAGTGCTTCTTGAAGGTGAGTTCCAATCGGCGTTTAAGAATAGAATTTCGCCGGAGATATCCGAGAATCCCATCTTCAAATACAAAGAAAAAAGTGCCCCTAACAAGATGATCGTATTCTCCAGTTCGAGTTTGGTGAAGAATGAAGTAGATACACTACGTCAGAAATATTTTGACCTCGGATATTACAAATACACAAGAACCGTCTATGCGAACAAGGAATTAGTCATGAATGCTGTGAATTACCTGATGGATGATTCAGGATTAATCAACGCTCGATCGAAGAAATTTAAAATAAGGCTTTTAGACCGTCCAGAAATTACCAGAAATCGACGTACACTGCAGGCTATGAATACTTTTATTCCTGTGGTGCTCATTTCGTTACTTGCGTTGATAGCGGCATTGCTACGAAGAAATAGATATAGGATACAATGAAAAAATATAGAAACTACGTTTTAATTCTTATAATGGCCACTCTGGCGGTCATCATCTACACCACTCTTGATGGGCCCCAAAACAGTACCTTGTATAACGCAGCCGCTGATTTTTCCATAGAAGATACGGCATCGATCGACAGAATTTTCATTGCAGATCGAAATGGAAAAACAATCGATGTAAAAAGGACAGAACATACATGGATGGTCAACGATCAATATGAGGCCAGAGAGTATTTCATTAAACTTCTATTGACCACCATTCATGACATGACCGTTAAAGCACCAGTATCAAAATCCCGATATAACAACGTAATTAAGTTTTTAGCAACAACGGGCAAGAAGGTTGAAATCTATCAAGGTGGAAATAAACCAAGCAAAGTCTTCTATGTTGGAACGCCAAATCAGAACCATACGGGTACCTACATGATCCTCGAAGATTCAGACCGCCCCTACCTCGTTCATATTGAAGGTTTTAGAGGATTTCTCACTCCGCGGTTCTCAGTGCTCGAAAGCGATTGGAAATCCAACGTAATATTCAAGCATAAATACGATCAAATTAGTGAAATTAAAGTTGAACAGCCTGAAAGTCCGTCTAAAGGATTTATGATAAAAAAAAAGGACGGAAAATTCCTGTTATACTCCTCTGAAGGAAAAGAAAAAAAAGGGTGGGATGAACTCAAATTGAATCAATATGTAAAGCTCTTCGAAGAGCTTAATTTTGAGTCCTGGAAAGATTCTAAAGAACAGACTTTTGTAGATTCTATCAAGAATGAAACCCCGCTCGAAATATATTCAGTTACCGACATCAATGGGGCCAAAACCAGCATCCGGACATATCGTAAGTTCGATCTGGATCCAAGGTATGTAGACCCTGAGGCGGTTGAGGACATTGACCGAATGTACGGCATATTTAACGAAGAATATCTTGTGGTCGTTCAGTACTATTCTTTTGATCCTTTCAATCAGGAAATCGACTATTTTTTTGAAACCCCGAATTAGTTATTGTGTTAATAATTTGTTCGCAAGTCGAGGTTGTGCTTGAAAGTAAATTGGTGGTGTCGGCTACCTTTGTCGGTATTCAAAAAATTAGCACATGAAATTTATTGTTTCAAGCTCTTCTTTACTCGGAAATTTACAGAAAATCAGCGGCGTCCTGAACGCAAACAACACCCTACCCATATTGGATAATTTCCTTTTTCAAATCAAGGAAAACGAACTCACTGCATCAGCTAGCGATCTGGAATCGACTATGATTACTTCTATCAATCTGGACAAATCAGAAAGCGATGGTCTGGTAGCCGTTCCCGCCAAATTACTTATCGACATACTCAAAACCTTTCCTGAGCAGCCATTGAGTTTTACCATCGATGATAAAAACTTTGGAATCGAAATATCATCAGATACCGGTAAATACAAACTCAGCGGGTTCGACGGTGAGGAGTTTCCTAAACTACCAGAAATAAAAGGGGCTGCAAAGTTTGAAATTGAAGCCGGGAATATCTTCAATGCTATTAGCAAGAGCCTATTTGCCAGCGGAAATGACGAACTTAGACCGGTTATGTCAGGGGTTCTATTCGAGTTGAACAATGACGATGTGACCTTTGTAGCAACCGATGCCCACAAATTGGTTCGGTATCGTCGCACTGATGTAAAAACATCTTCAGGAGGCTCTTTCATCATGCCTAAGAAACCATTGCAATTGCTAAAAACTCTGAGTTCAGGCTCTAATGATAATGTCGAGGTAGAATATAGTGAGGTAAATGCGTCATTTAGAATTGATGATGTTCACCTTATTTGCCGCCTCATCGACGGAACATACCCCAATTATGAAGCTGTTATTCCGAAAGAAAACAACAGCACACTGACCATTGATCGTGTTTCATTTCTTACTTCTATTCGAAGAGTTTCCATCTTTTCAAATAAAACCACCTATCAGGTAAGGTTGAAGATAGCTGGAAGCGAGCTGAATATATCCGCAGAGGATCCCGACTTTTCAAATGAAGCGACCGAAAGACTTACATGCCACTACGAGGGTGACGATATTGTTATCGGTTTCAACTCCAGATTCCTTATTGAAATGCTCAATAATCTGGACAGTCAGAACGTAATGCTCAAACTGTCAGAACCGAATCGTGCAGGACTACTAATGCCTGAAAATCAAGAAGATGGAGAGGATGTGTTGATGCTGGTAATGCCAGTGATGCTCAATTACTGATCATCTTTAGGCCGATAGTGGTATTCAATCTTTATTGAACCACCCTCGGCTGCATGGACCTTTTCTTGCTTTTCTTCTTCCTCCTCCCAGGAGTATTTCTTTTTGGTGGGACCTTCTTTTCTAAAATACCATGCAATAGTAATTCCGGCAAAGGCTCCTAATAAGTGAGATTCCCAAGATATGCTGTCAATCCAAGGGAGCACTCCCCACACCATAGAACCATACAAGAAGACGATGAGCAATGAAATACCTATGAGGTTCATGTGCCATTTGAACAATCCACTAAAGAACAAAAAGGACGCCCAACAATAGATTAGTCCGCTTGCCCCAATGTGATAGGATGACCTTCCTCCTACCCATACCCAAAGTCCGGTGAAAACGAGGGAGTAAAGAAATATTTGCAAACTGACTTTACGATAAAAATAGGATATGCCCAATCCGAGGAAAATAACGGGATAGGTATTGTTCAGCAGATGCTCCCAATCTCCGTGTAAGAATGGAGAAAACAGTATTCCTTTTAACCCTGACAGTTTTCTCGGTAAAATACCGAAGGTTCCAAAATCCGAGTTCGTCGACCATTCAATGATGAATACCAACCACATCACAACGACCAATCCTAATGGAATAAACCAGGGACGATAAAAACCTTTATGAACAGCAGTACCCTCCTTATTCATGGGCCTAAAATACGCTGATAATTCTCAGAGGTTTGAAATAAAAAAACAGACAACATCATCAAAATAATTTACTTTGTGGCCATCATTAAATTATGAAGAAACTGTATCTGGTGCGGCATGCGAAGTCTTCCTGGAAAGACTCAAGTTTGGAAGATATTGACAGGCCTCTGAATAATCGCGGTAAGAAAGCCGCCCCAATGATTGGGCAGAAATTGAAAGCAAGAAATGTTCAACCGCAAATAGTCTTTGCCAGTTCCTCAAAAAGGACCACTAAAACTGCCAAAATACTAATTGAAAAACTAGGCCTTGGAACTGATAAGCTTCATCTGGAAGAAGATCTTTATCTGTCCTCCCCAAAAAAAATGATACGGTTTATTCAGACTCTTGACAACAATCATGATGAAGTGATGATCGTTGGTCATAACCCGGGTATAACGCTAACGGTAAACCTACTGGCCGGTGAGCATATTGAAAATATTCCGACCGCAGGCGCTGCATGTGTTTTATTCGACATTGAAGATTGGAAAAATGTCTCCAATAATGGAAAACTCGGCTTCTACATCTATCCTAAAATGTTCCGCTTAGGCTGATTATGAGCATTTTCTGGAGCGGTTACTTGCGTAAAATGACCACCACAATAGGAAATCCAATTCAGTACTTTACGGATTCCGAAAAGCACTATCTCCTAAATAATATCATCGGAAAAGAAGTAGTACTTACACACACTTCAAATAAAGAATGTATCGTCTGTGGTAAGTCTATCAAAAAGACTTACGGGCAGGGTTTCTGCTATCCGTGTTTTCAAAATGCACCTGAAAACTCTGAATGCATTATAAAACCGGAACTATGTGAAGGGCACCTTGGTAAAGGACGTGATCCCGAATGGGAACAAAAGCACCATAATCAACCTCATGTAGTATACGTTGCCCAAACTGAAGGGGTAAAGGTTGGGGTGACCCGAAAAGATCAGGTTCCAACAAGATGGATCGACCAGGGAGCCTCACGGGCAAGGGTACTTGCAGAATTTCCATATAGACAACTCGCAGGGAAAATGGAAATTGCATTAAAATCGAACTGGAGTGACCGAACCAATTGGCGCAAAATGCTAACCAACCAACCTCCTGAACGAGGTTTTTCAGAACTCTACCAAAAGATTAAATCAGAAGCACAAAATCATTTTAACGAATATTTGGTATCTGAAAATAATGCACTTGAGTTGAACTATCCGGTTGAAATCTACCCTAAAAGAATTAGAAGTATCAGTTTTGACAAGACCCCATACATTCGTCAGAAATTAGCCGGTATCAGGGGTCAGTATTTGATTTTCGAATCGGGAAACGTCCTGAACATCCGCAAATTCTCAGGTTACGAAATAACCATTGAAATAGGCTGATTTTGCCACTTTAAAAGTTGAATTCAGAATTTGATTACACTAATGTAGATTTGTGACCGAATGGCTTTTTACTATCCAGGTTTTCTATTCGCATTTGCTGCTCTCTCCATCCCTATAATTATTCATCTTTTCAGCCTGAGAAGACATGAACGTCTGTATTTTACCAATACGCGACTCCTTGAAAAGGTGGATACCAAAACCAAAACACAAAATAGAATAAAACATCTTCTTATTCTACTGAGCAGACTTCTGTTCCTTTCATTTCTAATACTCGCTTTTGCACAGCCTTATTTGAAAGTCCAGGATGAATTATTGGCTTCAGGTTCAACTACGGGAATTGTATTGGACAATTCTTTTAGCATGTCCGCTGAGAGTAGCGAAGGTATCTTAATCGACGAAAGCCGGGAAAAGGCATTGGCTACAGTAAATTCTTTTCCGAGTGCGCAATCATTTTTGATTTCATCAAATGAAAGAGAGATCAGTTCAGGAAACTCAATGAGCAAAAAAGAGACCCTTTTTAGAATTTCTTCCTCAGATTTAACTTCCAACACCGAACAAATTAATGTGCTGATTAACAGACAAATAAACGTATTCAGGGAGAAGGAAATTGACAAAGCCAGCATATTCGTCTTCTCTGATTTCCAAAAGAGTACGACTAAGCTCGCTCAGATAGATATGACGTCCTCTTCACTAATATTTGTTAGAACAACTCCCGAATTAGTTTCAAACATATCAATGGATTCAGTTTGGTTAGTTAAGCCCGCTGTTAGACCTGGAGAGGAAATTACGCTGCGCTACCGAATTACTAGCTATGAAGATGACGTACTAACCAATATCGGATTGACTTTTATCCTGAATGATGAGATTAAAATGCGCAAAGGAATCACCATCAATCCCGGGCAAAGTGTGGATAGCTCGCTGACGTTCACGCTTGCTGAGCCGGGTTTCTACAAAGGCGAAATGCACATTGATGATGGCACTATTGCATTTGATGACTCTTACTTCTTCTCTCTGAGTCTGAAGGACGGTATCCATGTCGCTGAAATCACTGACGACTCGAAGAACAACTTCATTTCTAAGGCATTTAGCACAGAACCCTATTTTCGGTTTATAAAATACTCTAACCAGAGTATCGATGTGGATAACCTCGGGAAAAATCAACTCATAATTCTAACCAATCTAAAGAACATTTCCAGCGGCCTCAGCTCCATTCTTGAAAGCTACATAGCCTCAGGAGGAAATGTGATCATTTTTCCGAATCAAAAATCGTTGGACGACCTCAACGGCTTTCTAAACCGCCTTTCCAGTATTTCTTTGGGGAAAACAAACCGTGATTCGACCCTGATCAATCAACTCGCCTCCTCAGATCAGGTTTTCGACAAGGTATTTGAAGGAACTCTGGAAAACGCTGATTTCCCGATTTCCTTGAAAAGATTTGATATTGTTGAGCGCGGTCTGTCCAGAATGCAATGGTTGCTCCGCAACGAAGCGGGTAACGATATTTTCGTAAAGTTTCCTTACGGAACAGGAAACATATTTCTCGCTTCATTTCCCCTCGACGAAAAATGGAATACGCTGCCAAGACATGGGCTATTTGTTCCACTAATTTTCCAAATAGCATATCAACAATCTTTGAAAGAGCCTACCGGTTATGCCTTAAATAATATTACCATGATGCCCGTCAAAAAGAACTGGGTATCAGAGGATATTCCTTTGCATCTCATCAACGAAATGCTGAATGTTGATGTCATCCCTGAAGTGACAACCATAGATCAAAAAAAATATATCCGCATTCCCGAAAGCATTAATAGAGCAGGAATATACAGAATTGAACGTCAAGGCGAGATCGTTGGACAAATAGCCCTGAATTACGATCGGTTAGAATCAGATCCAGCGGTCCTTTCGAACGAAGAAATCTTGCTTAGATTGGATAGCCTGGGAATTAAAAATATCGAAATCATCACAGATAAGACGTCAGATATAGAACAAAGCATTGAATCTCTGCGAAGCGGTATTCCATTGTGGAAGTATTGTTTGATTTTTGCTCTGATTTTTTTGGCAGCTGAAGTCCTCTTAATAAGATTTGTAAATCCCAAAGGCATATGAAAACTCTTGTTCGCCAAGCTAAAATCATAGATCCTAATAGTAGGAGAAATGGTGAATTAGCTGATATTCTGTTTGAGAACAATCAAATTGTTAGTATTGGACAAGACTTGACCGATGACAGCGCAGAAATTATCGAGGGTGAAGACCTGAGAATATCACCAGGATGGGTGGATATCCATGCACAATTCAACGATCCCGGCTATGAATTCAAAGAAGACCTTAAATCCGGTGCGGCCGCAGCGTCAAAAGGGGGATTTTGTACAGTGGCCGTTTCACCCGAAACCTTACCGGTAATTGATTCAAAAGCTGACGTAGAATACATCAATAAGAAAAGCCTCGGTTTGGGGGTAAAAATTGTTCCCATTGGAGCAGCGACTCCTAAATTGAAAGGAGTAGATTTCACTGAAATGTTCGATATGTATTCTTCTGGCGCCACCTGCTTTTCGAACGGTCAAAAGTCCTTTTCAGATGCAGAGCTAACCAGGCGTATCTTGCTTTATGCCAAGCAATTTGGTGGAAAAGTAATGGAAGTGGCAAATGATGAAAGCCTGAGTAATGGCGCGATGATCCACGAAGGAGAAGTTAGCACAAAGCTTGGTCTGAAAGGGGTTCCTTCGCTCGCAGAGGAATTGATTGTGTTCAGAGATATTGCCGTAGCACAATACTGCGATGCCCCAATACATTTTCATAAAATTTCGACAGAAAAATCGGTTGAACTCATCCGAAATGCTAAAGAACAAGGCATCAAGGTAAGCTGCGATGTGGCCCTGTCAAACCTTATTTGGACGGAAAAGGAACTACTGAGTTTTGATACAAATTTTAAAGTAACTCCACCGTTGAGAACCGAGGATGACCGATCGGCACTTATAACTTCTTTGAACGACGGAACCATAGATTTTCTGGTTACTGGTCATATGCCTCAAAACATTGAAGAGAAGGAATGCGAGTTTGAATATGCGGGCTACGGGCAATCCATAATAGAGTATGCTTACCCTTTGTATCTAAAGTACTTATCCAACTCATTATCAGAAGAAAAATGGGTAGAAAAAATTGCCCTATCTCCTGCTAAGTTTATTGGAATAGAACCTACTACAATTGAGGAAAATGAAACGGGTTCTTTCACCATTTTTACTCACGCTAATTCAACTTCGTCGAATCATAAAAACATGGTTTCCCGGTCAAAAAATTTCCCTGAAATACAAGGTGAATTTCAGGGTAAGATCATGCAAATCATCACAGAATAGAAGGTTGCTGACTTCAACCCGGAGTACAATACTTATCATATCAAATCATGATAAGTATCACAACATTTTGACAGTCTAAGAGCTATTTTCGATAATGTAAGTTATCATAGCTTGACGATCAAAACAACCCATCACATGATCTATTTTGATGCCGAATCAATCCCTTGCACTATTGACTCCGGAGCTCAGAAAATAGGGTTTACCGTGGTAACTTGCAGAAAGTTTTCTACCAGAATACGCGGCTATGAAAAAAACTAGTACCCCTGAACGATACCCTTTTCGTACTCTTTTTCTACTCCTTACACTGCTCCTTTCTTTGACTTTGGCTCAGGCACAAACCAGTACCGAATTCTGGTTTGCACCACCATATATTACAGCTGGAGATACAGGCAATCCACCGACGAACTATCAGGAGCCATTGCTACTTAGAATTACCTCATCTGATCTGGCCAGTACAATTACCATTACCATGCCCGCATTGGGAGCGACAGCATTTGGCGGAGCGGGTTCAATCGTAGTAAATATTCCGGCCAACACACAACAAACCGTAGATCTTTCGGCCTATAAAAATGACCTATTTACAGCACCATGGGATACCATTCTAAATACAGGGCTAAAAATTTCTGCCACAGAAGAGATTACGGTATACTATGAAGTCAATTCCTCCAGAAACCCAGACATTTTTGCCCTCAAGGGACAAAATGCATTAGGCACCCAGTTTTATACTCCCTTTAATAACTCCTTTGGAAATGGTTCGAAAGACGACCCTCCGTACACTGCTTTTGATATCGTTGCGACAGAGGATAATACGACAGTTTGGATTTATCCGAGAGTAGCCCTTGAAGGCGGTCATCCTCCTTTACAGGCGTATAGCATTGTACTGGATGAAGGGCAGACCTATTCCGGAGCTGTTGCTTCAAGCGATTCAGGAGCAGTAAATCCGGCAGGTACAGTTGTGGCTTCAGATAAACCTATCGCAATCACTATCAAGGATGATTTTGCCGAGCCTGGCCCTGGTACATGTAAGGACCTTATGGGTGATCAGATCGTTCCGGTTGATATCATAGGTTCGGAATACGTAGTGGTCAAAGGTTCACTGACCAACAATATTGAGCGGGTATTTCTAACAGCAACGCAAAATTTCACGCAAATCCTTGTTGATGGGGCGCCGGAAACTACTCTTTTTGCAGGGGAAACGTATGATTTACCGATAAGTAATAACCTGACGCACATATTATGCTCGAACCCGACTTATGCACTGCACATATCGGGATTTGGATGTGAGGTTGGAGCGGGTCTGCTGCCGGGTTTAAATTGTGCGGGATCTGACAAAGTCTCCTTTGTTCGGTCCGTCAAAGCAAATTTTGGAATCAATGTAATGGTACCCGCAGGAAATGAGGGGTTATTTACCATAAATGGAGATCCTACTTTACTTCAAGCCGCGGATTTTGCCGTTGTTCCCGGAACTGGAGGTGCATGGGTAGGAGCTAAAAAAGAATTCGATACACTTGAAATAGTTCCGGAAATTTCGAATACGATTCAAAATACGGGGTCGGTTTTCGCTATGGGAATTTTCAACGGTAATAATTCAGGTACCGGCGCACGTTACGGGTATTTCTCAGAGTTTTCGTCCAAAGTTTTTGTGGATGCTGGTGCGGACCGTAATTCATGCGAGAATGCTGATGTGGCCAATCTCGGAGGAAGTGTTTCAGGTGGAGCTGTAAGTGGTGAATGGACAACTTCTGGCGATGGGACATTCCTTCCAAATTCAACAGATCTCAATGCTACCTATGAGCCAGGTCCTGTGGATATAGCAAACGGATCGGTTATCTTAACACTTACCTCAACGGGAAACTGTTTTCCCGTTTCTGATGATATGCAGGTGACCTTTACACCCGCACCCACAGCAGATGCCGGATTGGATGCGGACATCTGCTTGAACAATACAACCATTAACCTAAACGGGGCCGTAACTCAGGCGGGCGGAGGGCAATGGTCAGGAGGTAGCGGTGGATCTTTTCTTCCTAATGCACTAACGCTAAATGCGAATTACAATCCGTCCCCCGCAGATCTTGCCAATGGTTCTGTTACACTTACCCTAACAACCGTGGCCATGGCATCAAATTGCAATGCTGTTGATGATGTGGTTACCTACACATTTATAGATGCGCCTTTGGTAGATGCTGGCCCTGCAAGTCAGAATATTTGTTCAAATAATTCAGATATTACATTAAATGGTTCAGTCTCCTGGGCACATGGCCCTAACCCTTCAGTAACTTGGAGTACTAACACAGTCGTAAATCCGGGAGCTTTTGATGACCCTAACGCACTTAGTACCATCTATCGTCCTTCAGGGACTGAGCTTGCAAATGGAAGCGTAACTCTAACGTTAACTTCAGCGGCAACAGGGTCCTGCAATACCGTAAGCGATGATATTATAATCAATTTCACACCCTCACCCACCATCATTTTCGATCCGAGCTCTTCGAATGATGTTTGTGCAAATAACAATGAGATCAACCTCTCCGCCTTCCTCACGGTTGTCACAGGAGGTACATGGTCTGGAGGACTGGGGTCCTTTTCAGGAGGAGCAACAGGGCTACTCAATAATATTTATACTCCAACCGCTCAAGAGGTATTAGATGGAACAGTTACTCTTACCCTAACGACGACAACAGGAATTGGTAATTGTACTGCCGTTTCTAGTGATGTGACCGTCACCATACTTCCAGCTCCTATTGTTACAGCCACTACTCCAACCACGAATAAATGTGCCAACAACGCATCAGTTCCCTTGACTGGAAGTGTAACTACACCTTCAGGGACTCCCGGCATTGGAGTTTGGACTACAACTGGCTCAGGACAATTCCTGCCCAATGCATCAATAAGCAATCCTTCCTATGTTCCTCATCCTAATGATATAAGCAATGGAAGTGTAGTACTGACCTACACCTCTATGTTCAGCAGCCCTTGCCTGGAAGAAAGTGCTCAGTTAACCATTAATTTCTTTCCGGCTCCAACCGTACTTGTAGGTACTAACCCTTTATCAGTATGTGAAAACAATGCGGAAGTTGTTTTAAATGGAACTATTGTGGATGCTTTTGGTTTACCGCTAACAGGCACCTGGTCCAGTAATGGTACAGGGATATTTACCCCAAATGCCAATGATCTAAACGGTACCTACACACCAAGTGCCAGTGATATTGCAAATGGTACAGTTCAACTCACACTGTCCTCTGACCCCGCAGCAGGTTGTAATTCTGTTCAAGAAGTATTGACCGTAAATTTCACCCCAAGTCCATCAGTAACAGCCACTGCAAATCCAACAACAATTTGCACGAACAACAGTGATGTTGTTCTTGATGGAACTATAGTAGGAGCCAGCGGAGGAGTATGGTTGGGAGGACTAGGAGTATATTCTGGTGGCCCAAATGACCTGTCAAACAATACGTATACGCCAACAAATGCTGAATTGTCTGCAGGCACATTTACACTTACCCTCGAATCCACTGGCAATTTGAATTGTAATCCCGTACAGGACAATGTCGTAATAACAGTGATTGATGAGCCTATTGTAGATGCAGGTGCAGACTTTACCTATTGTACAAATAATGCTGGAGTTCCTCTAAATGGTATCATTCAGCTTTTTGGTCCAATAACAGGAAATAGCCTTTGGACTTCATTGGGCACGGGGTCCTTCGCCGATCCTTCCGCTCCGACAACAACCTATTCGCCGAGTGCTGCAGACCTTCTGGCTGGTTCAGTGACCTTGCAATTGACCTACACCTCGTCATCCATTTGTAATCCAGTCACCGATCAAATAGTGGTTACATTTATTGATCCTCCCGTGGTAGATGCAGGACCCGCATCCATAAACATATGTGAGAATAATGCAGTTACCGCATTGAACGGAAGCATTACGTTTGCTTCCGGGCCAACTCCTCCAAGTTTGTGGTCAACCAGCGGTGGCGGTAGCTTTGACAACCCAAATGACCTGGTAACAAATTATAATCCCACTCTCGCGGATATCGCTGGAGGAGGCGGATCAGTAACTTTAACTCTTACTTCTACACCAACGCTCGGATGTCTTTCTGAATCAGATAATATCGTTGTTAATTTTACTCCAGAACCTACGGTAAGCATTGTCGCTCCTCCTGAAGTTTGTGCAAATAACTCAGTAATAACTGTTAGTGGATCCGTTACCAATGCGACAGGAGGAACTTGGTCCAATGTCAACGGATTGTTCTCCGGAGGTGTTAATGACCTAAATAACAATGACTACACCCCAACAGTTCCAGAAATCAACAATGGTTCAGTGACCTTCGTGTTAACCACTACAGGAATGGGGAATTGTAATGCGGTTCAAGCGTCGCAGACAGTGACCGTTATTGATGCCCCAATAGTTGATGCTGGAGCCAATCAGACTGTTTGTGCAAATAATGCAAGCATTACACTAAATGGCACGGTGACTGCTGATTTAGGAGGTAATGGCGGCTTAGGAACAGGACAATGGTCCACTTCCGGGACAGGGTCCTTTGCCAACTCAAATAATCTGAATACGACCTACACGCCTTCAGCTGCCGATATTGCCGCCGGAACCGTAGACCTTACCCTCACCTCTACGGTAAATGGGCTATGTACTGAAGAATCTGATGCTATCACCATAACTATCGTTCCTTCGCCTGTAGTTGACGCCGGTCCTGCAACAGTTGATATCTGTGCCAATAATTCTGATGTAAGTCTTATCGGTTCCATCACATTTAGCTCTGGAGCACCTCCTCTGGGAACATGGACTACTTCTGGTTCTGGATCCTTTGTCAATGCAAATGATCTCGCAACTACTTATATACCCTCCGTAGCAGATATTTCTGGCGGTGCCGGTTCAGTAACTCTTACCCTAACATCAGATCCCACTGCTGGATGCCTGTCTGAATCAGACAATATTGTAGTGAACTTCACACCTGCGCCAACAGCCTCTATCGTAGCTCCTGCAGAAGTTTGTGCCAATAATTCTGTTATTACGATAAGTGGTTCTGTAAGCAATGCAACCGGTGGAACCTGGTCCAATGTAAATGGTGTTTTCTCAGGTGGTCCCAACGATCTTAACAACAATGATTACACCCCAACAGTCCCCGAAATAATTAACGGATCTGTTACTTTCATTTTAACGACCACTGGTATTGGGAATTGTAATTCAGTTCAAAGCTCGTACACCGTTTCAATAATAGACGCTCCAATAGTCGACGCCGGAACCAGTCAAACTGTTTGTGCCAATAATGCAAGTATTGCACTTAACGGAACGATTACCTCCGATGTTGGAGGAAATGGCGGACTAGGCACTGGACAATGGTCTACTTCCGGCACAGGTAGCTTTGCAAATGCCAATAACCTAAATACGACCTACACTCCTTCAGCTGCTGACATTGCTGCCGGTATGGTTGACATAACGTTAACTTCGACCTTAAATGGGTTATGTGCATCTGAATCAGATGTTATAACACTGACCATAGTCCCCTCACCTGTTGTAGATGCAGGCCCTCCAAATGTGAGTATTTGCGCGAATAACTCAGATGTAAATCTTGTAGGTACCATTACGTTTGGTTCCGGAGCTCCACCTCCCGGAACATGGACTACTTCTGGTTCTGGTTCGTTTGCTAATGCCAATAATCTATCGACTACATATATACCTTCCGCTGCAGATATTTCAGGCGGATCCGGCTCTGTAACTCTTACTTTAACCTCAGATCCTACGGCAAATTGTCTTTCTGAATTTGATAATATAGTTGTCAATTTCACCCCAGCTCCAACAGCCTCGATTGTGGCACCAGCCGAAGTTTGTGCGAACAATTCAATTATTACGGTTAATGGCAGTGTAACTAATGCAACGGGAGGTACCTGGTCAAATGTAAACGGTACTTTTTCGGGAGGTATAAACGACCTGAACAATAACGACTACACCCCTACCAATCCTGAGATTAATTTCGGATCTGTTACCTTCATTCTTACTACTGATGGTGTTGGTAATTGTCTCCCTGTTCAGGCATCTCGGACTGTTGATATTATCGTTGCTCCTATTGTAGATGCGGGCCCAGATGCAACGGTCTGTGCTAATGATGCCAGCGTAAATCTATCCGGCACCATAACTAACGACGTAGGAGGAAACGGTGGATTCGGAACGGGTGTGTGGTCAACTACAGGTACCGGTTCATTCTCCAACCCTAGTAATCTAAATGCTATTTATACTCCTTCGGCAGCAGATATCGCGGCTGGTGCTGTAACATTAAGACTTACTTCCACCGCCAATGGACTCTGTAATCAGGAATTCGATGAGCTGGTTATTACCATTATTCCAGCACCATCTGTAGATGCAGGTATGGATCAATCCATTTGTGCCAACAATAGCGTTACTGCCTTAAATGGCTCGATTACGTTCAGCGCAGGAGCTTCGCCAGGTGGAACGTGGACCACAAATGGTGGTGGATCTTTTGACAATATCAATGATCTAATTACCAACTATAACCCTTCAGCTGGTGATATCGCCGGCGGAGCAGGTTCCGTTGTTTTAACGCTGACTTCCGATCCGACTATGGGATGCCAACCCGTAGCCGATAATCTTACCATAAACTTCACACCTGCACCAACAGCCAGTATCGTTTCTGTTCCTGAGGTTTGTGCGAACAACGCCATTATAACACTTAACGGATCTGTCACAACTGCGACAGTTGGAACTTGGTCTAATGTGAATGGAGTTTTCTCCGGTGGTGTAAATGATCTGGTAAACAATGACTACACCCCCACCGTTCCGGAAATAAATAGTGGTACAGTCACCTTCATTCTGACAACCAATGGCAATGGAAACTGCCTCCCCGTTCAAGCTTCCCGAACAGTTAATATAATCGATGCTCCTGTGGTGGACGCAGGTTCTGACTTTACCGTATGTGCGAATAACTCTGCCGTTGCATTGAATGGAGTCATCAACACTGATGGCGGAGGGAACGGTGGCAGTGGCACTGGACTGTGGACAACTTCAGGCACAGGATCATTTGCAAACGCTGGTAACTTAAATACTACCTATACGCCATCTGCAGCAGATATAGCTGCTGGTACTGTCGATTTAACCTTGACATCAACTCTGAATGGACTTTGTTTTGGAGCTTCAGATGTAATTACTCTCACGATTGTTCCTTCCCCAGTAGTAGATGCCGGACCTGCCAATGTGGATATTTGTGCCAACAATGCAGTCACCCCACTTAACGGTTCCATCACCTTCTCTTCCGGAGCACCACCACCAGGGCTTTGGACTACTTCAGGCACCGGAGTCTTCGCGGATCCGAATAATACGATAACCGACTATACTCCCTCTGCGGCCGATTTAACTGCGGGAAGTGTTACACTTACTTTAACATCCTCTCCTACAGCTGGTTGCCTTTCCGAATCGGACGATATTATTGTAAATTTCACCGCTGCCCCAACAGCTGATATTTTTGCTCCGGCAGAAGTTTGTGCTAATAACTCAATCATTACCCTAAATGCCACTGTTACGAGCGCAACTGGAGGAACATGGTCCAATGTAAATGGAGTTTTCTCCGGTGGTGTAAATGATCTCTTAAACAACGACTATACTCCAACAGTTCCGGAAATAACTGGAGGTTCCGTGACATTTATCCTCACTACTACAGGTGTCGGTAACTGTAATGTCGTTCAGACCTCACATACGGTCACGATTATCGATGCACCGATTGTGGATGCAGGAGCTAATCAGGTTGTATGCGCCAACAATGCTAATATTTCTCTAAATGGAACCGTTGCTACCGATGCAAGTGGAAATGGTGGATTTGGTACCGGACAATGGTCAACCTCAGGGACGGGTTCTTTTGCCAACGCCAATGACCTCAATACTACTTATACACCTTCTCCTGCGGATATTACGGCAGGTACTGTCGACTTGACGCTCACCTCCACAGTCAATGGACTGTGTTTGAGTGAATCAGATGCACTCACGATTACTATTGTGCCTTCTCCTGTGGTAGATGCAGGCCCGGCAACAATAGATATTTGTGCCAATAACCCTGACGTGGATCTTATTGGTTCTATAACCTTTAGCTCAGGAGCTCCTCCTCCTGGAACATGGACCACTACTGGTACTGGAACGTTTGCAGATGCTACTAGCCTTGTGACCACTTATACTCCCTCTGCCGCGGATATCGCTGGTGGACTTGGTACCGTCACACATACTCTGACCACAGCCCCTACAGCCGGCTGCCTTTCTGAATCAGATAATATTGTCGTCAACTTCACACCAGCACCGGTGGTGAATATCAACTCTGTTCCAGAGGTTTGTGCAAACAATTCTATCGTAACATTAAATGGCACCGTAAGCAATGCTACTGGAGGTATTTGGTCCAATGTTAATGGTACTTTTTCTGGTGGAGCTACCGGCTTGGTAAACAACGACTACTCTCCTACCAATCCTGAGATTGCGTTTGGCTCTGTCACATTTATCCTTACTTCTACCGGACAGGGGAATTGTCTTCCTGTTCAGGACTCAAGAACGGTTACTATCATTGAAGCGCCCGTAGTTGACGCAGGAACCGATCAAACGGTTTGTGCGAACAATGCAAATATTGCACTTAGCGGGACCGTTACAACTGATCCAGGTGGAAATGGTGGTCCGGGTACAGGACAATGGTCTACTTCAGGTACAGGTTCTTTTGCGAACACTAATAATCTAAATACTACATATACTCCTTCAGCAGCAGATATTGCGGCAGGTACTGTGGACATAACTTTGACATCAACTCTGAATGGACTTTGCTTAGGAGCTTCAGATGTTATTACCCTAACGATTGTTCCTTCTCCAGTGGTAGATGCTGGACCTGCTACTGTAGATATTTGTGCAAACAATGCAATTACCTCGCTTACCGGATCTATTACCTTCTCGTCCGGAGTGCCACCTCCAGGACTATGGACGACGTCAGGCTCTGGTACTTTCGCTGACCCCACAAACCCAATAACTGATTATACACCTTCAGCTGCAGACATTACAGCTGGCGGAGTACTTTTAACGTTAACCTCAGCTCCTACCGCTGGTTGTCTGTCAGAGTCTGATGACGTGCTGGTAAGTTTCACCCCGGCACCTATTGTAAATATCAATTCCGTCCCTGAGGTCTGTGCAAATAATTCAATCGTCACATTAAATGGAACTGTTGCAAATGCTACAGGAGCTATATGGTCTAATGTAAACGGAACATTCTCTGGTGGAGCAACTGGTTTAGTGAACAACGACTACTCTCCTACCAATCCTGAAATTGCTTTTGGAGCGGTCACATTCATCCTAACTTCAACAGGTCATGGAAATTGTCTTCCAGTATCAGACTCCAGAACAGTTACCATTATTGAAGCTCCTACTGTTGACGCCGGAGGTAACCAAACGGTTTGTGCCAATAATGCAAATGTGATCCTCAATGGTACCATAACGACTGATCCTGGTGGAAGCGGTGGTTCAGGGACTGGACAATGGTCTACTTCAGGTACTGGTTCCTTTGGAAACATCAATAATCTCAGTACCACTTATACCCCTTCTGCTGCTGATATCGCTGCAGGTACTGTTGATCTTACCCTTACATCTACTCTTAACGGGTTATGCCTGGGAGCATCTGATGTTATAACCATCCTTATAATACCAGCACCGGTAGTAGATGCTGGCCCAATATCAACTGATTTATGTGCTAATAATGCAGTAGCTGCTCTTAACGGTTCTATCAACTTTACTTCGGGAACTCCTCCAGATGGATTATGGACAACCAGCGGAACCGGCGTATTCGATGATCCGTCGGATTTATCAGCAAACTACACACCGTCTCAAGCCGATATTACAGCTGGAAACGTGATTCTAACACTCACATCTGATGTGACCTCTGGTTGTTTATCGGAATCCGACGCAACAACAATAAACTATACTCCTGCACCGACAGCAAATGCCGGTGCGGACCCTGTTCTATGCGCGAATAATTCTGCAATTTCATTGAATGGAGCTGTCACGATTGCAACAGGCGGATCATGGTCAGGTGGATTGGGTTCTTTTGATCCTAGTGCTAACGATCTTATTTCAACATACTACCCAACGGTTGGTGAGATTGCAAATGACTCAGTAATGCTCGTATTGAGTACTACTGGCAACAATAACTGCAACATTGTTCGAGATACCCTTGTAGCTTATTTCACACCTGCTCCTACCGCGGAAGCCGGATCAGATCAAACAGTATGTGCCAACAATCCAGCTGTGATGCTGAATGGAGCAATAACAATTGCTACAGGTGCAACATGGACAGGTGGAACCGGAACATTTGTTCCTAACAACACAACACTTGCAGCTATGTATACCCCAGCGCCAGCTGAAATAGCTGCCGGATCAGTGAAACTATATTTGACAACTTCAGGAAACGGTAGTTGTAATCCAGTCACGGATAGTATGCTGATTACTATTACCACTTCACCAACTGCTGATGCAGGTCCTGATCAGACTGCATGCGCCAATAATGCAACAACGAGCCTAAACGGGTCTGTATTAGTTTCATCAGGGGGGCAATGGTCGGGAGGCCTGGGAGCATATACACCTAGCGATACAAATCTGGCGATTCAATATACCCCCACAGCAGCTGAGATTACAGCAGGGAATGTAACGCTTACATTAACTACACGGGGCAATGGACTGTGTCTTGCGGAAAGCGATCAAGTGACAATAACTTTCACTGACGCGCCCGTAGTCAATGCTGGTCCAGATCAAATTGTTTCGGCAAATAACCCGAATACATCCCTGAACGGCTCGGTAGTTGGTGCACCAGGAGGTACGTGGTCTAGCGGTGTTGGCATATTTAATCCGAATAAGAACACTCTTAATGCTGTTTATACCCCAACAGCAGGTGAAATTGCTGACGACTCTGTAAATCTCGTATTGCGGTCGACAGGCGGTGCGGCTAACTGTCTTGCAGTGCGTGATACGATGACCATATTCTTCAGCCCGGCCCCAATAGTCGAGGCCGGTCCTCCACAAACAGTTTGTGCGAACAACCCTGATATCATTCTCAACGGTTCTGTCACCTATGCAACGGGTGGACAGTGGTCCGGTGGAACAGGACTATACTCACCTGACGACATTACCCTTAACGCAACCTACACTCCTTCGGCAGCCGAAAGAACTGCAGGTTTTGTGAAGCTATTTCTGACCTCAACTGGCAACGGATTGAGTAATCCTGTTACAGATAGTGTTCTATTCACAATAACTACAGCCCCAACTGCAATTGCCGGACCCGATAAAGTCACTTGTTCAAATAATCCAACGGTCTCGATTAATGGCTCCGTGGGAATAGCAACTGGTGGAATCTGGACAGGTGGTACAGGAACGTATACTCCTTCAGATACCAATCTGGCGATTCAATATACACCGACTCCTGCGGAAATAGGGGCTGGCAGTGTGACACTCACTCTTACTACAACAGGAAATGGTTTATGCCTGGCCGAAAATGACGAAATGACCATATTCTTTGACCCCTCTCCTACTGCGAATGCAGGACCAGATCAAACCGTTTGTGCCAATAATGCTAATGCTTCGTTGAATGGCTCTGTTACCATTGCAACAGGCGGATCATGGACTGGTGGCGGTGGATTTTTCACCCCAAATCCGAACACGCTTAATGCGGTCTATACACCCACACTGGGCGAAATTGCAAATGACTCAGTAAACCTGGTGCTGAGCACCAATATCACTGGAAATTGTTTCGTAGAACGAGATACCATGACCTTATACTTCAGTCCGGCTCCAGTTGTTGATGCGGGGACACCACAAACAGTTTGTGGAAACAATCCTGAAATTAATCTTAGCGGATCGGTTACTGTGGCCGGAGGAGCACGATGGACCGGAGGCACAGGGTTTTATGTTCCAAATGATCAAGCTCTCAATGCGGTTTATACTCCATCACAAGCTGAAATTAATGCTGGCTTTGTAAGGTTATATCTGACATCAATAAATAACTTAACCTGTAACCCTGTAGTTGATAGTGTATTGTTTACCATCAATACCGCACCTAGTGCCAATGCCGGGCCTGATATAACGGCATGTGCAAATAACCCTACCGTATCAATCAATGGTCTAGTGGGCATCGCAACCGGAGGAATATGGTACGGAGGAGCCGGCACTTACACCCCTTCTGATACAAATCTGTCGATACAATACAGCCCAACACCAATTGAAATCGCAACGGGTAGTGTAACTCTTACTCTTACTACTCGAGGTAACGGTCTGTGCCTGGCAGAAGATGACGAAATGACCATTTTCTTCACCCCTGCTCCTACGGCAGATGCAGGACCTGATCAAATTGCCTGTGCAAACAATGCTGATGTCAACCTTACTGGGGCAGTGACGGTTGCTACAGGAGGAATATGGTCAGGAGGTGCTGGGACATTTACTCCTAATAATCAGAGTTTAACTGTTACTTATACTCCAACTTCTGGAGATATAGCAAACGATTCTATTAATCTGATATTGAGTACAAGTGGAAACGGTAACTGTAATACAGTAAGAGATACAATGACCGTTCGTTTTACACCAGCGCCTACAGTAGATGCCGGTCCAGATCAATCAATATGTGCAAATAACGCCGAAGCTCAGCTTGCAGGAATAGTCACAGTTTCACCCAATGCACGTTGGTCAGGAGGGGCAGGACTATTCATTCCAAACGTCTTTGATCTCAATGCTAGCTATTTCCCGAGCCCAGCAGAAATTACAGCAGGGCAAGTCACTATCTATTTAACCTCAATTAACAATGGACTTTGTTCGCAAGTTGTGGACAGTATGGTAATTACCATTAATCCTGCTCCCACAGTAGATGCAGGATTGGATATTACAGCTTGTTCCAATAACCCGGCAGTTAACCTTTCAGGTGCCATTACAGTGGCTACCGGGGCTGTTTGGCAGAATGGCACCGGTGTATTTAATCCAGGAAATACATTCCTGAATACCCAATATATACCGTCAGCCGCTGAAGTGTCAGCAGGAACTGTAACTCTTACTTTAGAATCCACAGGAAACGGTAATTGTATTCCTGAAACAGATCAGGTGGTCATTAATTTTACTCCTGCACCTACGGCGAATGCCGGGCCAGATCAAACACTTTGCTCAAATAATGCAGATGTTACTTTAAACGGCAGTATTACAGTTGCTGCCAATGGCCGTTGGTCAGGAGGGGCCGGTATTTACAATCCAGGACCCAATAACCTGTCTATTGTTTATTCACCTACCGCAAGTGAAATTGCCAATGATTCGGTCAATTTGATTCTGGAAACTACAGGTAACGGTAACTGCATAACAGAGCGCGATACCATGACCGTGTTCTTTGACCCTTCACCAGTAGTCAATGCAGGAGCACCTCAAACAGTATGTGCCAATAATCCGGATATCAATCTCAATGGGTCTGTTACAGTGGCCGGTGGGGCACAATGGTCCGGTGGAACAGGTATCTTTTTCCCATCTAATACTTCTCTTAACGCAGTATATACTCCTTCAGGAGCGGAAATCTCGGCAGGTTTTGTAAAACTATATCTCAGGTCTATTGCAAATGGACTTTGTAAACCAGTTGTAGATAGTGTAGTATTTACGATTACTCCAGCGCCCGATGTAAATGCAGGCAATGACAAATTCGTTTGCTCAAACAATCCTGTAGTAACAATCAATAGCTTCGTAAGTGGGGCATCAGGCGGAAGATGGCTTGGTGGAGCAGGTACATATTTCCCCTCAGATACCGTCCTCGGAATTCAGTACAACCCAACTCAGGCAGAGGTAGCAGCTGGCTCGCTTACTCTTACCCTTGAATCTACCGGCAATGGGTTGTGCAATGCCGAAATCGATCAGGTAACTATCAATTTTACACCTTCACCGACAGCAGATGCAGGACCTGATCAGATAGTATGCGCCAACAATGCCAGTGTTAACCTCAATGGAAGTGTGACAGTTGCAACTGGTGGGAATTGGATCGGTGGTCTTGGTAACTTTACCCCGAGCTCATCTACACTGAATGCGGTGTATAGTCCAACACCAGGGGAAATAGCAAATGGTTTTGCAGAATTGGTACTTAGTACTACCGGTAATGGCACCTGTCTGTCCGTTCAAGACACCATGATGATATCCTTCTTGCCCGCACCTATCGTCGAAGCAGGATTGGATCAGAGTATCTGCAGCAATAACCCAACATTCAGTTTAAACGGCAGCATTTCAAATGCTGGTGGAGGTATTTGGACAGGAGGAACAGGTGTTTTCGCTCCAGGAAATATGAGCCTAAATGCATCCTACACTCCAAATGCGGCTGAAATAGCTGCTGATACGCTTGTCTTATATCTCACTTCAACTGGTAACGGTCTGTGTCTTGCAGAAGAAGATAGCGTTACTATCATATTCACCCCTTCACCAATCGTAAACGCTGGTCCTGACATTACGCTTTGCGCGAATAATTCATTGACCAGTCTGAACGGCTCAATACAATTTGCTGGTGGAGGAACATGGTCTGGTGGAACAGGACTCTTTGTTCCTGGGGTAAATGTTCTAAACCCAACCTATACCCCAACAGCAGCGGAAATTGCATCGGGCGTTGTTACATTGACGCTCAGTTCAACAGGTAATGGAAAATGTCTAGCAGAATCTGATGATATCCAAATTACATACTCTCCTGCTCCAACTGCAAATGCAGGTGCGGATCAAATTCTATGTGGTAATAATGCTGACGCAACTCTGGCAGGTTCTGTTACGGTTGCAACAGGTGGAACGTGGTCCGGTGGGACAGGCTCTTTTAATCCGGGGCCGGGAAGCTTAAATACCATTTATACTCCAACGCTTCTTGAAATAGCAAATGGCTCATTAGACCTCATTCTAACTACTACTGGAAATGGAAGCTGTATTGCAACCACGGACACCATTAACCTTTCTTTCAGTGCGGCGACAACGGTCGATGCCGGACCTGATACTTCGGTTTGTGCCAACAACCCCGGCATTCAACTATCCGGTAATGTTACTGTTGCCACTGGTGGAATTTGGACCGGAGGAACAGGAACATTTTTACCAAACAATACTGACCTCAACGCCCTCTACACGCCAAGTCCAGCTGAAATTGCAGCAGGTAGTGCGAGGCTATATTTGACTTCCACTGGAAATGGAACATGTCTGCCTGTAGTAGACAGTGTTATTGTTACTATTACACCATCTCCAACCGTTTCAGCAGGTGTGGATCAGACCATATGTGCAAACTTTGCACAAGTCAATCTAAACGGTATCGTTACAGTTGCAAGTGGTGGAACATGGACTGGAGGACTTGGAATATTTACTCCTTCCAATAATCATCTGAATGCTCAGTATTTCCCGACCCCAGCAGAAATTGCAAGTGGTTCTGTATCTCTGACACTAACCTCCTCGGGAAATGGCCAGTGTATTCAGGTTTCGGACCAGATGAACATCACCTTCACTCTTGCACCAACAGCAGATGCCGGACCTGATCAAACTCTTTGTTCTAATAATCCAGATGTCACATTGAATGGAAGTGTAACCATTGCCACTGGAGGAAGGTGGATTGGTGGATTAGGATCATTTAACCCAAATGCCAATGTACTGAATCCAGTCTATTCGCCAACCGTCGGGGAGATAACTAATGATACATTAGAGCTTATTCTCCTTACAACTGGAAACGGCAACTGTGCTACAGTACGGGATACTATGTACGTCTATTTTACTCCATCGCCAACCATTAGCGCCGGTCCAGATGAACTAGTTTGCGCCAATAATGCAGATGTGCAGTTGGGAGCTTCCTTCACTCAATCGGGTGGAATGCTTTGGACTGGAGGAACCGGTGTTTTCACGCCTAACCCAACTGATTCAATTGCTATTTACACACCAAGCGCGTTTGACAAAAGTCAGGGTAGTGTTACGCTATACGCCACAACCACAAATAACGGTAACTGCTTAGCAGTCGAGGATAGTGTAAAAATATCTATCAACCCAGCACCTGTAGTAAATGCAGGTCCGGATTTGACAGTCTGCGCCAACAATCCTTCGGTCAACCTATCAGGGTCAGTAAGTAATGCTGGCGGAGGCAAATGGATCGGTGGAACAGGTGTTTTCTTCCCAAATGATAGTTCATTGAGCGCACAGTATACACCTTCTGCTGCCGATATTTCCTCTGGATCAATGACGCTTAAACTGCGCACTACTGGTAATGGACTCTGTCTTGCAGAGGAAGATTCTATGCAAATAGTGTTCACTCCTGCACCGGATGTGAATGCAGGTCCGGATCAGATCGCATGCGCTAATAATAGTACCATTACTCTAGCCGGTACTGTGAATAATGCAGGTGGTGGACAATGGTCCGGTGGAATTGGAATCTTTAATCCATCATCGACTGACCTCAGCGCAACGTATTCTCCAACAGCAGGTGAGATCCTGAATGGATTTGTGAATTTAATTCTTACCTCGACAGGCAACGGAAACTGCTTCCCCGAATCTGATACTTTGACCATCCAATACACCCCTGCTCCAACCATTGACGCAGGGCCAGATGTAACGGTATGTGAAACCAATCCAAATTCATTCATGCTGGCTACAGTCAATGGTGCAACAGGAGTTCAGTGGTCAGGAGGTACCGGATCATTCATCCCATCACCAAATGTCCTCAACCCGACCTACGTTGCTTCGGCATCGGAGATTGCAAATGGATCGGTTACTTTAACAGTTAGTTCGACTGGAAATGGAACGTGCAACTCGGTAAGTGATCAAATTACCATTAACTTCCAATCCAGTCCTATAGCAAATGCCGGGCCTGATCAATCAATTTGTGCAAACAATGCAGTTGCCAACCTTGGAGGACAGTTCATCAATGCGACCGGAGGTCAGTGGAGCGGTGGAGCTGGATTGTATATACCATCAAACCTGGTTATGAATCCAACTTATCAACCAAGCCCTGCTGAAATTGCACTTGGTGGTGTTAGCCTCATATTAAACACAACTGGAAATGGGGTGTGTAACTCAGCTGCTGACACCATGTTTATTAGCATTACTCCTGCTCCAACAGTTAATGCAGGTCCCGATCAACAGGTATGTGAAAACAATGCCATTACAACCCTAATAGGACAAGTAAACGGATCAGCAGGTGGTCAATGGAACAATGTGGCAGGTAGTTTTAATCCATCCAGCAATGCTTTAAATACAAATTACACACCTACTGCTGGGGAAATTGCAAGCGGTTCAATAGATGTTGTGCTTACCTCAACCGGAAACGGAAATTGCCTTGCCGTAAGTGATACGATGAATATTTCATTCGCTCCTGCTCCGCAAGCTGATGCCGGTGCGGATATAGACGTATGTGAAAACAATCCTATAGCTCAATTGAACGGTAATATTCTAAATTCATCAACAGCTGGAGGAGTTTGGACGGGAGGTTCTGGCTTTTTCAACCCAAATCCTCAAACACTTAATGCTGTTTATACTCCGTCTTCATCTGAAATTGCATTTGGTCAGGCAGTACTAATATTAGTTACCACAAATGTTGCTAGTTGCACGCCGGACAGTGACGAAGTGGTAATTAATATACCTCCTGCACCAACGGTTAATGCAGGATTAGATCAAACTCTATGTGTAACCAATTTAAATGCACAGCTGAACGGATCAGTCTCAGGATCGACCAACACGGGACAATGGAGCACAAACGGCACCGGTTTCTTTCTGCCGAATAATTCCGCTTTAAACGCTACGTATGTGGCAAGCTCACAAGATTCTATCAACGGTCAGGTAAGGTTGATACTTAGCTCAACCAATAATGGCATATGCAATCCATCTTCGGATACGATGTTCATTTATATACTGCCTGCGGGATTATCCAATGCAGGTCCGGATCAGACCGTTTGTGCGAACAATTCTATTATTTCATTGTCAGGAAGTGTTTCGGGGGGTGCATTGTCTGGTTTCTGGACAACCAGTGGTACAGGAACATTTGATCCAAGTGATTCCATCAGTAACCCTCTGTACATTCCGAGCATGCAAGATAGAATCATGGGTAATTTAGTCTTGACCTACACCGCAATAAGCTGTAATGCTGGAAGCGACGATATGACCTTAACGATTACTTCAGCCCCTGAAGTTGATGCAGGACCGGATCAGTCGATTTGCGATAACCTTCCAAGCATTCAGCTGTCAGGCTCAGTAAGTCAGGGTGCTTCGACAGGTTCATGGACCTCAACGGGTACTGGGAATTTTATACCAAACAACCAGGATCTGAATGCATCTTACGAACCAAGCGCGGCAGACAAGATCAATGGCGGAGTTCTTATTATTCTCACATCGACCTTTAACGGAACCTGCTTTGCAGAGTCCGACACTATGGTTTTGACATTTAGTGATGGAATTATCTCAGATGCCGGATTAGATCAACAAGTCTGCGCAACTGCCAGCTATGCCCAGATGCAAGGGCTAGTATCAAACGGTTCAAATACAGGACGCTGGACTTCCGTTGGTACGGGCACATTTGTACCAAATGATACTGCGTTAAACGCAGAATATCACTTTAGTGCGGGAGATGTAGCTAATGGTTCTGTGCTGCTCATCCTGACTTCTACTAATAATGGAGGCTGTTTACCGGCCCGTGATACAATGCGTCTATCCTTTGGACCATCAGTCTTCGTCGATGCTGGTGATGATCTACAATTATGTCGCAATTCAACGAATTTACAGTTGAACGGGTTTATTACAGGTGGCTCAATAACAGGGTCGTGGTCTACGAATGGAACTGGAATATTTAGTCCCGGAAATCAGTTTTTGAAAACAACCTATGCTCTGTCAGCACAAGATTTAAATCAAAATACGCTGGAATTCTATCTTACATCAACCAACAATGGCTCTTGTTTACCTGGTTTTGATACTATGATCGTCTCAATTGTGGATGAACCAAATGTAAATACAGGTGGGCCCTATGTCGGATGTTCGTATCAGAACGAAGTATTGCTTTCGCCCACCCTAATGAATACGAATAGTGTTCTATGGTCTTCAAGCGGAACGGGCTTCTTCTTGCCCAATGATACCACTCCAAATGCCGAATACATGCCCAGCCTGGCTGATATTGCAGCAGGCGATGTAAATATTGAACTACTTGGTCTCGGAATTGCGAACTGTCCGAACATCAGTGACTTTAGCCGTATTGACTTCATTTCACCTGTAACCGCAGGGTTTACTTGGGATGAAGCATGTCAGGGTCAATCGGTCCAATTTACCGACACCTCTAAAGTTACAAGTGGTCAAATAGACTCATGGTTCTGGGATTTTGACAATGGTAGAACCTCTACTACACAGTTCCCATTCATCGAGTTTAGGGATGCCGGCAATTTCGATGTAAAACTAGTTGTGACCTCCTCACTGGGATGTGATGATTCCATCACACATGCGGTTTACATAGAGCCAGCACCAAATGCAAGATTTGATGTAACTCCATTAGTTCAAAAAACCAATCTACCTGTAAACTTCGTAGACAATTCAGAGCGGGCTACGGAAAGAATATGGGATTTTGGCGATGATCAGGGTTCTATTGACCCAGTCACTCAGCACACTTATACTGACACTGGTACATATCTGGTAATGCTCATCGTGCGAAGTGATCTGGGATGTCGAGATACGGCAACATATAATATGGTCATTGAAGAAGACTTCATTTATACCGCAAGAGTTCCTAACGCATTTACTCCAAATGGAGATGGAATAAATGACTACCTCATTATTGACGGCGGGCCATTCGCAGAACTGGAACTCAAAATTTATAACAGTTGGGGTAACCTGTTATATGAATCCAATGACGTAAATGCAGCCTGGGACGGCACATTCAAAGGGCGAGTACAGCCCAATGGAGATTATATCTATACGGTAAAAGGAGTTAATGTAAGAGGAGAGCGCTTTAATCGCTCTGGTAGTATCACGTTAATGAGATGATTATGAAGACAAAATTTACAATACAGATCACAGGAATAAGCATTTTGCTTCTTCTCATCTTTTGTGCGGTTGAAGGTCTGTCGCAGGATTTTCATTTATCGCAGTACGATGCGGTTCCAATGATTCAGAATCCAGCAAACACAGGAATGAAAGAGGGCCGTCACTATAGTGCTTCAGCTATGTATAGAAGTCAATGGAGACCTATCAGTTCCAGACCTTTTTCAACGTTTATCCTGGCCTATGACATGCCTCTTGAGGACCGATGGGGCATTGGCGGTTATCTCGTAAATTCAGATGGTGCTAATGTTTTCAATACCTTTCAACTCACCGGATCAGTAGCATACCGTATAACTAGACAACGTAGAAGGAGTGCGGGTCATCACCTCTCAGTGGGGGGGCAATTGGGTATGATGTATAAGACTACAGCCAGAGAACTGGTGTTTAATAATCAATACAATCCGCAAGGTGGAGGGTACAGTAGTGATATTCCAAACTATGAGGATATTGAGAATTACTCCAAGGTTCTCCCCGAGATCTCAATGGGTGCAAATTATCGATATGTCAATGACCAGGAAACCATAAAGCCCTTTGCAAGCTTTTCTATTTGGCACATCACTTCACCCAAAGAAGGATTTCTTTCCAACTCCGGCGGTGATGTTCGGCTACCAAGAAGGTATAATCTGTTAGTTGGTTCGAGGTTTCTGCTGCAGGATCGATTTATTCTTGAGCCGAAAATCAATACCAATATTCAAGGGCAGGCAACAGAGTATATTTTTGGGGCTGATCTGGAAACCACTTTTGAAGCTCGGGAGGATATTCTTGGAACCTTTGGAGTTCATCACCGTCTGAAAGATGCCATAATCATTATTGCAGGGATAGAGTATAAAGGACTGTTGTTTACCATGTCATTTGATATTAACACCACTGAATTAAGTGAATACGTCAAAGGAAGTTCCGCAATGGAATTCTCTCTAATCTTTGCACCACGAACAGGAAGAGTAAACTTATTCAGGATATAGTTTAGGCATATTAACTGTGAGTTGATGCTAAATCTGTAGTTTTATCCAGATTCTATCAGCTCTTTTTTGAGTTCAAATACAGACCGGCTCGGTACAGAGCAAATAAGTAAACTACTTGTAAGCCAATCAGTTCCGGCAGCTATTGGTATAATGGTGCTGTCCATCTATATGATTGTTGACACCATTTTTGTTGGGCAATTTGTCGGTCCCATTGCTATAGGTGCTGTTACCGTAGTACTTCCTATCACTTTTCTGATTTCTTCAATTGGTATGGCACTCGGTGTTGGTGGTGGATCTATCATTGCCAGAACATTGGGCTCGCAAAACCAGAATAAAGCCAATCGCACATACGGTAACCAAATCACCATGATTGCCGGATTGATACTGGTAGCAATTATCTCAGGAATCTTGTTGGATGAAGAAATTCTCAAACTATTTGGAGGAAAAGGAGATATTCTTGAACCCGCCCTTTCGTATTACTACATCATTCTGGTAGGAGTCCCATTCCTCGCAACTGCTATGATGTCCAATCAGGTAATTCGGGCACAGGGATTTCCCAAAACTTCGATGTACGTTATGATGATTCCTGCAGTATTAAATTTAGCTCTGGATCCCATTCTTATAGTTTGGTTAAACATGGGTTTGGAAGGTGCAGCCTGGGCAACGACCGTTTCTTATGTGTGCAGTGCTTCATACGCTGTTTACTTTATGCTGAGCCCCAAGAGTACTATTAATATAAGTCTTCATGATCTCATTCCAGATAAAAGCATTATAACTGAAATCAATAGCCTTGGTGCGGTGAGTATGGTACGACAAGGAGTAGTCAGCATTCTCACAATAATTATTAATAATACTCTATTTGCATACGGTGGAGAACTGTACATATCTGCCTATGGAATAGTCTCAAGGTTTATGATGTTCGCATTATTTCCAGTAATAGGAATTGCTCAGGGCATTTTACCCATTGTGGGCTTCAATTTTGGTGCAGACAATTTCTCAAGAGTAAAGAAAACCATCAGACTCTCCCTGGTGAGTGGAACGGCTGTTTCTTTCCTAATTTGGATCATTATTTTGATATTTAGTCAGGAACTTGTAGGAATCTTCACTAAGGATCCTACTTTAAATGAAATTACACCCCCCGCTATTATGCTAGTATTCCTGGCTACTCCTTTAATAGGTGCACAACTCATCGGGGCATCTTATTTCCAGGCCATTGGAAATGCGAGAACAGCTTTGTTTTTGACTCTCACAAGACAAGGTTTTTTCCTGATACCGCTCATTTATATTCTTCCTTTCTATTTTGATATTAATGGGATTTGGTATGCCTTTCCAATATCCGATTTTATTGCTTTTTCAATAACGCTCATTTTTATGATCAGGGAATACCGAAAACTCTGATAAAAAAAAAGTCGTCCGGTTGCCCGGACGACTTCACTATTTTATTTGAATACTAATTTACTTTATCAGTAGCTGCCTGATGGCGTGCTTACCTTCTATCTCAAGGTCTATGATATAGCTACCGGCGGCCAGGTTGCTTACATTCATAACCTCAACTCTATTGCTGTTCACAATGGTAATTCTTTCCTGCAGCACTATTTGTCCATTGGTGCTGTAGATTCGAATATCCATATCACCTCTCTCCTGAATATCTCTGATATCTAAAGTGAGAACATCAGTGGCTGGAACCGGATAGATACTTACATCTCCACTAATGAGGTTATCTATACCAGTAGTGAACTCAACAAAAACTGTATCACTGCCTACACAACCATTCGAATCTGTAGCCTCTACCCAATACGTTCCGGTACTGTTTATTTCTATTACTTTTTCATCCGCCCCTTGAACTCCTGTGCTCCATACGTAGTAAGCGAAATTCAATCCTGGATTCAAAAAGTAGCTTGTCACTGTGCTATCCAGGATGGTATCAGAACCCAGGTCAACTACAACCGGTGCCAATACTTCAACGTCAAAGTCGGGTGAAGCGGCAACACATCCGTTGGCGTCCGTCACGGTTACATTGAACGAAACCGTGCCCGGGGCAAAATTGGCTGCATCGATGTCAATAGTAGCCGTTGTTTCAGAGGTTGACCAACTGTATGCAGCAAAGTTCGCAGGCACGGTACTTAAGGTGCCCAAATCATAACTACATAACTCATCCGGCCCGCCAATGGAAACAGTAAAGTCATTTAAGACAGTTACATCCACAGTATCAGTTCCAGTACATCCGTTCACATCAGAAACCGTTACGCTATATGTACCCGTTCCTGCTCCCGCAGATGCTCCGCTTACACCAAAAGTAGAGGCCGTAGAGCCGTCCTGCCATACATAGCTGCTGTACGCACCTGGAGCAAGTGTAATTGAATCATCGTAGCATATAGAAGTGTCTGCACCCAAACTAACTACTAGGTCATTCAGAACTTCTACCTGGACTGTATCAAAACCTTGGCAGCCCTGAATGTTTGTCACAGTCACGCTGTAGGTACCTATCCCTACACCAACGACCGACCCATCCACAAGATAAGTTCGGGTAGTACTTCCATCCTGCCACAAGTAAGAGTTAAACACACCTGCATCCAAAGTAACAGTTTGAGACGGGCATATCGCCGTATCAGCGCCAAGGCTTACAGTGGGTGGAGTAAATACCTGAACGAATACCGTATCAGCATCAGTACAGCCATTGACATCTGTAACCGTTACATTATAAGGGAATATACCTGCACCAAGAGCAGCACCATCAACAGGTAGAGTTTGCGCAGTTGAACCGTCCGACCATAGGTAAGATGTGAATCCTGCTCCCGCGTCCAATGTATCAGTTTCATTTGTGCAAATTCCGAAGTCTGGCCCGAGGTCAACATTTGGACCTGCCAAAACGGTTACCGCTATTGTATCAGACAATGCGAATCCTCCAGCATCAGTAGCAGTTACCGAGTAATTATAAGTACCCGGGTTTAAATTGCTGGCATTAACAAGAATAGTCTGAGTGGTAGCTCCGCTGGACCATAGGTACGAAACATACCCCGCACCGGCATCCAATGTCAACTGAGCACAACTGTTTATAGTAGTGTCGTTTCCAATGAAAGGCGGATTAGGACCATTAATCACACTGAATGTATACGCCCCACTCCATGAAGAAACTGAACCTCCACAAAGTGATCGGATGTAAACATCATAAGTGGCATTGGTCACCAGACCTCCAATTCCAAATGGATTGGTCGTTGCCGTGTCTACGGTACCGGTTCCGGGCACAAATCCGGTGAGTCCATACTCATAAATCCAGGCGGTAGCACCACTTAAATCAATGAAATGAATGTTCACGCTATCCCCTGTGATAACAGAGTCTGAGATGCTTACGGGTGGCACACAGGACGGTCCTTGCGTAATGCTTACTTCGTCAATGGCTAAATCGCCAGTAAAACTAGATCCCCGAATCCCTCTAAATCGAACTTGGACAATTCCAGTTACAGGAATAATGGTGCTATCCTGCACCCAAGGATCAGCCCCTGAAGTTTGCTGTTGACCAATTATTGAATCAATAGTTACCCAACCGCTTCCATCATTCACTTCAACGTACATTCTATCAATGGTTAATCCGTAGAAATGATACCAGTATTTTAATTGAGGAATCGTAAGTGACGATATATCTACTAGCGGGGTAATTAGGGATGCCGCATCACCTGTTGCTCCCGAAGAAGATTCAATGTAAGCATAATTACCACTTCCTGATTGATCTGTGTCAGGACCTGTAGAACCCGAACCTGTTGATGTAGATCTTACCCTCCATGAATAAGACGTCGTATTATCCGGATCTCTCGCCCAGCATTGATCGATAACGGAATTTATAGCACTGAAATCCACATCATCAGCCAACCACGAACCCGCATCCAAATTATCACTCCAGGGCGCAGCAAAAACTGCACAAGGTGTGGTAATGGTAACAGGCCCCACTGTAAATGCGCTATCACCAGGGCCACAAATTGCGGTCACATAAAAATCATAGTTTGAATTAGGCATTAGACCGCCTACAGTATCAGGATTTGATGTCGTATTTACAACGGTTCCAGATCCAAGTATGAATCCAGAAACTCCATATTCAATATTCCATGAGGTTGAAGTACCTGATGTATCTGTCCAGGATACGATTGCAGAATCTGCGCCCAAATTGTTCACTAAGACTCCAGACACTGATGCACAAAGAGGAGCTACGGAATCAACCAGAATCGTGTAGTCCTCTATTGAACCCCAGGTAAATGTACCGCAAGGATTCAAAGGGATAGTTCCACCTTCCCACTGCATTACTCTCATTCGAGTTGCACCAATGTTCGTACCTGAAGGAACGGTGAAAGTAAACTGACCATTAAATACTGTTGAACCTTGTGGTTCGCCAGTGCCACTCCATGTTCCCAATGATTCACCAGGTTCAAAAGTCAGGTTTTGATTCCAGTCGATCCATGCTTCACCAGCACCAGGAAAGGTTCCACCGCATGTCCCGAAGGTCACATTCAAGGTATAGGTTAAACCTGTAACCAATCCGGCTGATTGAGCCGTGAAATCCTGAACTCCAGCAGCAGCAGGACAAGTCTGCAAATTGCTGATAGAGCCAAAACTACCGTTCAATAGTACGTTCGTTACCTCTGAATTTGCGGTAGAAGATGGACCACCGGAACAGTAATTAAGGGATACGGTAGCAGGTCCACTCCAAAGCGAAGTGTCGCTAGGTCCGCAAGTAGACCGAACGAAGAAATCATAAGAGGCACCAGAGGCCAGACCTAGGATGGTGTCAGGATTATTTGATGTTACGATTACAGTACCCGTTCCAGGTATAAAACCAGCTGAGCCATACTCAATTTCCCATTGCGTAGCGCCCGAATTCTCCATCCAGCTGAACTCAACAGAATTAGCCGTCAGTGGAAGAGCACTCAGCATGGTTGGTCTCTTACAGGTTATGACATCAAAAGTGTATACACCGCTCCAGCTTGAGGTAGATGCGCCGCATATTGATCTTAAGTAAATATCATAGGTAGCATTGGTTACAAGCCCACCAATTCCGAATGGATTTGTAAATGCAGTATCCACGGTACCTGTTCCCGGAGTAAATCCGGTGATTCCGTATTCATATACCCAGCCTGTAGCTCCACTTAAATCCGTAAAATGAATGTTGACACTATCTCCTGTTATCACGGAATCTGAAATAGCGACAGGAGGTACACATGAGGGGCCATCACTTATGCTCACCTCATCAATGGCCAAATCACCAGCACAACATCCATTACTGATTGCCCTAAAACGCGCCTGAACTATACCGGTTACAGGAATTATCACACTATCTTCTAACCAAGCAGCTGTTCCGCTAGTTTGCTGCTGACCTACAATGGAGTCCAATGTTATCCAGCCACTTCCATCACTAACTTCGATGTACATTCGGTTTATCGTTGTTCCGTAGAAATGATACCAGAATTTTAATTGAGGAATTGCAAGCGAGGAAATATCTACAAGTGGAGTTTCCAAAATCGCCACATTTCCAGAAGCACCTGATGACGCCTCGGTGTAGGCATAGTTACCCGTACCTGATTTATCAGCAGCGGGACCAGTAGATGTAGATCCTGAGCCTGTTGAGGTCGTTCTTACCCTCCAAGAGTACGTAGTAGTATTGTTAGGATTTCTTTCCCAGCATTGGTCAATTTGCGAGTTTATCGAGCTGCTACTGTTGTCAGATACCCATGTTCCACCGTCCAAATTATCTGCCCAAGGAGCTGAAAATACTGAACAGGGGGTGGTAAAAGAAGCTGGCCCTGCGGGTAAAGAGGTATCACCAGGCCCACAAATGGCTTTGACAAATACTTCATAAGTGGTATTTGCCAATAACCCACTTATTGTATCGGTTGTATCGGTTGTAACAAATGAAGTTCCCGTACCCGGGATAAATCCTGCGATTCCGTATTCAACTTCCCAGGTTGTATTCACAGAATCTGACAAGGTAATAATTGCTGAATCTACACCTACTACTACTGCCGAAACACTCTGTGGTGCAGGACATGTCGGAGGTGCACCGACAAAAACCTCATCTATTGCAAGGTCTCCAGCACAGCATCCGTCAGAAATAGCACGAAATCTGATCTGAATAACCGTTCCCGGTGAAAGAGGAATCACTTTATTCAACCAGGGATCCGTTCCGGCCGTTTGCTGCCCTCCTGCAATAGAATCTACTGTTGACCAAGATGTTCCGTCGAAATAGTCAACATACATAATGTTGATCTGAGTGCCGTAGAAGTGATACCAATAATCTACCTGAGGATTGGCAATCCCAGTAACATCAATAAATGGCGTATATATTTCAGCAACACTACCTGATGTGCCGCTAGAAGCTTCAGTATAGATATAATTCCCTGATCCGGACTTATCGGAAATTGGTCCTGTTGAACCTGAACCTGAACCGGTTGAGGTCGTTCGAACTCTCCAGGAGTAGGTTGTTGTAACGTCTGGAATTCTGGTCCAGCACTGATCAATTATTGAGTTTATTGAGCTGCCACCATTATCAGCGACCCATCCTCCGCCGTCTAAATTGTCAAAGAATGGCGCGGATGCTACAGCACAGGTTGTTGTAAAAGAAGAAGGACCGCTCCAACCTGAAGTATCACCGGCCCCACAAATTGACCGAACGTAGAAATCGTAGCTTGTCTGAGGCATTAGTCCGGTTATGTTGTACGGATTATTTGTAGTTGAAGCTACAGTTCCTGTTCCTTGCGCAAATCCTGCAGGGCCAAATTCAACCTCCCAGGTAGTTGCCGTTCCTTGTTCAACCCATCCAACCAAAGCAGATACATCTAGAGCTGCAACTGTTGCCAAAGCTGACGGTTGAGGGCACAAAGGTGGTGCAAATTCATCTGCTCCAATGTCCACAATTGTTGCTCCAGCAAAAGGTCTGGGGTCACCATCTATATCTATGACAACTCCAACGGCATTGTTTCCAACATCGTTGGGCAGAATCCCATTTATGTGCAAATCACTTGTCGGATCAACAAAAACAGGATCACCTTCAATAGAAGAGATATTTCTCGTAGGATCTGACAATTGCCAGGACAATAGATCAGGATAAATGGATACACCAATATCAAAAGCATTTGCCCCACTGCTGAAGTAAATATTATAGTCAATGCTATCCGTAGGAGAAAGAGCATCGTCTGATTCAAAAGCGAAATCAGATGCAGAGTAGAAAATATTGTTGACGAAATTGATGGTATTAGCCTGGTCATTTATTCTGATCGCAGGATTGCCACTTGAACTATTATGAAAAACATCAGTGTATTCAAAGTCATTCAGATACATTCCGTAATCTGCATCTGATATAAACATATTGTTGACCACCAAAGACTGGAACCCGGGGTTACTTCCATCATTTCCATCAGTTATGTAAAGTCCCCAATCCGGAACTCGCACGTCATTTTCAGTTATGAAATACTGATCAACGTCGAAACAATAGATACCGTCCGCATTAATGTTCGCGGATGTCCTTACAGTATTGCCTGCTATGGTTAGTTCAGTTTGTCCATCGACATAGATTCCACCGCCTGTGGAACCGAAGTCAGTAATGGAACAGTTTATAATTGAGTTGGTCAAGTTGTGCGTTGCGGAGGTCGTTCCTCCATAAAGCACAATACCTCTACCCGAACTGGGTATATTGACATCAAAAATGGTTAAGTTGTTGGCATTATTACCTGCCGAGGCACTGGTTCTGGAAGCGCTGGCCATGATTCCAACAGCGTCAAATGAAGTAGTTTCTAGAATATTGAATGTACAGCTGGATATGGTATTAAAATCAGCCTGATTGGTAAGGTAAATTCCAAAAGCATCGGTCGCCGTCCCTGCCTGAGTAGTATTCTCGATTGTCAGGTTGGTAAAGGTTACGAAATCAGCACCATCTAAAAAAACTGTAGGTGTATCCAATGTGTTAGCATAGGTAATAGTTGTGGTTGCTGCACTGCCTCCATCGAATGTTATGCTGTTGGTAGGCGAAGATCCGGTTATTTGATCTAAATAAATATTCTCATTATAGATACCGGGTGCGACATTAAAAACCACAGGGCCGCAAAGACCAGCAGTTCGGATCGATTGAATCGCACTGGCAAAGTCAACAAAATTTGTTGCACCAGATCCAGCTGGGTCTATGGTAAAGGTTCCGGCAAGAGCAGGGGTAAATGTGGTCGATGCTGTGTCATTGTTATTAACCGTATCCGGGTTGTTATTTGGAAGACTGGTCCAAACTTTGAAGTCCGTAGCAGCTGTAATGTTGAGATTAACCAGGGTTAGCTGGACTGTGCTAGGATTTGTTCCATTAAATGTATCCAAAGAAATGCTGTCATATAAAACCGAGGTTACCGGGCCGTTATCAACTGTCCAGCTTACCGTGAATGTATCTACCGGATTTGTTCCGGCATTGGTCACGGTAACAATAACATCTTCGTTTCCAGCACAAAAATTGGCTGGAGCGTCTATTGAAGCTATACCGATATTATCAGGGCCCGTTACATCCTGATAAGTAAGATTTACATATGAAGCGCCACAGGGAGTACATAATGTTGGATTAACGGTATTTTCTGGCGTAGATGTAAAAGTTACTATTCCATCAGCCGTCCATGCTGCAAGCTGCGCAACACTTACCGGGAAAGTAATAGAGTCAAATGTAGCTTTACATTGATCGGCAAAATCACCACTTGGTATAGTTTGACCTATTAAAACACCATTCTCATCAAATAGTGAGATAAATTCTGATGCGAGATCAATATCTCCTCTGTAATACAATGTAACAGTTCCGGGTGCCGCCGGAGGCGTAACACTGGTGAAAATGTGATCTGTTGATGCACCAGCCGGAGAAGGCATACACGTAAGAGGAGATGTAACATTGTACTGTGAAAAAACTGACAAGGAGCCGAATAGAATTCCTATGGTCAGTAAAATTTGGGTAAAGTAATTTTGATTAGTTCGTAAAATTTGATTCATAATAAACAGCGTTTTGGATTCAAGTTCGCTAATCTAAAAAAAATACCGTTAAATATATGTTAACATAAAAAAAGTCAAAAAAAAACCGCGCCACAGCGCGGTTTTGGCTATTACTAGCTACTATCTACCTAATTATCAGATTACTACGTGTAATCTCGCCATCGATTTCTAGTTCTAGCAAGTACATACCAGAGGGCATATCTCCTACCAAAACCTGATGGTTTCGATTCGCTGCGCTTAAACCGGCGTTGCTCTTTACAACTTGTCCGTTCAGAGACAGAAGCCGGTAACTAAAATTTGATGATGGAACAGGGCCTACAAATTCTATATTGATAATCTCATCCGAAGGGTTTGGATAGATTCTAACATCCAAACCGTTTAGTTGCTCTTGTCCTAAAATAAACTGCACATAAACGGTATCCGATCCTGGACAACCAAATGGGTCGGTCACTTGCACCCAGTATGAACCATCAATGGTCACAACTCTTAGCTGTGCTGTGGAACCGTCATCCCATAAGTATGAATTAAAACCCGAACCAGCATCAAGAGCAAAACTCGTAACACCACTAATATTCACAGTATCTGTGGAAGCCAAACTAACCACAGGAGCGGCGGCAACTGTAACATTCACATCATCTATCGATTGAACTCCTGAAGCATCTGTTACTGTAACCCCATAATTAAATGTACCTGGTCCTATAAGATTACCATCGACAGTTATGGTAGAAGTTGTCGCACCGTTGCTCCACAAATAAGAGGCAAACGGTCCGGGGTTGAGAATTGTAGATTCACAACTACCTATACTCTGATCAGGGCCAAGGTCTGCAGTAGAAGACGTGATAACCAATTTATAATCTTCCACAGAACCCCAAGTAAACACTCCGCAAGGATCGAGCGGTGGGGTATCAGTTTCATCCATCATAATTCTCATTTGTGTTTCGCCGAAAACAGCGGAGGCAGGAACGGTAAAGGTAAAGGATGCATTGAGAACTGTTGAACCAGACGGTTGTGGAGTTCCAGTCCATATTCCAATTGACTCATTCGCCTCAAATACAAAGTTTTGATTCCAGTCAATCCAAGCCTCTCCACCTGCAAAGAAAGGACCTCCGCAAGTTCCGAAAGTGATGTCCAAAGAATAGGTCGAAGATCTTGAAAGGTCTGCAGAATCCGTTGCAGTGAAATCCTGAACCCCGGTAACTCCAGGACAGGTCTGCAGGTTAGAAATTGAAAAGTTATCTCCATTGAGTATGACATTGGTTATTTCCGAGTCGTCAGTAGATTGAGGTCCTCCGGCACAATAGTCGAGGCTGGCTGAGGCGGGTCCTGTCCACATACTTGTATCTGTGCTTCCACAAATCTCTCTGACATAGAAATCATAGATATTTCCGCCTGTTAACCCGTTTATTGTGGCGGAATTTGAGGTGAAAACCTGCTGATTTCCGGAGCCAAGAGCAAAACCTGAAATCCCATACTCAACCTGCCAGAGAGATCCCGCTCCACCAGCATTCCATGTGAGATCAACACTACTCGAGGACGAAACTGAAGCGATTAAAGTTGATGGACTGATACAGGAAGGTGTTTCATAAACAGCCACTTCATCTATCGCAATATCTCCTTGATTTCCGTTTGCACGGCCCACAAATCTAACTTGCAACGTACTTGAAGTTCCTAGAAATACCCGTCTTTTTATCCAAGCATCTGCTGAACTGGTCTGCTGTGGTCCAACGATGGTATCCACCGGAATCCATGAGCCGGTCTGATTCACCTCAACCACTAATTCATCGATTCCAGCGCCGAACATGTGGTACCAAAACTCCACTGTAGGGCTTGTTAATGTTGAAACATCCAGAACTGGTGAGGTTAGAAAGGCACTGCTTGATGAAAAAACAGGATCTGCCTCAGTATATATAAAGTTTCCAAAACCAGAAAGGTCTAAATCTGGCCCTGTATTTAATGTTGTGGTAGCGACTCCTCTCACTCTCCAGGAATAGTTGATAGTATTATCTGGAATTCTCGTCCAGCACTGATCTAATTGGGAATTAGCTGCATTAAAACTTAAATCATCCGGTACCCAACTCGGGCCGTCAAAGTTTTCAGTCCAGGGTGTTGGAGTAATACTACAACTAGTGGTTGAGGTTAGTGGTTGTGACCAAGCTGAAGTATCTGTAATGCTGCATATTGCTCTGACATAAACATCGTACTCTGTACTAGGGATTAGTCCGGTTAAAATAAATGGATTCACCGAGGTCGTAACCTGAGTTCCAGCTCCAAGTATAAACCCAGATGGGCCATATTCCAGCTGCCATTGAGAAGCTCCGTTTAAATCCGTCCACGAGATTTCAAGACTGTCTGCATAAACTGCACTTGCTGTGAGACTCGCTGGTTCAATGCATGATGGAGCTTCTTCGACGGTCAGTTCATCAATGGCAATATCACCATTGAAACCAGCCCCTCTGATTCCAACAAATCTTACTTGAATGGTACTTGTCGGCGATATGAGAATAGAGATCTTCAGCCAGGGGTCTGTTTGATTTTGTTGCTGTTCGCCTGTTAGAGTATCGATGGGTATCCAAGTGCCGGTGCTATCTACCTCAAGCACAAGACCACCAATATTTGCTCCGAACATGTGATACCAGAAAGAAACCTGAGGTTGAGTCAAACCTGACACGTCCACAACAGGCGTAGTAAGAACGGCTTGCGCTCCAACGAAGGATCCAGATGCTTCGGTGTAAAGATAGTTGCCAGATCCGGATAGATCGGAAGGTGGACCGGTACCAATTGAAGAAGTAGGTGCTGCACGCACTTTCCATGCAAATTGGCCTGAAGTGATCGTAGGATTATTCGTCCAGCACGGATCAATAACTGAATTGATGGCATTATTGGAAATATTATCAGGAACCCATGAAATCCCGTCAAAATCCTCTGTCCATGGTGCAATTTTTACTGCGCATCCTGTTAAAAAGGATTCTGGTAATGAAAACCCAGAAGTATCTCCAGGGCCACATATAGATCTCACATAAAAATCATAGTTGGTACTTGCGCTTAGACCAGAAAGCGTTAACGGCTTGCTGGTCGTGATCACTTTTGTTCCTGTTCCTAGTGTAAAACCGGATACTCCGTACTCTATTTCCCATTGGGTGGCCGTATTATTCTCAGTCCAGTTTAAGTCAGCGGAGGAAGAACCGACATTTGAAGCTGACGGGTTTGTTGGCCATACACAGGTAGGCGGTGTATTGGTAACAACTATTGAATAGTCTTCTATGGAACCCCAGGTAAACGTTCCGCAAGGGTCAAGTGGCAATGCGCCGCCTTCCCAATGCATGATCCTCATTCTCGTGGTTCCCAAAACAGCATTTGCTGGAGGAGTAAAAGGGAAGACTGCATTAAAAGTCGTCGAATTTTGAGGTTCCGGGTTTCCGGACCATGTACCGATAGACTCACCTGCATCAAAAATGAAATTCTGGTTCCAATCGATCCACGCTTCGCCTGCGCTGGGAAAAGGGTCTCCGCAGGTTCCAAAAGTTATATTTAAGACATACGGTGTACCGAGGCTAACATCAGCTGAAAATGATGCTGTAAAATCCTGAACTCCCGCTGCTCCGGGGCAGGACTGCAAGTTGGATATGGCAGATGCATCCCCCTGAAGAAAAACATTTGTTATTTCCGAATCTTGTGTTGATGTTGGCCCTCCAGTACAATACGTCGTGTTGAAAGTAAAAGGTCCTTCCCAAAAGCTATTGTCTCCGGGGCCACAGATGCTCCTGACATAGATGTCGTATGAGTTTCCGCTTACGATTCCGGAAATGGTCTCGGGTTTTGAGGTTGTGTTAATAAATGTACCTGTTCCCTGGGTAAACCCTGAAATCCCCCATTCTATTTCCCATTGGGTTGCAGACCCGTTTTCCGTCCAATCAACAGAAAATGTGCCACCACCTGCAGGGGTTGCCGTGATATTGGTTGGTTTCGGACAGGCTTGATTCACTGGCACAAAGTCTATGGCTCCATTAAACTGCCGTGGCGTTGTGCTTGGTGTAGGCTGCGGACCGGCATAACCGACATTACTTCCGGTAGTGATAGTGGTTAATGTGTCAGCATCGATATACTGAAACGGTCCACCTGTGTAATTTGAAATATGGTAAGGCCCCCCACCCACATACATACCGTAAGTGCCTGGTGCCAGAACCATAGGTGTTGTAAGATCAATGTATTGAAGATTTCCAATTCCCGAATTGGTAACATTAATGCTATTGATCTGAAGTGGTGTCCAGCCTGTAACAAAAGTGATGTTCGGCGGTCCTGCTATCGGGCCGTTTTTCATCCAGATGAAGTAGTTATTCAATCCAGTATTTACAAAACTTATTGCAATACGGTTCAGCGTTATGCTGTCATTAACGGTCAAATTAAAGGTGATTCCCACGTCCGTGAGACCTCCATTTAAAGGTGGAACTGTAGAATTGATAACCTGAGCATTGGCCCAAAATCCTGCCATCCAAAGGCTTACAGTAAGTGTTAAAATCCTAATTGCATTCATAGGGTTAGATTGATAAATAATTTTTCGAATATAGTTATAGCAACAGTATGTACCCAATTTAGTTTGGTTTCTCGTTCTTTATTGATGATTTACGCTTAATTAAGTTGCCTAATTCACCACTATTCTTTCCATAAAGTACACTTCTGTACCGCTTACCTCTATTAAATAAACACCAGAAGCCCAATTTACAATATCGACATCCTCTACGTTAGTTCCGCTGTTTATGGCTAATCTCTTCTTCCAGACGATTTTACCTTCCATACTTCGCACAAGTACATGCATTTCTTTTCCTGCCGTGCGACTCGAGATTTCGATAGTGAGTTTTTCCTTCGCCGGAATCGGATAAACCCGAATTTGACTCGCACTTGCGTCAATTTGGTTACCCACTATAATATCCACATAAACAGTATCTACACCTATGCAGCCCAGTGAATCAGTTACCTGCACCCAGTAAGTTCCGGTATTATTCACGGTTCTTGTTTGACCTGTCGAACCATCATCCCAGGTGTATAAAATGAATCCCGAACCAGCATCCAGAACTACTGTATTACTCGTTGTTTCTATGATGGTATCCGGAAGATTGGTCGTTACTTCTGGCAGATAGTTTATTGTGATCACATCAGATCCGAAGCATCCTGCTATGTCCGTAACGGTTATTGAATAGCTCTGCTGACCTGGAAGCTGACCTGCTGAAGATATCTGAATGCTTGAAGTATTTTCACCTGTATTCCATAGATAGGAAGAAAATCCACTTCCAGCATCGAGAATAATTGAAGAGTTGGCGCAGATATAGGGTGGGCCCATAAGGGAGACACTAACCGTATCTCTCACTTCTACAACTATTGAATCTGAGGCAGTACATCCGGATAATCCAGATATAATGACTGAGTAGGTGTAAAAACCGGGATTCAAAGTACTTCCGTCGACATTTAAAGTGGGTAGTGTCGAGCCATCCTGCCAGAGATAAGTCCCCTGACCTACTCCTGCATCCAGGGTCAAGGTTCCATCATGACAAATCGCTGTGTCACTGCCCAGGTTAACCTGAGGACTGGAATTGACCATAACTTCTATGGTATCTGATGCACTACATCCATTTGAATCTGTAAGGGTAACAGCAATGTCATGCGTACCCGTACCTAAAACAGAACCATCAACCACATAAGTTTGAAGATTGCTGCCATCCTGCCATACATATGAATAGGGCCCACTGCCGGCATCGAGCATTACAAAATCGTTGGAACATATTCCAGTATCTGCTCCCAAATAAACGGTTAGTTCTGATAAAACTGTTATTAGCACAGAATCTGTCCCTGCACAACCATTTGCATCAGAAACGGTAACCGAAATAATGTTTGCTCCGGTCATCACAGTACCCATATGTGCTAAATAAAACTGTCCATTTGTTCCGTCACTCCATACATAGTTAGAGTAACCTGAGCCTGCATCAATTAAAGTCGTGTCATTAAAACAGAGGTGGATATCCGGGCCCAGGTTAGGCAGAACCTGTGGATAAATCTGCACAGAAACTGAGTCGGAACCTCCACATCCATTCGCATCAGTTACTGTAACTGAAAAGTTTTGACTACCGGCTCCATATCCTGATCCATTTACCTGAATAGAGTTGGTCGTTTCTCCGGTATTCCATTGGTAGCTGTTGAATCCTGCACCTGCATCAAGTAAGACGGAGGACTCAAAGCACAGAGAAGTATCATTACCCAAATCGATACTTGCTAATGGGAATACAGTGATTAGGACGCTATCACTATCCGTACACCCTAAGTTATCCGAGACGGTAACGCCGAAGGCGGATGTACCAGTACTGAGGTTAGAAGCATCCACCACAAATTGACTTGACGTAGAGCCATCGCTCCACAAGTAGGAAGCAAATCCGGCTCCAGCGTTCAACAAATAGGTTTCATTGGAACAGAGTGCTGTATCGGGGCCTAAATTAGTTATGACTTCAGGGTTGACCGTTACAGTAGCTGTATCCGAGTCGCTACAACCAAAACCATCTGTAACCGTTACACTGAGAACGAATGATCCCTGTCCTGACAAAGAACCATTTAAGAGGTTTGTCTGAGTCGTTGAACCATCATTCCAGAGATATGAAGAATAGCCCGTTCCTGCATCAAGTAGAACATTGCCATCATGACAAATGGAGGTATCGGAAAGCGTGTTTAAGACCAACGGAGCTCTTAAGTTGACATTCACAGAATCTGAGGAGGTGCATCCATTAATATCTGAAATCGTGACACTATAGAGTTGATTACCAACATTTTGAGAGGCATTTGACACTGAAATACTCGGAGTAGCTGCGCCATTGCTCCATAGGTAGGATGCAAAACCCGCACCCGGGTCAAGTATATAAGTACTAGAATAACATATGGAGGTATCTGAACCCAAAGAAACTGTAGGGTTTGGTGATACCGAAATGCTAATAGAATCCTGTCCAAGACAGCCCTGTGAATCGCTGACTGAGACGGAATATCCAAAGGTTCCTACTCCGGTCAATGAAGTATTAATGGTAATCATTTGAGAAGTCGCTCCATTGTTCCATGAATAGGAATTAAAACCCGCACCCGCGTCAATGATGATCATATTTCCTAAACACAAAGACGTGTCAGGACCTAAATCTAAACTCAAAGGACTGGAAATATCTACGATGATCGTGTCTGAAGCACTACAACCATTGGCATCCGTTACCGCTACACTATATGTTTTGAGCCCGTAACCATCCGCAGTTCCGGAAACAGCATATTGTGATGAAGTATTGCCATCCTGCCACAGATAAGATGAAAAACCAGTACCTGCATCGAGCAATAAAACATCATCGGCACATATTGAGGTATCGTTGCCCAAGTCAACAGCAGAACTTGAAGGAACCGAAACTGCAACTGTGTCACTGGCTGTACAGCCGTAGTTATCTAATACTGTAACACTGTAACTATACAAGCCAGGTGCTAGGCTAGAAGCATCTACAGTATATGACGGCATTGTTGAGCCATCCTGCCAGCTGTACGCAGCAAATATGCCTGGACTGAGTACCATAGAACCGGTAGAACAAAGGATTGTATCTACTCCCAGGTCCGGATTTGGCGCGGAAGCTATTGTAATCTGGATAGAATCGGTTAATACATTGGAGAAAGTATCGGATACCGTTACAGAGTATGTATAAGTACCGGGCGCCAGAATGGAGGCATCAATTAAAACAGAGTTTGAAGTAGATCCATCGCTCCAGAGATAAGAAAAATAAGCACCCGCATCGATAACAAGCGATTCACAAACGCCAAGCGCAGTATCCGAACCCAGGTTGAGTCCTGATAGTTTTTCATAGATTCTGAAATCGTCAATGGCCATATCAGAAAACCAGCCGGCTTGACGAATAGCTCTGAATCTTACCTGGATTATAGAATCTACCAGATTGAATGAAGAAAGGTCAAAGCCATATTTCAACCAGGGCGCTGTAAGAGAGGTCTGACTTTGACCTAGGAAAGTCACCGCAGTTTTCCACTGGTTATCATCGTAAATTTCGACAATCATATCTCCCATATCCGCACCATAACGGTGATAGATGAAATCCACATATGGTGTGTCCAGAGCTGAAATATCAATAAGAGGAGAAACAAATTGGGCTTCGTCCCCAGAACTCCCGGCGGATGCCTCAGTATACAGGTAAGTGCCATTGCCCGATGATGGCCCTGACGGTCCTGTGTCCGAGGAGGGTGTTCCAGCTGTAGAAGTCTCCCACTTAAATTGTGTTGTAGAAACCTGAGTCCATTTATTGGCAAAACCATCAGTTATTCCATCGGCGTTTAAGTCGAAATCATCCATCCACGGGGCGATTACGAGATTTGGCGTACTCACTGCGGCAAATGCACTCCAATCGCTTGTATCATTAGGTCCACATATGGATCTTACTCTGACATCGTACATGGAGTTTTGAGAAAGACCGGAAATAGTTGTTGGTTTGGTTGAAGTAACCCATTGAATGCCACTACCAGGAGTATAACCCGGAGCACCGTACTCAATAATCCATGTGGTTGCAGCACCATTTTCGACCCAATTCAAGTCGAAAGAATTTAGACCTATGTTCGAAACGAAAAGATTTGTCGGTTTCGGACAAGAAGGCGCTTCATCAATTAATACGTCATCGATGACAATATCATTATGAAAGGTAAAGCCGGATATAACCGTATGGTCGACTATCCATCGAACTTTGATCGTATCGGAATAGGCCGATAAATCGATCAAAGCTTCTACCCAATTTGGGTTATCAGCTGCGTAGGTGAGTTCTCTTGTCCAGGAACTTCCATCCCATACTTCAACATGAAGGTCTGCATTATCTCCCGGAGCATCGATATTATTGCTAAAGACATAGAACGATAGTTGTGGACTCATCAAAGACGTAATGTCAATTAAGGGGGTTTCAAGAGTTGCATCGTTGAAAGCTGTTCCTGAACCGTCCACGCCGGCGAAACTTCCAAAGTTCCCTGTATGATCAGTCAATCCAGAAGCTCCATAGGCGGGCCAGTTTCTTGTAAAAATCCAATTCTCTCCTCCGTATGATGACCAACATTGTGGTGAAGAAAGACTGGTAAAGGTTTCGAGAAATGGCACTCCGTAAACCCCACACGGTGTGGTAAAATCAACAGGGCCAACCCAGGTTGAGGTATCGCCTGGACCACAAATTGATCGTACATATACCTGATAATCTGTTAGTTGACTTAAGCCGCTTATCGTAGTTTGAGTAGCATTTGCACTTTTATTAGTTCCCGTACCAAGTGCAAAACCGGATGGCCCGTATTCTATTTCCCATAGCGATGATGTACCCACATTATTCCAGCTAATATCAGCAGAATAGCCCGTTACATTTTGTGCGAGCAATGAATGCGGCTCATAGCAATAATCGACCACAACTATTTTGTAATCCTCCACCGCTCCATAACTAAAACTCGCGCAGGGATCTAATGGAATTGTGCTGTTTTCCTGCATGACCACTCGTAAGCGGGTTTCACCTAAAGTAGCAGAGGCCGGAACTGTAAAATTGAATGATGCATTAGGAATTGTTGAGGACAATACTGCTGGAGTACCGCTCCACGTCCCTATAGATTCAAACGGTTCAAATAAGAAGTTCTGATTCCAATCAATCCAGGCTTCCGCTGCAGAACCATATACTCCTCCGCATGTGCTTAAAAGAAGGTCGAGATCGAAAGTAAGACCAACTCCTAGATCCGCAGAGTCCGTTGAAGTAAAGTCTTCCACTCCAATAGTTCCGGGGCAGGACGTAGGGTTGTCTATACCAAAGGTTACTCCGTTCAGTAAAGCTCTTCGAATATCCGTATCCTGATTAAAGGCAGGGCCTCCAGTTGAACAATATACCAGTGAAATATTGTAGGGGCCAGACCAATTAGAACTGTCACCACCTCCACAAATTGACCTGACATAGAAGTCGTAGGAACTACCCGGGGATAATCCTGAGATTTGAAATGGGTTTGACGCCGTCACAGAGCTCGTGCCAGTACCCAGTACAAATCCGTTTGGCCCCCACTCTACCTCCCATTGTGCTGCTGCACCCTGCTCTATCCAGCCCACAGTTGCAGTGCTTGAAGCCTTTGAGATCAGGTTTAGTGCAATAGGTTGAGGGCAGGTAACTTCATCAATAATAATGTTATCAATGCCCAATCCATCTGTCAAAAAAGGAAAGTTATCTTCCTGACCAAATCTAACCTGAAACGTATTGGTGAACAGTTGCCCTGCTGAACTTAGCGCAGCATCCAGGTCTATTCCGTTTACGTTATACCATTGTCCGGGGGCAAGGCCGGTAGACCAATCATAAACTTCGATCCAGGAATTGGAATTGCTTCCTCTAACCCATACCCGATCGTTACCATTAGGCTCATCACTAAAATTGGCCAAATCAAAAGATAGATTCATAAATGGATTCCCGTTGTACGCGGATAGATCGAGGGTGATTGTTGCAAAATTGACTGCATTAGAGCCACTCACCGACCGATCCAGAACCATTGCGCCATTCCCACCGTTGTTAGCAGGAGCATTAGTACCAAAGCTAATTCTGCCCAGAGGATCATTTGTTTCAAATTCCCAGATCCGGTCATTTCCGCAATACACTATCGTATCATCCAGAACTGTAGCATTAGTGGTCGATTCAAAGTCTTCAACAAAGGGTAAGGTTGCTCCTAAAGATATTGCACAAAGAGGCATAGTAAATGTAAAAGGCCCAACCCATGCACTTTGACTGCCTCCACCACAATCGGATCTGACGTAATAGTCATATGAGTTTCCTGGAATAAAACCTCCGATTACAACAGGGTTTGAAGCTGTAGCAACCGTTGTACCGCTGCTTTGAGCAAAACCCAGCGGTCCATATTCCACTTCCCATTGAGTGGCTGTGCCATTCTCTATCCAATTCAGAGAAACGGATACCGAGGATTGTGGTATTGCATTGAGGTTAGAAGGAGCAGTGCATGACGAAGACGAATTGAAGGTTACATCATCAATAGCCATATCACTAGTATATTGACTTCCTCTAATACCTCTAAACCTCAGTTTTACAGTTTGTCCACTATAAGCTGTAAGATTAACCTGCCTGATAAGGTATGGGTCTGTTTGACTCAATTGTTGTTGACCAACCAATGGAGCCATGATATCATTAGTCCAGAAACCTCCTGTATTGATATCCAGGTGAAGTTCGCCCATACCCGCTCCGTACATATGATATGCAAACTCAATAATCGGGTTCGGTGAATTCAGTGTAATACATGGTGAAATCAGTTCTGCTGAAGCTCCCTGTGCCGAGCCGGTTGCTTCCGTATGGACGTAGTGTCCAAACGAGGTCCCTGTAGTATTATCAACGTCTGGCCCAGTGCTTGACGAAGGTGTATTTCCTTGGTTTACATTCCAGCGAAACGTGGAAGTTGTATTTGAGGGAGAAGCTGTCCAACCATTGGTGAACCCGGTAGCATTTGTAGCGCTTAGAAAAGTTTCAAAGTCTTCTACATAGCTCGTATTAAATGAAGAGCCAACATTGATATAGCCATTCTTAGTTTCAGATATGGTTTGTGAGCCATTGGAAATCGTCAGTTTAACATCGTAGGAACCTGCGAAAGTATATGCATAGGAGGCATTCTGTGTTGTTGCATCAATAACACCGTCACCGTTCAGGTCCCATTGCCATGAGGTAGCTCCAACGCTATTATCGGTAAAGTTTACTATCAGCGGAGTAGAACACGAGTTAGTAACGTTAGCAGTAAAATCCACATCAAAGGTGGAACAGGTAAAGTAATTTCTTTGGGTTTTATATGAAGCGTAAATTCTGGCATATTGATCGGTAGAAAAAGTCGTTCTGCAGGACTTTCTGGAATACGACATGATGTTCGTGGGATCAGGAACAAAAGCTTGTCCATTTGCGTCTACGGTAGCACCTGTATATGGCGAAGTGCCATTGTATACACATGATAGATTTACGTTGGCATTTCCTAGTTGGGGATCAGCCGGAGTATCGCATACCCTATCTCCACTTGTATTGCAGTTTGATCCGTTGACTAATTCATCAGTTATGACACCATTCGTGAGACCATGGGTATGGTACAGCGAAAAGAAATGGCCCATTTCATGGGGTAGTGTTGAACCGTTCATGGCACAACTATTACTCATCAAAATAAGATCAGGCCCCCCAGGAAAATAAGCATATCCGCACAAAGCACTTCCGCCTGAAGAAGTTACTGAATTACAGAAATAAATATTTATTGCATTTGCCACACCATGGGCAGCATGCATTGCAGCCTCACTGGTTTGATTGAAATTATAGTAAAGGTCATTATTGATATAGTTGACTCCATCGCATAAATAGAATTGCATTCCGGCATTCAAATAATATGAATTCATATTGGCCAGTGCACTATTTAGCTGAGCCACAGTCAGGCCACCAATGCCTGAGTTAGTTCTGGTAATGTGTGCTTTAATGGGAATGTAAGTTAGTGGAGGCAGTGCTATTTGACTCGAATTATATAGATAATCCTGACGAGCCTTTTGATAATCAGCATCGTTTTCAACTTGTTGGATTTGCTGAGGCGTTGGATGAAATCCACATTCTTCGATTCCCGATGTTTGAGCTGAAATAGATAATGAGAACAGAAAAAGGAATAACAGAATCAGTGCAGGAGATAGATAAATCTTCATGCTGAGGGTTGTTTTATTGATGAGAAAAGCGAATATACCGAATAGGAGTGAGACAAAACAAAAAAGGCCGTCTGATTTCAGACGGCCTTTATTATTGGTTTTGAGTTTGATTATCGAATGGTAACGGTTTGGATAAGTTGCTCACCATCAATGATTAATTGCATTGAATAAGTGCCTGCAGCAAATCCACTCACGTCGATAGGTTCTATCATTCTTGAAGAAGAAATCGGAATTAGGTCATCAAGTACAATCTGACCGTTCGCATTGAACATTCTCAGTGTAATATCACCACTTCCAGTTAGTCCAGACATATCCAATGTCAGTTCTTCGCTTGCTGGAACAGGATACACCTTGATTTCAGCATCATTCAGGATTCCTCCAATGGAGATAAAATAATCAAAGTATACTGTATCAGACCCCATACAACCGTTGAAATCCATTACCTCTACCCAATAGAATCCTGTAGCATCAGCTGTATCCGTTTGCAGGGTGCTTCCATCTTGCCATAAGTATGATGCATAACCCGCACCGGCATCTAAGATCACGGGTACCGAAGAACTAATCGTATCTGGACCCAGATTAACCACTACAGGTGCAAACAGGATCACATTTACCGTGTCACTAGCAGAACATCCGGCAGAATCAGTGACCATTACGCTAACATCCGTTGGTGTACCTGGTGTTACAGAAGAAGTATCTACCGTAAAGGTTTGATTCATAGAACCATCTTGCCACATGTATGAGGCAAATCCAGCACCGGCATCAAGTGTAAACGATTCGCATGATGATGTATCTGCACCCAGACTTATTGCTGGACCAGCGCTTCCTACTACTGTTGCCGTGTCCGTACCTGGACAGCTCACAGCTGTTACTGACCAATCATAGAAGAAGTAGTAGAATCCTGCCAAACCATTTATTGCTTCGGTAATTTCAACAGTTGACCCATCTGTATATGGATAAACCGCTCCACCGTTATTTCTGTATAGTCCTAGTACCGTTGATCCCTGAGCATCAATAATGTATCCTGATCCCTCAGGCACAATTATACCAACAGGTATGCGGAAGGCTCCTGCTGATGGAACGGAAACTGCTGATGAACCAACAAGGTTTAGGCCAGCATCGAACACATTAACTTGAACGATCCCTGCACCATCAGCATAAACCGTTACAGAATCCAGAACAAATGCAGATAGCGCATTAAACACTAATCCATCTGTAAAGAAAGTATAAGGTCCACCTGTTCCTATGGTATTGTCCACCGGACCAACATTTGAGGATGATAGTATTGTAAATCCATCAACAATGTAGTCGTTAGACCCCGCCATTGAAACTAAAGATAAAGTATTGGATGATCCACTTTGTATCAATCCTGAAGCATCGGACCACACATAGTAATCCAGACCTGCTGTAGCCGTTAATGTCACAGAATCACCAGCACAAGCTGATTCATCATTTACTGAAACTGAAGCCTGTGGTTTAGTTTCAAGAGTATAACCATTGATTGAGTCATTTGATGTATCAATATCACCTGCCAGCAGCGTATACACGTCAAGAACGTGCAAACCAAGTGGTGTCAAATCTGCCAGAGTTGTGAAAGAGTACACCAGGGTATCACCGGGTTGAACGGTATCAGCAACGGTTTCAGGAGTAATTGAAGTGCCGTCCAGAGTATAACCCACGTCGAATCCACTTTGAGCTATTAAACCTCTATTCTCGATTACCATTGTTACGGTTTCCAAACCTAACCCACAACCGGGAACAGGAGATAATATAGACATAGTCGATAAATCGTCATTCGCTGGTATTCTAACTTCGAAATTATCGACGAAAACATCATTGTTTTCAGGGTCATCGACTGTTCCGTCTGTTGCCCAAATTGCAATTTGCACCACAGATCCGGTATACGCAGCCAGACTTATAACTTCATGATTACCAGCCGGACTCGTTACATAAGTACTATCGAAAACCGCTAATGAGGTCCATGTAACTCCATCAGTAGTGATTAATACCTGAACCTGATCGTCTGATCCCAGTGTAGCCGGAGTTGTAGTATTCCAACCATAAATTCCGAAGTCGAATTCCAACTGATGATTTCCACCTGTAAGATCAATTGACGGTGATAGCATCCAATCGCTAACGCCAACAGTCCACAGATTAACCTTAACTGCTCCTGTAGTTCCGTTATTCGCGAAACCATCCTCTATCCAGTTACTTGTGCCCGGAGTACCAGGCCCTGTTACCGGGTCTCCTCCCAAAGCTTCAGCCCAACAAGTAGAAGGTAACCAACCAGCTGTGAAGTCTTCCAGATAAGGAGTTGCAAAAACATTACATAGTGTCCTGAATGGCACTGGAAAAGATGCCAAACTTGTGTCACCCGGGCCACAAATGGCAGAAACATAAACCCAATAAAGTGAATCTGCTACCAGACCTGTTAAGGTATAAGGATTAGAACTGGTAACCATGGCCATTCCATTTCCTGGGGTAAACCCTGCAGGCCCATATTCTAACACCCATTGAGTTGCTCCAGAAGGATTAGCCCATGAAATAATTGCGGAATCCTGTCCTACTGAGGAAGCCACTAAGGAGTCTGGAGATATACAAGTAACACTTGCTATGGTGAGATTATCAATTCCAAGACCATCTCCCTGAGGGTATGGAAAGTTATCGTTCTGACCAATTCCAATCTGGAATGTAGAAGACAGAGTCTGTCCACCTGCACTAAGCAAAGTATCAATATCCAGCCCTCCAACATTAAACCATACTCCACTATTTGGAATTACAGTCCAATCAAATATTTCTAACCATAGAGATGTGTCACTTCCTCGTATCCAAATCCGATCCTCCGGATGAGGTTCATCCCCAAAGTTGGCAATGTCAAAGCTCAACTCAAGGTTGGTATCACTAGCATATGCTGTCATATCCAATGTAATCTCAACCAGGTTTGTTGTAAATGCTCCTGAAGGATCTCTATCGAGTAACATTGCTCCCGTTCCGGTAGCCGATTCTGGAGAATCATTACCAAATCGAACACGACCTTCAATAGTAGAGCTGGTGAAATTCCATTCAGTTTCCATATTACATGTAATTAAGAAACTTCCGGAATCCTGAATAGTAGTGTCTGCCGTCATTTCAAAGTCCTCGATGTAGGGAAGAACTACTGGAGTTCTGATTGGGCATGGTAGCGCTTCAGCCACAGAGAAATCATCAATAACTATATCGTTGTAGAAAGCATCATTGGTCATACCAGAACCATCCACAATAAAACGGATGGAAATAACGCCAGAATAACCGCTCAAATCCACCTGTACTGGAACCCAATCCGGATTATCCGCTGCATATACCAATTCAGATGTCCATACTGCACCGTCAAAGACTTCGACAGTAAGTGATGCATTATCACCAGGAAAATCAACATTGTTACTAAAAACCCAGAATAATAATTCCGGATTCATCAAAGTACTGATGTCAATTGGTGGAGTTTCAAAAGTTGCATCTACTGGGGCTGGAGATGATCCATCAACACCGGCAAAGCTTCCCCCGTTTCCGGTATGCTCAGCAAGCCCGCTCGCTCCCCATCCTGGCCAGGTTGAGGTAAACTTCCATGTATCGTTACCGTAAGTCGACCAGCAATTCGGTATGGTTGTATTGTCAAATGTTTCTAACATCGGGGTGGAAAAAACTAAGCAAGGAGTAGTAAAAGAGGCTGGTCCTGCCCATAGTGAAGAATCACCAGCGGAGCATATTGCACGAACATAAAAATCATAATCTGTCGCATCCATTAATCCTCCTAATGTGTAAGGATTCGTGCCTACAATAACTGAAGTACCCATTCCCTGCATAAAACCTGCAGTACCGTATTCAATCTCCCATTGGGCTGCTCCCTGAGGATCTGTCCACATTAGGTCAGCTGAAGTAGCTGTTATGTTAGAAGTCATTAAGCTGTCTACTGCGAAACATGTTAGAGGCTCCCGAACAGAGATATCATCGAGACACATATCACCTTCAAAACTTGATCCTCCTTTGGTACTTATAAATCGAGCCTGGATAACACCTGAGAATGAAGAAACGTCAATAATTCTTTCCAACCATGGATCGCCTTGGGCTACTTGCTGCTCTCCTATAATTGAATCCATCAGAACCCAGGTAGAACCATCAAAAACTTCTATATAGAGATTTCCCATTTCCACTCCAAACATGTGGTAGAAAAATGACATTTCCGGATTTGTCATTGCCGAAATATCTACAAGTGGAGTATATAGCTCCGCTACATCTCCCTGAGCACCAGAAGATGCTTCAGTATAAAAATAGTTACTTCCGCTGTATGCACCTGACGGTCCCGTTCCACTTGAAGGAGTTGAACCCGAACCATCCACATTCCAACGATAGCTTGATGTTGTATTAGAAGGTGTTGTAGACCAGCACAAACCAATGTTGGCAGACGTTGTTGGAGACTGAGCCTCAACATCATCCAGTACTGGACCTGTTACTGGTAAGCATGCTGTTTTAAAGCTACCTGGATTCAAGGACCACAAAGAGGTATCCCCGGGGCCGCATATAGCTCGAACGTAAAATTCATAGTCGCTGTCATCCACAAGTCCTGAAACGGCTAATGGCTGTGCTCCTGCTATCATGGTCATTCCAGTTCCCTGAGTAAATCCGGCCAGACCATACTCAACTTCCCATTGTGTAGCACTGCCGTTCTCAACCCAATTCAAATCGGCCGTTGTAGCTGCCACATTCTGAGCGTAAAGAGAATCTGGAATTGCACATAAGATCTCAGCTAACAATATATTATCAATACCGAGACCATCGCTTGAATGAGGGAAATCATCGGACTGTCCAAATCTTATTTGGAACGTACTGGAAAATACCTGACCGGCTCCACTGAGCGCAGCGTCAACATCTAGCCCTGAAACGGTAGCCCAGGTAGCGTTGTGTCCTGAACTCCAATCGTAGATTTCCACCCAGGTATCGGTATCGCTGCCTCTAACCCATACGCGGTCTTCCGGATGAACTTCATCTCCGAAATCTGCAAGATCAAAGCTGAGTTCAACTCCTACACTACCAGCATAGGAAGAAAGATCGAGAGTAATGTCTACGTAATTGGTTGTAAGGGCTCCTGAAGGATCTCTATCCAGAACCATGGCTCCAGCACCTGTACTCGCGCTTGGTGCATCAGTGCCGAGTCGTGCTCGACCTCCAACCTGGTCTGTGGTAAACTCCCAATTCACTGAGTTATCACATGCAAAAGTACCGCTGGTTGTAACCGTTGCAGTAATTGACTCGAAATCTTCAGAATAAGGAAGAGTTGCGGGATTCAACCCCGGACAAACCAAGTCTGTCCTAAATGTTATGGGCCCTAGCCACATGGATGTATCTCCTGCTCCACAAATAGATCGAACGTAAGCGTCATAGAAAGTACTATTTGACAGCCCCGTGATATTATAAGGTATAGAAACTGTTGAGACAAAGGTTCCTGTTCCTGGAGTAAATCCAGAAGTATCGTATTGAATCTCCCAGTTTGTGGCAGTTCCTGTTTCTACCCATGAAAGATCTGCACTTGTAGTTGTAATGTTTGAAACAGCCAGTGAATCTGGTGCAGGACAGGTTACATTGAAAATGTCTAAATCAAAAGAAGTGATACACTGAGGGCTTGGCAATGTTGAAATAATGATGTAATAAGTTGTTCCTGCAACGAAATTCAGCCCCGTCATAACACGGTCCGTAGATGCACTGTTAGTAACAGATGCAATGCAGTTTCCAGCAGTAGTCGAGTCATCGGTAATATAAATACCCGACCATGTATCCGAAATGTTCGTCATGGCGACTGTAACATTAGTCATGTTCATGCCAGGGGTATACGAATAGATAATTTCATCTCCGTTCATATAGCTGCCTGTACACGCAATGTCTGCTGTCGTGTAAAAGTCTCCAAACCCGCATGTTGTGGCTCCTACCTCTGCAAAAGGTAATGAGGCAACAACAAGGGAATTAGTAAATGTCGAGCCCGGTTGAGCCCAGATTCCGGTGGTTACCAATAGTAATGAGGCAAAAAACGCCCCGTTGCGTAATAGTCTTTTCATAGAATTGTTTTGAAATAGGTTAACTCGAAGCGAAGCTAACTCAAATTCTTTGAATGTTAAAATATTGTTTGATTAGAATTTGTATTCTAAAAATTTCATGAAAAGAACGAACAACCGAATATTATTCGTTGATTTATCCTTATGAAAGTTAATATTTTTTGGTACCGCCGAGACCTTCGACTGGAGGACAACAAAGGATTAATTCGATGCCTGGAAGAGAATCTACCGGTGCTTCCCATCTTTATTTTCGACAGGAATATCCTTGCGGAGCTGCCAAAAGATGACGCCAGGGTATCTTTCATATATCAAAGCATTGAGGCCATAAACAGGAAACTGAAATCAGTGCAAAGAGCGATAAGAATTTACCATGGAGAACCGATTGAGATCTTTACGCAGCTTGCAACCCAGTATGAAATTGGCAAAATATATTGCAATGAAGACTACGAACCCTACGCTGTGCAAAGAGATGTGGCAATCCAAAAGTTTCTAAAATCAAAACAAATTGGATTCGAAGCAATTCAGGATCATGTTTTCTTCCATCCCGATGAAGTACTAAAAAATGACGGCCATCCTTACACTGTGTATACTCCATACAAGAATAAGTGGAGGGCTCAGTATGAACCTGCAAGAAGCAGGAATCAAAACATTGATATTCAATTATTTATGAAATATGATGAGCGTCAATTGTCCCTTGAAGAAATGGGTTTTCAACGCAGTTCAATTAAAATTAGGGGGTTTGATATTTCAGAAATTGAATCCTATGAAAGCACCAGAGATATCCCCTCAAAAGATTCCGGAAGCAAGGTTGGGCCGCACCTGCGCTTTGGGACTGTGAGCATTAGAGAGTTAATGAAAGCATCATTTGAGCGCAGCGAAACATTCTTTAATGAATTGATCTGGCGAGAGTTCTTTATTCAGATATTGCATCACTACCCTGATGTGGTGAATCATGAATTCAAATCAAAATATTCAGGCTTGCTCTGGAGAAACAACGAGAAGGAATTCGAGCGATGGAAGAACGGAGATACGGGCATTCCACTTGTTGATGCAGGAATGAGAGAGCTTAACGAAACCGGTTACATGCACAACAGAGTCCGCATGATTACGGCAGGATTTCTGTGCAAGAACTTGCTCATTGACTGGCGGTGGGGAGAGGCGTACTTTGCCTTAAAGTTGAATGATTTTGAGTTAGCCTCAAACAATGGAAATTGGCAATGGTGCGCAGGAACGGGGTGTGATGCAGCTCCTTATTTTAGAGTATTTAATCCCGAAAGTCAAAGGCAAAAGTTCGACCCAAAAAATGAGTATGTAAAAAAGTGGGTACCTGAATTTGAAACATCAAGATACTCCAGTCCAATGGTTGACCTTAAATCCTCCAGAAATCGGGCCATTGAAACTTATCGCAATCATCTTCAGCAATAAGACGGCTTCCTTAAATAGGCATAACTCGAAGGAATAATCTACTTTTAGCCAGTTTAACCCTAAAAAATGACTAAAATGAACAGACTTGGAGCGGAATTTATTGGAACATTTTGGCTGGTTCTCGGCGGATGTGGAAGTGCTGTACTTGCAGCGGGATTTCCGGATGTGGGCATCGGTCTTCTTGGAGTTTCACTGGCCTTTGGACTTACGGTACTCACCCTTGTTTACGGACTTGGCCATATCTCGGGAGCCCATTTCAACCCTGCGGTATCTATTGGACTGTGGATGGGAGGTCGGTTTAAGGCTAAAGATCTTGCTCCCTATATTGTTGCACAGGTTTTGGGTGGGCTCGTTGCTGCAGGGGTTCTTTACCTGATTGCAACGGACCAGCCCGGTGCTGAATTGGGTGGATTTGCCGCTAATGGATTTGGTGAACACTCTCCGGGAGGGTACGGCCTAACAGCAGCGTTGGTTACAGAAGTGGTAATGACTTTTATGTTTTTGATCGTTATTCTTGGTGCCACTGATGACCGAGCTCCCAAAGGGTTTGCAGGAATTGCCATCGGATTAGCCCTTACCCTAATTCATTTAATCAGCATTCCGGTAACGAATACTTCTGTAAATCCTGCCAGAAGCACGAGTCAGGCTATTTTTGTGGGTGACTGGGCACTGGGTCAGCTTTGGTTGTTTTGGGTTGCCCCTATAATTGGTGCAATCCTCGCAGGTGTTGTATACAAGTCATTTTTTAGCAAATAGGATGAGGTAATTTTGTGCCACAATGAAATCAAATTGGGTGCGCCTGTTATTATCACTTTCGCTTTTATTTCTGTTATCCTGCCAGGATGAAAAAATACCGGAAATTGAAGGTGATTTCCGTGGTACTTTTTCTGTGGACTACGAGAATTCAGAAACGATATCCGGCCCATTCAATTTGGTGTTATTGGAAAATGGCAATCAGCACTGGTATAGCGAGCTTGATAATATGCCCGGGCAAAGCAGCGGGTCTTACGAAGTATTTGGGAGCAGCATCCGTTTTTCAGATGGTATGTGTCACAGTGGAGACTTTGATTATTTCCTGATTCTGAACGATAAGTATTCGTACAGCTATGATGGGGATCATTTGGTTTTGAGTAAAACTACTTACCGAGGAACCTACACGTACAGCTTATACCGCAAATAAGCGCCGTTAGCCTCCAATTCTTATCATACTCCTGTTCTCCTGATTTAAATTCGGATTTGCAAAGGACTCAAAGTCCTCCATACCGGCACGAGCAGCGTGTTTACCCCATATGCTTTTGTGAATAATTGGGCGTATATCATTTCCTTTTCGGAATGGCGTAAGCAAGTCGGTTTCAATATTTGAAAATAAGCAGTTTTTGATTTTCCCGTCTGCTGTTAGGCGAATTCGATCACAAGTATCACAAAAGGGATGAGTAACGGTGCTAATGACGGCAAATGTTCCAGGGGCACCCTTTATTCGGTAGTTCTTAGAGGTATCATTCGGCCGATCTGTTAGGCGTTCTACGCTCTCTTTTGAGAAATGCGATTCTATCGTTTCTATAATTTCAGCATAGGAAATTCCTTTGACGTCCCAATCCCAGTTGTTGTCCTTAAAAGGCATGAACTCAATAAATCTGACATGGATGGGCTTTTTCTTGGTCCATTGGATGAAGTCAATGATTTCATCGTCGTTTACCCCCTTCATTGCGACAACATTTATCTTCACATGAAGTCCGCGGTCCATAGCCTCGTGAATATTATTCCAGATCACATCAAACTTATCTCTGCGCATGATGCGGTTCATCTTTTCCGCTTGAAGAGAGTCCAAGCTGATATTTAGGGAATTGATTCCGGCACTTTTTAAATGCTCCCAATGTTTATGGAGTACCACAGCATTTGTGGTCATAGTGAGTTGCACATCGAGTTTAGAGAGACCCTCAAGAATATTCTCTACTCCTTTCCTGATGAGTGGTTCACCTCCTGTCAATCTGATTTTACTCACCCCCTCCTCTGCAAAGATTTTAGCTATTTCGACAATCTCCTCATTGGTCATGATGTGAGATTTTGGAAGCAGCGGAATACCCTCTTCCGGCATGCAATAGAAGCAGCGCAAATTGCACCTGTCAAGCAAGGAAATGCGCAAGTACTTATGTATTCTGCCGTGCTGATCTTTAATCATGTCGCACCCCTTTCATGATTCGAAATAAATGCAATACAAAGGGAAAGATGGCATCCATTGACTCCTCTGCACCACGGGTCGATCCGGGTAAAGCAAGAACCAGGGTCTGACCTTTAATCCCCGCTAAACTTCTCGATAGCATGGCATACGGCATACGCTCCTGACCGTATGCCCGGATTGCCTCAGAAATTCCGGGTATCTCCCTATCTAATTCCGGTTTTAGAGCTTCCGGTGTTATGTCCCTTTTCGAAAGACCGGTGCCCCCTGTATAGATGAGAATGTCAACATCTCTGGCAACACATTTGGTTAATTCAGTCCTAATCCTATCCACCTCATCAGGAATAACATTATACTCCTCCGTAGAGACGTGATACTCTTTTAGTTTTTCTGAAATCCTTTTACCTGCCTTATCTTCCTTCTGGCCTGCTGCAATGGAATCTGAACAGACCACTACCGCGGCCCTTAGATCCCTTCGGAAACGATCTTCATAGTCCGACTTGCCACCTTTTTTTGATTCCAGTCTTATATTATTGATAATCAATCCTTTATCTATGGGCTTTAACATATCATACATGTTGAGGGCCACCACCGAGGCACCATGCATGGCCTCCACTTCTACCCCGGTTTTATAAATGGTTTTAACCTCTACCGAAACATGGATGTCCAGTCCATCAATCATAAAGCTAATGGAGGTACTTTCTATGGGCATCGGATGGCAGTCCGGAAGAATTAAAGCGGTATTCTTCACTCCTAATAATCCGGCAGCTCGCGACATTTCAAATACATCACCCTTTGGGACACTTTTATTCTCTACGGCCTGAATAGTTTCCGTCGAACTTGCAGAAACTATGGCACTTGCCGTAGCAATTCGAAGGGTATTTACTTTGTGCGTTATATCAATCATATTAGCAGGGCTTACTTATTAACTTTCCAGGTGTAACTCTCATCCTCAAAGACTTCCTTGCCAAAGACGGGGACTTTCGACTTGATTTCCTCAACTATAAATCTCAAAGCATCGAATGCCATCTTTCTGTGGGCAGAAGACACAAAAACAAACAGACATATTTGTCCAGATTCAACCCTGCCAATGGAGTGATAAATGTGCATACAACTCAAGTCAAACTTCTCAAATGCAGCTTCCCGAATGTCATGTACAACCTCATTCGCCATATCGTTGTAAGCCGAGTAATCTATAGCCTGAACCCGTTTGCCTTCAATTTCATCTGCCCTAACCTGACCTAAGAAAATATCATGGGCACCTATGTCAAGCTTAGATTGATGCTTAGCAATGGAATTTGCAATGAATTCCGGTAAAATGGGACCTTCAATAAAAATGTTCTTAACCTTCTTTTTCATTATTCTTCTCTAAATTTTTGTATCCCCCCTTCCAGGTGAAATACTTTATTGAAACCTTTTTCTATAAAATACTCTGAAGCCGATCTGCTGTTGATTCCGTGGCTGCAAACGACTAGTAAAGCTCGTTCTCTATCTTCCATGTATAGTTGATCGGGGTTACTACCTGGAAATTCCAACTGCGAAAGATTGACTTCCCTGATCGGGCCTCCAGTCATGTTCACCACAAGAGCATGAGGATAATCAGAAGCCCAGTCCATCAACTCTTTTGTTTGCAGCAGGCGAACTTTTCGTTCGTCTGGACGAGACCTTTTAGAGCTATTGTTTCTGGCAATTTCGACCTGTCGGTCATTCCTCTCTTTATACATTTTGAAGGTTTCGTTCTTCCAGGGCTGAATGATGGTTAAGCTCGTGCTAACCTCCCCCAATTCTGTCAAAATTTTTAGCACTTCAGTGGCCTGGTACAGGCCTATCAAACCGGCGATGGAGCCCAGAACACCCTCTTCTTCGCAGTTAGGACTGGTAATACGTCCTTTGTTCTCAGGAAAAAAGCATCGATAAGTAGGACCTCCCCGGTAATTCAGAACTGCAAACTGTCCTTCATATCGATGTATCGCTCCAAATACTATTGGTTTTTCCTGACTTACACAGACATCATTTATTAGGTATCTAACAGGAATACTGTCAGTGCAGTCTACAACGACATTATATTGGGAAATCAGGTCGTCTGCATTTTCTTCTGTAAGCCTGAAAGGGTAAGGTTTTACGAGTACATCGGGATTTAAATCCTGTAAAAATTGCGCTGCTCTTTCTGCCTTATTGCTCCCTATCTCGGATTCTTTAAACAGAATCTGGCGCTGAAGATTGCTCCTTGAAATATGATCATGGTCTACAATCCCTGTATGTCCTAATCCTGCTGCTGCTATGTACGGAAGTGTTGCAGCTCCCAGGCCTCCGGCACCCACCACAAGAACGGATGACTGATCCAGTTTTTTCTGAACCTCTTCATTCCATTCGGGAAGCAAAAGCTGTCGTTTATAGCGTTCTCTTTTTTTCATCCTCCGGCAAATGGCGGAAGTATCGCCACAATATCCCCTTCTTTTATTTTCTCTGACCCTTCTACTCCTTTTTGGTTTAGAGCGACGGAATAATTGATTTCACTTAAGCGGCTATACTCTTTTTCCAAGAAAGCCCTGAGTTCATCGACGATCAAATCTTCTTTTAGCTCTAATGTAACGCTTTGAGCACCCAAAATCTCTTCTGTCTGCCCGAATGCCAATAATTCAATCCTTTGCATGATGCACACTGTTTTGTAAGCTTTTGTAGTCCTCCGGAGTGTTGATGTTAAAGAGTCTTTTCTCGTTCAACCCTACATCCAATATTTTGACCTTCAATCGGTTAACAAATTTCTTCATGGATCGTTGACCTTCGCTCATGGTTTCTTCGATCCGGTTAAAGCAAGATCTATGGTACAACCCGCACAGCGGGTGCAGCCTGCCCGAGTCGTGGTAGATGACGGCTTCATAACCAGAGCGCTCGTTATATAACTCTTCAATCATTTCAGTACTGACTAAAGGAGTATCCACGCTTGTGACAAAAACCCATTCTGTAGTCGATGAAGACAATCCCGAATACAAGCCCATCAAAGGCCCCTGATCGGAAATTTTATCCTGAACAACCGGCAATTTCTGCTTCCAGTTCGTTGCATTATGTTCTCCTGCCACAACAAATGTTTCCGCTAATAAGGAATTGAGCTTTTTGTATATCATCGAAGTAAAACTCTCCTCTTCCAAATACAACGAAGCCTTGTCGATGCCCATTCGGGAGCTTCTTCCACCAATGAGAATGAGTCCGGTGACATCATTCAGTTTTTTCTCCGAAAAATTGAGCTCCTTAAATTTATCATCCACAAATTGGGCTGTTTCTTTCTGCAATTTTTCAAAGCTTGCGATGACTCTTTTTCCGGATTCGGTTAAAGTACTTCCTCCCCCGGATGTGCCCCCGGATGTTTTGATCACCATTGGACTCTGGCACTGCTTATTCATCCGATCAATCAGCCGCCATGCTTTACGATAACTCATTCCGAGTTCTTTCGAAGAAGCCGAAATGGAACCGGTTTTTTCGATGCTCTTGAGTAACCTAACTGTACCCTCACCGAGGAAGGTTCCTTCGTCGGTTTCAATCCAAATTCGGGAACGTGCTTTCAAAAATGTCATACCGTTATGCATGCAAATATATAACGCTCGAGGCTTTTAGCGAATCTGTTTTAAAAACCTGACTATCAGAACGTTAAAAGGAAAAATGATTTTTAAATTTCAGTAAATCACGATACAATTGGTCGTGATCGACAGACTTTATTCCAAGAATTCGGTCATCAGGTGTAACCTGCAAACTGCGGACCTTCATCCCCTGATTGGCATGAATCACTTCAAGTTCAGGATAAAGTCTTATGAGTTCAACGACTAAATCGTTGATGGCAAAACTGCTCTCAACCAGATTATATGTTCCGTTCTTCAGATCGGAGAAAGGAAGAGATGAAAGGAAGTCGCTCAAACGGTCTACATGAATGAAAGATCTCATCTGATTGCCGTCTCCATAAACTTCAATCCTACTGGTGAAATTGGCTTCCATCATAAATTTATTCACGACCGAATCAAACCTCAGCGAAGGGGCATAGCCATATAC
>DNTB01000050.1 GCA_003499525.1 Flavobacteriales bacterium
TCTTTAGAGATGATTCGCAACTGTTAAAACGTTTGCCAACACTACCTAAAGTTGTGAATGGCTTTCAAACTTTTATCTTTAGAGATGATTCGCAACTTGGTCCGGCGTTTCTTCTTCCTTTTCCACGTTGTGAATGGCTTTCAAACTTTTATCTTTAGAGATGATTCGCAACATACCCGCCCCTAACAGGCTGATATGTTGCGAATTACATCTCTTTTCCAAAGAAAAAAAACAAGCACATTTTTAGAACAGCTCCAATTGTTGCGGGGGCTTTTCCGTTTCTGTTTGCTTCGTACCTATAAAAATTTCCATCATGCCGAATTGCTTGTCCGTGATGCGCAGTATGCCCACATGTCCTTCCTTCGGCAACATGTTTTTTACTCTTCGAATATGGACTTCGGCGTTTTCGCGGCTCGGACAAAAACGCAGATAAATTGAAAACTGAAACATCTGAAACCCATCGTCCTGTAGATTTTTGCGAAAACGGGCGGCAGCTTTTCGTTCTTTTTTGGTTTCGGTAGGGAGGTCAAACAATACGAGAATCCACATACTGCGGTAGGCATTTAAGGACGACAATGAGGGGCTCATAGGTCTACTTCAGGGTAGAGCAGCTTCCGGCTCAGCCCGGCAAAACACTCAAAAAGGGAGTGGGTAGTTCGGCTCATGGCGTTCATCAGCGGACCTTTTTTTCCGCCCAATCGAACGTCAATGGCCGGCAGTTGAAGCAAGTGCTGCTTTACAGCGGGGGTTAAATCCTCCAAATCAGCATCCGAGTCGACCAGCTCCAGCACCAATAAATCTACCATTGGGCGGTACGGTTCCATCACGTCGTCGGCCAGTGCATAGGCATTGTATTTATTGGAATGAAAAATACCCAGTGTGGGCAACATTCCCGAGCTCACGAGTGCGCGAGCTGCCACCGCACGAAGTATGGCATAGCCGTAATTGAGTAAGGCATTGGGAGGATCCCCTTTTGCATTTCGTGTAAAGTCTTGAATTCCGGTGACTTTTGACCAGTAGTAGGCGGCAGCTCTCGATTCATGGTACCCGCTGTCGCCGCTGCCGACCTCCTTAGCCCAATGCGCCATGTTATCGGCAGCGATATTCCGGCTGCGCAGCACCGAGGCCTGGTTTTGGATTTTGGCCTTTACCGTTTGCTGCCAAAGGTTTTTTTTAAGCGGTACGCTCGCACTGATCTGATGCCTAAAGCGTTCGCCCTGCTCCGAATGCCCTACCAGGGGCATCATCAATCCAATGGGCATGTGCCGCTGATCGCAATGGACGACCGCCGCCCCGTTCATCAGGAGCTTTTCCATCAGGCGGTTGCTGATCGTAATTTGGGGGTCTTCGAGCACGAGGTATCCGATGTCTTCAATGGGTACCTGCCGCTCTGGAATATCCTCATCCGGATATCGTACGACAAGCTGTTCATTTTTGGTGCTGAGGTAGGCTGGGTTGCTGAAAAGTAAGGTGCGTTTGATCATCGTGTAGTTTTTTCAGGTTTTAGGATTAGAATGGTAAGGCCCGCCACCGCGAAAAGAAAGGTGATATCCCGTAAGTTTGAAAGGCTTGTTTTGCAGCATCTTACCCTAAGTTAGGCCACAAATGGTCGTTTACAAAGTGCAATTTACATAGTGTAAAATGAAAACCGTGCAGAATAAAAAATCTGCGCGGTAGCCGATGGTCCACTTTCAATTTCGGACCGTACTGTCCAACTGATCACAAGGACGGCGACGGCTTAACTCAGTTCAATCGGGCCTCTTCAAGCTTTATCGAAAGGTCAGTGGCCTTATAGCGATGCCGTTGCCGGATCAACCAACCCACAACAGTTCGCTTTTAGCGCGGAGGCATACCGGATGGATAGAGAGTGAGGCGCGTTTGATCTTCAGTGGAACGAGATAGAAAACTTTATGGATTGTTATCGCTGAATAAGGATTATACGGCCTAGGCGATCTACCTTCAGTTTCCAACAGCGATCTTTGATCATTATCCCATAAATATCCTTCTCCATTTTATTCAAGACAGAAAACTCAAGTTTGTTTTGAATTGAGATCGCAATATCATTTCGAACAAAGAAACACTGTCTACCGCTACTGCTCATTGTTTTATATACCCTCATTATCTGCAGAGGAGTTAGTTTATTAGTATCAACGATCCCTGGGTTTTCAATTTCTTCATCGGTTGGAACATAGACCAAATCGTTGGGTGAGAGGGTAAAAAGTAGCTTTCCTTTTTCCGGGTTGGGTGGCACCTGAGTCCGTTCGTTTTTGGGAAGGTGTGCCACTTGTTTTTGGTGTTCAATGACTACATTGAGCGGAATGGTTTCGTACTCTCTCTTTTTCTTTTTATCATTCCAGTACACTGCAAAGAACAAGTTGGTTCCTTTTGCGGCTTCAACGTATTTATTGTTCTTTGGACTTTTTTCATTTTCGGAGACAGGAAACTTGCTTCCGATTTCATACATGGGTACCTTAAAGATTGGCGAGTGAGGTTTTCCGTTATTCAAAGCGGTCATGTTTTTGTTCAATTCTTCGATACCATTTGGGCTAAACGCAGCTTCAAAATCGGGTAGTCCTTTTTCATCTTTATAATTTTTAAGATGATTGGGTAGAATCACCTCTCTGATTTGTTTATCGACAATTTTATCGATGTGCTTTTGATTTGTGATGGTGGTTAATGCCGATCGCGTTGCTGTAGCTACTTTACCCTTGGGCACATCCATGTCTATCTTTCCTGAAACCGTATCCTTATGTAACGGCTTACGTATGGCCCAGTTGTCCCCTTTTGTCTGGGAGACAAGCTTCTTTTTTTTGACACCATGTTCTTCTACCCATTTCCATGTTTTGTTATTTGTTTTATTAATAACTCTCAAATTCTGTTTAAAGCTTACAACGGTTTTATCTAAAGCTCCTTTAGCCTCTATTGGAAAATCCTTCCAGGGTTTTTTAAAGGCTTGTGCCACCTTCCTTTTTTTACCATTGACATATATTTCTTCTGATTCTCGCAACTTTGAAACCAGCGAATAATTATTCCTTTCGGTATTAAGGGAGGTTATGTAGTTGATGTGGTCTTTTGTACAACAAGCGATCACTAATGCATCCAGTGCATGATGCCGATGGTCGATCCGTTTTTTATTGAACCCTCTTTCAATTGACTCAGGGACCTGACATCGAAAAGAATTTATTTTTTTATCCCAATATCCGTAATCTGTAGTCTCGGTCAATTCGTTTAATCGTTGAAATCTTGGAGCTACCAGCTCATTCCATTTGTCGTTTAACCCCCAATCGTTTTTGAGTGTAGAGGTAATGGCTCCAGAAACAGTTATCAGGTTTTTTGGAGCAGCCTCCTGTTCATCTTCTTGCCGAATCAGGTTGCCTAGTAGACTCTTAACGAACTTACTGATGTATCTGCTGTCGTTCAATTGACGTTCAATAAATCCTTCCGGCACTTCTTCACTAAGCAAATAGGTCAATTTCTTTCTATTCTTTCTAAAATACCTCTTGCAGTGCTGTTCATACTCATCGAGTGTGAAGAGCTTCACAGTTTTTTGCTTAGTTGAAAGTTCAGGAACCAGACTTCCACCCATATTTTTGATGAATTCATATCCGGTTTGATTGTCTTTGTAAGGATTAGGATTAATGATGCTTTCGCAAATCACTTTATTGTTTAGTGAATCATCAAAATACCTCGATTGAGGAATAATATGCTCTATTTGATAGTTCTTACTAAATAAGTCACTGAGTGCAATAGGTTCTCCTGTATAAGGGGAAACATAACCCTGTTCCAGCCAAAGTTTATAGCGTTGGATTTCTCTTTTTGAGGGAGAAACCGTCTTTCTGATCTTGTCTATTTCTTCAAGTTTTATTTTACTGTATTCTTCCGGTGAATTTGAATATACTCCCTCTTCATAGATTTTGAGGATCTCCTGATGACTCGGTGAATACGACTTAACATTTTCTATTCCATCATGGATGAGTTCTTCGAGAATAGATTTGATTCTTTGATTCGTAGTTTCATTTTCCGCGTTCTTTTTTGAAATCCTCTCTCTAATTTGTTTAGGGTTCTTCATTGATCGACCTAATTCAAGATGTATTTCGTCAAAGTACCCCTCAGCCCCGTTACCGAAATGAACCCATATGTCACGAACTACACGGAGTGTTTCCATAACGATCTGTTCTACAATGGGATTTTTCAAACTATGTTGCTTGAATTGCATTAGATACTCATCTAAATCGCTAGGTTTTTTCCACCTTGATATCGTTTTCACTTCAGAATGCCGATCGTATACAATGTAGCTTGCGAGCCATGTCGGCAAACCTCTAAAAGAATCTATGCTCTTAAAGTGGAAAAAATTCTCCCTTACGCGATCCCGAATTGTCGGGTCGTATTCTCCTGAAAGGACTTTGTGAATTCTTTCAAGAGTTGTGCTTTTAATCTTATGTTCATCCCAGTACTTTCCCATTCGCATTAAGGGTAGCAGTTTTCTCAATGCTTTGTTGGAATAGGCACCATATTCATTGCTAAATGGAGGTATTTTGATAAATGCCTCGACAAATGATTCCTTGTTAATGCCATATCTATCCGCAAATTTTCCAAGGGCTTTCATGTATTCATTTTTATCTTTAACCGAATAGATTATATGCCATAAATGAGTCTCAATATCGGGGGTCAAGAAATCATTTGGGCGGATTCCTTTGACATTTTTTAGTCGTCCCAAGAACAGTGCTTTAGTTTCATTCATGGGGTATTTTTTATCTTCTGGATAATTCCACCTGAGCTCAGGGTGTTCCTTTGTTTGCCTGGGAATCAGTTTTTTATCGCTGAAATATTTTAAAACCTGATGTTGCTCAACTTCCTTTAGCTCGTTTAAAAAATCGAACAGCGCAACCCAAGCATTTTCATCAGGTAATAGTTTTGTCGTTATATCCTTATTTAAAACAGTTTTGCCCTGTTCAAACCCCTCTTTTTCATAGATTTTAAGATTGCTCAAGAATTGCCAGAGCCTGAACTCCTGAAACAAAGGGTGTGATTTTGGGATGCCTTTCAACGGAGCCTCCTTTTTCTCTTTCGTATCCTTGTCTATATAATACCTTGTTTCATATTGACAATTTCCTATGGTAGATTTTTTACTTTTCAGTGGTCGCTGGTAAAAAATAATATCTTCTATAAAAAGATATTTGAAAAATTCATCCTTGTCTTGAACATTTTTTTGGTGTCCTATATTCTCAGGATATAGCTCATTGATACATCTTTTGTACAATTCTTTATCTCTCAGCTCCGGGTGAAACTCGGTTTGTTTTTCAAGAATTGCCTCTAATTCAGCTTTATAGTACTTTCGTTCAATAGTCTTTATGAGCTTTCCTCTTATTTTTTGATTTCTGTTTTTTAGCAGTGCTTCATAGATGTACTGTCCAATATGTTTTCCCGATTGCTCAATATCTTTTTCTGTTTTTGCTTTAATAGCTGTCCAGTCATCTTCGGAATCGACTTCTTTATAAGTTCTTTTTATTTCTCCGTTTTTTAAGGATGAAGTTGTTACTATAAACTCCTTAACCTTTCCCTGCCATTCAGTGACCTTAACAATTGATTTGTCATATTCCCAGTCATTCTCGAAGATTACTTTGTAAAGTTTAGCCCCGGTACTTGTTATAATGTCACCGGTTTCAATGATTTCTTTGACTTGAAGTATCTCAAAGGTTTTTTTCTTTCCATCATTATGGTTTTCTACTTCTTCCTCACCTCTCAGTTGATAATAGCCCCTTTTTTGATTGAAGTTTAATATTATCCAAGCGAGTTCATTTTTTGATATTTTCTCATAAAGGGCTTTTTTTCTTAAAAAGTAAATGGTCCAGTCAAAAGGAATATTTTCATTTACGCCATTTAATCTAAATTCAGAAAGCATCTCTTTATAAGATTCCATAAATAGAAATTCATAACGATCCTTTTCATTCCTCTTGTAGTTTAGTTTTGTTTCTTTTCCGGGTTTGAACTGACCGGGATGTTGCTCAAAGTCAATATCATTCTTATAATGTTCCGGAAGAAAACCCATTATGTTTAGTACTCGGTGTATTCTTTCTCTTCTCAAGGTATTTCGTTGATATAAACGCCTAACTCCTCTAAACTTTGTTCTATCCGCAGTTTGTGAATGAGATTGACCGGCGTCAAAATTTCCAAGCACACCTTGATCCATGGGAATTATGCGACTTCCGAGTCCAATTATTTCTCCATGTTTTTGATTGAAGTCAAGGTTTATTAATGCCCATCCAATCGAGTTAGTTCCTAAATCCAGTCCAAGTATTCGTTTCATTTTCTATTTAATTTGTACTTTTGAATCAGTTTGAAAACCATTCACAATAAGGATTATTCCGTTGTGAAAACATTTGGGTCGCCTCTTGTCCATAATCAGGAGGCTTTTTTTATGCTGCTTTGTGATGTCGTTTCGGTGTCCGGTTGTGGTCATGAGAAAGGGTTAAAATTATAAACATCTGACAAATTTTCGAAAACGGGATGTAACCTATTTACATTGGCTCCGTCCGCTTACTTTAGCACGCTTAAAACTGTAGTATGAACACCCCTTTCGCAAAAGAACTCGGCCTGTCGTTTCCACTTTTTATGGCTCCCATGTTTCTGGTTTCCAACCAGGAAATGGTGATTGCCGGCATTAAAAAAGGCATTGTGGGGTCTTTCCCGAGCTTGAATTTTAGAGAAAAAGGAGAGCTTGAAGCCGTGCTTGATGAATTGAACGAACAGGTATCACGACATCCGGGCACCTATGCAGTTAACCTCATCGCTCAGCGGAGTAACCCGATGTTCGACAAACATTTGGACATCTGTGTAGAAAAGAAAGTACCCATTTACATTACTTCATTGGGTTCCCCAAAGAAGGTGATCGAAAAGGCCCATAAATATGGAGCTAAGGTGTATTGTGACGTTACCAATATAAAATACGCTCAGAAAGTCTACGACCTGGGTTGCGATGGGTTTATTGCTGTGGGTCAGGGAGCTGGAGGGCATTCTGGAAATACTCCTTTAAACGTATTGGTGCCGGCTTTGAAAAAAAGATATAGCGATAAACCTGTTATTGCATCCGGAGGGATTGCCACAGGTGCAGGCATTGTATCTGCTCTTGCTTTGGGCGCTGATGCCGCCTACATCGGAACGCGATTTATCGCTTCTAACGAGTGTCCGGTAAATGAGGCGTATAAGTCCGCCATCGTCCGTGCCGGGATGGACGATATTGTGATGTCTTCAAAAATTTCAGGAACACCCGCAACTGTAATTAATACCGACTACGCCAAAAAAATTGGCTACAAGCAGAACTACATGGAAAAGCAACTCACCAAGAACAGAACGGTACGCAAGTATTTCAAAATGTGGGTGCAGTATTCCGGAATGAAAAAGTTGGAAGACTCCATCAAACCGGGAAACTATAAAACGCTGTGGGTAGCCGGAAAATCATCAGAATTGGTGGATGAAATAAAACCAGTCGGTAGAATTATTGATGATTTGATATTGGAAAGCAAAGAGTCATTGGATAAGCTGACCGCCTTGAATGCTACTACCCCCCAAAATCCATAACACAATTGACCTCAAAGTTTTTATGGGGCTTGATACTCACACCTACATGGGTTAAGTCGCGATCGAGGATGTTATTTCGGTGCCCGTATCCTTTTACGCCATCGTCAATGAGTAAGTTCATAACAATATCTAAAGGCTCGTGGTTTCCATAGTCACAGTTTTCTGCAACCATCTTGGGAAATTCCATCTCCAGAGGACTCAATCTTTTCTTTAACGTGGCCCCACCTGAACCATTATGTCCCATTCTGCCTTTTTTACCCATATCCGTAGCATGGGCAGAGGCAAATTGACTGAGGATTTCAGAGGGTTGCAATGCCTCTATGTTTTTAACTGATGCCAAATCTTTCTGCAAAGACTTGGTGGCCTTGAGATCCAAAAGTCTTTTCGTTGCAGCATAAGGCTCCAGAACGTAGTTGTTAAAATCATCGGGATATAATCGAGCCAGATTCATATAAAGGACGACCGTCTTCTCAGCATTGTTCATATAATCTACACTTCCGGCCGTGTTGGCCGACTGTAGCTGCTCTGCCGTCCATGGTTCGAGGTAGTCATAATCGATAGCAAAAAGATGAAGGAACAGAAGTATAGATGAAAAAATCTTCATGAGCACAAGGGGTTAAAGCACTTTAATATACTTCGAATGTATTGTTTGGAAACAATGTATGTCCGTCTGAATGTAGAACATAAATAGATTACGGAGCGGGGCCTGAGGTTTGCTGAAAATATGATGATTATGACAGCAAAAGACTTCTTTAAACAGTTTCCAGATGAGTTGGCATGCGTTCACCACATGAAAAAAATGCGAGAGAAGAACGGGCTTGTGTGCCGAAAGTGCGCGTCGAAGCGATTGAGTTGGCTGAGCACGATTAATCGGTGGGAATGCATGGATTGCCGTGCAAAAACGACCATCCGGAGTGGCACCATCATGATGCACAGCAAATTGCCGCTTCACACTTGGTATTACTGCATGTTC
>DNTB01000091.1 GCA_003499525.1 Flavobacteriales bacterium
AAACCGCTGGATAATTACATAGCTGATTTCTTTTGTTATGAATTAAAACTGGTTATTGAAATAGATGGCGAATCGCATGACTGGGAAGAAACACAACAAAAAGATTTTAAGAAAGAAAGCAGATTAAACGAATTGGGGCTAAATGTATTACGTTTTCCAGATTCTGATATTTTTAAGCACCTCGACGCAACTCTAGAAACGATACGTCAATACATCATTGGTTTTGAAAATGGAGATTTATTTGAACTTCAATATGAAGAATCCCCTCTGAATTTGCTTTCGGGAAACCCCGGCATTTTAGAAACACACCCCCAGCCCCTCTCAAGAGGGGAGTTTAAAAGCCTCGATGATGTATATGAGCAAATAGGCGATGACAGGCTCTTTACCCGGCAACAGGCCAACGAGATTGTAAATAGTCTCAAAATCTGCGACCCTGCCGTTGGTTCAGGACACTTTTTGGTTTCTGCTCTTAATGAAATGATTGCCGTTAAAAACGACTTGAAAATTCTGCAAGACCGAGACGGAAAACGCCTGAAAGAATATCAAGTGGTAGTGGTGAATGACGAACTTATTGTAACGGACGAAGAAGGCGAACTTTTCGATTACAACCCCAACAGCAAGGAAAGACAACGTATTCAGGAAACCCTATTTCACGAAAAGCAAACCATCATTGAAAACTGCCTTTTTGGAGTGGACATCAATCCCAATTCTGTAAAGATTTGCCGTTTGCGTTTATGGATTGAGCTGCTGAAAAATGCCTACTACAAAAACGCCACTGAACTAGAAACACTTCCCAATATTGACATCAACATTAAGTGTGGTAACTCTCTTGTAAGTCGTTTCGATATTGATGCCGACTTAAAACAAGCTTTGAAGAAAAGCAAATGGTCAATTGACAGTTATCGAGTAGCGGTTGACACTTATCGTAACGCTCAGAACAAAGAGCAAAAAAGGGAAATGGAACGCCTTATTGACGACATCAAATCCGATTTCAGGAGCGAGATTTCTTTGAACGACCCAAAAGTGAAACGCCTTCGAAAGTTATCAGGTGAACTGTTTCAGCTAACTAACCAAGGGCAGCTTTTTGAAATGAGCAAAAAGGAAAAAACCGCTTGGAACAAGAAAGTGAAAAAACTAACTGAGCAAACCAATAAACTAGAAGCCGAAATAGAAGAAATCAAAGGTAACAAGATTTTTGTTGATGCTTTTGAATGGCGTTTTGAATTCCCTGAAGTACTCAATGACGATGGAGATTTTGTGGGATTTGATATTGTGATAGGCAACCCACCTTATATCCAGCAAAGAAAATCAAAAGGAAATACAAAGCTTCTTAGTAAATGGTATAATGTTTATTCAGGAACTGCAGACTTGAGCGTATTTTTCTTTGAACGCGCTTTTTCAATTCTTCGCAACAATGGTCAGTTTGCATTTATTTCAACTAATAAATTCTTTAGTACCGAATATGGCAAACCACTCAGAAACTACCTTTCAGAATATCGATTTCATGAATTAGTCAATTTTGAACTTGTGCCAATTTTCGATGAAGCTCTTGTATCCTCAACCATTCTTCATCTTGCTAAAACCAATGTTACAGATAGTTTTAAACTAGTAGAGTTCAAATCAGAGCCAATAAACCAAAAAATATTCAACGAGAAATTGATTGAGCCAAAATTACTAGACCATTCAGTCTTACAATCTAGTTCATGGATGTTCTCAAAAGTAAAAGAGCAAGGAGTCCTAGAAAAGATTAGGTCTTCATCAACTAAAATTGGCGATATCAGTCATATTCAAATAAAGCGTGGAATAACAACAGGATATGACAAAGCATTTATTGTCGATACAGAAAATGAAGTATTTAACTCTCCTTTATCTAAGCCGTTTCTACGTGGGAAAGACATCCATCAATTCCAAATTACACAGAATAACTTGAGACTTTTATTCATTCCTTGGCATTTTCCGCATGAAAATGATGACACCATACTTGGTGCCAGACAAGAATGTGAATATGATTTCGAAAAAAACTACCCTTCAGAATTCGCCCATCTTTTAAGTTTTAAACCTGAACTATCCAATCGTAACAAATCAGAAACAGGCATAAGGTATGAATGGTACGCACTTCAAAGATGTGCCGCGAGTTACTATCGCTTATTCGATGAAGAAAAGATTGTTTGGGGTTTAATCTCAGGTGATTGGGATTTCGCTTTGGATCAGGAAAAACATTTGCTTACTAGTGCATCCTTTTTCCTAACAACCAATGATCTTTCATTAAAAACATTGTTAGGAATTTTCAACTCTTCCGTATTTAGATTTCAATTCTCGTTAGTTGGCGAAAAAACTGCGGGTGGTGCATATGTTTTTAAGAAAACTACAATTGAAAAGTTGCTTTTACCTGAATCTCTTTTTGTCGAAGATTCTTCGGAAATAGCTGCAATAGTTTCTCAAATACAAAGTCTAAAAAAGTCAGGATCAAATGCTGATATATCAGAATTGAAATCTCAAATAGACCATTTGGTTTATCAGCTATATGATTTGACAAAAGAAGAAATTGAAATAATTGAGAGTGCTCTATGATAACCGCAATCATCATATCGGGCATTCTTGTTATCTTCATCATAGGCTTTGTTCAAGTCTATAACAGACATAACCGAGTTGTTAAGAAAATTGACTTTGCGGGAGAATACAGGAACAAATTCGTTGAGTTCGCCAACAAATATTTCAAAACTCATGACCGTTGGAGTAGGTCAGGTGATCTTGATGGTGAGCTTTATGTTTGGCTCACTATGAACGTAAGCAAAATTCAAAGTTATGTGGGTTCTTTTGGTGTCATGTCCTATAAACCAGCCTTTCAGAACTACATGATTAACAACTATCAAATCATCATCAATACCATCCCAAAATTCAGAGAAGGTCAAGTTGAGAGTTTTGATGTTGGCTCTGTTGACGATTGCTTGCTCCGATACATTGGACATTTAGAAGAGTATCAGAAGGATACTCAACGAAACCTGAGAAATCCAATTATTTGGTTTCGAGAAGGTTTTAGAGAGATTTTAAGCATTCCAATTTTCATTCTTAGTTGGTTCGGGATTATAAGCAATAGGACTTTGAACTCAATTAAAGACAGTTTGATTTACAAGGTCACTTCAGGTCTTATTGCTCTTGTAACGCTAGTCAGCGGAATTGTGACAATTATTGTTGGTTACGACCAGACTTTGAAGTTCATTAACAAAATACTAGGAAATGAATAGGCCAACGCTCAACAGCCACACACATTGCCAAGCCGCTCAAAGCAGCCGCACAAACCCAAGCTTGTCAAAGAGTGTGTCTGAGCCAATGCATGGACGAAAAAAGAAAAAGTACGACCGCACAACAATTAAGCTCGTATAATGCTCTGAAGGGCTGCGGTCCATTAGAGTTCGGAAATATTTGAAATGGTCAAATCCGACGTTTCCATAGTTAAATCCCTAAATATTCCGGGTGTTTCAGGCGACCAATCCAAGAAACCCCCTTTGGTTGCATCTCATAGGTCTTTTCAGGGTAACGCATTGCACTGCAAAGCCCAGGTACATGTAGGCCACTCTTTCTAAAAACCGCATTGTTTCTACCCGGGCCTTTACAAAAAGTGATTATCTTATTGAATTAGTCACATAATAAATATTGGGGGTTTGTTGTTTATATCATTGATATGCAGTGTCTTATGTTTGAAGTAACACCTAAAATCATGGAAAAAAGACACGAAAACCTCACACTTTTTGAGTTTCAACAACAATTTCCAGACGTTCAAGCCTGTTCCCACCACCTGGCGCTACTTAAATGGCCGCATAGGTTCATCTGTGAAAAGTTGGGCATACCCATTTTTGCGAAGGAAAATTGAAACATACCCGGCAATGTACCAGGTGTGGCTATCAAGCGGCCCCAACCAGTGGTACACTCTTTCACCAAGTAAAACTACCGATCCTCAAAGCATTTTACATTGTCTATTTCATTGCAACGAATAAGCAAGGTATTTCTTCCACTGAACTAAGCCGTAAATTAGGGTTGAGGCAGAAGGCCATGAAAGCAATGGCCAGTAGCCTGAAATACCCCATAATGGGTAAGGTGGAAGTGGACGAAACAGTAGTAGGAAAACAGGAAGAGGGGACAAAAGGCCATCAGAATGAGGATAAAAAGCTGGTTGTAGTAGCCATCGAGCGAGAGGGCAAGGGAATTAACCGGATGTATGCCCGGGTCATTGAAGACGGCAGCCATGCGTCGTTAAAGCCCTTCTTTGAAGACCATATTGACCCAGGGGCCAAGGTTTCAACCAATGAGTGGAAAGGCTAGAGGCCATTCAAAGGGGGTTTTCCCCATCTTGAACAGTTG
>DNTB01000003.1 GCA_003499525.1 Flavobacteriales bacterium
CTCGGTTATGAGACAGCTTCTTCTTTTATCTTCTAGTAACGATCTCCTCGCCCGCGGTTGAATCCTCCCCCGCGCTGGTTACGTCCGCCACCTTCTTCTTTGGGTCGTGCTTCTTTGACAACAATATCTCTACCGTCTAATTGGGTGTCGTTAAGTGCTTCTATGGCACTGCGTGCTTCGGTATCATCGGGCATTTCAACAAACCCGAATCCTTTAGACCGACCAGTATCTCGGTCCATAATTACCTTTGCAGAACTTACTTCTCCAAAGGCTTCAAATGCTTCCCTCAGGGCTTCGTCCTGAGTTGCGTAATTTAATTTAGCTACAAAAATGTTCATGAAAAAAAAATAGTGCCTTTACGGCATGAATAATAAGCCGCAAATGTAGGTGCTATTCTAAAGCGAATGATAGAGCGGTGAAAAAAAATTGTTATAGACTCTTAGGAGGTTAAGGAAAAAACTGATTCATAAGCATGTAATCTATATTTACTTCCTTGTAAAGAAATATTCATGCAGGCTCCCCTCGGTTAGTAACCGACTATGCCAATGAACCATTGGTATCTTCATATCCATCCGATACTGTCGACATATTCATTAACCCTATAATTTTTGAGGACAGTCTGCCGGTCAAGACTCCCGAATGTTAATGAGTTCTTTAACGATGACGAAATACTTACCTATAGTTCATTCTTACAGAATCTTGCCGATAGGTTTTAGGTTTAATGAGTCATCGTTTGATCGCTAAATGCAATAAACTACCTGCATGTTGGCTGGGAAAGGACTATGAAAAGGTGGTTTTAAGTTGAATTACGTTCAACTTGTTGAGTAAAACTATGACTGGATATACCGGGTCGAACTCATGCCACTTCACTCCGAAATTAGGTCTGCTTCCATACTTATGATGATTGTTGTGATAGCCTTCTCCGAGCATTAAAAAATCGAAAGGAAGGATATTTTTAGAAGTGTCATTCACTTTGAAATTGACATATCCGGTTTTATGTGCGAACCAATTGATAATAGCGCCGTGAAATGGCCCCATGATGATATGAAGGGGAATGAATAAAAACATCCACCACTGTGTTGCAAAAGTGATGTAGAACCATATGTAGAAAGCGATCCAGAAGATGCGGGGTACCCAATTATCGCCAAAGCGGTCAAAAGGCATCCACTGCGGCAGGTTTTTAGTAAATCGCTCTTCAACAGGATACCTTCCATAGAGAATATTTGTATAAATAGTCTTAGTACGCCACATCATCGTAAATATATTCCTGTCATATTTAGGAGAATGAGGATCTTTTTCGGTATCGGCATATGCGTGATGCATTCGATGCAGAATACCATAGGCATAAGGACTTAGATACGATGATCCCTGAGCGATGTAGGACATAATGAAGAACGATTTCTCCCAACCTTTTGACATGGTAAACATGCCATGTGCTGAATACCGATGATGAAAGAAAGTCTGAAAAAACAGCGACAGGTACCAGTGGATGACAATAAACCAGAATATGATCATAGAATTCTATTGAGTGCAAAGTAATGCAATAACAACTGATAAGATCGCCGAATGTTCCTTTTCTAATTGCAAGACCAATAAAAAAATGTTTCGGTAGTTGAAGTGGTCGAATTTATCTAAAAATGCCAGGTTGCACCCACGCCGAAATCCCACATGACGTGCCAAATAACTTGCTGTGCCCGATCGCTACCACCACCCTCCCGGGTCATAATATCTGGTAGGTGGTGAAACCCACCCTTGATCTGGCTACGAATGAAAACATGTTTCCAAAACAAGACCTGCCCTCCTATTTGACCGGATAGCCCCCACCCTGACAGATGAAAGGCATCATACCGTCTCTCTTCCCACAGTGTTACGTTGGATCGGGGTATGACCAATCCCGCGCTACCCCCAAAATTAGTTTCAAGGCGTACATTGCCTGATGGTGTTTCTTTCCAGGTTTTATAGTAATTGGCTTCAATATTCAGATAATTCAGGCCATCAGTATGTTCGAACAGAAGAAAGCTGCTGTCCAAAATCATAGATTCGTTATCATACTCTCCGTAAAAGGGATTGTAATAGTCCTCAATGGCACCCGAAATGTTAGCCGTTTGGCCGTAATCCACAACATATTTTTGATGGTCTAACCCAAGTGAAATGTTCCAGTGATCATCTATGAAATATCCCAACCGGTAGTTGTATTGCGGAATGGAAATGCTGTTTAAACTGAAATAAGTATTGAGGTTAAAAGGTGCTGGTTTGTCCTGTGCTACTGCCTTCTGCACTGTAAAATCGTAATCCGGCCCGGTAAAATGAATATTCGAACTGGCAAAAGCAGAACGGTTGTACCCCCAATAGAAAGTAAAACTTCCTTTTCGGGAAGTGGGCTCGGTTTGTGATTTAACCAGCACAGGGGTAAGAATTAAGAGTAAAAAAAGTGTTGATACTTTCAATACGGTCTCGTTAGAATGTGCGAAATTAAGAATATTATGATGAGATTTCACCTAAATATTTGATCCAATTGATTTAAGTTTTGAAAATACAATCAATAAGAGGCGTACGTTTGCGGCCGAAGAAAATGAACCTATGCAATCGATAAGAAATGTAGCCATCATAGCCCATGTTGACCACGGAAAAACAACTTTGGTTGACCGCATCATACAGGAGAGTAAAATTCTCGATGAAAGAAGTGAGAGTCCGGATTTGATTCTGGACAATAATGAACTGGAACGTGAGCGGGGGATAACTATTCTTTCCAAAAATGTTTCAGTGATTTACAAAGAGGTCAAGATTAATTTAATCGACACCCCTGGCCATAGTGATTTTGGTGGAGAAGTCGAGCGCGTGCTTAAAATGGCGGATGGTGTGCTACTGCTGGTTGATGCGTTTGAAGGTCCCATGCCCCAAACAAGGTTTGTTCTGGCCAAGGCCATTGAACTTGGTTTGAATCCTATTGTGGTTGTCAATAAAGTGGATAAAGAGAATTGTCGACCCGATGAAGTTCATGAGCAAGTCTTTGACTTGATGTTCAATTTGGATGCGAATGAAGAACAGCTTGATTTTACTACGTTATACGGTTCTTCCAAGCAGGGTTGGATGAGTCATGATTGGAAGGAAAAGGGGGAGGACATCACCCCTCTGTTAGATGTTATTCTGGACAGAATTCCGGAAGCTCCTTTTAGAGAAGGAACCACTCAGTTTCAGATTACATCGCTCGATTACTCCAACTATTTAGGACGAATCGCAATTGGCAGGCTATACCGGGGAAACCTGGTTGAAGGGTTGGACTATATCCTTTGTCAGAAAGCGGGAGGGCGGAAGAAAATCAGAATAAAGGAACTTCACATTTTTTCCGGATTAGGTCGGGAAAAAGTCAATCACGTAAGGTGCGGTGACATCTGTGCTGTAGTAGGATTAGATGATTTCGATATTGGGGATACTATCGCGGATGCTGTGCATCCGGAACCGTTAGCTAGAATTTCCATAGATGAGCCCACGATGAGCATGTTGTTTACTATCAACAACTCACCTTTTTATGGTCAGGAAGGAAAGTTTGTCACCTCGAGACATTTGCGTGATAGGTTATATAAGGAAACAGAAAAGAACCTGGCGCTCCGTGTGGAGGATACCGACAGAGATGATCGGTTTAACGTCTACGGAAGAGGTATACTACACCTTTCTATCTTAATTGAAACCATGCGGCGTGAGGGTTACGAACTTCAAGTGGGTAAACCGCAGGTGCTCGTGAGAGAAGTAGATGGGGTTAAATGCGAACCGTACGAAACTCTTGTAATCGATCTGGATGAAGATTACAGCGGCAGAGCTATTGATTTGGTAACTCAAAGAAAGGGCGATTTACAAATAATGGAACCTAAAGGGGACTTGCAGCATCTGGAATTTGACATCCCATCAAGAGGGCTCATTGGATTAAGAAATGAGCTCTTAACCGCCACTGCTGGAACTGCTGTTATATCTCATCGCTTTCGAGATTATGAGGCGATGAAAGGTGATATCAAAACCCGTACAAAGGGGTCGCTTGTTTCCATGGAGACAGGTCAGGCTTTGGCCTACGCAATAGATCGATTGCAGGATAGAGGAAGATTTTTTGTTGATCCCGGTGAGAAAGTATATAGAGGCCAGGTACTGGGAGAACACACCAGAGATAATGACCTCGAAATCAATGTTATAAAAGGCAAGAAGCTTACGAATATGAGAGCTGCTGGCTCTGATGATAAATCTAATCTGGCTCCAAAAATTGTCTTTTCACTTGAGGAGGCGATGGAGTACATAAAGGATGATGAATACCTCGAAGTGACTCCAAAGAGTATCAGGATGAGGAAGATTAGTTAATGAGATTCAAAATAGAATAGATCATTTGTTCTGTTTTTTAATTCGGTTAGATTGACGGTCTTGGGTATGAAACGTAAAGCATTTCGGTCTGTGTACTTATACCACCGTGACTATGCTTGATATGTGCCGATAATTTGTGGGAACTTCTGTCAGCCATATGTTTTATGCCCAATGTGGGCATCCATTATTTTTTTTCGAAATCATTCAATTGCCTGCGATACGAGTAATAAGGTGTAGAACTTCTACCTATTCTAACAATCATTTGAACTTTCTGAGGCTCCTTGATTTTTAGCAGTTCATTCAATTCGTTCCTTACTGTTGTCATTTCGGCATACTCTTGAATTGCTTGATTGTATGGGTGTGCATACAACTCCTTACTCGTTAAAGCATGCGAGAAACGAACATAATCACGTCCAGATTTAACCCAATCTAAAAAATTGTTGTTTTCTGTGAACCAAATCACGATTCCTTTTGTCGAGTCTATTCCCTGCTTCACGTTTTTTAGTGATAGATTAATGGATTTATCACTATGCCACTTTTCTTTATCTCCCATATCAAGAGATTTTTCGGCAAGTCCAATCATCATGCCTTTATAACCCATTTGAGGAATGCTGATACCATCTCTTTTCTCAGCCCGTTGCTCTTCATTAAACCTAAAGAGGTTTCTGGTTTCTTCATTTGTATCGAAAGTCCTTGATTCGATTTCGAAACCACGGTAAAAAATATCAAGATATGGCTCAAATTCGGAATTGATGAATACTAATTTTGAATGACTTTTGCCTGTTAAACTAGCCAAAGCATTAAACTCTTCTTGGCTTATTAAATTTCCTTTATACTTCCTTCGGTTAGTCTGTCTGCCCTCAATAAATGCTGCAAGTGGATCAACTTGAATATTCTCTTTTATTAATTCAATGGAAGCAACGGGTTTTTTACCAAAGTCACTTTCGTTTGTATAGCCTTGTGGGAAGTAATCAACTATTGATTTGTATCCGAATCTTTGGGCTCCTAATACTGTGGTTTCAATAAAGCAACCAGCCCCTATATGAATTTGTCTTGATGGCGGGTCTGTCGCTGGTAGTAATATGTTCTCATCAACATACAATAGCATTTTGGTGTCATTGACAATTTCGAATTTCCAAGACTGGGTGTTGTGTGGACTTGGGGCATTTATACCCAAAGCAATAGCTTTTAAAATGGGTTGCTGAAAATTGTCAGGATTTGGCCTTTTGGAAAAGTCTTGTTCATTATCGTAGTTGATAAGCGCATTTGCAAAACCATATTTTGATAAGAAAACAGATGCCGTTACTAATGTTCCTGATTTTAAGATAAATTCTCTTCGTTCCATGATTTTATTCTTTTATGGAACAAAATTCAAAAATGGCAAGGGCAAAATCATTGATGTATGATAAGAAAACGGCATGAGTGCTAAGAAATACCCTTACGAACTCTGGACAAGGATTCTGGTGTAATTCCCAAGTATTCAGCGATTAGATATTGCGGAACCCGTTGTGGCAATTCAGTTCTGTTTTCAATGAGTTTAATGTAGCGTTCAGTTGCATTGTCCATTAATAAGGATTTACTTTTTTCATGCCATTGAAGATAAAGTTGCTCCGCCATTGTTCTACCTAATCTTTCAAATTCAACATTATTTTTTTTGTACAAATCGTTTAGTTTGTCCTTGCTAATGATAAAAATTTCCGTGCCTTCAATGCATTGTATGTTTTTGTTGGATGGCCTTTGGTTTAATAAACTTGAATAATCGGTAATGAATTCATAATCAAGGGAAAATTCATCAATGTAGCGTTTACCATCCTTGAGGTAATAGCACATCATTGCTCCATTCTTAATAAAGCCTATGTGATTACAGATTCTCCCTTCTCGAAGAAAGTACTCGCCCTTCTTTAAGCCCTTTTGTTTGAAGGCTTCGGAGAATAGTGATACTACTTCTTCAGAAAACTCACGAAAAATCTGGTCAAATATGGATTTGAGTTCCCTCATCTTCTAATGATTGCAAACTAATCGATATTCTCATAGAGTACAATTCTCTCTCTTGATGAATTATTTATAGCATAGATAAGCTCTTTAAGCTCATCATACTTTTTTGAAGGATAAGTTCCTGAATTCCATTCAATAGTCTTGATCAGAAACAACTGATCCTTTTCACTTATGAATTTGTATTCGCAAATTCCAAATTCATTACTAAAGTGCTGATTTTTAGGTAGGAATTCAACAATGAATCCCTTTGGGATTTTTACCAGGACGCTGTCCTTTATTATTCCCCCGAACCTTATTTCTATATCACGATTTCGCTCATCAGAATGTAGATCAAGATTCAGATTTCGGTTGAGATCAGGAAAGTTCAGGTAAAGTCGACTGCCACTCTTAGTGCCAAATTTTTCCATTTCAATCTCAATAGTTTCACTTATGGAGGGCATCTTGGTTTTGTTGTCTGAATAAGCACATGAAATGACTTCAAAGTCTTGAAAATCAAACTCTTTATAGATGGATTCTTTGCGGTCTCTGTCACTACGTCTAAGTTGTGCAAAGGCTTTGTCGGAGGCGAGACCTATGTATGAATTATGACAGCTAATCTCTGCATCTCCATTTGCCTGAAGATTGATCCTCAAATTATTAATTGTAGTGTTATCCTCTTTGGTTAGTCTTTGGGTATTAGTAAGAACTCCACCCTGAGGAGTAATAAGTAGAGCTTTTCTGTTGGACGTAAAAGAGCCTAAATAGTTAAAGGGTTGATTTTGACTCGTACACTCAAGCCATATGCTATCAGATCCATTTGGCACGCATAGAATGGCATGGTTGAAATAGGAATTGGGAAACTCCTTTGACAATTTTTTGGGGTACTTGCCGGCTTCAACAAGGGTATAGAACGACTCTATTCCCGCGACCTGAAGTAAGGATCTCGTATAGTTACTCAATGCCTTGCAGTCTCCATAGCCATTTTCTTCTACATAGTTCGCCGGAAATGTTTGCCACCCTCCTATACCAAGTTGTACACTCACGTACCTGGTGTTTTCCTGTAGGTGATTGTATATAACCGCCACCTTTTCCTCTTTGCTATTCAAAGAAGAAGTCAGGTCCAGGACTTCTTGTTGCTTTTTTTCTGATACACTTTGCCTTTGGTCGTTCAAAACATAAAAGAAAAGACCTAAATCAGTCCAGTTTGAAGCTGACCCTTTATAACCATCAATTTCAAAATCTGAAAGTGAAAGATAAATAGTGGGAAACTGTGCTTCCGGGGAAGGTCCAAGCAACTCATAATCAGTGGGCATCATGTTTTTTACGGTCCAGGTGTATTCCTTTATTCCTTCATTTTCGGAATGTAACATTTCAACATCTTTTTTTCTGCTGACTCGAAAGTTTAGGTTTAAACTGGCAGGTAATTGAACCTTGAATTCAGAATACTCGACCGCTTGATTTTCATCCGATTGAAACCACCAATCCGGAAGAAAAAGTGGATTCTCAGAGGTGATTTCGTATTCATAAACCAGAGTGAAAGGAACCTGAGGGTTGTTTATTGAAATGGCCTTGTAGCGTCCATCAGAAGCAATGCTGAAGCCATCATAGCTAGCTCGGTCTACAATATCGGAGTTTTTGATTTTACGTTTTTGTTGCCCTTCCGAATCGTATATGAATGCGCTTACCGATTTAATATCAGTGAATTCGCCGTAGGGAATGTAGACACGAGTCGATTTCCTATTCAGAATAGTAATAACCTTCCTATACCTAAATCTGAATTTCGATTTACTCAAGATTTCAACGAACCCCATTTCACTTCGAACTACTTCCGTAGAAGTTTTTAAAAGACTATTGGGAATACGGGAAATATTTAGTTCAGGCATGCTTTTTTGGGCATACATATATTGCCAAAGCCCGGAGGAGAAGGTCAGAATTAAACCGAAGAAAAAAAATCTTGAAATCACGATTTACGTTTCAATACTATTTCTTCAGAAGTTTTCTGGAAAATTAAGTCGAAGAATTCTTTAAGCATTGAATACTCTGTAGAACTGTAGAAGGTCCTATTGATTTCAATTACAGACTGCAATTGAATCATGCCACCAAAACTTCTAATTGTGTATTTGAATTGTCCGTCTTCGTTTGGCAATTGAACATTCACCTGCTCTGGAATCTCATCCACTACATATCCCTCTGGAATCTGGATGGTAACATTTTGTGTTTGCGACTTGGGTACAATTAAATCAACCGGTAACAACCTTTCATTGTCTTTGAAGGGATTCTTAAAGTCATGCTCAACAGCGAAAGGATTCAGATAGATAACATTTGGTGCAACTGTCGCATACCCTTCCGCCTGAAAATCAAATGATTCAGCGTATTCGTATTTATCATCGTATGGAGTTAACGAATAGTTTTCAACTTCTCCATTCTCCATTTCTCCTATTCGATCTTTTATGAATAAGTCTTCCCCAGATTCTCCCTTTTCCGCTTTTATTTTCCATGTGGAATATCCTGAATATTTAGATTGCCATTTACCCGAAATTGTACCGTTGGCATCTAACTTACTATTCACATAAATGACTTGATTCTCGCCCAGGTAAGGTCTTAGTAGTACCCAATCGGAACCTTTCATGCTAATTCGCCTGCCTCTGTTATTCAAGACTCTTTTTGGAAGTAAACCGGCTGGGAGATTTGGATCGGTTGCATCGAGTAGGATCGAATTGTTTCCGACTATTACTTCTGCAACTACATAGTTATAATTCCTCATTATGGGGAATGAAGGATTTACCATTCCGTTGCTTCTGGTGCTGAGAATTACTGGGTTAGATTCATAACCTGCACTTTTTAGCATGGACACCAGGAGTAAATTGATATCTGCTGAATTGCCTTCGCCATTTATGTAGGTTTTGCGAATTCCATTAGATGCAAAGTAGGCGTTCACCCCATTCCAGCTTGTTTTGTTTCTGACATGCTGGTGAATAGCGGCAATTTGATCGGCAGTTTCGGTGTTATTGGCCTTGATTTCAGAAAGAGCTTCTTTGTAAAAGGAGCGAGGCTTACATTCACCCCCAAAATTTGGGTTCTCCATCAATTCTTTGTTAATCTTTTCCCAATCACTTAAAACCTTTTCAATGGGAGAGCCTGGATATCGAACGGTTGATAGCTGATAGGCCACATGAGTTTGAAAACTCTTCAACTCTGGAGCTTTCGGTTCTTCTTTTAGCCCAGGAACATTTCTGGCCACATACCGTGTGCCATTGGTCATGAAATCGATTGATTGGGTAGAATAATTAGTCTTGGAACGAGTCATTCCATCTCTTTCTTTCTCTGTAAAGGTTATTTTATCACTTTCAGTTATAGGCTCGCGCACATCAAGTTCGACGTAACCCTGTTCAACCGGCATATAATTGAAAAACTCCGGAGCTTTAAATATGTACTCACTATGTTGTACAGGGATGGAGCGCTGGAAATACCATGGATCGATATAGGAAAAATAATTGGTGCTTTTACGATAGGTGAATTCGATTACAGAACCCTCTTTTACTTGAGGTAACGTAAAAGACAAAGTTTGCCAGGTATCCGTTTGATCCTCCCTAAATATATGTTCTTTTCCAAGCTTGGTTTTGACCACTTTTCCATTTTCGTAGTTGTAGGTATTCCCTTTAAGTCCAATTACCTTTTCTTCTATTTCGTCATCATCGTAGAGCAATATTCTTTCTTGAGCCCAGTCATAGCCTGAGTTCTTCAGTATTTTGATCCGGCAGGTACGCTCCAAGATGATGGTGAAACCCTTTGTTTGTGTGTAGTCAAAATCTACTGTACCGTAGTCATAAAGAACAACTGCGTCAGCGTTAGGAAACGCTGCAATAGCTTTGGCTTTTACAACTTCATCTTTGATTTTACCGAACTTGAAGGGAAGTTCTGAGGCGATGTGGTCAAGGGTAAAAACAAATAGTGCGGCGGAAAGAGTGAAGATGTTAGCGTATTTCATAGTTGGGGAATTTGTGGGTAAAACAAAACAACTTTCAATTCAAATGCAATGGATTTCGATCAGGGCAAAACCTATGAAAAGAACAAAACATGAATAATGTCTTTTTATTAATCAATTGAAACGCCAAAAGGCTGTCTTTACGACAAAATTTGGAGTAGATTAAAAGCAATTAGGATATTACATTCACTATTTAAATCAGAAAAACATGATTAATCGATTATTTGCACTAACCTGCACAATGGCTGTGGTAATGCTTACAAGTTGTAAAAAGGAAGAGGAAAACAACCCGCCCCAAAATACACCTTCGGAGGTGAGGTATGATCCAAACATAAAAGCAGTAATCAATTCGAATTGTATATCGTGCCACGGAGCTTCTAATCCCAATGCCGGGTTGAGCCTTACGACCTATGAGCAAGTAAGAAACGCCACTGAAATAGGAAACCTCCTGACAAGAATAAACAGTAGTTCCAACCCCATGCCACCTACTGGCTTAATGTCACAAACGAATCGTGAAGTTTTTGACAACTGGGTTAGCGATGGGTATTTGGAATAAGGAGATCATTCCTCCCATATTTCGATAAAATTGCCCTCAGGATCCTGCACCCAGGCAAATTTCCCCTCTTCGTGCACTTCCATGGGTTTGAGCTTGTTGCCGTTTTCTCTAAGCCTGTCTATTATGCTTTCGATGCCATTCACTCTCAGGTTTAGGGTAAAGAGTTTTGAATTTCTTTTAGGGCGAACGCTTTTGCTTTTAATCACAGAAAGGACGTTATATCGGGATTTTCCCTCGCTGTCCTGGTAAGGGAAGCTGAGATAGTATGCTTTATCATCCGGGGTGGATTCAAAGGTCAATCCGAAATTCTTCCGGTACCATTCTACAAGATTTCGGGGTTCGTTTGAATAGAGGAATATCCCACCTAATTGTACTGCTTTGCCGCTCATAGTTCACTAAATATTCTTTCTACGTGATCGTGAATGTCAATTCCTTTTTGATTATAATCGAATTCATTGCTCAGTGGATTGTAGGTGTATTCTTTGGCCCATTCTTTATGATTTCGCGCTAATTCTTCCAAAGCACCCAGGATATAGTCTACATCATCATTGGTCATAGTTGGGTGAATGCTCAGCCTCACCCAACCCGGTTTAGCAGACAGGTCACCCTCATCAATTCTGCAGGTAATCTGTTGAGACATTTTCTCAGGAATATCTAATAAAACATGACCATAGGTTCCCGCGCATGAACAGCCTCCACGCATTTGAATACCGTATCGGTCGTTGAGCATCTTTACGGTCAGGTTATAGTGTAAGTCCTTGAAATAGAATGATATAACTCCAAGCCTTCGCTTTATGTTCTTTTCTAGAATCTCCAAACCTGGAATAGTGCACATGCGACTGAAAATGCGTTCAAGCAATTCTCCTTCACGTTGTAGCATGCGTTCTATTCCCATTTCTTCTTTAAGCTTCACCGCTAGGGCTGCTTTGATGGTTTGCAGAAAGGGAGGTGTCCCACCTGCTTCCCTGACTTCTATATCTGAAAAGTACTGATGTTCTCCCCAGGGATTGGTCCAGGTGACAGTTCCACCGCCTGGATTGTCCGGCACGCGATTGTGATAAAACTTGCGGTTGAATACAATAATCCCCGGAGTACCGGGGCCACCCAAAAATTTATGGGGTGAGAAGAATACGGCATCCAGGGTTTGTTTCGGATTTTCAGGGTGCATATCAATTTTGACATAAGGCCCAGAGCATGCAAAATCGACAAAACAACAACCGTCATGTTCGTGCATGATTTCGGCGATCTCATGATATGGAGTCACTATCCCGGTTACATTGGAACATGCGGTAATGCTGGCAATTTTTGTTTTTCGGTCGGAGTATTTATCTAATAGTTCTTTGAGATGGGCTAAATCCGGAAGTCCATTAAGGGGTCTGATTATTTCCAATGTTGCTAAAGATTCTAACCAATTGGTTTGATTAGAGTGGTGCTCCATATGGGTTATAAAAACTACGGGCCTGTCAGCCTCGGGTATTTTCAGTTTGTCTTTGTGGTCTTCATGAACTCTGAGGCCAAGAATTCTCTGAAATTTGTTGATTGCCCCCGTCATACCTGAACCTGTGGCTAGTATGGCATCTTCGTGGCTCGCATTCACATGCTTTTTGATAATTTCAAGTGCTTTGTGGAAAGCGATCGTCATGGTAGATCCTGTGACTGTTGTTTCAGTATGCGTGTTTCCTACAAAAGGGCCAAAATCTTCAGCAATGATCTTTTCGATGGGGCCGTATAACCTTCCACTTGCCGTCCAATCAGCATAGACAATTCTCTTTTCGCCAAAGGGTGTAGTAAAGTGCTGGTGATATCCGATTGTATTCTTACGGAATGATTCAAAGTACTTTTCCAGTTCCATTCACCTGAGATAGAAACTCAAAACTACAATATGTTGAAAAGAAAAGAGGCCAATATCGGCCTCTTAAGTCTAAGCGTTTGCAACAGCCTTTTCTAAAAGCTCTTTTACACCTCCGGCTAACTCTTTAAGGTGTTCATTATCAACAGCTTCCATGGATTTGACTGGATCAACGGCTGATATTTCCGTTTGGCCTTCTTCAAGCTGCCGAAGGATGACATTACAGGGCAACATGGTTCCAATGCGTTCCTCAACGCCAATGGCCTCGAAGGCATACTGAGGATTGCAGGCACCCAAAATGTGATAAGGAGCTACGTCTTTACCTAATTTATTGGTAAAGGTCTTTTGCAAATCTATCTCTGTGATAATCCCAAACCCCTGATTTTTAAGGGATTCAATAATTCTATTTTTGACTTCTTCGAAGGATGAATCTACAATTCGAGAGATGTGATACTTCATACTAACAAAGTTAGAATGGGTATCAGGGGAAGTCTGTGATTAACATTACAGATCTATGGAACCTTTTCGTAAGGAATACTGCTCAGGACATATCTCATTGCGATAAGGCGAGCCTGCATTTTTCGGTTGGCTTTGATCACTTTCCATGGAGCGATTTCGGTATCAGTATGTTCAATCATCGCTTTGCGATACCTGGTATATTCATTCCAGAGTTCCTGAGCTTTTGCATCTACATTACTGTATTTCCATCTTTTTAGAGGGTCTTTTCTAATTTCTTCAAAGCGCTTTCGTTGTTCTTCTCGTGTTATGGAGAAGTATAGTTTGAGTAGAATAATACCGTCATTAATGATCATACGCTCAAAATCGTTGACTTCATCCATGAATCGATCATATTGTTCAGCGGTACAGAATCCGTTAACTGGTTCTACTACGGCGCGATTATACCAGCTTCTGTCGAAGAAGACCATTTCTCCCGGGTCGGGCAAATTCTTGACATATCGTTGAAAATACCACTGGCCCATTTCTACCTCGGTAGGGCGGGGAAGAGCTACGATATTGATCAGTCTTGGATTTAGATTATGGGTCATTCTTCGAATGGCACCTCCTTTTCCGGCAGCATCGCGTCCCTCGAAAATGATTACAACGCGCTTTTCCTCTGTGTTTACCCAATGCAATAGGTCTACCATTTTGGACTGAAACTTCTTAAGCCTGTCCTCATATCGGGCATAGCGCAATGCTTTTTCAATATCTATTTCTTCCGACTTAAGCATGTATCGCCGGGCCTTCTTCGTTTCCAGAAGTTTGATTTCTGCCTTAGATAATTCCCTCATAACTAATCGACACTTCGGTTTGATCTGTGGTATCGTTCCACAAAGTTTGGGTCAGGAGCAATGATGGTTTCGGCCTCGTTTTTACCGTCGTAGTTGAATCTGGATAAAACGTAGCGAATGCTTTCCAGCCTTGCCGCTTTTTTATCATTGGCACGTACAATGATCCAGGGACTATAAGCGGTATGGGTTTTACTAAACATTTCGTCCTTGTAGTAGGTGTATTTGTCCCAAAGCTCTTGTCCTTTTTGATCTACCGGACTGAATTTCCACATTTTTAGTGGATTCGTTTTGCGGCGTTGAAACCTTCTTTGCTGCTCTTCTTTAGTAATTGAGAACCAAAATTTGATGATATGTAAATGGTCTTCATAAAGCATATGCTCAAATTCCGGCACTTGCAGCATGAATTGTCGGTATTGAGTTTCTGTACAAAAACCCATAACTGGTTCTACTACCGCCCTGTTGTACCAGCTTCGGTCAAACATTACGAATTCACCAGGGTCAGGAAGTTCCTTTATGTATCTGCCGAAATACCATTGGCCCCTTTCTACTTCGGTTGGCTTATTAAGCGCTACCACTCGCATTGCCCTTGGATTGAGGTGTTCCTTGAAGCGCTTTATTGCTCCTCCTTTGCCAGATGCATCTCTTCCTTCAAAGATGACCATAACACGAAGCTTGTTCCTCTGTATCCAGCTTTGCAATTTTACAAGCTCAACCTGCAACGCAATGAGTTGCTTTTCATAGTCGATCCAGCTTAAATCCCTCTCGACATCCCGGTCTTTATTCAAGTACAGTTCGAGTAAGTCTTGATTGGTTTTAAGGTCAAAATATTCCTCTGAGCTGATAAGTTTAACCTCTTTAAGTGAAATGTCAGTTGTTGTATCCATAATTCGGGAAGAGCTCAAAAATAAGAAATACAGATTGCCTTAAGATCAGATAATCAATAACAAAAAAGCCTTCCGGTTATGAAAGGCTTTAACTTATTCTATAATCTATTATCAGTCACCCAGAACTACTACGATACCTCCGGTAACGTCACCTGAAATAATAGATGAACCCGTGGATACTCCAGTTCCACAGCCTCCGCCTGTAGAGCAACCCAATGACAGACCACCCCACTGAACAGGAACTAGCGCCCGTACAGCAGTATTCAGGCCTATTCGTTCATTGAACATTACCTTTAGGCCAAGTCCGAACCCGAATGCCAGACGAACAACGTCGTCATAAGTGTAGAGGTTAGGTTGCTCACCATTCTTAAAGTCAGCATAGAGAATGCCAATATTAAAAACTCCATATGGCATTATTGGTCCGTCCATCAAGTGCCGAATACCTCCAAGCATGATGTAATGTAAGTCAACATCTGAGTATTTACGTGTGGGCTCACCCCAGGGATATAAAGTTACGTCCGTAGAAGTAAATCGATAGGTTAACTGAATCCCGCTTGTTCCATCCATGAGATAGTCTAAGTCTACCCCAAATGTTGTGTTATTCTTTACTCTGATGTCTCCTTCATATACTCTTGCTTTCATTCCGAAATTCCATCCGGCATAGGGAGAAATATTCAATTGGCTGAAGGCATACGTGCCCATAAGCGTAAAAAATAGGAGTAAGGTCGTTGTTCTCATATCCGAATATTTTCGGCCAAATGTAGCTAAATGAGCCTTCTAAAAAACATATTTGTTTTCATCGATCATGCGTTGAGCTATATTTCGTCTGACCAGTTTTATATTGAGCGCATCCATTTTGGTAAACCTTTTTAGTCCCATAGTCATCATTCTAAGCTCATCACCCTCAGCAAAAGAAATTAGAGCCTCATTTCCAAGTTGGTTGATGGTGCTTCCTGCGTCAAAAATGTAAGCCCTGGCCATTTCCAGTTTTAGCTTGTTATCTTCAGTTTCACCTTCAAGTGAAGTTCTTTTTTCGACTCTCAAAAGCACTGATTCTGCCACATAAGTTTCGATAAGCATGTCGGCAACTGCCATTAGGATTTCCTGTTCTTTTGCGAGTTCCATCATGAGCTTTTGAACAGCCGATCCGGCAATCATTAGTATGGCCTTTTTGAAATTTTTAATGTAACCGTGCAATTTTTCAAACTCAGATTCCGGTGCTGAACCAAAGTCGGGAATGGCCATAAGTTCGCCGGCAACTGCCTGTGCAGGTCCCATTAGGTCTAAAGTGCCTTTCATGGCTTTCTTCAACATCATGTCCACCGTAAGCATGCGGTTGATTTCATTGGTACCTTCGAAAATTCTATTGATTCGCGAGTCTCTGTATGCACGTTCCACACTCGACTCTGCTGAGTATCCCATGCCGCCAAAAATCTGAACAGATTCATCGGCAACATAGTCGAGTACTTCAGAACCGTGCACTTTGAGCATCGCGCATTCTATTGCATAAGCCTCAATACCTTTAAGTACAGCTTCAGATTTGCTCATACCTTCTACTTCGAATGAAGCTATTCTGTCTTCAATGTTTTGTGAGGCTCTGTAAACAGCTGATTCACAAGCAAATGTCTTGTAAGACATTTTCGCAATTTTTTGACGTATTGCGCCGTATTTAGAGATAGGTCTGCCAAATTGATTGCGTTCATTGGCGTACCGAATGGCTTCGGTCAAAGTGCCTTTGGCTCCACCAATTACAGCACCCGCAAGCTTGATTCGGCCAATATTTAGAATGTTGAGAGCTATTTTAAAACCTTCATTTCGCTGTCCTAAAAGGTTCTCAACGGGAACCTCTACATTATTGAAGAAGATTTGACATGTTGATGAGCCTTTTATACCCATTTTCTTTTCTTCCGGATTGAGGGTGATTCCTTCAGAACTTGCATCTACTATAAAAGCACTCAGGTTTTCGTCCTCGTCAATTTTCGCAAATACTGTAAAAACATCAGCGAACCCGCCGTTAGTGATCCACATTTTTTGTCCATTCAGAATATACTTGCTTCCGTCAGCGTTCAGGGTTGCCTTAGTCTTGCCGGAGTTGGCATCTGAACCTGAACCGGGTTCTGTAAGACAATAGGCGCCTTTATACTCTCCGCTGGCTAGCTTTGGAATGTATTTACTTTTTTGCTCCTCCGTTCCATAATAAAGGATAGGTAAGGTTCCAATACCCGCGTGGGCCGAAACGGCAACAGAAAATGAATAACCTGCACCCAGTCTTTCAGCTGTGAGCATTGAGGTTACGAAATTTTTGTTAAACCCTCCGTATTCCTCAGGGATTGATACCCCAAGAACTCCGAGTTCCCCGACTTTTTCGATCAGAGAAGGCATCAGGCCTTTCTGCATGGAGTCAATCTCATCGAGCCTGGTGAGTACCTCTTGTTGAAGAAATGTTTCACATGTCTCAGCGATCATTTGTTGTTCTTCATCAAATTCTTCAGGCGTGAAAATATCATTCGGGTCTGTTTCTCTGATGAGAAACTCTCCACCTTTCAATGCTTCCTTCTTTTCTTTTATCATCTTGATTTGGTTTTAATTCAATAATTCAAAAACTCCGGCGGCTCCCTGACCCGTGCCAACACACATGGTCACCATTCCAGTTTTTAGATTGCGTCGACGCATTTCATCGAATAACTGTACGCTCAGCTTGGCTCCTGTACATCCAAGTGGATGTCCTAAGGCTATCGCCCCGCCATTTACATTGACAATATCCGGGTTTAATCCAGTCTCGCGAATTACTGCCAGTGACTGTGATGCAAATGCTTCATTCAGTTCGAAGAGTTCGATGTCTTCAATATTTATTGCAGCCATTTTTGCTGCTTTGGGTATGGCATCTACCGGGCCAATGCCCATAATTCTTGGTTCAACACCTACAACTGCAAAAGATTTTAGTCTCGCAATAGGTTGAATATCAAGCTCTTTGACCATTTTTTCTGACATGATAAGGGTGAATGCTGCACCGTCTGATGTTTGGCTTGCATTTCCTGCAGTAACTGAACCCTTTGCATCAAAAACAGGTCGGAGTTTTCCCAGTTTTTCAGCCGTGGTATCGAATCGTACTCCCTCATCAGTATCGAAGACGTGCTTTCTTTCCCGTCTCTTTTTCTTCTCATCGAGATACACCTCTTCAATCTCGATGGGAACAATACCGGGTTTGAAATAGCTGTTCTTTATCGCATTTGCGGCTTTTTGATGGCTGTGGTATGCGAATTCATCCTGATCTTCTCTCGAAACTTTGAATTGCTTTGCCACAGCCTCTGCCGTCAGGCCCATATTCCAATACCAGGATGGGTCTTTTTTAGCCACATCCATATCGGGCACCAATCGCCAACCACCAAAAGGTATGGGCGACATGGTTTCAACACCGCCAGCGATGATGCAATCTGCCTGTCCACTTTCTATTGCCTGAGCTGCGAGCGCAATGGTTTGTAACCCCGATGAACAGTAACGGTTTACGGTCATTCCGGGCACTTTATCTGTATTCAAAGCCATCAACGAGATCATTCTGGCAATGTTCAGGCCCTGTTCCGCTTCAGGCGTGGCATTTCCAACAATAACATCATCGATTCGATCAACTTCTAGTTGAGGTATATCGGTCAACATTCCTTTTATCACTTGCACAGCGAGTTCATCTGCTCGTAAAAAGCGCAATGACCCTCTTGGGGCTTTACCAACGGCTGACCGTTTTGCAGCTACTATATAAGCGTCCATAATTAGTTTCTTAAAATTTTTCCTGTTTTTAATAAGCTCTGCATTCTTTCGAGCGTCTTTCTTTGCAAGGTGAGTTCAATGAAGGCACGACGCTCAAGGTCAAGCAGATATTGTTCATCTACCATGGTCATTTCGGATAAATCTCCGCCGGATAAAACGAAACCAAGTTTATCTGAAATGAGTTGATCGTGCTCGGACATATAATTTCCTACGACCATTGAATCGGCTCCAGAGTAGGTGAGAGCAACCCCTTCCTGTCCTAATACCCTAATGTTTTTTCGTGGTGCAGGTTGAATGTAACCCTTTTCCAACAGTTGCAATACAGCATTTTTGGCATAGGCCAATTGATGTTTTCTGCTCACAACGACTTCATCAATTCCTGGTCTTAGATAACCAAGGTCAAATGCTTCCAGTGCTGATGTGGAGACCTTAGCCTGACCTATTGTAAGAAGTCTTTTTCTGAATCTGTTGGTGCGAATATCTCCTTCTTCAAGCTCATCACTTAAACGTAGGGCAAATTCTTTGGTACCACCTCCTCCAGGAATCACACCAATGCCAAATTCTACCAGGCCGATATAACTCTCCGCATTGGCCACGACTTTGTCCGCATGCATGCTAAGCTCGCATCCACCTCCGAGAGTTAACCCATGTGGCGCAACTACGACAGGAATGGATGAATAGCGAACTCGCATCATGGTGTTTTGGAAAGCCCGAACTGCCACCTCGAGTTCATCAACTTCTTGTTCTGCCGCCATCATGAATATCATACCTACATTGGCACCGGCAGAAAAGTTATCTCCTTCGTTGTAGATCACTAACCCTTCATACTCTTTTTCGGCCAGGTCAATAGCTTTATTGATTCCCTCAATAACTTCTCCTCCAATGGTATTCATTTTGGTTTTGAAAGAAAGGTTTAGGATGCCGTCACCGAGATCTGTTATCAGCGTACCACTGTTCTTCCAAACGACGTTCGACTGTTGAAGAACCTTCAGGTCTAAAATTCCTTCCTGGCCCGGTATATCTTGATATTCAGATGCTTGTATGTCATAGAATTGCTTTCGTCCATTCTGAACCCTGTAAAATGAGCTAGCTCCGGAGGCCTTCATTTTAGACACCCATTCAGCAGGCTCCAATCCTTCATCTTGCATAATGCTTAGTCCCCTTTCCAGCCCAATAGCATCCCAGGCTTCAAAGGGCCCCTGCTCCCAGCCAAAACCTGCACGCAGAGCATCATCAATGCGATAGACCTCATCTGATATTTCAGGAATACGATAGGATACATATTGAAACAATTGAGCGAAAATTTTGCGATAAAATTCACCGGCTTTATCCTTTCCTGAAAGTAGGATTTTCATTCTCTGCGAAAGATCTTCAATGGGTTTGGTCGTTTCCAATGTTGGAAACTTTACCTTTTGCTTAGGCTGGTATTCTAGAGTCTTAAGATCGAGGCTTAAAATCTGGCTTTTGCCGTTTTCATCTTTTACTTTCTTGTAGAATCCCTGTTTGGTTTTGCTGCCTAACCATTTCTTATCTACCATGCTGTGGACATAAGAAGGAAGCTCGAAAACATCTCTGCGCTCATCATTTTTAGCATTATCGCGCAGGCCCGATGCCACTAGAACCAGAGTATCCAGTCCGACCACATCTGCGGTTCTAAAAGTTGCTGACTTTGGTCTTCCCAAAACCGGTCCAGTTAGTTTATCAACTTCATCAACTGTGAGACCGAGTTCATCGACAATATGAAAGAGCGCCATGATGGCGAATACTCCTATGCGGTTTGCGATGAAAGCAGGGGTGTCCTTACAAAGGACGGTTGTTTTACCGAGGTTTCTCTCACCAAATTCCATTAGAAAATCAGTAATGGCTGGGTCTGTTTTAGCGGTAGGAATTATTTCAAGCAGTTTTAAATATCGAGGAGGGTTGAAAAAATGCGTCCCGCAGAAGTGCTTTTGGAAATCCTCCGAACGGCCATCGAGCATAAGATTAATGGGGATTCCGGAAGTATTACTCGTTATTAATGTTCCCGATTTTCTGTATTGCTCAACTCTTTCAAATAGAGATCTTTTGATGTCGAGACGCTCAATAATTACTTCAATGATCCAGTCAGCCTCAGCTATTTTAGACAAGTCATCATCGAAATTACCGGTGGTGATTCTGTCGCTAAAGCTCTTCTCATACAACGGTGCAGGATTTGATTTAATAGCGTCCCTTAGAGATTGATTGACAAGAGCATTCCTTCGGGCTGTATCATCACTCTCGATATCTTCTTTCCTGACGATGTCAAGCAACAAAACTTCACAACCGATGTTGGCAAAATGGCAGGCAATTCTAGACCCCATTACCCCAGACCCCAAAACAGCTACCTTTCTAATTCTTCTTTTCATGCATTTACTTTTTGTTCACTTTTAATTTCATTTAGATTCTCTTCCAGTATTTCGTTGATCTTAATGATGGATCGAAGAAACTGATGTGCTTCATGGTTTTCCATCTTGCTTAGAATTGATTGATTAAACTGAATCACTTTTTCACGTGCAATTTTTCTGTTCTCCAGACCAAGCTCAGTGAGAAAAATGCGCATCACTCTCTTATCTAATTTGTCTGGTCGACGTATGATTAAACCGTGTTCCTCCATGGTTTTGAGCGTTCTGGTTAGGCTTCTTGCTTCCATTCCCATGATGGGCCCCAACTTAGTCGAAGGGGTGCCCACGACACGATCTATGTTCAAAAGCGCATATCCTACACTCATGTTAATGCCAAAACTCCCCGCTATATGGTTGTAAATTCTGAGAATCTTATGCCATGCCCATCGAATATGAAAATCTATCGTTTCTTCTTGCTTCACCCTTCAAATATATGTTATGCAAGCATAACAAATTTTTGGAAATATTGTTGATATTGTTATTATAGGTTTAAGAAAATCGAGAAAAGTCGTTTGTCTTTCGGTTTGCCCACCAATGCTTTATAGATTTGGTTTATCAATATCGAGATGGCCTTGGCTATCCTGGCAATTAGCTTTTATGGAACAATCAGTTCTTGCACATCCGGATATTTCTACGCGTTACGCTCAGACTAGAAAAAGAACTGAAAGGATATGCGCTCCGTTAGAAATAGAAGATTATGTTGTTCAACCCATCATAGATGTCAGTCCTCCAAAATGGCATTTGGCGCATACAACATGGTTTTTTGAACAGTTTGTATTAAAGGCGCATGTTTCTGGTTATGCTGTATTTGACCTGGATTTCGGATTTCTTTTTAACAGCTATTATCTCAATCTGGGGGAGAAGGTTGCACGTAACCGCAGGGGAGAGTTATCAAGACCCACCGTAAAGAGAATCTATGAGTATCGGGCTCATGTAGATGAGGCCATGATTTCATTTTTAGAATCAGGTGATTATGCCGATGATCTTATTTCTGTAATAGAGTTAGGATTAAACCATGAAGAACAGCATCAGGAATTATTGTGGACAGATTTAAAATATATATTGGGAAATAACCCTATTTATCCGGTATACAGTTCTGAAATGCCCTGGAATGAAATTCAGGAGCAGAAAGAGATGAGGTTTAGACGGTTTAATAAGGGAGTCTATCGGATTGGGTTTCAGGAAAATGGATTTTGCTTGGACAATGAACTGAACCCACACGATGTTCATGTGGAAAGCTTTCAGATTTCAGACCGATTGGTCACAAATAAAGAATACATTGAGTTTATAGAATATGGTGGGTACCAGGATTTTAACCTTTGGCACGAGGAGGGTTGGTGGTGGAGATTCAATAATAAAATCAATCATCCTATGTACTGGCACAAGGTGGAGGGTCAATGGAAAATATTTACCCTTTCGGGGTTGACCGACCTTAAGGATAATGAGTTAGTTAAACATGTTAGTCTATACGAAGCCGCTGCTTTTGCTACATGGAAAGGCATGCGTTTACCCACAGAGTTCGAATGGGAAATAGCGGCTCGTGATGGCATGAAATACGGACAGCGATGGGAATGGACCGGAAGTGCCTACGGCCCTTATCCGGGCTATACGAAAGCAGAAGGTGCAATAGGAGAGTATAACGGAAAGTTCATGATCAACCAGATGGTATTGCGAGGTTCATCGGTGGCCACGTCACCGGGTCATTCACGTGTTTCGTACCGCAACTTTTTTCATCCGCATCTTCAGTGGCAATTTACGGGCATCAGATTGGCAAAATGAACACAAAGATTGAAGCAAAAACTGCCTTTGAATGGGATGTTTTAGAAGGGTTCTCAAAATATCCTCGATCAATTCCAAGTAAATATTTCTATGATGAGAAGGGAAACCGCCTTTTCCAGAAAATTATGGAACTCCCTGAGTACTACCTGACAAGAAGTGAATTTGAAATTCTCGTCAATCAGAAAAAAGAAATAATTCAATCATGGGGATTATCCAATGAGCCATTCAATCTGGCGGAGCTGGGCGCGGGTGATGGGCACAAGACGAAGTTGTTGTTGGAAGAACTTCTGAAACAGAAATTTGAATTCACCTATTATCCAATTGATATTTCACAGCACATTCTCGATGTGCTTGAAGCCTCATGTCGTGAGAATTTTCCTCAAATTAGAATATCACCAAAGGCGACGGACTACTTCGAAGCATTGGAGTATTTAAGTTCTCATGATACCCATCTTACCGTTACCTTGTTTCTTGGATCGAATATTGGAAATTTTCATTTTGATGAGGCGGTTGCTTTTATGAAGCAATATGCGTCAGTTTCCAAATCAGGAGACTTGATGCTATTGGGGGTTGATCTTAAGAAGGATCCTCAAGTAATTCTTCCAGCTTATAACGACGCTAAAGGAGTGACTGCGGAATTCAATCTCAATTTGTTAGACCGAATGAACAGGGAATTGGGTGCAGATTTTAAAAGGGAAAATTGGAGTCACTATCCTATTTACGATCCACAGACCGGAGAAGCAGCGAGCTATCTGTTGTCTCTGGCAGAACAAGAGGTCTACATTGATTCCCTGGACCTATGTATTTCATTTGAGAAATACGAATGCATCCATACTGAAATCTCAAAGAAGTACTCGATAAAAGAAATAATGAGATTGGCCGAAGGAGCTGGTCTTACGGTTCTGGAAATATTCCGGGATGACGAACAATATTTTGCAAGTATCATTTTAGAAGTTAAATAATTAAACCGCTATGAAAGCTATTTGGAAAGGAAAGGTACTCGCTGAAAGCGATGATACCATTGTCATAGAAAACAACCATTACTTCCCGCCGGAGTCAATAAACAAGGAGTTTTTTAGTGCTTCTGAAATCAATACCGTTTGTCCCTGGAAGGGAACCGCTAGTTACTATTCAGTTAATGTTGAAGGAGAAGAGAATCATGATGCCGCCTGGTACTATCCACAGCCCAAAGATGCGGCTCGAGAAATAAAGGATTACGTAGCCTTTTGGAAAGGAGTTGAAGTAACCCAATAAAAAAAACCTTCTCAATCGAGAAGGCTTTTTTTTATTGTTATGGTTTGATTTTTATTCTACTATGAGTCTGTAGCTGTTGATTTCAGAACCGTTGTCAATGCTAAGGAAGTAAACTCCACTACTCAAATTATTCAGCATTAACTCTTCTACCTGGTTTTTCGTTACATTAACTCTGTTTTCATAGATAAGCTGTCCCAAAAGCCCTGTCATTCTAATGGTGTATTCAGAATTCGACAGATGATCGAATTGGATGAAGAACTGCCCATTTGTTGGGTTTGGATAAACCTTAATGTTAGCACTTGAAATCTGAGTTAATCCGGTAACGATTTGAACTTCATCAGACCTTTCAGAAATGCACCCATTTGTTCCTTCAACTTCTACGGATAAGAGTTGATTTAATATTAATGTCGAACTACCATCGAATATATCACCCGTTTGAGCCGGTTGGAAGGCATTATTTACATACCATCTGTTGCCTGTGGGTGATGAAGATTGATACTGAAAGTTGCCCAGAGGGGTGATAGATGGAGTATCAGGTACTTCCAACACCTCAACATTAATTCCTGAACTGGTCGTCGTTTCTCCGCATTCGTTCTGGATTTCACAGGTATAAACTCCCGACTCAGATAAAACACTTAGGGTAATGCTCTGGGTCGTTGCCACCGAATTTCCAGCTTTAAACCATTCCCAAGCTTCACCATCAAAAGCGTTGAGTGTTACTGAGCCGGAGCCTTCGCAGAACGATAAGTCTCCTACTACTGAAACAGAATCGTCAGCAGGGCCGAACTCGTCGACTACAAGTGAGTCTATTGTTGTTCCACCGCAGCCAGTTACAGTTACAGTATAAGTGCCGGGAGTGCTAATTGTTGTTTGGCTTGTTGTATCACCGGTGGACCAAACATAGCCTGTATGATCGGGATCTTGTGCGACTGTGACTGTCTCATTGGAGCCATCACAAATTTGGTTGGGTCCTACAATGGAAACAACAGGTGCTCCAAACAGAGTAACTTCAATGGAATCAATAACCGTACCGCCACAGCCATCAACAGAAACAGTGTACACGCCAGGAGTTAAGACCTCGATTTGATTCGTCGTATCTCCGGTTGACCAGAGGTAACCTGTATGATCTGGATCGCTTATGACCTCTATTGTCCCCGTATCTCCTAAGCAGATTTGAGTAGTTCCTCCAAAAGTCACGGTAGGTAAGTCTCCAAGAACAACTTCTACAGAGTCCGTAACAGAGCCGCCACAGGCAGATAAGGTTACAAAATATAAACCTGCTGCTGCAACAGTGATGCTACTGGTGGTATCCCCAGTGGACCACAAATAACTGGCTCCAGGAATGGTATCTACTCCTATTACCGTTGATGCATTAACACATATATTAGGATCACCATTAAAATCAATGGAAGGGACATTGGATGATGTTATTCGAATAGTCTCTGTTTGAACGCCACATGCCGTAGTTATATCTACTGAATAAACACCGGTATCACCAATCATGATGGATTGTGTGGTTTGTCCTGTATTCCATAGGTATGCCGTTCCACAAGTGGCTGTAATAGGAACAGAGTCTCCAATACACACTGACGTTGCTCCTGTAATATCTGTAATACAAGCGCCGGCTATGGCAGATAGTTCTGATTTATCTCTTGCTATGTACACTATTTCGTTCGATACGTAGCCATCCTCATCGCCGCGAACGGCAAGACCGGGCTCAAAATCTTCCTGGTAGATCAATCGCACGCTGTCCGTAGTAATTTGCGTTAACGATGGAAAGATGCACTCTGCAAAACTGCTGTTTGATGTTACGTCGGTAGGTTCAGTCCAGGTGCATCCGTTGTCATCGCTATACATCAAATATACATGCCGGTACGATTGAGAACCACTTGATGTGCTTTCCAGATATCCGGAATAACCTAAATAAATGGTATTATTTACTGGGTCATATGAGGCATTCGGAAAACCTGCGAGATTCACGAAATACAATGCGATCTCCGTTTCATTTGGATTTATTGCAACTCCATCTCCATCGATGTCCAGCGCTTGGGCAATAATCTGTCCTTCGTCGGCTTCCATCGCATCATTCCAGTAGACCAGTCCATTCGTATACGGGAAGTATGAGAAATTTCCGTCGGTTAAATCCGCATCTAAATAGCGCATTAGTCCGTAGAACACGTGCACCTGACCGTTGTTATCGATGATAACCGAGCCCGAATTATCAGACGATAATAGAGTATCAGCAACACCGTCGCCGTTCGTGTCTGTACCGCCTAGTTGATCCACTACGTATTTATCAATAGGGAAATCCACAAAATCATGCTTTGCCCAGGTCAGGCCGTCGTCCATCGACTTCATAATGAAACAATCGGCCAAATCATTAAAAACAGCAATGGCCACGACGTTGTCTTTGGCGGTAATAGCGTAGGAATCACCATCAAACCCATTAAATTCATTACTGGTCATTCCAGGAAGAATGATGGCATTGGTGTCCCAAGTTAGACCTCCATCAGTAGATCTCCAGTATAGAAGAGCGCCGTCCAATCCTTGAAAAACTACACCTCCGTTAGCTACCGGAGCTGTTACTCCTATCATGTGGACCGTATTTCCGGTTGGTCCTCCAACGGCAGTTCTATTCCAAATAATATACAGTGGGGAAGCCTGTGCTTCGCTCCATGCTCCGGTGCCTTTTACCGGGCGTAAATTTCTGGTAATATGACTGCTATCCGTATTGTGAGCCGTAATGTACTCTCCGTTTCCTACTCCTAAAATAGAAGGCCAACCTACTCGGCTGGATTCTACTCTGGATGTTGGGGCCGACCCCCAATTTGTACCATCATAGTAGACATAACCTGTACCTCTATCAGGAGCGGCAAGAGTGAAATCCATGGAATAGGTAAACGTAACCGACATAGTTCCATCGGGGAAAAGTAGGAACCTGTTTTGTACAGAAGCATTGGTCTGTAGATCATATGTGGTTGTGCCAAGAGGACGCCCGTTTACCGAAACATTACTTCCCCTGAAAGTAGTATTCGCTCCAAAATTCGCTTGAGATAAGTTGGAAAGCTCACTACCATCGTACACTTTGGTAGAATATGGTTGAGCCATGTTGGCTCTGTCTTTTAAACTCTGAGCCGATAAGGCCAGAGAAAAAATAAAGGCAATAGAAATGAGTAGTACTTGTTTCATTTAATCTGATTTTGAGTTAACTGCCAAATATAATGAAATACCAATATGATTATTTCCACAAACTGATTTTAAGGACGAGTTGATTTCGTCATCGCTGGGTTAGAATCCGTGAGTAAAAGTTGAGAAGCTTTTTAGAGGATTGATCCCAGTTGTAAGTATGAAATCCATAAAGGCTGTTTGCTTTCAGTTTTCGAAGTAGTTCGATATTGTCTGCGAGTTCGCACATGGCTTCAGCAAGACTTTTTGCATTTGAAGAGGATGAGATAATACCGTTGCCAATTCTATTTATAAATCTTTCTGTTTCGGGCATTCCGTTATCAATGACGGCAAGGCCTGCAGCCAAATAGTTGAAATACTTAATGGGCGGACCGCCTAATACATTATTCGTCGAGGGCCTTTTTGCAATCAGCCCTATATCGCACTGCATCAGATGTTTTCCCACTTCGTTGTAGGGAAGCCAACCGGTTATTTCAACCGCAGACTTAAGTTCGTTTTGTTCGATGAATTGTTCAAGAAATATCTTTTCCTCACCATCGGCTTCACCAATAATCTTAAACCGTGTTTTTGGATTTTTTTGATGTACCCAAACAAAGGCTTCCAGCATTTCTTTCAAGCCCCTATTAAAAGGTAAATAGCCTTCGTGAGTAAATACTATCGCATCGTCGCTCTTCTCTACGCGAGAAGAATAAAGTCTTGATTCTGCTGCATTGTGAATGACTTCACTTTTTAAATTGGGATTGAGGTTGGTGAGATAACCTCGTGTTAGCTGATTTGCTGTGATGAGGTAATGCAGTTTAGAAAGATAATTTCGCTGAATCCACATTTCTTTTTTGGTGCCTGAACGCCAGCTTTCGTGTGCATCAAATATGAGCTTCGCACCGTTTTTTTTAGTTATTTGATAGCCTAGATAAAATGAAACAGGCTCATGGGCATGATAGACATCAGCACCAATTTCAATTCCCTTTGCAAGGTATTCCTTCACAAATTGTCCTTTGAGCAACTTAAAGAGCAGTCTTTGAATTCGATCTGAGGAAAAGGAAATGGCATGACACTCTATTCCCTCAATGGCGAAAGACTTTTCATCAGGGTTATTGAGCGCTGTTTTACCTCCCATATCATAGCATACCCCTTGATCATCGGCTTTGCATATCATGGAAACTTCATGACCATTGCTACTCAATGTCATTGCTTCTTTATAAAAGATGCGATCATCTATTGGAGAATGATCAACGCTTATCATACAAATCTTAGCCATGTGTCGAACTGAGATATTTCCTGTAATAATAGATTTTTCCGAGCAGATGAATTCCCTTGGCTGCAATGCTGGTATATATTGCACCGGGGACCCCGTAAATTGGTATGAGAATCAGATTGCCCGAAATGTTTAAAAATGCCTCAATAAGAGCAATATTTCGAATTGCTTTTCCCTGACTCTTTGCAGTGAGAAAGTTAAAAGGCTGATAGAGGCCTTGAAGCAAAAAAGCAACTGCTAATAGGGGAATGTAATCAGCGACCTGAAAAAAATCTTCTCCAAACAGGAAAGCTACCAACTCATCCGCCACAAGAATTAAGGCAAGCAGACTGCCCATAAGCCATAAAAAGTTGTAAATCAACACTTTATCTTGAATACGATCAGATGTGCTGAATCTCTTGAAAAGGCTGTTTGAAAGCGCCTGAGAGGCCATTACCATGGGTGAACACAATACAATAGCGAGGCTGTAGAATCCATTTAAGGTTGCTGTGTAAAAATAAGTGATGAGTAATTCATCAATCTTGAAAGTTGCTTGATTTGCGGTAGTTCCCACGTAGAAATTGAAGCCAAACTTTTTCGTTTTTTTCAGCAAGAGGTGGAATAGAGCTTTCTGATTTCTGAATGTGGGTTGAAACAGGTAGAAGGTAAAAAGTCCGGCAATAATTTGAGTAATGAGGTTAAACAGGATTACCAGAGTAAGACTCAAATAAGATTGCAATGCCAGTAGCAGCAATATCGCTATAAACAACCCTTTGGCAAAAAGATCGAACACTGCAATTAGGTTAACTCTGTTTGAACCCACCGCCATAGCAGAAATCATCATCCTGAATGGAACTATGAAAGCAATGGGAGCTACTAAGGACATAATTCTTCCCAAACCGCTGACATCAAACCATTGATCGATAAACATTGAGGAGAGCAGAATGAATAGGGAGAATAGTATTCCTGTTGAAAGCGCAATGAGAAAACCGATTCCCAGCAGATTGGCTTCACGTTCTCTGTTATTATTGGCGGCCAGAATAACTTGTACGGACGAATAGAATCCCAAACGAAAGAAAAGAGCGGCAAACCCGGTGAAGCTAGCAAAGAATGCATAGAGCCCATAGGCCTCCGGCCCTAACCACCTGGTTTGGATGGTTTTAATACCAAACCCTATTCCGACAAGAATGAGTTGGGATCCAAATAGGAGGAAGGTTTGTCGGGCAATTCGCGATCCGGATATATTCAAATGAATCGTTTGTACGAAAGTAGGGTATCAATCGAAATTCTATAATGAGTTCAAGGCACTCAGTTAGCATCAAATTCTTTATTTTTGCCGACCTTTTTAAATGGTGATCATAGCTCAGTTGGTTAGAGCACCAGATTGTGGTTCTGGGGGTCGTGGGTTCAAATCCCATTGGTCACCCTAAAGCGAAATAAAGCTGTTCTTCGGGACAGCTTTATTTGTTTTGATTCTGTTGTTGTAAAATCTGCTGCATTTGATGCTGATATCCCATGAAGCTGTCGTATGCGGATGTGCCAAAAAAGAGCAAACTTCCGAGTAGTGGGTCGGGTTCTTTATATCCCTGAATAATGGTCATTCTGCCGAATTGCTCATTGAGAATGACATAAGAAGGATAGCTCATATTGTTGTTGAGCAGAGTAGAAGCGAAAGTATGCGTTCCTTTTGATGAGGCAGGATTTACGTTTACAAAGGCATGACCGTCGAACATCAGGGTATCTTTCTGTTCGGCATCAAACTTCACTGCATAGTAGTATTTGTTCATCACCGACACTACAGTACTATCTTTGAAGGTACTCGCGTTCATTTTCTTGCACCAACCGCACCACGAGGTATAAATATCAATGAAAATTTTCCTAGGAGATTCTTTCTGCAGTTCAACAGCATCTTCCCAGGTATACCAGTGGATTGTCTCTTGTCCGAAACAATTTACTTTAAGAAAAATGAGTATTAAAACCGATAGGATAATCTTCATTGCTGACCAAAGTTGGCCTGATATTCCTGGAAGGAAACTCCGGTGGAGTATACTTCTTCCGCTATGAAATGCAGCAGGGGAATGTACTGATCCGGTTTCCAGTATCCCTGTACCGGAGAAATGATTTTCATGTCTTCATCAAAATAAACGATAGTTGGATATGCTATTCTGCCGTTTACTGGCGCTATGGCTCTCGTTAAATCGTGGGTACCGTTTCTTCCGCTACCGCGAGCTGGATCGTAGCTTTTGTTTTCATAATTCTGCCCAAAAAATGCAATGGCTTCCGGACCCTCCGCATTGAATTTTACGGCATAGAAGTTCTCATTAACAAATTTGACCACCTCGGGATTGGTAAAAGTATTATTCGCCATCATCTTGCAGGGGCCGCACCATTGCGTGTAGACATCAATAAGCACTTTTTTCGGTTCTTTTTTCATTACATTTTCAAGCTCAGTAATGGGAACCCAATTGACTTTTTCTTGTGTAAATCCCGGAGTAGAGAACGCGAATGTGATGAGAACTAAGATGTATTTCATGCAGTGATTTTCGTCAAATGTACCAAGCCTGATTGAAAAAGGCACCTTTTGGGCGCCTTCATATATGGTTTTAACAATTTATTAGAGTTTGTTCAACTGTTCGTGTCTCTAAATTTTTTTGCTGCGTGTTACAATATTTATTGAACACCATGCATCAGCTTGTTGAGCTGTCTTGAGAAAATTATGAGAAGTATGGCAATTCCTATAAGAACAAACCCAATTATTGTAAAGATACTTATATATTTTTCAAGCCCCTCGGCTGCAGTTAGAACTTCTCCGCCAGCTCCATGGCCGCCAGTCAGCGAAGCAATCTTACCTCCAACGTAATTTGCAATGGCAAAGCTCAAAAACCATCCTCCCATTGCGGTAGCCGCAATCTTTTTTGGAGAAAGTTTGGTTACCATACTCAGCCCGATAGGAGATAGGAAAAGTTCACCTGTCGTATGGAAAAGATATAGAAATAATAGGGTAAGCAGTGGAACCTGAAAAGATTCATTTACGAACATCATCCCTACATTTGTTAATAAGAATCCAACTGCTAATTGAAGAATTCCAAAGGCAAATTTCATTGGAATACTGGGGTTTTTGCCAATTCTAGAAAGCTTAATCCACATTAAAGAGAATATGGAACCAAATACAATGATGAAGAATGGATTGAAGAACTGAGTCATGGAAGCGGGCATTGTCCAACCGAGAATATCGCGGTCCACATTTCGGTCTGCGAATAGAGTTAATGAGGTGCCGGCCTGCTCAAAGCATGCCCAAAATGAAACATTGATCAGCATAAAGATGATAAGTGCAATCATTCGGTCCTTCCAAACCTTAACACCATGTTCCTTATCTGCGTCTATTCCTGAAGAAATGAGAACCCATCCTATATAAAAGAATAAGCCGATAAGTAGATAATCAAGAATTTGATTTTGTTGGATTAAAATGTAGGCCAAAGGAATAAGAAGCAAGGACCCCAAGGTAATGGCATGAGCATAGTTGAGTGGCCCGAAAAATATCTTTTTACCCTCATCTGTTATTTCTAGTCCTTCAGCAGCGGAATAGTTTTTTCGTCCAGTGTAAAAGATTATCAAACCTAATAACATACCTATACCTGCCAATCCAAAACCTTTGTCAAAGCCATACGTTTCGCCTACATAAGCGACCAATGTGGTGGCCAGAAGAGCTCCGATGTTGATTCCTATGTAAAAAATGGTAAACCCTGAATCTCTGCGTGGATCTCCGTCTTCGTAAAGCTTCCCAACTATGGTTGAAATATTTGCTTTGAAATAGCCATTTCCAACAATCAAGGACCCCATACCTACCAGAAGAAAAAATTCATTTCCACCTAGTATAAGGAACTCACCTATTGCCATTAATATGGCTCCTAACATAACCGCATAGCGATAACCCAGATACCTATCAGCCATTTTTCCTCCGAGTATGGGCGCTGCATACACAAGTGCTGTATATGCACCATATATTAGAGCCGCATCAGAATCACCCTTCATAAGCGATTTTACTAAATAGAGCGTCAGAAGTACGCGCATTCCGTAATAGCAAAATCTTTCCCACATTTCGGAGAAAAACAGGGTCATTAAGCCCTGAGGATGTTTTGTTCTGGTTGTCATTTTATGTTTTATTGGATTAAAAGTCGCTAAAGATAGTATTCTGGGTTTATCAGAGATTCAAATAGATGAAGTCGGTGACTTTTTGGAATAGGTGCTTCCTGGTATTTCCTCCATAGATTCCATGATTCTTATCCGGATAAATATAGAGTTCAAACTGTTTATCCATCCTTACTAGGGCTTCGATCATTTTTGTGGTATTCTGAAAATGCACGTTGTCATCGGCAGTACCGTGCACAAGGAGGTATTTGCCTTTCATCTGTTCGACAAAATTTACCGGGGAATTATCATCATAGCCCCTGCCATTTTTTTGTGGGGTTTGCATAAATCGTTCTGTATAAATGTTGTCATAGTACCTCCAGTTAGTGACCGGCGCTATGGCCACGGCAGCTTTGAAATAATCATGTCCTTTTGTTATGGCTAAGGAGGACATATACCCACCATAGCTCCAACCCCAAATTCCAATACGAGTTGGGTCAGCCCATGATTGAGTTTTCAGGAACTTAGCGAAGCTGATATAGTCCTCAAGTTCCAGTTTGCCTAAATTTTTATAAGTCGATTTTTTGAAATCTGCTCCTCGTCCTCCGGTTCCACGGTTATCTACAGAGGCAACGGCATAGCCATTTTGAGCCAGCAGCTGGTGCCAGGCTATCATTCCCGACCACCGGTTTTCAACCGTTTGGGAACCCGGTCCTCCATAGATAGTGAGCAGAACGGGAACCTTATCACCATATTCGGCATCTAATGGTTTAATAATCCACCCGTTCAGTTGATCTCCCTCATCGTTTTTGAAGGTGAAAAATTCTTTTTTTCTAAAGCCATATTCAGCAATAGTCTCTTTCAGCTCGTTATTTTCCATGATTTTTCTGACTCTTTTTCCTTTAGAGTTATTAACCGAAGAAGTGTGTGGTGTATTGGCATCAGACCAGGTGCTAATGAAGTATTGGAAGCCCTTCGAGAAGTTGGCCTCACTCCATCCTTTTTCTTTAGAAATGAGAACTTTCTTCTTTCCTATTTTTTGGCTGTAAAGAGTGCGGTCCATTGGAGTTGGTAAAGCTGCCTGGTAGTATAAAGTACCTGATTTTTCATCGTAACCGTAGAAGGAAGAAACCTCCCATTCACCTGTAGTAACCGCCCTTTCTTTACCCTGGATAAGATCAATGATATAGATGTGACGATATCCACTTTTTTCGCTGGTTAACATCAGCATCTCTTTTGCGAAATACCATTCTTCAATTACATCTACATAAGTTTCTGAACTTTCAGAATAGATGTTCTTGTAAGTCTGATTGTCAACATTGTAGCTGTAGATTTCAAGCTGATTCTGCAGCCTGTTCAGAGATTGTACGGCCAGAGTTTTGGCATCAATCCATTTAATCCGGGGATAATACTCTTTGTGGGGAATATCTAATTGGGTGGATGAACGGGTTTCAAGGTTATAGATATACAATCCTACACTCGCGTTGTCCTCGCCGGCCTTGGGATATTTATATCGATACTCGGTAGAGTATATCTGATTTCCATAAACTGGAAAGCTATATTCTTTGACATCACTTTCGTCAAATTTGTAATAGCATATTTTCTTTCCGTCCGGAGACCATTCAAAGGCCCTATCGAATCCAAACTCTTCCTCATGCACCCAATCAGTGCCACCATTGATAATTTTATTTGATTTCCCATCATTGGTCATTTGTACTTCGGTTTGAGCAGCGATATCGAAGTAATACAAGTTGTTTTCACGCACAAATGCGACTTTATCGGAATTGGGAGAGAACTCGGTGTATTTGAGGTTTTTGTAGTCTGTAACAGGTATTATTTTTTGTGAATCTAGATTGATTATAAAGTATCTGGCCTCAAAAGAGTATCGGTATAAAGGTTTTTCATCAGTTGCTATCAGCAGCATATTTTCATCGGCATTCCAGAAATAGCTGGAAAAATTGCTGAGTTCTTCGAAAGCCTCACTATTGAGGATCGTATCTGCCGTTTTATCTTCTGCATAACTGTATTTTAGAATGAGAGTTCTGTTTCTCTCTCGTTTTAAAGAAGTGTAGTGGATACCATCCTTCATGCTACGGATTCCGCTAACCCTTTTCGGATAGAAGGTCCTTGATGCAATTGCCTCACCTACGGTTATGACTTTTTGATCTGTTTGGGAAGATGCAATTGGAATGGAAAAAATTCCAATGAGTAATAAGGAAAGCAGCCTCATTTGCTAAAGGATTATAAAGTTTGGGATTGCAATTGTTTGTCCAATCGTCCGCTGATCAGTACAAATATGGACTGTGGTGCGACTTAACTATAAGCAACGGATCTTTCGTCCGCTCTAAAAGCTTCTCCTCTCTGGATTTCATGAATCGGTCGAAAAAATCTGGTGAACTCTCGAAGACCACAGAGGTCAAGCTGTAGTTGTCATCGTGGGTAACCCCCAGTACAAGATCTAACTCATCTTTACCTTCTAAGTATTGTATTCGATATCGGATTTCGCTGGAGATGAACTTTTCCACCATATTCTTAACCATAATGTCCATGTGGACGTCATCTTTTTTGGTATGATTTATTTTTAGAGGTAATAAAACCAGTTCAAGATCCATATCCTGAACTAATTTGATGGAGATATTTGTTTTTTGTCTGGAATAATTGCTAAGAGTTAAGGGGAAGTAAAGCGTTTTTAACTGATCTATTCTTTCCTCATTTTTCAGCGCTATGACTGGATATTTGGTTTCATAAATGATCTTTTGGATATTGGGCCCTAAGAGTTTACCGAATCCAGTTTTTATTTCGTAGCCAATTACCAGATAGACAGGATTTAGCTGGTCAAATGTTTGACTTAGACGCTCTACAACATCACCTTTATTTCCGGGAATAATCCTATGGTTTACCTCTACATTGCGAGCTCTGTCACCCGCCTCTACTACCATTTCTTCTATTAACTCTTCAAAATCTGCTTCAGTTTTATTTCTGTCAGAGTTGATATGAACTAGGACCACTTCAAATCCCGTGCGTTGCCCCAGAAAAAGTGCTTCTTTAAACGAGTGTCGTGACGTTTTGGTGAAATCAACACTCACGGCAATCCTCTTACAATTCTCCATATTCTCCGGTTTATCCTGTCGAAAGTACTACCAAACCAAGGTAATTCAAAATTGACATAATCGTTTACAACAAGAATAATTTATTTTTAGAAAGTGCAGCCGGTTTCAATAGGTGTACAAAATTACCGCTCTTCGGTTTGCTGCCCTGCCTTCGTCGGAATTATTTGTGCTGATGGGGCTGGATTCACCTTTTGATCGAACAGGCACTTCATACATATCTAATTCTGTCGTATTTAAAGCACTTTTTATGTACTCCGCCCTTCTCATACCCAGATCGAGGTTGTATTGTGTTGTCCCTTTACTGTCGGTGTGACCGGTTATAGATTTGATCGTAAGAGTTTGGGAATGTCCCTTCAAAGTCGAAAGGGCTATATTCACTTCATTTTCAAAATGTTGGTACTCATCAAAATCAAAATGAACGACCAGAGAATCAGTTTTATCTTGCGAAGTTTTATGGGCATTCTCATTACTAGTTTCTGAATTCTTCGGTGTAATTGACTCTGGTTCTTTCTCGGCCAGTTCACTTTCTTCAAAGTATTGAATGACAGCTTTGTATTGCGAGTTGAATGACTGGATAGATTGACTTTTAAAAGAACCGCCTTTCAGGAAGACGGCACTGTCGTATACCGCATCACTCACGTCTGCAATGGTTATGATAATCCGGTAAGGATCTCCCGGGCGCACCTGGCTATAGGCCACCAGAGTTTTGGTACACCCATCAAATTCAAAACTCCTTTTAATAGAATCGGTCAGGCTCTTTTCAAATGTTCTAATAGGGTAGTTTTCAATGTAAAACTCCGGAAATCTTCGGTCATTTATGTTGTTGACATTAATCGGTAACCGGGAGCCAGGAATGGTTGCTAAGTTTTTTGTAGTGCTTCGCTTGATGTCAGTTAGAAAAAATGCAAATACATCATTAAAGGGGGAGAAAACATATTCAGGGTATTCTTCTGATGCAAAAACATATTCAAAACTGATGATCGAGTCTGTTGGAACAAATTCGAAGCTTAATCTGCCGGCATCATAGGTAACTCCATTGACTATTTCGTTGAGTGCCGGGTCACCGGGCGTGTCATTAACCCCAGAAGTACCGCCGTTTTGATTCAATCTGTTTATGGCCTCCACTTCACCAGTTGAAATAACTATTCCTTCCTTTATGGGCAGAATCGTGCCTTTGTTCACAAACAGGGCTCTGGCTTTGTAATCACCGAAATATTTAACATTATAAACTTTGATATCGCCTGATAATAGATGGTCTCGGACCATTTCGGTGGCATGTGGATAGGGGTTGAGATTTATTTGGCCCATCGCTAACGCAGGAAGTATGATGAATGCTGTTAAGAGTCTTTTCATCAAAGCTTGACTATGCGATACTTCAGCAAACTCTCACCAGTACTTCCGGTTACGGTGAGATAATAGACACCTTCAGCAAGGGATCTTGGGTTAAAGGTGAGCTCATTGTTTCCTTCTGAAACCTGATTTGAGCCAAGACTGACTACATGACGACCGCGAATATCATAAATGTCAATGCGCGCCTTCTGATCAGTGGAAGAATAAAAGCGAAGAACATAGCTCTCGCGTATTGTTGGATTTGGGTAAACAATTCCCTCGACCGGCTCTATTGGGGGATCTACAGGAGGCGTATAGCCGTATTCCGGATATTCAAAGTTATAGTTCAGCTTACAATTTCGATCGTCTTCCACAACCAAAGTTAGCGGGTTTTGGCAGCTGTTAAACTCGATGCTGTTGCCGGTTTCACCATTAAACCATAAATAGGAAACCGGTGGAAAAACCGTTGTTACTTGAGCTGAAGTAACCCTTTGACAAACATCATCTTCTCCGGGTTCTATCGTTGTTATTTTAAGTTTCATTACCGCAGTATCGGTAGTAAACAGTTCGGTAAACCAGGTTGATGAACTTCTGCCTGTAGTTCCATAAAACCCGGCGCTCATGACTCTAGTCAGGTCGGCATAATCTGTTTGTAGTCCGAAGTAATCCCCCCATCTTTCGTAAGCCCCTGAAAGTCGGGCTACATAATTGTTACCTTCTTTCAACCTGAGGATAGGCGAATAACCCAAATCCGGGTAATGCTGCACGGCAGAAATTCCAGCATTTACATTAGCTGACGTGTGATTAAAGGCGATCATAGTACCGGGATAACAACCGATTTCATTATTCATGAAAGTAATGTTGGGGTATCCAAGGTCTAACGTGTCCACTGAAAGGACATTGCACTCGGCCGTTCCCAGACTTCCTGTAATGTCCAGGTCGAATGAGGAAACAAGGCCATGAAAAATAGATGCTCTACCATTCGAGAAGTTCAGGGTATTTCCAACGAACTCGATAACGTTTACTTCGTCATTAGGGTAGCGCACGGCGCCTAACCATCGGGCATCATTGGTTTGAAGACCATCTGTGGGGTCGTTGGGGTCTGAGTCAGCCTGGGCGCCGTTAGGCGGAACACCGTAGTTCTGGTCAAGAGGCAGGTGTGCTATGGACCAGGTAGAATTAAGTTCACCGGAACTGATCATCTGAATGATAAAACAAGAGTCATTTTGAATATCAAAATTTCGATTGGATAAAAAATACATATTACTGTCAATCAAATCAGGGTGAGGTTGAACAGGAGTAAGGTTTCTTACCAGGGTATTCTGCCAGGAATTATCGTCATAGAGCTTAACATCAAGTGAGTCGGCTCCAGTAAATCCCTGACTTAAAGGAACTTGCCAAATCACGCTTCCACGAAATCCCTCTTGCCAGGACACTCCCTGTTCGATGAGGTTTACTGTTACATAAAGATGATATTTATCGAATCCTATCATTGGAAAATCGGTCCATTGATTGGTATCTCTAGGATTTCCGTCAAGCATGTAGACATGCCAGTCATCACGAGGGTCATCGGATGATGTGAACCCAACGATTATCTTAGAATCGGAAGGTCCACGGCCGGAGAGATAAACAAAGATATGTCCGGAGTGCGGCAGCTGTTCAGGAATGTAAAGAAGTTTGGGGTCGAAAGGTGCTTCTTGCAGTGGGTTTTGAATATAATCTGCTCCGAATTGTGCGAAGGAAATTACAGATGTACTACCATCCGGGTTTTTAAAAAGACTCTCATCATTGGTAAGGTCATATCCCCAAAGAAAAGAGTTTACACTTGCTAAAAGAAGATTGTTTTCACCCAATGACAGAGTATTGTCCAAAGGTGTACCACCATAATATAGAAAATTGGTATCCAGTTGAGGAATATACCGATACATGCCGGATTGGAAACCTATTTCAGGCGCAGGCTGATCAAAATTGAGTCCTGTTTTTCGGGATGACCCATCAGGCGGAAACATTTCATGAGATTTGATTTTTTGTCTCATGAGGAAGGACTTATATGAATCTCCCCCAGGCACTGGAGGTTCTAAACTTTGAAGTGAAGGATTTAACCCTGCCTTAAAATCTTGGGGAGAAAAAGTATTGATTTTTGGGGCAGAATGAACGGTAACTTTCGACTGCCCTATGACTGCTTGTCCAATAAGAAAAAGTATAATGGAGAAGAACCAAATTCGCATCAGAAATATTTATTCGAACATACAAATTAAACCAACTGATTTTTGAACCGTACTTTAGCACTTTAAACCACATCAATTGAATTAAATGGTTCGGATTAAACTTGTATACGTTTTATTGGTTTCTATTCTTTTTGCCGGTGGGTTTACAAAAGCTCAATTTGCCTGGGACTCCATAAGTCCGGATAGTGTGATGTACGACAAAAACTTTGTCTTTAAAGAGGGTATTTATATCACCTATAAGCAATTCAAAGAGGATCGTCCCTCAACAAGAGAAGCTATTGTAACTACACTGGATCCTGCTGACCTTGAGTATTATTCCAAATTGGTTCGCAGTGTTAGTTTTCAGGTTTTGAGAGAAAATGGAAAGTACATTAACGTTTTTCCAGAGGATATTTTTGGCTATACCGAAAACGGAATTACCTATGTCAATACGGCGGGAGGTTTTACCAGGCTGGTGAATATTGGTGCCATCTGCTATTTTCCCATACAGGTTGAGCGGCAACCGACGGTTCAACCCGCATTGGGCGTTGGCATGGGTACCTATGGAGGAGGCGTTGGTGTAGGCGTCAATATCGGAGGAGGTGGAAATACAACTACGGAATACATCTTTAAATTCAAAAGCGGACAGGCTTCGACACTATCCCCTGAAATGTTAGCAGAATTCATGAAAGACGATGAAATTTTGTTCAATACTTATGTTTCTATGAAGAAAAAAGAAAAGAAGAAACAGATGCATCAATTTCTTAGAGAGTACAATGAGCGACATCCAATATATTTCCCAAAACACGACAGTACATCACAACAATGAGCGACGATAAGAAGATTATATTCTCAATGCAGGGGGTTAGTAAGGTTGTACCTCCTAACAAGACTATCCTCAAGGACATTTATCTGTCCTTTTTTTATGGAGCCAAGATTGGAATTCTCGGATTAAATGGAGCGGGTAAATCCACTCTGTTGAAAATTATAGCAGGGATAGAACCTTCTTCTTCTGGAGAGGTTGTTTTTGCTCCGGGATATACGGTAGGTTATCTCGAGCAGGAGCCTCATCTCGATGAGGATAAGACGGTTCTTGATATAGTAAAAGAAGGTGCTGCCGAGACGGTAAAGCTCATTGAGGAATATGAAAAAATCAACGACTTATTCGGTCAGCCCGAGGTTTACAACGACCCGAACAAGATGGAAGAGCTGATGACCAAACAGGGAAAGCTTCAGGACAAAATTGATGCTACAGGGGCATGGGAGTTAGATTCAAAGCTTGAACGATCCATGGCAGCATTGAATTGCCCGGAAGGAAATACTCCCGTTTCCATACTCTCTGGCGGTGAGCGCAGGAGGGTGGCTTTAGTCAGACTTCTGATTCAGGAACCGGACATTCTTCTTCTTGATGAGCCAACGAACCACCTCGATGCCGAAGCAGTATTGTGGTTAGAACATCATCTTCAGCAATATGCCGGAACGGTCATCGCGGTCACACACGACCGGTATTTTCTGGACAACGTTGCCGGTTGGATTCTGGAATTAGATCGTGGAGAAGGTATTCCCTGGAAGGGAAATTATTCGAGCTGGCTGGAACAGAAGACCAAAAGAATGGAGCAGGAGGAAAAGCAGGCTTCCAAACGAAGAAAAACATTAGAACGAGAACTTGAATGGGTTCGTCAGGGTCCGAAAGGAAGACAATCCAAATCGAAGGCACGCCTTAAAAATTACGACCGGATGTTGCAACAGGATATGAAAGAAAAAGAAGCTAAACTCGAAATCTTTATTCCGCCCGGACCTCGCTTGGGGAATGAGGTCATCAATGCAGAGAAGGTAGCAAAGGCTTTTGGAGACAAGTTGTTATACGACAACCTCAACTTCGTTTTACCTCCTGCAGGTATTGTCGGAATCATTGGGCCGAACGGGGCAGGGAAGTCAACCATTTTCCGGATGATTATGGGGCAACAACAGCCTGATTCTGGTCAGTTTATCACCGGTGAGACGGTGAAAATCTCATATGTCGATCAAACGCATGAAGACCTGGATCCTGAAAAAACAGTTTGGGAGGTTATTTCCGGAGGTCATGATAACATTGAGCTTGGGGGAAGGACCATTAATTCGAGAGCCTATTGTGCCAAGTTTAATTTCAATGGGAATGATCAAAGCAAGAAGGTTGGTGCACTTTCTGGAGGGGAGAGGAATCGACTTCATCTGGCCATGTCCCTAAAGCAGGAGGCCAATGTTCTTTTGCTCGATGAGCCAACTAACGACATTGACATCAACACACTCAGAGCATTGGAAGATGCTATTCTGGAGTTTGCCGGATGTGTAGTAATCATTTCTCACGACCGTTGGTTCTTAGATCGGGTTTGTACGCACATTTTAGCTTTTGAAGGAGATGCACAGACTTATTTTTTCGAAGGAGATTTTAGTGAATACGAAGCCAACAAGGAGAAAAGACTGGGCAAGACTGAACCCCAAAGATTTAAATACAGGAAATTGCACGTTTAATTCAATAGCGTTCCCATGCCCATCAGAAGAGCGAACAACAGCGTTCCAAGGGCCTGAATTTTGAGCAAAGGCTCCAATTCGGAAGGTTTTGTTGCCTTTTTTGTTCTTAAAATAACCATTAGAAGTGGAGCTAAACCTATGATATACAGATACTTAAAGTATCCTGCTTCTATGCTGACAGAATATACCAAAGCAAATGCCATTGCAGCAAGGAAAAGATATACCTGATAGTTTCGGGCGGCGTCAAAACCCAATTTCACGGCAATGGTCATTTTTCCCGATTCCTTATCGTTGACAATATCTCTGGTATTGTTCAGGTTCAGTACTCCTACACTAAGAAAACCTATAGCTGATGCCGGGTAAAAAATCAATTCATTGAAAAAAGGGGAGAATAAAGAATACGTCCCAACAACGGAAATCAGTCCGAAAAAAACAAAGACAAACAGATCGCCAAGCCCCTTATAACCGTATGCAGATTCTCCAGTGGTATAGCGAATTGCGGCCCAAATGGCAGTCAGCCCGAGTAAGAGATAAACTCCAAACAGGTATAAACGGTCGTTTGAAAAAGCCAGCCAGAGCATGATGAGACCCGTCGCTAATGCGAGTGCCGCAGTTGCCTTTATGGCCATCTTCATTTGAGAAGCGGATATCTTTCCGCTTTGAACACTTCTCAAGGGGCCAACTCTGTTTTCATTATCCGTTCCTTTTATAAAATCTCCATAATCATTGGCTAGATTAGAGAGAATTTGAAGCAGCACCGCAGTGATGATAACAAGAATGGAAATCGTGGCATTGGTGTAGCCCTCTGAAGCGGCAAGCATAATTCCTAAGAGAACTCCAGCAAGAGACAGAGGTAATGTGCGCAGGCGCATCGCCCGAATCCACTCTTTCATCAACGGTCTTTTTTGAAAGCTTGAAGGATGTTTTTCAGAAATTTATTGAAATCAAAGGCATCTGAGCTGTTCTGACCCAGCCGGACAATAACCAGTTCGTAAGAAGGTATTACAAAAACCCGTTGTCCTTCAAAGCCATCGAACATGAAAAGGTCCGCCGGAGCGTCGGGATAAATTCGATTTGACGGGTTACCCGGCTCTCCTGCATTAAGCCAAATCTGAGCTCCGTATTCCCCCATTGGCGCACCTGCTGTTGGTGAAACGCTATACGCTACCCATCCTGGAGGTAAGATCCTCTCATTGTACCACAAGCCATCATTCAGATAGAGCTGACCGAATCTTGCCCAATCTCTTGCGGATGCCCACATGTATGAAGAACCCACGTAGGTTCCGCTTACATCCGGTTCAATAACCACGGTTCTCATTCTCAATTTGTTAAAGATGTTTTCATAAGGAAATAAATGGTATTCAGCATCAAGCTTTTTACGGACAATGTAGGAGAGTATGTTGGTGGTTCCACTTGAATAATACCATACTTCATCGGGTTTGTGCTTTAGCGGAACACCGATAGCCGCTTTTGCCATGTCTGCGGACTTATATAACATGTCGGTAGCCGGGCTGGAAGTAGTATAATCCTCTACCCAATCCAAACCCGAGCTCATTCTGAGTAACTGATCGACCGTGATAGCACTTCTAGGATCTTCTGGATCAGCCCATTCGTCGATCGGAGCCCGATTGAAAACATCAATTTTGCCCTGAAGGGAGAGGTTACCGATCATTGCGTTGGTCACACTTTTAGTCATAGACCAACCAATTTGCGGGGAATTCTGATCAAAGCCCTTTCTATATTTTTCATGAATGAGCTCCCCTTTATATGCAACCACCACTGCTCTTGTATTCCTTTTAACCTCAGGGTCATACTCTTCAAATGATTCATTAACTGCGCTTCTAAGAACTTCATAATCAATACTTTCAAACACGGTATCTGCCATTCCGGTTCCGAGAGGCCAGCTGAGCGTATCGGGAACAACAGGTCTTGGTACCTTAAATCTTCCCTTTTTTCTGAATTCTTGCGGACTGATTTCACGGGCAAGAGTACACCCCAAACCGTCGCGGTAAACCGCTACTGCTTTAGCCAAGCCAAAAACTGTTCCTATTGCCATAGAGTCTTGGTAATCAATGGAGTAGGTGCCTAAAGACAAAGGAAAACTGCCCAGCTCATTTTCAAGAATTGATGCTTCTTCACGTTCACCTACAAAAACTGACGAGCACATGCATTTGGCACCATACCCTGTTAATACCGGGCCCAGTTGTTTAGCAGTTTTTCCAATAAAATATCCGGCGATAGCCGCAATTGTTCCAAATATTAAAACAAGAAATATCTTTTTCATGTCAAAAAATGAGGCTACAAAACTCTATAAATTCTAAATCTCCCGTTATCGTAAAGCATAGGAAATTCAGGAATTTCATGAAGACTTACCGTAACAGCATAGATCTCGGTGTATTTTTCTTTATGCTTCGCTGAAATCTGAACAAAATCATCTGCCTTAAGCGTAGTGTACTGGCTTACCAATTTTCCACTTTCATATTTTACTCCTACCTGCTGCATTCTTTGCCACCATTCCATCGAATATTGCTCGTTAAATAAACCGATAGTGCCATCCTTCAGATCGCCATAGATTGATCTTTCACCTTCAATCCTGAATCCTGATTTTTCTGGAGGCACTATTATTAGAGCCTCTTTATCGGTATGCCCCTTAACATAGTGCTGCATATCTCGCCAGTACCCGTCTTGACGACTACTTATTTTAAATCCCCCTGAGATTTTGTTTAAATGCCAGCTCATAGCAGTTGTACTTAATACCAGCACGACAATTGAAGCTATCAGCAAAGCCTTTTTTTTAGCCTTTGAATAAGCCAATAGGAGAATAATAGTTAGTCCCCATGTTAATGCCACCCATGGCATAATGAAGTTTAGACTATCGTAATTGTAGATGATAAGAAAGATGAGTAAAGATGCAGCTGTGCTTTTTGTGATATTGTTTTTTAATAATAGCTCTGAGAACACACCTGCAGTGGTAATAATAGAGAACAGCATCAGCAGCGTGGATGCCCTCATCATGGTTGTTTGAATAACCAGAGAATTTGGCACTACTACCGTAAAAATGAAGTTGAAAATGAGAAGAAGAATTATGGCCGCATAGCCTCCAATCATGACTTTTTGATATGGATTATTCTTGGCAGTTAACCATAGAATTAGTCCCATTAGAAGAATACTCATTTTGTGTGCAGTATCCATAAAATTCCATGTTGAAGGAAATAAATGGTGTGCACTTCTCATTTTCTGTATTTCTAACCACTGTTCCGATGCCCAGAAGGAAACCATAGCCTGAGGACTAGCATCGGCATTCATTTTAATTAGTGCAAAGCTCACTGCTACGATAAGGAATGGTGCATGCAATTTGAGCAGCTTTGTCATTTGACGAAGGTTCTTATCAAGTAAAGAGGAGCCAAGAAAGAATACCCAGAAATAAAGACCAGTAAGTGGATGAAGAATAAAGACAATGGAGAGAATCAATGAAGCTGCTACAAGTCTTTTCTTCAACAGAAGTAATAAGGCGAATAGGGCAAGAGGTAATGTGCTTATCCTGTTCGATAAGCTTTGAGAAATGAGCTCAAAACCTCCAAGACTTCGTTGAAAAAAGACAACTAGAAAAAGAGTGAGAATTTGCGTAAGATCAGATTGGAACAGGATTCGTGAAAGAGAAAGAATAAAGTAAAAAGTAAAGTAAAGTGCCAGGCTGTGTAAAAGAAAGAATAGCAACTCAAGCTGCATTCCGGTGACTTTTGCTATGATGCCTATAGAATCCCAAAAAAGGGAAGTGTAGTAAGGGATTTGGTCTATTAGAGCATCATTCGAAAAAGTGCCGGGTAACATTTTTTCCATCAAGAAAGGGACTGTGATGGCCTGATCATCCGTTCCATAAGAGTATGGCCTTAACCCAAGAGTGAAAAGTAAACTGCCAAATAAAGCTAGCAAATGGGTAGAATGCTTTATCCGTGAAGAGAAAATAGCGTTTATATCCATCAATCTAACCGAATAGGAAGAGAGATATTAAAGCAAGGAATGCAGGTACCCCTTGAACATAGAATATTTTTTTTTCCGTTGTGAGTCCACCATATACACCTGCGAGTGCGATACATGAAATAAAGAATAGAGAGACATTAAAATGCCACTCGGGATTGTGTATAAAGAATGTCCAAATTAGACCGGCGGCCAAAAAGCCATTGTATAAACCCTGGTTGGCTGCCATCTCTTTGGTAACCTTAAAAAATTCTTCCGATCGTCCGCGAAAAACCTTTGGTCCCCGTGACGTCCAGGCAAACATTTCGAGATAGAGAAAATATAAGTGCATGATAATGAGCAAGATAACAAGGCTATTTGTGAGTACTACCATTTCAATTTAGAGTTTTGGAAATGAAAATCAGGCGTTAAATTTAGTGGCAAGGTACGTTATAAGGCTACAAAAGATCAAAGACTTTTGCATGTGATTCAATAACTTGCTCGTCAATTTATCGAAATATTGATAGGCTCGTTAGATATTGATTTTACCGCAGTGCAGCAGATATTGTTAGGTGCATGTTTAATTAGCCTTATGGCCAGCGGGGTTGCGTTTAGCTTTAATAAACAACGAGCTTCAATTGCGCTCATATCAATAAGCTCATTTTCTTTATTCTGCTTTGCCGCTTCTCTGGATCCATTTCTGAATTTATGGGATGAACGCTTTCATGCATTAGTTGCTAAAAATCTTGTTCAACATCCATTTGTACCCACATTGTATGATGACCCTGTTCTGAAAATGTCTTATGATAGATGGGATTATTTCCATATTTGGTTGCACAAACAACCACTTTTCTTATGGCAAATGGCATTGAGCTTTAAGCTATTCGGATATTCAGAATTTGCCCTTCGTCTTCCTAGTGTTATTCTTTTAACGATCACGGTTCTCGGTGCTTTTAGAGTTGGAAAAGTATTGGTTAACCAAAAAGTGGGTATGCTCACGAGCATACTCATAATGTCCTCATTCTATTTATTTGAACTGATTTCTGGAAGAGGACAAATTGATCACAATGATATTTCATTTTTGGCCTACACAACTCTAAGTATTTGGTCTTTAGTCGAGTATCAAAACTCGAAGAAGAATTACTGGATAGTTCTAATAGGCCTTTTTTCTGGAATGGCTATTCTATGTAAGTGGCTGGTTGGACTTTTGGTTTATTCAGGATGGCTATTACTAAAAGCACAGAAAAAGGAGTTCAAGTTGAAGCAATGGGGCGATTTGCTCATTTCCTTGATGATAACAGCAGCTATTGCCGTGCCCTGGCAGATATACACCATGATTAGATTTCCAGAAGAGGCCAGTTCTGCCTTAAGCTACAATGCACTTCATTTCAGTATTCCAATCGAAGGGCATGGAGGCACTTACCTTTTCCACTTTGATCACTTCAATGAATTATATGGGGAATACGCCTTATTACTCATTATTCCAGGATTGATTTCATTATACTTAACAACAGCAAAAAAAGAATTAGCGATTTCCCTTATTGGAATGGGTGCCATTGTGTATTTGTTTTTCACCTTGGCAGCTACCAAAATGACTTCCTTTCCATTAGTTGCATCCATACCCGTTTATCTGAGCTTATCTGCTTTTATCTACTTCATCTTTAATATCCTAACAAAAAAGATTCATTCCAGATCAACTGTTCAGATTCTGTTTTCCGGAGTGCTTTTGCTTTTACTCCTATGGAGGTTCGATTTTAAATCAATAAAGAGGAATTATACCAATGAGACAAATAGAACTAGCTATCGAGAGCAAATGATTGAGATTACTGAAGTTTATAAAAGCCTGAAATTACCTGACAATTCTGTTCTTTTTAATGCAAGAGGCCATGCTGTTCAGGGAATGTTTTATTTAGGTATTCCGGTATACAATGAAATTCCTACTGAGTCACAAGTTCTTGAAATAAGAGCAAAGGGGAGGGAAGTAGCCGTTTTTAAAGAAGATGATGTACCGTTACCTGAGTATCTAACCCAAGACAATAATGTGCGTATTCTTAAATGCAATTTTACTTCCTTGTAACTAGCTTACCTGCCTTTTTCCCTTTTCTTTGTTCCCTTCAAATTAGTACCATGTTTGTAAAAACCGCATCCGCATTTCTGGCTTTTTTTGTTCTTATTTCATGTGTAAAACCAACACAAGAGAAGGCCAGCGAGGACGCTGAATATCCCAAACTCGTAGTAGGAATTGTCGTTGATCAAATGAGGTACGATTATTTATATCGGTTTCAGAATCGCTACAGGGAAGACGGATTGAACAGAATGATGAAACAAGGTATCTCCATGGAGAATCACCACTTCAGTTACATGCCAACCTATACGGGCCCAGGGCACGCCTCGATATATACCGGAACTACGCCGGCGGTGCACGGCATTATTGCAAACGACTTCTACGATAAGGTGAATCGGAAGTTTATGTACTGCGTTGAGGATGATTCGGTAGAGGTTTTTGGAGCTAAGCAGGATAAGGAGAAAAGATCTCCTAAAAATTTGTTAGTCAACACATTAGGGGATCAGATGAAGCTCCATTTTCCCGGCGCCAAGGTTATTTCAGTAAGTATAAAGGACAGAGCAGCGATACTTCCGGGAGGCCACATGGCGGACGGTGCATACTGGTTTAACTCTGAAGAGGGAAAGTTTGTGACCACGAGTTATTATGTAGCTCAGATGCCCGCATGGATGAATGAATTCAATGCTAAAGAATATCCTGATAAGTACATGAGCACACCATGGAATACCCTTTATCCTCTGCAGACCTATACCCAGAGTAATCCTGATGACAGTCCTTATGAAAAAAGCTTGAAACAAGGGGGCAAACCGGTATTTCCTTACGACCTTCCATCTTTAAAAGAAGAATCGGGCTATGGTGCACTGAAGTATACTCCTTTTGGAAACGATCTTGTAGCCGAAGCGGCCATGGCAGCCGCAGAGGCCGAAAATCTGGGTATAGATGATGTCCCGGATTTGTTAGCTGTGAGCTTTTCCAGTACAGATTATGTAGGGCATGCTTTTGGAACTCATTCGGTAGAATTGGAGGATACCTATCTCCGGTTTGATTCCACGCTGGCTGTGTTTTTTAATTATCTCGATAAGAAAATAGGTAAGGAAAACTACCTGACATTTTTAACTGCTGACCATGGGGTCGCCATGGTTCCTCAGGAACTGATTGACCGGGGAGTGCCGGTTGGTTACTATGATGAGAAGAGTTTGGAGCGATCGGTTAGAGGGTTGCTGGAGGCAAAATTCGGTGGAAGTGACCTACTTCTTAGCTATAGCAATAATCAGTTTTTCTTCGATCATAACCTTGCGAAAAATTTGGGCATAGACCTGCATGAAATTCTTCACCCGGTAATGCACCATGTGATGCAGTTTGATGGGGTATACAGTGTCCTTTCCAGAAAAGACTTGATGCACAAGAGCTTCCCGGAGAAAATAAACCGGCAGGTTCAAAAGGGGTGGAATCCCAGAAGATCAGGAGATATTGCAGTGATTTGGCAGCCGGGTTGGATCTCCGACAGTTATGACCATAAAGGTACTACACACGGCTCCCCATGGTCTTATGACACTCATGTGCCTATGTTGTTTATGGGGTGGGGTGTAGGTGATGGTAGAGCATCGGAACCAACAAATGCTGAAGATATCGTCCCGACGGTATCTATGCTGCTTGGAATCGAATCACCTATCGGTGCCACGGGTGATCCAATGAAATCTGTGATTGATGAAAATAACTAACTGTTCTTCAGAAAGTTAAAATACTTCTTAAGCATCTCATCATTTTCCTCTTTCGGAGTAATGATTTCGAGGATTTCCGTTTCATTATGTCGGCTGATCATACTTACAACGGCTGATTCCAGCTCCTCTTTGGAAGTAGCAATGTGATATGGAATGCCGCTGCTTTGCGCCACCTTTTCCACACTATTCGATTGTCTCGTTTCAAAGTAATCTTCAAGAACGTCGGTACCCGAAGGACCTTCAATAATTCGAAATATTCCACCTCCCTGATTGTTTATCACTATAATTTTCAGGTTGGATGGGATGTGCCGATTCCAGAGTGCGTTAGCATCATAAAAAAATGCCAGATCTCCTGTGACCAACCATACGGTTTCACGGCTCACCATTGCCGAGCCAAGCGCTGTGGAAACACAGCCATCAATTCCGCTGGTTCCTCGATTGGCATGGAAAGAAATTCCGCTTTTCCAATCAAAAAGCTGGGCATACCGGATAGGGCTGCTGTTGGCTAAATGGATTTGAGTACCTGGTAGTACTTTGGACGAAAGAACTTCAAAGACCTGCATGTCTGACCAGGGGCAGGAATTCATAAATTCAAGATGCTTTTTAGATCTCTTTTCGTCGATCTTTTGAATTTCATTTTTCCAGCTACGCTCTTGATCCCCGGTATGCAGATGAAGTTGACGGAAAAACCAGAATGGTTTGATAGGGATGATATCTGTAAGGCTGTAATACGGATCCGGGGCCGTGGTTTGTTTAGAAATATGCCAATGTTGTTGAGGTGAATATTCTCTAAGGTATTTCTTGATTTTTTTCGAAATAATCATACCTCCAAAGGTGATTAACAGATCCGGCTGGAATAATTTAAGCTCCCGCGTGCTCATGGGCATAAGAAGCCGGTCAATATTGTCAAAAACTCCCCTGAAGTGTTGATTGGAGGTTGTTTCAGTCAGAATTACAGCATACTTCGCTACGTTTTCCAATATTTTCCAAAGTGCAGAATCTGAGTTTTGCTGACCTGCAATGATCATAATGCGCTTAGAATTTCTCCACACTTTTCCGAACTCATGCAGCGATGAATCTGAAAGTTCGGTATGAGTCTCCGAAATTTTAATGAGGCCAGGGTTTACGTATTTGGGCAGTTTTCCGTAAAGTGGTTCTTTCATTGGTACATTCAGATGTACGGGCCCCTGGTTGAACTGGAGGCTACGATTTATTGCCTCGTTGATTTTACGATCGTTCTGTCTTATTTCGGATTCGTTTGAGGGTTGCTCTATAATTTCAGCTTCATATCTGATATGGGGTTCAAAGACTCCTTTTTGATTTATGGTTTGTCCTAAACCCTGACCTATGAAATAGGAGGGCCTGTCTGCCGAAATTACAATTAGGGGAACGTTCTGATAGTAGGCCTCCGCCACGGCGGGGTAGTAGTTGAGTAAGGCTGAACCGGAAGTACATACCAATGCCGCTGGTTCACTCTCCTTTAACCCCATTCCAATTGCGATAAAACCAGCACTGCGTTCATCAACAATAGAGTAGCATGAGAAAAAAGGATCCGCTGTAAAACCCAGAATAAGTGGTGCGTTTCGCGATCCCGGTGAGATGATAATGTTTTTGATTCCTCTTTTCTTGAGCACAGCAACCAGCTGACTGACTCCTAATTTACCCTCCATTCAATAATGATTCAAAAATTCGAGCGGTGCTATTATACTTGTCTTTTGTTTCCTGCCATTCCTTTTCAATATTGGAATCTGCAGTCCAACCTCCTCCTACAAAAAAAGAAAAGCTCTTTTTGTGCACTTCTGCACAGCGAAGATTGACAAAACTTTGCAGGTGATCGTCCTTATGAATGCTCAAATAACCTGTGTAGTACTTTCTGTCGTGAGGCTCCAATTCAAGAATATGTTTTACGGCCTGCTCGTATGGTCTTCCACAAACGGCGGGAGTGGGATGAAGATCTTTGAGCAATTTTTTGTAGTCCGACTGGCGCACCTCAGTCTGACTTTTAAAGTCCTGTTTAATGTGTTCTATGGTTCCGGCGGAGAAGGTGTAAGGATCGCTAAGAGTAAATGGAATGCAATTTTTGCGAAATACTTGAGCAATTTCGTCGGTCACTAATTTCTGTTCCTCCAATTCTTTGGCTCCCCAATTTTTATTTGGTTTTCCTTCACCACGTCGGGTTCCGGCCAAAGAAACAGTTTCAATAAAACCATTATTCCATTTCAGCAACAATTCTGGTGTGGCCCCCATCCACATTCCCGCTTCGGGATGATAGAGGAGGTAGACTAATGCATGAGGTAACGCTTTGCAAAGTTGCTGGAAGGAAGATTCAAGTGAAATTCTGCCTCCATCCAGTAAGTCAATTCTTCTGGAAAGAACTATTTTCTCTAAATTTTTGTTTTTCAATAGGTTAAGTGCTTTTTCCCCAATGCGTTTCCAACCTGAATGGTCTATGTTTGCGGACTCATCATTGTGCTCACTCAGCGACTTTCTTATTTTTTCTAAAGCTTCGAAATGTTGTGGGCTAACCTCCACAAAGGATCCCCTTAGCTTGATTTCGGGTTTTATATTATTCTGAAATGCATGTATAGCAAACTCATCTTTTCCTTGTTGATTAACCTTTAGGAATTCAACATTACTCAATTCGGGCAAACGAACCAGGGCCATGCCTTCGGGGGATGATTCAAGATTGCTCGTACTCATTGAATAACAATATATTTCATGCTGGATTTATAGGAGCCTGAAACGAAATTGAGTATGTAAATTCCGCTTTGCAAATGGTCAATTGGATATTCCAAAACACGTTTTTTTACTACACGCTGATCGCTCAATATTTCCCGACCATCGATGCTGTAGAGTTTTATATCTGCCGTTTGTTCCTTTTCCAGTAGAACATCAATTTTTAGCAGTCCCTGACTGTTGGGGTTCGGAAAGAGTGCAACGCGTTCCACAATATTTGTAGAAGTATCAGGACCTGTGCAGCCTGTTGAGCTATAGAGCGTTTCCCTGTAATTATTCAGTGCAGCCAGCATCCGGGATTTCTGACCTTGGGTGAAAAGATTGGAGCATCTATCCATAGTGTAATCCATGTAATTCATATGCATATCACCTAGCGGTGCGTTATCACATGAAAATCTAGGCCCGTCCGGGCAGTGTGCATTAGGTTTTTCCTGCAATGGAGTATCGGAAACACCGTCGTCAAACTCGCAACCTTCCTCGTTTCCCCAGGGGTGAAGCAGATTGAAATAATGGCCCACTTCATGAGTGGTAGTTCGACCCAGGTTATGATCTACTGCAAGTCTGCCCACCGTGCCAAATGTTCTGTAATCAACGACAATTCCGTCTTTATTTGCTGTGGTAGACCCGGGTAGATAAGCAAAACCTAAAGTTTTGCCGTCAATCTCACAAACCCAGATGTTGAGATAATATCTTGGATCCCAGATGTCAGATCCGCCGGTGCTCGCCCTGTAGTATTTATCTGTAGCTCCAATTTCTTCTATTCCAACAGCAACTCTTACTATTCCATCTGTTGGATTCCCTTCGGGGTCAAATTGGGCAAGACAAAACTCAATCTGCGGGTCTGCAGCAAATTCTTTGAAGCGATCGGGAATTTTGACAGTGTCATAATTGAGCTTCCTAAAATCCTCATTGAGGACTGCTATTTGAGATTCAATTTGTTGTTTGGGTAAGTTTTGTTCGGAATTGAAATATAAGATATGCACTACTACGGGCACCGTAATAACGGCGCTTTCCATTTTAAATCGAGCACTATATTCAGGTTCTGCTGATATTCTTTCAAGCAGACCGGGGTTCTCTTTGATCTGTTCTCTCAAACGTTGATCAAAACCACAAACAGGAAACTCACCTTCCTGTGCAAGGGCATAATTGAAGATCAAGAAGAAAACCAGAACGGCTTTTTTCACCTGTCGAAAATACAATGAATGAACACTGAAAATAAACCTCATGTTGGAGATTAGTAATTTATAAGCTCAAATAAGTTTGTTTTGTAAGCATCATGATCAGGATATTATTGGTTGAAGATGAACCGGGTTTATACGAAGGGCTCAAGCTTAATCTTGAGTTAGAGGGATACCATGTTACCCTCGCAACAGATGGAGAATTGGCCATAACCAAGTTCCGTTCTGAGAGGTTTGATCTTATCATCCTTGATATCATGATTCCGAAGATGAGCGGTCTGGATGTTTGTGAAACCATCAGATTGGAAAACGATAAAATACCCATAATGTTCTTGTCGGCAAAAGGGTCGAATCTGGACAAAGTGGAAGGACTAAAAAGGGGAGGGGATGACTATATGTCTAAACCCTTTCATTTGGAGGAATTCTTATTGAGAATAAAGAACTTACTAAAGAGGTTCGCCGATGAATCCGGTAATTCTTCTGTCGAAAGTGTATTCACCTTCGACGATGGATCTGTAGATTTTGGGGCTTTTGAAATTACCACATGGGAAGGGGTAAATAAAAGAATCTCGAAACGTGAAATGAAACTCTTAAAGTTACTTATTGAAAAAGAAGGACAGGTCGTTTCAAGAGAAGAAATATTGAGTAAAGTATGGGGATACAATGTTTTTCCCTCCACCCGAACCATAGATAACTATATTCTAAACTTCCGAAAATACTTTGAACGTAACCCCCGCCACCCCGTTCATATTCACTCGGTAAGGGGGGTTGGATATCGTTTTGTGAGGTAGGGTTATTCTATATATCCAAAGCGTTTTCCAAAAACTATACCCAGGGTTATACTGCTGTATTCTTTTTTGTAATCGTAATACATGCTAAATGCTACATCCCATTCGTTCCGAATGGGTACTTCAAACTCAGTTCCAAGACGGATTACGGGAAGGTTTTCTACCTCGTCGAATTCAATACCTCCTCCTACAAATAGGGACCAATTAGGATAAAACTCATATACAACAGCGGGAGTGGACACGAGATTGAAATATCTTTCGAGTAAGTTTCCCTGGTTGGTTAGAATCGTATAACTGTTCAATTCGATATCATTGAGCAAAGCAATTCCAAACCTTGGCCTGATCCAGTACTCATAGTCAAATCCAAAGGTTGCCGAGAAGGTAAGTCCTTGTTCATCATTGTCCGCTTCACGAATGGTGGGAACCAAAGTATATCCAACAAGAATGGCTGCCCTATGGCGGTGATAAGAATGGCACTTTACAAAAAGGCCCCGAGGTTGTTCCTCTAAGCAATCTTTATTTTTATTCGGTTCTTTCTTTTGTTCCTCCTGTCCAAGAGTGTTATAGTTGATGGTGGTTAAAAGCATGATCAGAAATAAGAACCTGAACATTATCTTTAAATTTTAAAGTCAAAATTACTCAATGTTTCAAGTCTTGTTTGAGCAAAAAAAAAGCTATCTCAATTATGAGACAGCTTCTTTCTATATTTCAGTTTATACAATTATGACTTCTTCATCAGTGTGATTTCAAACTGCATATCGTCGTTCAAAACCATTTCCTGAAGCGGGTGATCCCAGGTTACATCATATTTCTTTCGATCCACGACCATAGTTCCAGTCATGGTTCCTTTATCAGCATCAATCATTAAGTTTTCAACTTTTTCAGGGTTTGTTACTCCTCTAACGGTCAAGTCTCCCATAAGGGTCTTTCCATCTTCAGATGAGCCTGTTATGACAAAAGTTGCTGTAGGATATTCTTCTACAGAGAAGAAATCCTCCGAACTTAGGTGGCTCACGAGCTTTTCAGGAGTACTTCCCTCTTCCGGTTTGTAGTTGTCATCTTCAGGAGTAATGGTAGTCATATCGATAGTGAAAGAACCACCAACGACTTTGTTTCCATTCATTTTTACATTTCCCTCAGATACGTTTACAGTTCCATAGTGCGAATAAACCCCAACCAAGGTTCCTTCCCACTGAACTTTTCCATCCACGGCCACGTCCATAGTTTCGGCCGACATTGATGCTTCCGGTTTTTCTTCTTGTTTTTTGGATTCACCTCCGCCACCGCAAGAGGTAAAAATGAATGCTGCAGTTGCAGTTGCTAATACGAGTTGTTTCATTTTTTCTTTTTTGAATTTGTGTCCCTTTAACGGGTTTTGTTTAATAATGTTCACAAACATGCAATACCTTAGCGAGAACAAGTTTAATATGTTTATGATTTTTCAACATTTTGTTCAAAATAGCTCAATAAAAAAATGTTATGGAACTGAGTAAGAACGAAGAGGACTATCTGAAAGCCCTTTTTCACTTAACTGTTGAAAGAGAACAAATGGATACCACGAATAGTCGGCTTGCTGAGTTTTTGAACGTTTCACCAGCTTCGGCCAATGGTATGATTAAAAAACTGGGCGATAAAAAGCTGGTTAATCATAAGAAGTATGGTTCACTTAGCTTAAACGAAGAGGGAGAATTGATTGCGGCTAATCTACTCAGGAAACATCGCCTTTGGGAAACTTTCCTCTTTGGCACTTTGCATTTCTCCCGGGAGGGAGTTCACGAAATTGCTCATCAACTTGAGCACATTAAGTCCGATGAACTTGTTGAGCGACTTGACGAGTTCTTAGGCTTCCCCAAAAGAGACTGTTTTGACAATGTAATCCCCGACAAAAGTGGCCATTACGAAGTTGAACCGCGTATGAATCTTAATCAGGCTAAAAATGGAGTTCTGTATGAGTTTGTAACTCTTCGCGACAAGAATCCTTCAGCCCGCGACCTGATTGACAAAATGGGGATGGTATTTCATTCAAAAGTGAAAGTGGTTCAGCGGTACGAATACGACCACTCTCTTGATCTCGAAATCGATGGTCGGCTGCATCACATTTCAGGAAAACTTGCCGAAATAATCTGGGTACGACGCATAAGAAGAGTTTAATCGTCTCGTGCGGTATTGATCGGGCATTGTTCCTGAACGGCATTAATAGACCAGCCTTTCTCTTCCGTTTCGAAAACGAAATAGTGGGTAGAACCATAAAACAGATGACTCATGATATTAAAGCCGATCTGTTCTTCTGAAGGGCTATTTAGAATGTCAGTGATATTTTCAAGTTTTTGATTATGAGTATTGTATAGGTAAATCAAATCGTTGGAAGTTGGAGGTTTAACCCAGGGTTTGAGATCTTCCCAGAACTGAAACTGATGACATAGTATTTTTCCTTCATGGTTAATTTTCCAGGTTGCCCATCGATGATCATCTTTTACAGTTAGAATAACTGTATCATGATTAAATTGAGTATTGAGATAAACCAAAGGCTGATTGATATTGTGATATCCGGCAGCACCCAGCCAGGGTTCATCTGGCAATTCTATGGTTCTCTCCCAGAGTGAGTCTCCTGTAATGGAGAACAGGGCCACTTTAACTACTTTATTCTTGAAGACTTCAGAATTCTTACCATAAATACCTGAAAATAAGATCTTCGATCCATCAGGTGAAAGTTTTAGGAATCCACCCGTTCGGGGGTTGGTCTTCCCATTCATCCTCATTTTTTCTGGAGTATTGACTTTAATGACACATACTGAATCTACCCTAAGATGCCGTTTTAGTGCTCCTATTTGATAGAACCATGTTTCGGGTTTATTCTTTGATTTTAATTGGTAGTCTGTGGTATACAGCAGGGTGTTAGAATTGTGATATCCGGCAATACGCCAATAGTTAAAGGCGCTGGGTCGAGGAATTTTGGGCATTTCCATGGAATCGAGCTTTATGATTTTTTCATCAGCCAGGTATTCATACCAGAAGATTTTCTCTTTTTTAAATCTGTTGTGATACCCTAATTCCTGTTCAGTAAAAAGGATGGTAAGCCCTGAAATGGATGGATGAGCGTAGTAGAAGTGAATTCTTCTATTTTTTCGAGCCGTTGGTGCCATTGCAGAATCGACTTTACCACCGGGAGTCAGGTGTAGAACCTGAATGTTCGTTCTATTGGATAAATCGACAAGATAGATACTCGAATCTGAGGCGATTACCTTCAGCGGATATCTTTTGGGATATAAGCCGCGGTCGTCAACCTTCGGACTATTACGATTATTTAAGATTTGTGCACCCCAGGAATCCACTGGGTTTCCAAGGACATCGTAATGATCAATTTTTACGTCCTTTTTGTCATGGGTGATAAACAGAAAGGTGCTGTCAAGACTGAGTACTCTTGCTGGGGCCTGAGATAGTTTTAAAGGGCGGACGGTTTGGCCTTTAAGGGATAACCCGCTGATGATGAAGGCTACAAAGAGTGTAATTCTAACAATCGCCATAGAAGTATTTTAGGACTTCGGCGAAGTGCTTTCGCCAGAAGTAGTAGTTATGAGCTTCTGGTTCTTCCACGTATGTGTAATTATCCATTGATTGAAATAACTGGTTGAGCGAAGCCACACTAGAATGTATTTTGTCCAAATGATCATAGGTTCCATGGAGCAAATAGATTTTTTTCCATGAGTTTGAACCTCTCAAGCTCTCCAGAACCTCAATACTGACATAGGGTGAAAACGGTGCAACGTATTTGTACTTGTCAGGATACCTGACTGCCGAATAGAGCGAAATATGGCCTCCGTATGAAGAACCCATGACTCCTCTGACATCCTTTTTCTCCTTGATATTGTATTGAGAAACAGCATAGGGTAGCAATTCTTCTTCAATGAATCTCACATAGTCTGCTTTGAGGTCATCGCGGTACTCTCTCGTTCTTTCTTGTGGCGAAACAAATAGGACGACTACAGGCACAATGACCTGCTTATGAATAAGATTATCCAGTTGTAATTGTGCCCGGCCACGACGCACATAATCCAATCCATCATGGACAATAAGAACCGGGTACTCGGCCTCTTTTTCGAAACCCGATGGTAAATAAACCGCTACAGGCCGGGTTTTTCCAAAAATTTTGCTTTCTAAATTAAACTGATACAATGCTCCCCCTGGTGTTTCTTCGTCTTCATAAATCCACTCGGGCTCCAGATATTCCGGCATTTTAACCTCTGAATTAAACCCCAGATCGGTAATGCACGAATCATCGTTCAATGGGTCTGTTTTCCAAGAGTTGTCGATAATCAACTTGTACTCTAATCGCGCTTCGGGCTGAAAAACCTCTGTGTGATAATGGATATTTGAGCCTATAATTTTTTGCATTGATTTAGGCTGCCATCCAGTAAAATCTCCAACTATTGAAGCATTCTTTGCATTACCGGTGTAAAAAAAGAATGCCGTATCTCCCTGAATTACAGGTGATTGTCCCTTTTTAGTTAGTGATTTTATGAGTGTTATTTGGGTATCTTCCTGTTGCAAACAAGCACTTAATAACACGGTTAAGAACATCATAGAATAGGGGATAGGATTCATTCTTATGACTTTTAACATTGAATTATGAAAAATGCGTAGGAGTAATAATCCCTGTATTTGAGATAAGCTTCATATTCGCTCTTCTCGAAAGCAAGAAAATCATTTACACCTTCTTGCGAACTGAATTTACTCACAAACTCTTTCGTTCTGCGGGAGTTTGGTTCATAGTAGTTGTCAACCCAACAACTTTCCGGTAATATAAAGGAGTCGATAAGCCTCATTCCATTATTTGAAATTTGCTCCTCTTTTTCAATGATAGTGCCTATTCCAGGGTAGTTCTCGTTCCAGTAGTCTTCGATTTCTTTGGGGCGATTTTCTGAAATCCAGACTAGTTCAGAAATGACCATCATTCCATTGGGCTTCAAGAATTTACTGAATTGTCGTAGACCATTTTCAAACCCAATGTTATATACAGAGCCTTCCGCCCATATCAGATCGAAGGTGGCTTCATCCAGAGGGATTTCAGACATATTTCCAAAAAGTGGGCTGATGCGATTTTCAAACCCGGCATCTACGGCACGTTCCTCCATTTTTACCAACAAGCTGATGCTATTGTCCACAGCAGTTATTTCAGCATTGGTATGATGCAGAAGTGCCAAAGTCTGAGCACCAGTTCCGCACCCTATGTCGAGAATTTTTAGGTGTTCATTTCTTGAAAAGCCGGTTAAATCAAATGCCTGCATAGTGTGGTCATCGCTACCGGGCGCGAGACGATGGCTGTTTAGGTGAAATTCTATGAGTAAATCGTAGTAGTCCAATGTTTGGGGTTTAATCGCTCAACAGTTGTTTATCGTACTAATTATAAAATATAAATTCAATTGCAAGTTTAGGGGTTCTTCCAGTATCTATTGCTTCACCAGCCGACCTATAGATACTATGGTAGATTTTGTTGCTCTTCCGGATTAACAAGTGAAATCTTATGCACGTATTTTTTCAATACCCATCCAACATGAATCAGGAGTAGCCAGGAGAGCGTCCATACAAGTAGCACGAAATAAGTCATTGGAAAAGTTATTGAGGCAACAAACAGATAAGGTAGTAGTTTGAGATATGTATTTGTTATTGCATGACTCCATGCTCTTTTTGAGCCTTAAATTCTTGTCTGGCTTTAAGCGGATAGATATCCTTAGAGTATTTAATCAAAGAACCGGAATTACTTTGGAGTACTGGCGTAGAAAAGTGATCTTAATTTCTCCCAAAAATCACCGCCAAGAACGAATAGGCTTGAGAACCAAAGGAAATGAACTAAAATATTGATAATCAGAGTATTATTGTCAAATACTGAGCCAAGATTTATATAGGGAATTAGGTTGAAATAGATAAAAGGAAAGACGAACATAGCAAGCCCTATTTTGTATCTGATTGGGCTTACATATTCTGGTGGGCCATACCTCCATAAAAGAACATTAAGAATACGCTTTAAATATTGAAAACCGTCTTTGCCCATTATGGCTACACCTGCGAGCATAAATAGTTCAGGTATTCCGAAAGCAAGTAGACCTGATATTAATGATTTTAATCCCAATGATAATGTCGAATTGACGACGAATGGAATGAGCAATGGACTTAAGAACCCCAGGATCATTACAATTGTGCCCAATATGATACTGGATTTAGGCCTTATTCTCGAATTAGAATTTTGGTCCATCACTTTGAGGGTGTATTTATCAAAGCTACATCAATACCCCGTTTTTGGCTTGTATTGGAGGAGGTAGTTTGGTCTCGCCAAGCATTTCTCTAAGGTCAATTTCTATGGTCCGACAGAGCGAAAGCATAGGGATATCGTTGGACATACCCATGAATGGATTTTCCGAATAATCACCGATGACCTCCATCATGACGTAAACCCAACCCACAAGCGCTGCTGTTGGAATAGAGAGCCAAAATCCCCAGGGGCCAAACTCAATCATAGTAGGTATCAAACTAAACGGAATAAGGAATATGAAAATACCTACAAATATGCGGCTGAGGTTGGCATACTGTCTGGGAAGAGGGAACTTTTTGATTCGTTCGTTTTTACCCTGAAGCTCATAAAACTGTTTTAATGTATTGGCCATTTCCATATGTCGGAAATCCTCGATAATACCGCGTTCTCTTAATCGCGTTAGTTCTCTACTTTGTGTATTTATAATTTGGGTAGCCGTGTTTTGTGCATTGATCAAACCATCGAATTCATCGGAGGGTAAATAGTGCTTTAGTTCTATTGCAGTAATTTCATCATTGAAAAGCCCAACACCAAATTTCCGAACCATTCTATTTGCATACCTTCTTACCAGCCCGCTCTGCTTTATGTGTTCCCATTCAGCTGGGATCAATAGCTGACTCCTATGGGCATATAACCAGCCTATGTGACGGTAAATTAATCTTCTTTTTATAGCCCTCAGCTCCTGTTCTGATATCTTTTCTTTAGTAAACTGACCGCTAACAAACCCATCTACCAACATACCCCAAGAGCGACTGTTGTTTATAATTCCTCCCCATATTTTTCTCGCTTCCCACATGCGGTCGTAGGCCTGATTATTCTTGAAACCAACGTAAAATGCTACGGCAGTGCCAATGACAGAAACAGGGAGCCATGGTATTTCTAAAGATATAATGTCGAATCTGTACCCAACGGCAAAAACTGTGGCCCCGGTTACCAACCAAATGATATGGTGAATGGACCATGATATGGTTTGTGAGAAGGTAAAGCTCTTTCGCGTGATCATTTATTAATCTTTAAGGTGCGGTTGAAAGTAAATAAAAAAGGCTCCTCTGAGGAACCTTCCTTTCACTTGAGTTGACTCATCACAACCTTGTCGAAAATTCGGTCTCCCAGATATTTTCGTATAAACATCATGGGCTTAGCGTACTTACCAGCAACATAACGTGTTTTAGGTTTGGTGCTCTCTACAGCTTTCCTGACTACATTGGAAATAACTGAAGGTTTAGACAGAGAACCAGGTTTGGAGTACATTTCGTTCATTGATGTACCCAATTTTGTGGTCATCTCTTCATAAGGTGTTCCTTTAGCGCGTTCAATCATGGGCTGATACATGACCTCTCCAAACTCAGTTTCAATACCACCTGGCTCGATAACGACCACATTTATATTAAACTGTTTTAACTCTAATCGAAGACAATCAGACCATCCCTCCAGCGCATGTTTGGTAGCATGATACCATGCGCCCAAGGGAGTGTACATTTTTCCACCCATAGATGACGTGTTGATAATGGTGCCGCCCCTTTGCTTTCTCATTTGTGGAAGTACTTCTTTAGTCATTTCCGCTAATCCGAATATGTTGACATCAAATTGGCGTTTCGCATCTTCAATGCTTACTGTTTCAACAGCACCGTAAACGGCATAGCCCGCATTATTGAACAAGACATCAATACGACCTTGTTCTTTAATGACCTGGTTTACAGCATTTTCTCTCTGGTCTTTATCCAGTACATCCATGGCAATCGCATGACCACCCGCTTTGACGAGGTCCTGCATCTTGTCGATACGACGTGCCACTCCGTAAACGGTGTGTCCTGCTTTTATAAGCTCCAGGGCCGTTTCTTTCCCAATTCCCGAAGAAGCGCCGGTTATTACTACTTTTTTTTTCATTAGAGTTAAGTTTAGATATATATTAATCGATTTGAATGAATTTAGCCATAATACATTAGTCCTGCTTCCACCATTCCCGCGAGAATATGTCTTCCCCTAAGGTGAAGTTCTGACCAATTTCAGGATGAATCATTTTTATATTTTTCTCTTTAGCTGTTCTTGAAAATCGCTCAATGGGGTCTGTCCACGAATGAATGGCGAGATTAAATGCTCCCCAATGAATAGGCATCAGTATTTTTCCACCAACATCAATTCCAGCTTGAACACTTTCCTCTGGCATCATGTGAATGTCTTGCCACGCCTGATTGTATTGTCCACATTCCATCATGGCCAAATCAAACGGACCGTATTTTTCGCCAATTTCTTTGAAATGAGGACCGTATCCACCGTCACCACTGAAGTATACTTTTTGCTTGTTTCCAATAAGTACCCAGCTGGCCCATTGTGTACTGTTTCTATCAGCTATGCCGCGTCCTGAAAAGTGTCTTGATGGTGCTGCAATTAGTTGAATGTCATCCAATTGAGCAGATTGCCACCAGTCCAATTCTGTAATACGATCTTCGGGTACTCCCCAGTACTTTAGGTGAGAGCCTACGCCTAAAGGAGCATAGAAATGTTCCGTTTGGTCTTTGAGCTTCATGATTGAATGGTAATCAAGATGATCGTAGTGATCATGAGATATGATGATGGCATCGATATGATCAAATGTTTCCAATTCTATGGGGTTTGTATACCTGAATCGTTTACTGCCAAAGGAAACTGGCGAGGCAACCGGGCCGAACATCGGGTCGATGAGTATGGTTTTACCTTGCCATCTTATTTTAAAGGCGGAATGGCCATACCATGTTACCATGGCACTTGAATCTTGCTCAAATTTGAAAGGAGTAAAACTCGTCTCTATTGGACTTTTGGGTTTAAGATTTTTACCATTAATAAATTCAGGAATAGTTCTTATCATTTCGCCGAAACTGCCCATCGCAGTGGGAATGAGATTGATAAACTTGCCGTTAGAAAAATGTTTCGATGAGCTTATTCGTTCTAAATCATTTCCATTTGGTTTTTTACCGAACTGTGGTGCTGTATTCATAAATATAGCTGTTGCAATAATTATTAAGGCAATAAGGAATCCAAGGCTGATTAAAATCCACTTTAAATATTTCCAGATTACACGCATAGACTGCTTACTTGAGCTGGTTTGCTAACCGGTCAATATCCCGTGGATCGATCACATTTTTTGGATATGGCTCATGCAATAATTGAATCATGGCCTTGCCAATACTCGTGCTTCCTACAACGTTGGGGGATTTCCGAAATAACGGAAAGAATGGCTTCATAATGACGTACATGGCATTATACCATCCTGTTTTAGACTTAACCCCTCGTTCGGGAAGAATGGCTCCCGGACGAAAGGCATAGGCATCTCTAAACCCAATATTGAGGATCATGTTTTCGGTTCTGCCCTTTACCCGTGCCCACATGGTTCTGCCTTTTTCGCTGCTGTCAGTTCCAACACCAGATACATAAGTGAATACAGCATTTGGATTCTGACGCTTCATCATATTGGCCAATATTTCAGATACCTCAAACGTCAGCCTGGTATAGGTTTCTTCGCTTAGGCCTACAGCAGACACACCCATACAGTGAAAGCATGCATCATATCCTGCAAGCTGTTCTTCAATTTTCTGGAGGTTCATGAAGTCAGCTACCAAAACCTCTTTGAGTTTCGGGTGGTTCATGTTTAGCGAAGACCGATTAATAACCAGCACATTGCTGATTTCCTGATGATCGAGGCACTCTAGAAGAACGGCTTTTCCGACCATACCGGTTGAACCGGTAACTATGACTTTAGAACTCATTGCTTTAAACTAATGCGCCAAAGGTGAAATGATTTTCTCAATTCCGTTAACACATTTCGACGAAGAGCAAACACTTAGGCAATAAGCAGTTTATTCAGTGGGCAGATTGTTTTCATTCAAGTATGGCCTCTAAAACAATCTGTGGAGCTTCCTCCTGCGGAAAATGCCCAACATTTTCGAGTTTAGTAACTCCTGCATCAGGCCAGTGCTCCACCCAGTAGTCAAGCTCCTGAGGACGAAAGGCAATGTCCTTCATTCCCCATACAAAAGTGGTGGGGATGCGATTGATTTTAGTATGTTGTTGCCAGAGGGAATCCAGCCATTGCGAGGATCCAATAATCTCTCTCGGAAAGGTATAGCAGCCCTTTCTTTCACTACTGTTCTCCATGTGTTTGTAATAGTGTTGATGGACCTTTTTATCGAGTTTTTTGGGTTCGCCCATTGCTTGTTTCACCACCACTTTGCCGAACAGGTTAAAGTGTTTGGTCATAAATTTACCTACCCCTTTGCCCATCATATTGCTAAACTTCCGATAGTGTTTGTCATCTGAAACATCCCACAACCAGGTATTCAAAATGACCAGCTTTTTAATCTTCTCTGGGTGTCTAATGGCATAGTTTAATCCAATAGGGCCTCCCCAGTCATTTACCACAAGCGTAAAGGAGTCAAGATTTAGATTATCGAGAAACTCTTCCATAACGGCTGCATGGTCTTTTGGGAGATAGGTCCAATCTTTGGGTTTATCAGAAAGGCCAAAACCAATAAGATCCGGCACGATGCATCGATGAGTTTTGGAAAGCTCCTTAGTTACTTCTCGATATTCAAAAGACCAACCCGGATTTCCGTGCAGCATAACAACAGTTTCGCCTGTTCCTTCATCCAGGTAGTGCATTCTTCCAACGGAGAGGTTCATGAACTTTCCTTGAAAAGGGTAGAGGGTAGTATCGAGCCATTTTGGGGTTGATTGTGCTGTTGATTCTGTCATTGTTGAAAGTATGAGAAGTATAAATAAACTAATTTTCATTCCGCCTTTCGTTTTAGACGAACGGGGCCACCAAAACGGTCGAATTTAATAGAGCTCAAGCAACTTTGGATGCTTCACCAATAGCTTCTCGTAGTATTTGAAGGATGGTATCTTCGAGCTCCGCACCAGGACTATTCAGCGGGTTTAATTGGTTAATAAGCTCAAATCTGCGGTTCAAATTCTGCTCATCGGATTGATGGGGTGACATGCCCATCCGGCTGATTTTGATTTCGGCATCTGCTTCGGGTTGAAGATAGTCATTGAGTTCTGCACATTGGTAGCAAACACCTTTTTTGTTGATCAGGGAACACCTCTGATTATATGTTGTCTGGAGTTCTTTTCTACCCTCGTATAACAAATGCTTGATCACCCCTTCAGTTCGGTCCAGAATCTGACCAATTTCTTTTCTGGAGAATTGGTAAAATTCTTTCAGGATTATTGCAATTTGTTGCTCTATATCGAGATTCTTAGCCACACAGGTAAAGCAGTAATTGATGTGCTCTTCTAGTTCAAACTTTTGTTCCGTTTGGTTACTGAAAGCACCCACTATGCGATCAACATTAGATGGATTAGATTGGGCTGCAGCCTTGCATTGGTCCTGTACGTCCAGAGACCATCGGTTTTTTACTCTTTGATGATCCTTAGCCAGATTTGTTGCAATTGCAAAAACCCAGGTTTTGTAACTCGATTTACCCTGAAAGGCACTGCTCTTATCTATAACTTTCAGATACGTTTCCTGAACGATGTCTTCTGCATCCTGGTGATTTGCAGAAAGTCTGTATAAATAGGTTGTCAGTTGATCTTTCAATTCGAGAAATTCACTTGATACTTGAGCTACTGTATTTGTCATTCTGCTTTGTTGATGTGCTCAAATTTAGCTTCTTAGATGAGACAGTTGAAAATCAAAAGCATTTTATACCGATATTTTTCGAAGAATTGGAAGTGTTTCAGACTTGAATCTTCAGATACCCAAAGTAATTGTTATATTTGATATCAATATAATATCATTGTAATATGAAAAACGAAAAAATTATTTCCCCGATTAATGGCTATTTACTGTTTGTTATGTTTTCGTTAGCAACTGCGGCAACCGTTTATTTGTTTTGGTTAGAATCCTATGTTTTTGCAGCGATCCTTACGCTTATAGATATTCTTCTAGTCAAAGGGTTTTACATCGTGAACCCAAATAAGTCTATGGTAATGGTTCTGTTCGGAGAATATCGAGGGACAGTGAAGAAGAATGGTTTTTTCTGGACGAATCCCTTTTATCGAACAATTTCCATTTCGCTGAGGGCAAGAAATTTTGATAGCGAACGAGTTAAGGTAAATGATCAAGTTGGTAATCCAATTATGATAAGTGTGATTTTAGTTTGGATGGTTGAGGATACATATAAAGCGGCATTTGATGTGGACAATTACGAGCATTTTGTTCGGGTTCAAACCGACGCCGCTGTTCGAAAACTGGCAGGATCTTATCCCTACGATAATTTTGATGATGATCAGAAGGAAATTACATTGAGATCGGGGATACAGGAAGTCAATGAAGATCTTGAGAGTGAATTAAAAGAGAGATTGGAAATTGCCGGAATCGAAGTGCTTGAGGCGCGCATTGGTTACCTGGCTTATGCGCCGGAAATTGCAAGTGCAATGCTGAAAAGACAGCAGGCTACGGCAATAGTGGCGGCGAGGTTTAAGATAGTGGAAGGAGCTGTTAGTATGGTAGAGAATGCGCTATATCAGCTAAGGGATAAGGATATTATTGAGTTTGACAACGATAAAAAAGCTACGATGGTGAGCAATTTGATGGTTGTACTTTGTGGAGACCGAGATGCAACGCCCGTAATAAATACAGGAACATTACATCAATAACATGGCTGCTAAAAAAGCCTTTGTTTTACGTATTGATCCTGAACTATTTAAGGCTGTGGAAAAGTGGGCTGCTGATGAATTTCGGTCCACCAACGGTCAGATTGAATGGATTATATCTGCTGCTTTAAAAAAAGAACGAAGACTAAAAAAATAGCATTAAACCCGGCACATGTTCTTACCCTTAAACTGATGTAGGCGAAATCAATTTGAAGTCAGTTCGCTATGATTTAATGCGTATTCAGGAATATCACCGGTAAGACTGTTGAGAAAGGTTTCTATGGATGAAATTTCCTCATCTGAGAGTTCTTTACCGAGTTGCGTAATGCCCATGATCCTGATTACTTCGGTTAGGTTTTCTACCGAACCATCGTGGAGATAAGGGGCAGTTTTAGTAATGTTTCTCAGCGAAGGCACTTTAAAGAAGAACTCATCAGCTTCATTTCCAGTTACTTCTGCTCTGCCACGGTCGTGATGTTCCGATCCTGTATAATCCCAGTACGGCCCTTGTACCAGTCCAAATTTCTGGTACATCTTACCACCTAACCCTGGTCCCATATGACAGGTGATACATCCTGCACTCACAAAGGTTTCCATACCATTGATTTCTTCTTGAGAAAGTGCTTCAATATCTCCGTTCATGAAGTCATCGAAGCGGGAAGGTGTAATTAGAGATTTCTCAAATTCTCCAATAGCCTCTGCAATATTTTCATAGCTGATGGCCGATTCTTCATCGGGAAATGCAGCCGCAAACAATTCAGAATATTCCGGAATATCGGAAATACGCTGAACCGCAGTAGATTCATCTGGTATACCCATTTCAATTGGATTTAGAATCGGTCCTTTGGCTTGTTCTTTAAGATCTGCGGCTCTACCATCCCAAAACTGAGCGATGTGAAATGATGCGTTGTAGACCGTTGGACTGTTTCTTTCTCCTAAAGTACCATCGTGCCCGGGTGAAGTTGGCAGATTGTCCACACCGTACTGATCCAGCATATGGCAACTGTTACACGATTTGGTATTGTTAATGCTCAATGCAGTTTCGTAGTACAATTTCTTTCCCAATTTCGCCTTAGCGGTGCCAGGGTCGGCAGCTTCAGGAAGCGCCCCAAACATGGTTTTGGTTTTGTTGTACCAATCGGTTGCATAGGCTTGCTCAGTAGGGCTTAAACCTTCTTGTTTTTCTTTAGGCTCTCCTTCATCGCAGGATGCAAGAAAAAATGTAAGTAGAATTAGTGCAAGTGCAGCTTTCATATTCATATTTGGGAATTTCGTGCAAATGTATATCAGGTATAAGACTCCCTACAATAAGTAAGATTGATTGATCTAATTATTGAATAAACTCCGCTTATTGACGAATCCGCTTTTTGATCAGCGCGATTTGTCCAAGGTGATAATATCCGTGCTCAACGAGTCCAAAAAGGTTACGAAAATAGTTGCCATACTTTTGCTCTACAAAGGTCTCCCAAAGTCTTTCTTCTGGTAGATTTTCGATAAGCACGATCATCTCTTTGGCTTCTTTCCAAATTTGATCGAGGAATTTTTCCCATTCTGATTGTGATGCCAGGATAGGCACGTCGAAACTGAATTTGTCTTTGCCCTCAAGAGGCCCACCTTTGAGCACCCCGGCAGCCGAACGGGTGTAGTAGTGGATGTGGTACACCAGCTCAGCAATCGAATGAGAACCCTCCATTTTTATGAAGGCCGCCTCAATAGTTATATCCATGACTTGCTCCCTGAAATGGGATGCGGCCCAGTTAGGGCCGAAGTAGAATTGACGGTAGTTGTTTGCGAGTTGAGCAGTTGTTTTCATGATGATGGAAATCTTTTCACAAATTCAAGGTTTTATTCTTTCACCAGACACGAATCGACCAATATCAACATGATAGAGCAGGGCCTATCGTTCCGGATTTAATACGACTTGAAAACTACTAAATCTTAAAATCCCCGGAGGACTGCGGCAAATGTGGTTTCTTTTACGAATTTGTGGTCTTTAGCTCCAATCTAACAAGTCGAGATCAAACTGAGAAGACAAGAGCCAAATACTGCTTCTGCACATCAGTTCGCTGCCGCAACCAATTAGGAATAACAAAAATCCAGAACCGCTGGTGAAAACAATTCTGGATTTTTAAAAAAGAACTTTGAAGGGTGGATTAGAATCCAAACATTCCATTGTCGTTTGCAAGGCCTTCGGTAGGAATGGGCTGAATTACATCCCAATGCTCAACAGCTTTTCCATTTTCGAAACGCAGCAAATCGTAGAAGACATTTGTCGTGCCATTCCATTCTCCTTCGCTCACGGTAAGCACAAAATCTCCTTCACCTAAAACTTTGTGGATCTTGGTGTACTTGAACATGTTGTTTTGAGAAGTGAGATATTCAACTGCTTCAGTAATACCGGCCAAACCGTCTTTAATACCAGGATTGTGTTGTGCATACTGTTCCGAACTGATATACTCAGTGATTTTGTTCGGGTTTTTGCCCATCAGAATATCTTCGACCATCATCTTAGCTAATGCTTTGTTAGCTTCAGTTTTGTCGAATTCTGATGCAGCAGTCGGACCATCAGTCTGCGACCTTCCGCTGGCAGTTTCTTGTACTAATGGAGCCATGGCATCCCAATGTTCGGCCACTTTGCCATTATCATCTATCCGGATAATATCAAAGGATACCATTTCGTCTGCTCCAAATGGTTTAGCATTCCTCCATATGTTGTGCATAAACACATAATTACCATCTTGAAACATCCGAATATTCTCAGCTGTCGTTCCGTTTTCTTGAAGTACTGGTAGCATTTGTATGAAGGGTTCTAAACCCGTTGGGATAAATGGGTTGTGCTGGATGTAATCGGTGTTAGCCAGTTTTCGCATGGTTGCTGGGTCGTTTTTTAAAACAGCGCCTAAAAAAGTGCCAACCGTTTCTTTTTTGTTCATATGTATTACTTGTGATTCATTTTGCTCGCTTTTTGATTTAGATTGACTTGTTGCGCAGGAAGCGAGAATACCTGACAGCACAAATACAATAATTGCATATCTCATGTTTTTTTCAGTTGAGGATTAATTATTACTTTTGATTTGCAAGCAAAAGTATATTATTAGTTGCGTTATGCAAGCAATATCAGATAAACTTTCATTTTGCAAGGGAAATTTAACAGTGCCTTAATGCTATGAGTCCTGAATTCAGATGTGATTGTCCGTTTACTTCAGCCCTTGACATTCTTGGGGATAAGTGGATATTGGTCATCGTAAAGCAAATGCTATTTGAAGATAAACAGACCTTTAAAGCCTTTACGGAAAGTGAAGAAGCCATTGCTACCAACATTCTTTCCGACAGACTCAAGTTTTTGGAGGAAGTGGGAATTATCATCAAAACAAAGCGACCCGACAATAAAAAGACCAACTTGTACCTATTAACCGATAAGGGTCTGGCACTGACATCTATACTTGTTGAGCTTGCGACTTGGAGTGATCGTCACCTCAGGGACATGCATCCAACTATTGTTGATGGAGAGGCTATTGAGCTGCTGCGGAATGACAAAACAGCCTTTGCAAGTATAATCGAGAAAAAATATAGAGAAAAACTGGCTACAACTCCCTAAGCGCTGTTCAGGTTAAAGTATGATTAAAAGTGAAATACCTGTTGTTAGAACGTATCTTGTTCGATTGTTTTTTATTGTTAGAGAGATGAAAAGGCCAACTATTGTCGGCCTTTGATGAGTAAATATATTGTGAACGAAACTTCTCCAATGGCTGCGGAAACCCCCACAATAAGAGCGGTGTAGCCTTCATACCCGGGTAGATTGAAGTTTCCAAACGTTTCAATGATGTACCCTGCAGCAGAGGCGATCAGAAAGCCACCGAAAATGTTTGGGATGATGTTTGACTTTAATATTAAAACGCCCAAAAGCAAACAATGAACGCCAAATAACCCACCTGCTATCATGTATCCGTAGCCGTGAGCATGGATGAACATGGCGCTTAGGTCGAGCAGTTGACCCTCTGAAAAAGAAGAGAACTGATCTGGATTATTCAATACATGGAATGAGAGGTAATGATTTAACAGGTTCAAACTGCCAATAGCCGGATGTGCGATAAGCCTCAAAGATGACGATGCAAGTGCAAGTGTTTTTCCGAATGGCTTAAACATTTGATAGAGAAGTACGGAAATGATCACATCAAGAATAAAGGCTATTAAGTCGAAGGATATTCCTGCGAGATACAGTTCCGGATTTCCGAGGATATTGGCAGCCGTAGCATCTATGTCTCCCGGAATGATGAGGGTACCTCGCACATATCCCTGACTAAATCCAGCCAGTAGTATAACCATTAGATAGAGCAGTCCTGTAAGTCTGAATATATTGGCATTCATGATTGATAACTTTTGATGACCAAACCCCTTAGGCATTGATGATTACGATATTTCCTCTCTTGTGTCCACCATCAATATAGCGATGTGCTTCGGCCAGTTTTTCTAAAGGAAACTGACGATCGATGACCGTTTTCAGCTGACCTTCACGATAGATGTCAATCACCTCTTTGAGCAACGCGTTTAGCCGTAAATCTGAATTTGAACCGGTTGCCTCGAATTTGGCTTTTCGGGATCCAAAAAGAGAAGTTCGGATCATGTCGCAGATCAAGTTCCCATTGAGCACAGGTGAAAGGTATTGGCCGTTTTCATTTAGAACAGGCGCACATGCTTTGAACGAGCTCTTCCCGATGGTATCATAAATAAGGTCGTATCTCTGATTCCCTTGGGTGAAATCAACCTTGGTGTAGTCGATAACTTCATCTGCGCCCAATGATTTGACCAACCCGATGTTTTTCTCACTGCAGACTGCGGTCACGTTTGCTCCAAGGTGTTTTGCTATTTGTACTCCGGCCGTACCCAGTGCACCGGAAGCCCCATTGATGAGCACCTTTTGACCGGGTTGCACCTTCCCAATTTCTTTGAGGAAATTAAACGAGGTAAGATGGCCATCAGCAAAACTTGCCGCCTCGGAATAGTCCATGTTTTCTGGCATTTGAAGGACCACGCTTTCTTCTGAAATGGTGAGGTACTCGGCATTGGAGCTGAATCCGAATTTGGTTTCGCCAAATACACGATCTCCAGCTTTAAATACGGTGACGTCGGTACCTACCGATTCCACAATGCCACTAAATCCCGTGCCGGGTATCGGCTTTTTTGGCTTGAAGAATCCCAGGAATAGCCGGCCGAAATAGGGCTTGCCCGTTCGAATCATCGAGTCTGCCCGGGTTGCTGAGGAGGTCATTACCCGCACGAGGATTTCTTTGGAATTGGGCTCGGGTTTTTCCACCATTTTTAATTCGAATACATCTGGAGTTCCGTATCCCTTTGCTACAATTGCTTTCATTTGATTTGTCATGATTTCTTGTTTTGAATTATGAAGCAAATAGAGCTTATGCCAGACTGTTTTGAGTTCGGGATTTCAGGAAGAAGGACAGAATTATAATTCAGAACTTATTATGCTAAGAGGATTGGCCCTTTTGAAAAGCTTTGGGTGTCATACCGGCTATTTTCTTGAAAGCAGTATTGAAGGCGGTTTTAGAGTTGAAACCACTTTCATAAGCGAGACCTAGAATTGAAATATGTCGATTGCCGGGGTCAATAGCGAGAGTTTTGAAATGATCTACGCGATATTGATTAATGAATTCATTGAAGTTTTTACCGATATGTTCATTCAATAACCAGGAGAGTTGGTTAGGGTGAACTTCTATTTGACTGGCTAAGGAGCGTAGCGTAAGAGAAGGGTCGAGGTAGGGGTGTTCCTGCAATACGAACTGACGTAGTTTGTCAACTATTACTTCAGCCGTTTTGTCATCCAGAGCTGAGGTATTTGTTCGACTTTTTAAGGATACCTTATGTACATAGTTGTATATACGCTTATGATAGACTTGATAGCGCGGATCGTTTCGAATAGGTTCTGCGTTAGGATCACTAAAGGCGAGCAGAAGTATGGAAGACTTCTGACTAAAAAGCTTCTCTAGAATTTCAAAGGCTTCGTCAAAGAGACCAAGCGCAGCAAGGTTTATGTACAGATAAGAATGAGCCTGAAAGGAGGTGTCATTGGCTGCACTGGTTCTAAGTTTGGATAATAACTTCGTTCCAATTTGAGATGATCCAATAAGGTTGGCAATAAGTCATTCCAAACCCAATCGCTCATCAGGCATCATGAGTTCTTTTGGTATTTCATCCAAATGCTTTTGAGCGAGATCATATGCCTTCATTTTTATCAACGCATATGTTAATGTGATTTGAGCGGGCACATTCATCGGATTTTCTACCAGGAGTTCTGCCAATAGTTGTTTTGAGTCTTCAAGATTTCCAGTCCTATATAGGAAATGGGCTTCATGAAACTTCGTTTCCTGGTTTAAAGGGTCAATTGATTTGGCATAACGAAGATGTTCCTTGGCAAGAGGGATGTTTCCTTCTAACAAGTGAAAAAAGGAAATAAAATTGCGACTGTCCGAGTGATTTGGCTTGTTCGCCAGCGCCTTTTGAATGTGCTCAAATGCTTTGGCAAAGCTTGCTTCTGTGAAGAATGCATGATTGGCGAGGAGGTAATTTAAGGATGCGTTCTCAGAGTCAATTTTCTTAGCTTTTTCTAAAGAATCTATGGCTTTTTGCCAGGCTTCTTCATAGGGTGCGAACCCTGCAATGGCGAGAAAAGAATAGGCATCAGCCAGCCCGGTATAGGCATCAATCAATTGATTGTCAATTCTCAGAGCTTTCTCAAAGTACTGGATCGACTCGTTGCTGCTTACGGGATTCCATTTGTTAAATAGCTTTTTCCCATGCAGAAAATGTTCATAAGCGGTTAAATTTCGTGTAGGCGTTTCTGCCAGGTGTTCTTTTATTGTTAAGTGGCCAAATTGCTCTCTCAATCTATCGGCAATATACAGGCTAATTTCATCTTGAATGTCAAACAGGTTTTCCAGTTTGCGGTTCCATGTCTGAGTCCAAATCAGGGATTCATCATTTGGATCCGTAAGACGAGCAGCAATCCTAAGTTGTTCGCCGGAGATACGAACACTGCCTTCTACAACGAGATCTACTCTGAGTTTTTCGGCAATTTCTTTTGTGGAAGTGGATTTATTTTGGAATGAAAAACTTGAAGTTTTTGAAATGACTCTGAGCTGGTCAACATTAGAAAGTGCATTGATAATTTCTTCCGTAATGCCCTCACAGAAATAGACGTGCTCAGTATCAGTGTTCAGGTTCCGAAATGGTAGGACCGCAATGGAAATGCGAAAGGAATTTAAGTCATTCAAGGTTTTGGCTTTCGTCGTCTAAGGTAGTATTAGAAATCAAGATCAATAAAATTCATAGAGTAATTTGATACGTTTGAATTTGTCTCCTTTTCAGACCTATCGCATATACAATGCTCGCAACAGAGTTTTGAGTGAACGTTTTATTCTAAATTGCCCAATGGTAAATATCTTTCTTGAATTATTCTAAAATGATGTATTTGATGAGCGGGAATAGTAAGCCCAATTGCAAAAAGAGGCATTTCGTATTCAAAAAAAACACAGTTGGTGTCAAGTAATGCTTTATTAAATGAACCAAACAACGCTATTGTTGATTCTCGAACCATACGAAGCTCATTTATCAACTGCTCGTTAGATCGCTCATCTGCGTTTGAATTTTCTGCCATGATTTCTTGATCATGCGCCACAGGTATGGCTCCCTCATCGCGAGCAAAAATTATTGCTCTAAAGCACCAGATTCGCTCCCAATCAATAAGATGCTGCAATATTTTATGAATCGTCCATTTATCTTTTTCATACGTTTTCAACCCAACTCTATTTAGTTGGGCGATATCTAAACCATCGATTCTTTTCAAACTTAGTGCAAGAGCCTCAGTGAGTTCAACACCCTCATTTAGCTCATAAACATATTCTAAAAACTTTGGATTTTTCTTTCTCTCTGGTTGTTCCACAATTTATGTTTTTTCTTGTCGCTCGCGAAGTGATTTAAATAATTAAGGTACTGACATTTGAGAAGGGGTAGATGGTAGACTTGCCAGTGTTTCAATTAGCTCAGAGCAACCTCCACTTTTAAGATATTCAGTGTGCTCATTAATGTTCCCAAAAGTTTTTTGAGCAATGTCTTTACAGAGCATCTTAGAATCCGTCTGCGTTAGAAATTTGTTGATAATGGCTTCAACATCAGGGTTCTTCATCATCTTAGGTGTTTTTCCAGGATGGTCTCTGCTCCACAAAAGCATTTTGAACCAAATAGCGGCAGCAAGGGCACCACATGCATTTCCACTCAGACCAAGTCCTCCGGCAAAACCGGCTACCATTACCGATTCTTCTTCCGTTCCTCCCATACGTTTAACCACTTGCGATGCACAACTCAGGCATGGAGCAGATATATCTACTGGCTCAGAGAGTCCTTTTTCGGAGGCCTCAATTGCCTCTGGTGTCCATTTCGTGATAAGGTTGAAGCACGGGCTGTAGATAAATCCTCTTGCTACTATTTTGAGCATATGCAAAGTCATTTCGAGCTTATTCTCCCAATCTACCTGGGTAATATCTCTGCAGTTTGAACTTCCGGCTCTGTTTTCAAATGATGCTACGAGTTGTTTGGACGCTTCAATAGCATGAGCCGTTGCTAAATCTTTATTTCCATAACGTTTATTAGACTCGGTTCCTAAGGCGAGAGCGCCACCCCAAAGCATGCCACATTGCTCACCCTTTTGTGCAATCCCTCCTGCAAGCAGATCTGAGGCTTTTTCTTCCTGCTCTTTTTCATTATCAAACTCATGGTTTAATAAATGAAACATGGCATGTGAGCAAGCTCCGCATTTCCAAAATGTTGTTCTCGGATTAAGTGTTCTTTTAGTTTCAGGCATACAAACTTAGATTTAGGGTTTCCAACAATAAATCCGTACTAAGTTACCGATATACAAGGTGTTGATGCAAGGAATATGTGGTAGGAGGAAGGACTGCTAAACAACTGGTCTAAGCCGGGAACTTCACCTTTTTATTATCCTTTTTGATTGAATTCTTTTATCCGAAATGAATTCCAAAAAATACATTCCTGAAGGGCCCTGAATATCAATTTCCAATTGTCGTATTGCATTAAACTCCTGATGTAAAATGGTCTTACCCATTATGTCGGATATGATTAGAGTGCCGGGCCCTGTTTGAGAGCCTACTTCTATAAAGATCCTTCCGTTTGTAGGATTCGGATAAATGGATAGTTCATCATTGGAACCAAATTTTGTGATTCCTGTCAATTCAACCATGATGCATTTGGAGGTATCAATACAGTTGTTCTCTGTAATTTCTACCGCATAGTATCCGTTCTCTGTTGGAGTATAGCTGCGGTTGGTTTCACCCGATATGGCTTCGAACTCTTCGTCACAATCAAGCCATTGGTAGCAGGCATTTTCGCTTCCTGCGGTAATGGTTACGCCATCCAAATTGGCAGAAACGTCTACGATGGTTGTCGGAAGGCAGGGGTATATTTTTAGCAAGAGGATATCTCTTTCACCATTGTTTGTTGCACTATCTATACCAAGGCCGCAATCAAAATAAGCCGTTTGACCAAAGTATCCACACATATAAAAATGTCCATCCCGGTCAGGAAAAATGGAATATCCTCCGTCATAGTCTGAGCTACCAATTTGTTTTACCCAATTCAGATTACCATTTGAGTCCAGTTGTTGGATGAAGATATCGTATTCACCTCTTGAAATAAGTTTTTTAGCTTCTATTCCAGGATTGAAATCGACAGATTGTCTGAAATTTCCGGTAATGTAAATGTTCTTTTGAAGATCGAGAAAATGAGAATAGCCATTGGCATATGTTACTGCCGAATCTGCTCCTCCGATTTGCTTTACCCATATGTGATTTCCATCGGATTTCAGTTTTTGTATGAACATGTCTCCTGCCCCTAATGCCGTTAGAGAAACTGTTCCCGGACCTGGGTCGAAATCTGCAGTTCCTGTAAAACGTCCCAAAGCGTAAATACTTCCATTCTCATCTGCTAGAATGGAATTGCTATAGTCATTATTCGTTCCTCCTATTTGATTGACCCACAGGAAGTTGCCGTTCGCATCAAGTTTAAGGATGAAAACATCGCCAGCTCCATTCGTGGTTCTGGTCTCAGTACCCGGCCCCGGATCAAAATCAACCGTGTCATCAAAGTAGCCCATTATAATAATATTGCCTGCAAGGTCTGTAGCAATAGCGCTTCCCTGGTCATGCTCCGGTCCTCCAACATGTTTGATCCATTTTATTTTGCCCATTGTATCGGTTTTATAAAAAAAGGCATCTAATTCGCCTAAAGAGGTAAGGGTATCTATAGAGGTGCGGTCATCAAAAAATGCTGATTCCGTAAAATAACCGGTAGTTATTAAATCTCCGTTGACATCAATGGTAATGGCATTACCTTTAACTGTTCTTGATCCTGAAATTTGATTTACCCAAACGAAATTTCCATTTGCATCCAATTTTAGGATGAACGCATTGGTTATTGCAGAGCAAATCAAGTTGTACGTGTCTAACCCGGGGTCGAAATCCACAGTGTCCTGAAAGGCTCCAGTAAGGTAGATGGCGCCCTTATCATCAAGAATCATGTTTTGTATGTCATCCGTTCCCTGTCCACCAATTTGTTTTACCCATAATAGATTTCCATTAGAGTCGAGTTTCTGAATAAAAATATCTCGACCCCCATTTGATGTGAGATTGAATATTCCAGCGCCTGGATCGAAATCTACTGTAGAACTGAAGATTCCAGCCATAACAAGATTCCCACTCGAATCACTGAGTATGGTCCTTCCCCAGTCATCATCTGTTCCTCCCAAAGTAATTCCAGACTCGTTTACAAATTGAGCATAAGAAAGAAGTGAATTAAACAGAACTATAATCAAAGTATAAAATGACTTCATGAAATATGAGATTAACGATTTTCAGGACAAACCTAACCGCTTTTTCTCGTATGCTTTTTGTATTCCGAAGTAATTCTTCTCCGTTGGTTGATTTGAAGGTTAAATCACCGGAGCCTGAAAGAATTATTCTAAACCTTCAAGAATGGTTTTCCAATCCACCATCTTGAAATTCTGAGCAACGGTGTCGCCATTTTCAGTGTTGAATCCATCCTGTACGATGAAGAACCCGTTAGGATAAATGTCGCCGAAAGAATCTGTGGAAACATCGATACCGTCGGTATCCTGAGTGCCATCGAATTGACCGTCAACAATATTGAAGCTACCGAGATATTTGTGGGGTTCGCTTCGTTCAAAAACCGCATAGGTGTTGTTTCCCTGGCTGCTTACTATGAGGTATCCGGTCTTATTCTTGCCATAGACAAGCGTCAATCCTTCCACATCATACTTTACAGCGGAATTGTCTTCGCCCGTGAGTGGAATATACCTTCCTTCAACAGGTGCATCAGGCTCTGCATCAAACTCAAAAACTCCTTTATCTTCTTCTCCCACATAGAGTTTTGCCAGCTCATCGTCAGCCACCATACCCTCGACTTGAGTTTCCAGCTTTAAAGTTCTTTGTAGCTGAGCTTCAATATTGGCTCCATTGGCATGAATCAACCATTGCTGAATGGCTCCGGTTTTGCTGTTGATAAAGGCATATAGCTTCTGGTCAACGGGACTTTTGTACATGCAGAAGCCGTATACATCGTTCAAACCGGTTGGAATAGAACCCTTGGTTACATATTCGATTTTGACCTGATCTTTATGAATCACCCAAAGGTCAATTCCCACATTATCTCTGTTGCTGGCTCCAACCACAGCAACTTGTTGGCCCATATATTGGAAATCATCCCGAAGATCGATATTGTTGATTCGCCCCACACTGTCGGTCAGAATTCTACTTCCTCTCAGTCCATAGACCTCCAGGCCAAGTTTTTTGTTTGCTCCTAAAATGAGCGATTGCTCTGGGTTTTGTGTATTGTACCAAATGGCCGCATCATCCATGGCATCCTGATCATTCAGTGCAAGACCGGCATCGGTTTGGTGTGTTGCCGTAACACTGAAAAAAAACGGCTCTTTCCGCTCAATATCCGGGTTGTCTGAAGTGTTTTGGTTTTCCGGAGCACATCCTGGAAAAATCAATATCAGGAAGAAAAAAATGTACAAGTATCTCATTATCAAAATATTAAGCGTATTCCCAAGCGGGCTGAATAGGAGTAGTATTCAGTAAGAAGAATTCGACGGTTTTCCGGAGGTCCTAGATAGTAACGCAGTGGTGTATTCAGGATATTCCGGACGTCACCAAAGATTTGTAGTACCTGATTGACCTGATAGTATCCGTTCATATCCAAACGAAGTTGAGATCCGTAGTACTCGTCCAGATCGGAGTCCACACCAAGGGTATGCAGGTAGGAATCGCTGTAATTGAATGCTGCTTTGATGTATATTTTAGGTGAATCGTAGAAAAGTGCCAGATTCAGGGCATGAGGAGACTGGCCCGGCATGGGTATTGTGTTTCCAGGCTGGCGGTGTCAAAATACTCTGAATAATCTCCACCTAATTCAACGACGTTGATGTTCTGATTGGCCGGATATCTTTTGAGAATCTGCGCTTCAGAATAGGTGTAAGTGTAATTAGAATAGATTCCAATATTTTTCCAGTGTCCGGGCAAAAATGAAAGGAAAGTCTGTGCCTGAAGTTCTAATCCTGTTACAAAGGCATCCTGACCATTATTGGGTACTTCGATTTGCAATTTGCTGTAGTTCGATTCGGTGGGGTCTCCCTCATAACCATGAATCTTAAAATTAAATATGAAGTCTTGAATATTCTTGTAGAAGATACCGCCACTGATCATGTTGCGCCCCTTCCAGTAATGTTCGGCCAGAAAATCAACATTGGTTGAAGTCGCATATTTGATATTAGGGTTACCCAAACTCACTTCATTCCTTTCCTGCTGTAAGCGATAGGGGATCACATCTCTGAAATTTGGACGCACGTAGGAATAGGTTAGTGCCGCCCTAATATTCGTGAAAGGTGTAATGCTGTACTTGATTTGTATATTGGGTAAATAAAATTCTTCTTGCCGTTCATCTGTAACAGTGAGCAGGGAGTCAAAATACCCTGAGGATATCTTGGTTATCTGGTTACCGGTGTAGCTAATTCGGGTTTGTTCGTAACGCAACCCTCCCAGAACCATCAACTTACCGATATTATAGGTTCCCATAGCATAGTAGGCCTGAACGTCTTCTGTAGCGGTATAATCCTGAGAATAGGATCGTTCAAGGGTTTCGGTTATTCCTTCATCTCCGTAAATAAAAAGGGTCGGGAAGCGGTTATAAAAATCTCGCATTTCATTGGGGTCGGGCATGTATTCAAGGACATAACCGCGATCTAACAGGTTGTCGTTATAGAAATCTCCCGATATTGCTGCCAAACTAAGGGTATCGCCAGGCAATGGGTACAGGTTTGAGGTTTCTCGATAGGCTCCATAGCTCTTTGCATTTACATCACGGCTTTTATCTTTAAAACGCACGAGAGTTCCCACTTTAAAATAACCTGAGTGTTTCCCCTTTCGATAGGGTACTTCGAGATCAAGTTTTCCAATAATATTCTGATCATCTGCCTGATGATTTTCAAAAAGAAGTTGACTAAGGTCGTAGTTGTCATAGTCATCTGCCAGTGCTGCATTGCTCTCATCAGGAAAAGAAACCGTAGGGAAATCAGGATTCGATCTGTCCCAACTCATATAAATGGCTTGTCCCGGATTATCAAAGACAGCCTCCATCCGATCCGGTTGAGATTCCGAGGCGTTTGACCATGCCACCTCATAGTTGAGTTTAAACCTCATAAACTCGTGCTTACCTCCAGCACTTATGGTAGATAGAGTTTGGATTTTGGTACGATCTTTTAAATCGTGATCGATGCCACCGTACAAATAATTTCTTTCTGACGTAGCATCATCCAGGGTATATACTTTTCTCCTTCTTGTTTCATGGTCGTTAAACCGGTTGAACATTCCGCTGATATACAGAGTGTTATGTTCATCGATCTGGTAGTCGAAAGTAGAAGATAGACCGGTCCTTTCTCGTGTAATGTCGTAGTGTCGCAGTTGAACTTCGTTGTATTGGATGTGATAGTTGTCTCTTCCGGTATCACCAAAAAAGACCCCTTTCTCATACTTAAATTCCATATTATCAGAACCCTGTAGTGATTTGAAGTAGTTAGCATTAATTAGCCAACCTATTCGCCCTTTGCGCTGGGCGAAAGAAAATTGTATTTCACCATTTGGCGTATTTCGTAACTCGTTATATCCGCCGGCTAAAGTCAAATTAAATTCAGGATTGGGATTCTCAGCCCTTTTAGTAACGATGTTCACCGTCCCTCCAATGGCATCTCCATTCATATCAGGACGCAGAACTTTAACTACCTCGATGGTCTCTATTTGTCCGGAATTAATGACATCCATACCTACCGTTCTTATGGAGCTTTCCGGTGAGGGCAGTTGAATACCGTTTACATTAAAATTAGTGAATTCCGGAGGGGTTCCTCTCAGTTGAACGTAGCGCCCATCTCCCTGGTCTCTTTGAAGGGTAACGCCCGATACTCGTTGGATGGCATCGGCAGCATTAATGTCGGGAAATGAAAGTATCTGTTCTCGGGATACCAAGGTCACTATGTTTTCAGCTTCCCTCTGGCGATTTAGGGTGCGAATTTCACCTCCTGCCCTTTCATTGATAATCACCTCATTGAGCTGCGTTGACGACGTTACCAGTGCAATATTCTTTGTGAATTTCGATTTTTCCACGGCATTCAGTCCGAACTCAAAATCCTCGTAGCCCAGGAAGCTCAATACAATGATTTGATTACCCTCAGGAATGTTGTCCAAAACGTAGAATCCCTTGGTATCGGTCATTGCACCTATGGTTGACCCTTTCACGTGAACTGTTGCACCCGGCAATGATTGACCCGTTTGGGCATCGCGTACAACCCCTTCTAATCTTGAACCCAACGCAAGTATTGGTAGAAAAGCACCAATAATAAAAAGTGTTTTGATTTTTTTCATGAGCAATAACCGAAAGAAAGAGCGAAGCCGGAGGTCATCCGGCTTCGCGTGAAATGAATTTTAGCTCATTGAATTACTCGATCACGAGTTTCTTTGTATATGATTCTCCGTCCTGAATGACCTTGATGATGTACATTCCGGTTGGAAATTTTGTGGCATCAAGAAAATTGGTTGGTTGATTCAGGGTGTAGGTACCAACTACCTCGCCTGAAGCACTGATTATCTCAGCTTGTGCAACACCACCGTTCATGAGATTTAAGGTAAATTGTCCATCTCGTGCAGGATTAGGATACACTTTGAAAACAGAGCTGGTAACATCTTGTATCGCAGATGCTGGTCCTTGATGGTAGATCTGAATAAAAGGCCTTCTTTCGGGGTGGTTGGTTCCGTCACCGGGATTTCCATCAGGATCGACATCATCAGGATCAGCGATGTTTTCAAATGAGGTGAATTCTCTCGCATTTTCAACAATGCTGGGGCCTTGATCCTCTCCTAGCATAATAAATGCCATGGCATTTCCTGATGTCCAACCCGGTCTGTCTACCAATTCCTGAACGATAGAACCGATGTCGGAGGTTTTGTAAGGCTGCCAGATTACCCAATCTTCAGCGACGGTCCAATCAACTTCAGCAGTCGTACTTGGGCATCTGTAAGGAGATAGCTATCTGTGAAACCAGTGGGGCTATCGTCAAAAGTAAGCGCATCATCGGTGGCCTCTCCTACAATGGTAAGTTGAGCCACATCCTCTGCCGCTTTGCCTTCATGAGCATGAAAAACAATAAATGCAGAATCAATAACAGTACCTTGAGGAATATGAATATTCTGGAAGCGTAGTCCCATGTTAAGAATGCTCTCATCTTCAGGTGCTCCTTCCCATCCAAGATCAAGATCGTCATCGAAGTAGCTGTCTACTTCGTTGTTTTCTTGTTCGACATCATCAGTAGAAAGGTCAAGGGTAATAATAGTACCGTTGTCCAGTGTATCCGTTAAAGTTCCGCCTGTACCTAATATAGCCCGATCGAAGTATGTCGATTGAGCTGAGGCTGAAAGAATGAATGCCAAACCGGCTAAAAGAGTAAAAAAGTTTTTCATAGAATTAATTTTAGATTTTGTGCAAAGGAAGAGGGCAAAAGGTTTTTATGCATTATCAAAGGGTTAAGCTAATTTCATTGATGTGTATAGGATGTATTAAGTAAGTTATTATTCTGTTCAAGAGATGTTAATGTACAATCCATTTAGTTCTGAAACTTATGGTTGAGAGGGTTAAATATTAGGTGTGAACAGAAAGCTCCTTTGCAGGGGGCATTCGGCGAATCAGTCAGGCTTTGGTCAGATTAGGGTTTTGCATGCAACCACTAACCTTCATTCTTCAATGATGAGGTAAATAGCTGCTTGTTTTCAAACGCTGCTTTGCCTTTTAGGGTAATGAATATGCCTTAAGGCGCACTTATCTCCCGGACTAAGAATATGTCTGGATGAAAGAGATTTCTGTGGTAGAATATGGGTCAAAAACTAATATTAATCCTATTACACATGATACGTTTGGGTGTAACTTCGAGACACCTAAAACTGTATGTTGAATGCTCCCATGCAGAATAAAATATTGACGCGCAATACTGCTGGATTTAGTTTCGCCAGCACTTTGTTTTTAATATCAGCTCCTATACACAATGTTGTAAAAATGAGCTTCCCAAATCGCTTTTTCTTTTTCAATACAATGACCACCTGGTAAATTAAAAAATATGAAACTGTCTAATTACTTCGTTCTGTTTTTGTTACTCACAACAATCACGTCTTCTCGAGTGCAAGCTCAGCTAGCTGGAGGGACGTACACCATAGGCCCTTTTGGAAACTTCACAACACTGAATGACGCTGTAAATGCTTTATCAGCGGGTATTACGGGCCCGGTAGTTTTTGATGTAGATGCCTCGGTAGTTTATGATGAGAGCATCGTAATTGAAGCCATAGCCGGTTCAAGTGCTGTAAACACGGTTACATTTCGTGGTAATGGAGCAACAATTGCCAGAACAACACAGCCTTCTTCCAACCCTCTGCTAAATGCGAGCACTATATTTCTATATGGGTCATCCTATGTGACTATTGACAGTTTTAATATTGTTCCTCAAGCGGGCTCTTCTACCGATGGTGTTAGGCTTGGGGCAAACGCACATCACAATACCATAACAAATTGTACGATTGATCTTTCAAATACTTCATCAGCTTATTATGCATCGGGAGGAATTTATTCTGTAGGATATATACTGGGAATACCGTTTTACTTTTTGAATAGTCCGATGTCTTTAGCAAGTCACTGTACCATTACGAATAACCGGATTATCAATACAAATGATGACGTTCTGGCATATGGAGTAAATTTATCTGGTTTAATTGGAAACTCAGGCTCAAACACTAATCGTATTGAGAACAATAGCGTTGAGGGATATTATTATGCTGGAATATCACTCGTTGCCGGTCAGGATAATTCAGTAGTTCAGGGAAACACAATTGACGGCCGTTTTCAAATAGGAATTCATCTTATAAGCACAGGAATTTCTATTTCAGTCCAGAATAATGTGGTCAGAACAGATAATTCCATCCTGGAATCTTCAAATGGTAATATAGAAGTTTATGGGCTTCTTCTTGAAGATGGACAGGGGTTAACCGGTTTTGCTACTCAAGTTAAGAATAACCTTATTGTATTAGAAAGTGGTTTTTTCCCTGTTACAGGTTTAGCTACGGAAACCAACAACGTGTTGTTTTATAATAACACCGTTCATATAAGAACAAATGATGTAGCTGATGCTATTGGCATCCACGTTAACAGAGGTTTTTCCAGTCTACCTATGGATAATACAGAGGTTGTGAACAACATTGTTTCTATCGATGGGAGAGGACAGGGAGATAAATATCTATTCCATTTGGCAAATGACTTTTGGGTATCTTCTGATTATGGGTGGTATGATTACAATTCGTATTATTTCACCAACCAGACCAACAATGGGTTTTTTGGATATTCATATTACACACAGTATTCAACATTAGCAGATTGGCAAGCGGCATTTGGTGGAGCTTATGAACAAAATGGTGTCTATTCGAATCCGGTATTTACATCACCGGCAACTTTTGACTTTACGCCCAACAGCCCCGTTCTTGATAATAGAGGTTTTGATTTGATTTCAACCGGTACTGTCATCAAAGATTTTAACTATCAGACGAGAATACCACCAATGGATCCTGGTGCTCTAATTTTTACAGCACTGGATGAAAATGCCACGATTTCTGAGTTGGAATTGCCTACTTCAGTTTCTGTGCCTGGTAATTCTGATGTACGAGTCACCATTCAGAATAGTGGAATCAATGTCCTTACCAGTGCCGAAATCAAATGGAGGGTTGATGGTGGTGCTGTACAGACCAATTCTTGGGCTGGAAGCCTGGTTACCTCAGCTGAGGAGAGCAATATAGTTCTCGGGAATCTCAATTTTTCGGCAGGAACCCACACCTTCCAGCTGTGGTTAGAGGATTTAAACGGTATTGTTGGCACGAATTCGAAGGATACACTTATTGAAGAAGTTGTGTTTTGTAATACATTATCCGGTGTCTACAGCATTGGAGGCGGAGCAGCAGATTTTCCTTCCATTCTTGATGCAGTAGAGTCTCTAAAGTCATGCGGAGTAGCAGGGCCGGTAACTTTTAATGTCGACGCAGGAATATATACTGGTGAAGTAGTCATTCCGGAGATTAGTGGAGCCAGCTCTGTAAATACCATAACATTCAATGGCAACGGCTCTATTATTACTGACTTTCCCGTGTATGGAAAGCGGTATGTCGTTTATGTGAAAGGAAAACACATTACTTTCCGAGATTTTACCATTCAATCGTCAAACCCTGAATATGGATGGCTCTACCGATTAGGGGAGGGGGCAGCATATAATGTTATAGACCGGTGTACACTGGATGCCTCCTTTCAAACGGATCCTGTTTACGATGGCAGTATTGGTGTGCTTTCGAGCGGGTCTGAAACCAGTGCCGGCAATGTTGGGCTGCCTGCTGCATATAATCATCACAATACTGTTTCAAATAACTTTTTTAAAGGAGCATCTACGGCTTCCATGTCAATAGGTGTTCAGTTTATGAGAGGAGACTCCAATACTATAGTTGGAAATCATTTTGCGGATATTGAAGACGAAGGAATCTACTCCAGCCACTCCACAGGAGGAAATACGATTTCAGGAAATACTTTTTCGTATGAGGATCGAGCTATTAATGACCATGTTGTTGCAATTCGCTTATCACAGTCTGGCGGTGGAAATATAATCGAGAATAATAAGGTGGATTTTAGAGATCAGTATTTTGAATCTTACACGGGTATTTCAATAGTTTCAAGTTCCACCGGTTCAATGAATCCTGATATTATTCGAAACAATATCATCCACTTTAGGGGTTCGGCTCGAATTGGCAAAGGTATTGAGATCAGAAGATCTGATTTTGCCTATATTCTGAATAATACCATTGTCGCTGAACCGGACGATCTCGAAACCAAATTGTCACTAATATATGTATATGGATCACCTTCTACCCCTAATAATCGGGTGGAAAACAATTTGCTGTATTTGAATGCTGAAGGGATTTCTCCAAAATACTTTATTGAATTGCGTGACAAAGCTGATATTACCGATTATGGGTCTTTTGATTTCAATAACTTTTTTGCAACCTCAAATTCACAAAACGTTAATGTCGCAGATCATCATGGCACTACATACCCAAGCCTTTCAGACTGGCAGTTAGCAGGAGGAAACTTCGATCAAAACTCAACAGAGTTTAACCCTAATATTTTTTTTCCGGTTGACGGGCAGTATCGGCCAACCAATGCTCAAATGGATAATCTCGGAAAAGACCTGCTCACACCCGGTTTAGTGGTATCTGACTTTGATGGATCGGCAAGAACTATTGAACCAGATCAGGGTGCTCTTGAATTCATTCCTACATCAATAGATATTGGAATGACTGAATTGGATGTACCGGCCACTCCAATAATTCCAGGTCTACATAATATTGAAGTAAGCTTTAAAAATTATGGCACCAATGTCATAACCAGTGCAGAAATCTACTGGCAGATAAATGGGGGGGCGATAAATACTAAATCCTTCGTAGGTGCATTAAACAGCAGGCAAGAAGAGAACAACTTTTTCTTATCCAGCCATAATTTTGGTGCTGGGTTGAGCGAAATTAGAGTATGGTCATCTGATCCTAACGGACTTGCTGATGAAGTGCCTGTAAATGACACCATCATTAAAAACATAAATGTATGTAACCCACTTAATGGGCTATATACTATTGGGGGTATTTCTCCCGACTTTCCCGACCTGAACAGTGCAGTTTCAAAGTTGGAGAATTGCGGTATATCTGGCCCGGTGGTTTTTGATGTAGCTGCCGGAAGTGTTTTTAATGAAAAGGTGGTCATTCATGAAATATTTGGTACATCATCGATAAATACCGTCACTTTTAACGGTAACGGTTCCACTATTGAATATGATGCTCAGGAAGGCGACCGGGAGATTTTATTTCTTAAAGGAGCTAGCTATCTTACTCTTGACAACTTTGTTATCAAGTCTACCAATCCGGATTACTATTGGGGTTTAAGATTGGGGTATGGCGCAGGTCATAATACCATAAGTAATTGTGTATTTGATGGAACCAACCTTTCCACTGCTTATAACTCTACTGGTGCGATTGTTTCATCAAATAGCGATTACATGACGACATTCGGAGTTAATGCGGAAACTCATGACAATATCATTGAAGATAATACGATCCTTGGGAAGAAGATCCTTAGTAATGTTACTTTGCAGTACGGCATTTTCATCAGAGGCACGGCAGCGGGAGCGGGCAGCGCGTCAAACATCATTCGAAGGAATACCATTACAAATACTAGTGGTCCAGGCATTTTCCTTACATATTGTGAAGGAAATCAAATCATAGCTGAGAATGAGCTAAGAAATGGAGAAATAAGAGTGGATAATGGAATATCCATTTACGATTCCGGACCCGGAATTCTTGTGGAGCGCAACCTGATTGTAAATAATTCTGCTACCCAATCCATTATTAGATTTATTCGGTGTCAAGGCACAAAAACAAATCCTCACGTTGTTCGAAACAATATACTGTACAATAAAACTTCATCAAATGCAGATGCTTTTTATATCTCTTCTACTAACCATGTTCACCTATTAAACAATACGCTCGTTTTTGATGAGTCGGGCAGTTATGAACGAGGGTTCCTTCTCATTTCTTCTGACTCATGCGTCATTTTGAATAACCTCCTAAGCATTAATTACAAGGATGGTTATAAAAGCAGTGTTTATTCAATTTCTCAAACACAAACCGAGTCGAATTGGGATTACAACAACTTTTATGTATCCAGTTCAAATATAAATCCGCTTGAATTTGCGAATTATTTAGGAACAATTTACAGTACACTTGCAGACTGGAAATTGGCCGTAGGAGGCTCTTTTGATCAGAGTTCAGTTGATTACAATCCATTTTTTGTGGATGTTGAGGCTGAAAATTTCACACCACAAAATGGGCAGCTAAATGATCTCGGCTTTGATTTGTTCACCTCAGGTCAGGTAACTGAAGATTTTTTCGGAAACCCTCGCTCAGCTTTTATGGATATAGGGGCTATTGAGTTCGACAAGAGCTTACTGGATATTGGTGTATCTGCTATAATCGCTCCATCGGATGGGCAGGCTACCGGTCTATCAGCAATAGAAGTTGAAATCGAGAACTTTGGAATTCAAAACGTAACCAGCACAGAAATCAGTTTTGAAATAGATGGGGGTGCGCCAACGACCTATAACTGGGCAGGAAGTTTGGCTACCGGGGACGTTACTTCAGTGGTTATTGGTAACTATAACTTCTCCAAAGGCTCCCATGTAATAAAAGCCTGGACGGAGAACCCCAACGCTTCCAATGACGATGTGAAAGCTAATGATACTATAGAGCGTAATGTAATATTTTGTAAATCATATTCCGGGATTTATACCGTTGGAGGGGTTACCTCTGACTTCGCTACCTTCAATGAAGCTTTCGCCACATTGAGTAAATGCGGAATTACAGGCCCCATTACTCTTGATGTTCAAGCAGGGGAGAGTTTTGATGAAAGATTTACCATTCCATACATACCGGGGTCGAGCAATATAAATACCCTGTTAGTCAAGGGGAATGGAGCAAGATTATCGCCCACTATTCTCAATGAGAAAAGTATTGTAACCCTCGATAGCACAAAATATGTAACCATCGAGGACCTGAATATAAGTGTAGGAAATACATTTTACGATCGGTCATTATGGGGCTTCTTCCTAACCAATAAGGCTGAGAACATTACTATTCGCGCATGCTCCTTATTGATCGACCCTAATTACCTGTGGAATTCATTTGATGAATTTGTCGGGGTGGTTGTTTCAGGCGGACTAGAATCCAAGACATTACCGACCGATGTTTCAAATGTTCTTATTGAAGGTTGTCACTTCTTTGCTCCTAGAGCTACTTCTCAATTAGGAATATCTGTTGAAGGCTTGGCAGCCGGAAACGGAAGTTCAAATTTTACGGTAAGAGATAACCTAATCGAAAATTGCCGTTTGGCAGGAATCAGTTTTCATAATACATCGGGGTTTCACACCATAACAAACAATGAAATACGGAATACCAATATGAATGATCCGGAAGATTTCCTGGGTATTAAGTTTGATTATGCGGGTGTAGGCAGTATTATAGAACGAAACTACATTCACTCTCCCCGAGCTGATAGGCAGTGGAGTCTTGAATATAGCACTGGAATCGAGATAAGATACTCTGCTGGTTCGCCGGGCAATGAGAATATCGTTAGAAATAACATTATTGATTTTAGCTCTCTGGGTGATTGGACAACTGGTATTTATTTGTATCGATCAGATTATATCTCTATTCTAAACAATACCATCATAATTAATGAACTAACAGGTGACCACTTAAGATTTGGTATTCGGGCGTATTCCCATACAAACCCTGAAAATGAACTTACTAATTGTGAGATATTGAATAACCTGATATACATAAATGATGCTGGCAGTCCAGATAAATATCTTATTAATTTGATCGGTACTGACCAGGGATATTATGACTATAATAATTATTTTATAACCCCACAGTCTTTCAATACTAATGTTGGCAGGAGCTCAATCGATTACCCCACCCTCGTGGATTGGCAAACAGCTGATGGTGCTTCGTACGATCAAAACTCGTTTGATCTTGACCCGGAGTTTGGGGGAGCCCCAAAAACCTATGCATATGAACCTTCAAACGCACTTTTAGATGGAGCAGGCTTTGACTTGTTCACCAGCGGAAGAGTAATGGAAGACTTTTACGGAAACCCGAGGTCAGCCTCTATGGATATTGGTGCGGTTGAATTCGAACTGCCTACTCTTGATTTGGAAATTGTAACAATTCAGCCCATTATTGATAAAGGTTGCGATCAGGATATTGTGATCGAAATCAGAAACGCGGCGACGACGGATATTACTAGTGCCGAATTTGGATTTAGTCTAAATGGCGGTGCGGATATTGTCGGAAGCAGTTTTGGAGGAAATCTTACGAGTGGACAAACCACGGTTGTTTCAGCCGGTATATCTTCATTTGGACCAGGATATGTGGCCCTAAAGGTGTTTGTAAAGGATGTGAACGGTTCGGGTGTAGATTCTAATAGCAGAAACGATACCGTGATACTTGAGTTTGTTATAACCAACCCACTACCCGATCCACCTGTAACGACTGATGAAATTGCTTTAGTGGGAGGCCCAATACCAGACCTAACAGCGATTGGAAACAATGTAGAATGGTATAGTGATAACCCGCCAACTCTTCTAGCCGCAGTAGGAAATACGCTGGCAACAGGACAAACTACCGTAGGAGCGCATACCTACTATGCCGTTGAAGTTGATGCGAAGGGTTGCTTGAGTGAAGTTACTCCAACAATACTAACCATCTATGATACCGATATGATCATTTGGAATGGCAAGGAGTATATCAATGGTTCCGGTCCTTTTGGAGCTCCTGATATGACTGATTTCGCGAAAGAGCTTCACATCATGGGAGAGGGCGCATCAATTTCCGCAGATGCGAAGGTTACATTATCCAGGGTATACAACGGAATGGATATGACGATAGAACCCGATAATACTCTGGTTGTATCTGAAGGTATTCAAAATGATGGACTCATATTTATTGAGAACAATGCAAGCCTGGTGCAGGAAAGTTTGAATGACTTGAATACAGGTACTGGAACGTATCAGGTAAAAAGAGACGGAATAAGAAACGCCGGAGCGTTTCAAATGTGGTCATCTCCAGTGGCCAACGCCATATTATTAGGTGCAGGAGGAGTGTTTGATGGTTCCAATCCTTGTCGAACCATGGTGTGGAATGCTTCTTCTCAACGCTGGAAGTATGACTATATCCCAGGATCCGTATATGATTGTGGAGGAGGTAATATCACTTTCACTGCACGATTCCTCATGTTTGACGATCCCGCAGATAATATCATGGATGTAGCACGTGGCTACTTTCTTCCTGGTCAACAAAACTCGCCAACTGTAGTGTTCGAAGGGCCAGTATTCAATGGCACCATATTAAAGCCTGTATTTGAGACGAACAGCATCACACCTTATACAGGAGATGATTGGAATTTACTCGGTAATCCATATCCTTCGGCTCTGAGCATCAATGACTGGCTCACTGCCAATTCAGCAGTGCTGTCAACAGAAGCAATTTACCTCTGGGACGATGACGGTTCTGTGGGTGCGGATTATGATGAGTTTGATGATTACGCCACAATAAATAGATTGGGGTGGGTTAACAATGGAACTCGTGATATGGATGGAAATGGAAAGTTCGCTGACCCTCCAGTTGGTATTGCTTCGGGGCAGGGGTTCTTTATCGAGTCAAGAGTGATCGGAAATGTCACGTTCAATAACTCCATGAGGCTCATCGGTGAGAATGACAAATTTTATAAAACGCAACCTGATAATGACCCGAAAATTTGGCTAACAATCACTGGGGAAGACGAGGAAGATAATCAAACCCTTGTTGGCTTCAAACAAGATGCAACCTTGCTCAAGGATAAGCAATATGATGCTCAAATTCTAAATGCCAAAGGAACGCTATCTATCGGAACCATACTGGATGACACACCGATGGCTATTCAGGGACTTCCTCCGCTGGAAGCAAATTCAGAATACAGAATTCCACTTTACTTATTCAGTAAAGAACCAGGGCAGTTTGAGTTGTCGGTACAGCGAAATGCCGCATTTGAAGGAATAGAAGTATATCTGAAAATGCCCAATCAAATTGCGGAATATTACCTTGATGATCAGGTCATTCTTATCGACTTATATGCAGGGAAGAACGCTGGCTATGAGTTGATATTTAGAAAAGGAACCGTATTGAACACGATAGTTCCAATGAAACCTTCATTGAATTTTGTACAGCTTGAAGAAAGCATTCGGATAGACCAATCTAGTTTGCGTCAAGATGCAGCCCTTATCGAATTAATCGATATTAAAGGAGTTGTGCATAGGCAAATTAAGAGTTCAGACCCGGTAGTTGAAATTTTAACCCATGGTCTGGCGGCCGGAGTGTATATGCTGCGCTATTCCTCCAACGGGCATGAAGAGGTCGTTAAGATTGTTCTTCGATAGATTGCGCCAATTGGCGGTGGAATAGAAGTTTACTCTTTTAAATTCTGTAGTTCGAATCGGGCTTGTGGGAATAGTGGACTATTGTGAATGTCATCCATTGGTAATTCAAATATGACGAATTTGTACGGTAGATTGAATTAAAAGGAATGTGCTAATTGGAAGCCGATCTTATGAAAGGCTTCATTCAAATATCGATCATTGTATACCTTTTATTTCTTGGTCAGTAAACATTTGTTCGATTAGAATTGGGTGAATTGGTTCAGATAAAACAGCAACGTGAAATGGAATAACTGCGCTACATTAGTATCTTCATCACCACTAAAAAGGTTATAATGCCAGATTCAAAGGAAATAGAAATGTCAGCGCTAACACCGGCTGAAGCGAACCGGCAAAAGAACGTGCTTCGCCGTCTTCAAACCCTTGTGGATGTCGTGTATGGATTGATGATTTTTAGGTTGTTTATTCTCCTACCTCATCCCACAGCAGAGCAGTTGGCAAACAAAGATTTTTTTGGAATGTATGCCGAGAATGGGGTAAACCTCTTGATTGTCCTGATTGGCATTGTCCTCATTATCATATATTGGGGTCAAAGCAATTTACAATTGGGCTATCTAAAACGGATTGATACCCGGGTGGCAACATTGGCCATTTTGCAAGTATTTGCGCTGTTAATCTATCTCTATTTTATGCGCTTGGATAACGAATCTGATGGTGACGAATTCACCCTACTAATGGAAAGTGTATTTATGGCTATAGCTGGATTTATCGGTATTTACAACTGGAGCTATTGCGGGAAAAAGAAATTTTTTCAAGACGACCTAACTGAAAAAGAAGCCGTTTCAACATCCTATAAGTTTTATGCGGAACCGATCGTAGCTACGCTTACCATACCTCTTGCATTTGTGGGATCAGGCTATTATATGGCCGGATGGCTCTTGATTATTCCGATTACTATTCTCTTGAATAAGCGTAAAAAGAGCAAAATAGAAAGGGTAGTAGCGTAACTTTTAAGCCAGCTGTAAGAGTAAGCTTCAGGATATGAGTACGATTTGAATTATACCTTTCGATGGTTTTGCTACTACTTTCCGGATTTTAGAAAAGAGAAAGAAAAAGGAATGGATCATTTTCCGGTTGGAACACCAAACTGATTTATGCTGGAATAACAATCAATACGTATAAATGGCAGACGGCAGGCACTCATCTAAACTTATAACGGGAAAACTACTTTCCATTTCAACCCGGGCCGGGAGATTCCTGCTGGTCCTAATTTCATCTCTCGTACTTGCCTATTTTATTACTGATGACAGCTATGAAGAGATACAATACTACACCCTGGTGCTTTTATTTCTTTCTGTTGGCCTCTGGATGACAGAGGCCGTTCCACCTTTTGCCGTGGCCATATTGATCATGGGCTACCTCATATTTATGATAGGACAGCTGGCCCCTCTTGAGGGAGTAGAACGCACGGAGAAATACGTCAATACCATGAGCTCACCCATTATTTGGCTGTTGCTGGGCGGTTTTTTTCTGGCGCATGGTATGAAAGTGACCCGGCTGGATTTGGCCCTGTTTAACGCTTCCGCCAAAGCATTTGGTTCGAAGCCAAACAACATCCTGTTAGGCCTGATGCTTACCACTATGTTCAGCTCTATGATTATGAGCAATACTGCCGCCACAGCCATGATGATTGCTTCGGTCATGCCTTTTATTACCAGTTTAGAAAAAGGAGCTCCGATTACTAAAGCGATTCTTTTGGGCATTCCCTCAGCCGCTACGTTAGGAGGAATGGGAACCATTATAGGTAGTCCGCCCAATGCCATTGCCGTAGCACTTCTTGAAGATCAAGGTACTTCGGTAAATTTTGTGAAGTGGATGGTTTATGGATTGGTTCCGGCCGTCATTGCGGTGCTATTCTTTTGGTTCATACTCACCGGAAAATTCATCTCCAAAAGGTCAAGTATTGATTTAAAAATTGAGCAGAATACCGACGATTTCGAAGTTTCGCCAATACGAAGACGCAGAGTGTTGATTATTCTCATTGTAACGGTAGTCCTATGGCTTACCACACCGCTGCATGGCTGGCCGGTTGCTGCGGTCGCATTTCTACCTATAGTATTCCTGCCCATTTTTGGCATTGTAACCAGTAAAGATTTCAATACCATGCCCTGGGATACCTTGATTCTCGTGGCGGGAGGTTTATCGCTGGGTATGGCGCTCGATGATGCGGGCATTATTGATCGGTTTGTGGGAGGTTTGGAAGTTACCGGAATGCCTCCATTTGTCATTATGCTCCTCTTTGGGTGGATCACCGTTGTGCTCAGCAACATCATGAGCAATACAGCTACGTCGACAATACTTATTCCAGTGGCAATCACCATATTGCCTGCTTTTAGCGAAGATATTGCCGTTGTTGTGGCATTGTCGGCAAGTTGTGCGCTCCTATTACCCGTATCTACTCCACCCAATGCCATGGCGTATTCTACGGGTTTGTTGGACCAAAAAGATTTCAGATTAGGTGGAATTGTGTTGGGCTTACTGGGCCCTGTGGTGGCCACGGCCTGGGTAAGTTTTTTACAGTTGTTGTTTTAGACTCATTTATGAGATACTCTTAAGGTGTGCGGCTGATTCTAAAACGAAATAGTTAAAGGCAACATAGGATAAGGAGGACTTTATGAGAAGAAGGGAGATAAAGGCTATGAAATTGTTTGCAATGAGAGCGATCAATTTCTGAGCAATTCATAAATGTTCTTTTCCTAATCTGATCAGAATACTATTCTGAAATCATTTCAACAAAACGGTATACTCAAAGCTATTTCTATGGGCTTTTCCTAGAGTCGTCGATCGGTGAATCATTATAGCGAAACTTAGCGTAATTTTATATAGAAGCCTTGAGCACGATACTTTATATAAAATATATGGTCAGTTTGCGCTGCAAAATGATGGTCAAAGCTGAGCTTGAGAAGCTCGGACTTCAATGCACTGCATTGGATCTTGGGATGGTAGAGATATTTGAGAATATTACCCTGGAACAGAGAAATCTGCTGAAAGCAAACTTGTTGAAATCGGGTTTGGTGCTTTTGGATGACAAGAAAAGCATTCTGATCGAAAAGGTTAAGAATGTAATCATTGAAATGATTCATTACATGGATGAAATACCCAAGGTGAACTACTCAGATTACATTAGTGATAAGGTGGGATACGACTATACTTATTTGGCCAATATTTTTTCAGAAGTTAAGGGAATAACGATTCAGCAGTTTATCATACTCCATAAAATAGAAAAGGTCAAAGAGCTTTTGATCTATAATGAATTGAACCTTACGGAAATTTCTTATAAACTTCATTATAGCAGTGTGGCCCATTTGTCGAACCAATTCAAAAAGATCACCGGTCTTTCTCCGACTTTTTACAAACAACTAAAGAATAAGCGGAGGGAAAATCTGGAAGATATTTGATTATTATCGCTGGGTTCTGTTGATATTCTGCTGAAAAACTTACAATTCATTCTCTTCTCGATGTAAGGTCTCTTTTACAGGTATTCACGAAGTTTATGGTTATAAAATTGTGCATGAAAGGAGGAATGTTAACCTATGGATACCGTACCTGTATTAAAGTTCAGTAGGAGCCGAAGAGATTTCAGCGTCACTTTGAACCGGCGCGTGAATGAATACTTTAAAATGCATGGTCTGAGTCGGTATGCCAACCCGAGAATGCTATTTAAAACCACATTTATGTTGGCCCTGTATGCTTTGCCCTATTTGTTGATTGTAACAGGTTGGGTTTCTGGGGTATTCCTCACGCTATCAATGGTTGTGCTGATGAGTCTCGGACTTTCCGGAATAGGTTTGTGCGTGATGCACGATGCCAATCATGGTGCATATTCGCGCAGAGCTTGGGTGAATTCCATGATGGGCTATTCGCTCAATGCAGTGGGAGCCAGTTGTTTTAATTGGAAAGTCCAACATAATGTGATGCATCATACTTACACTAATGTCTACGGATCGGATGAGGACATTGGCAGCCGCGGAGTATTGCGGTTATCTCCCAGAGCAAAGTGGCGGAAATTTCATAAATATCAATTCATATATGCCTGGTTTCTCTATGGGTTTATGACCTTATTATGGATGTTTTTTAAAGATTTTGAGCAGTTGATACGCTATCAAAAAAGTGGATTTCTCAAACGTCAAAAAACGAGTGCTTTCAAAGAATGGTCGATTCTCATTGGAACCAAAATATTCTACATCGGTTATTTATTCGTTATTCCGGTGCTATTTACTCCCTGGCAATGGTGGCAAGTGATATTGGGGATTATGTTGATGCACTACATCACTGGCTTTATGTTAGCGATCATTTTTCAGCCAGCTCACGTCATTGAAGGAACGGTATTTCCTGAGCCGGATCAGAACAACACACTCAGAGAAAACTGGACCATCCATCAATTGCGAACGACCACCAATTTCGCCAACGGCAATCCAGTGATCACGTGGTTGGTGGGCGGATTAAACTATCAGGTTGAACATCATCTATTTCCCGGAGTTTGTCACGTACATTTTCCGAGAATAGCGAGCATTGTAAGGGCTACAGCCCTGGAATATGATCTCCCATACAAAAGTGTAAAAACCTTTTCTCAGGCGTTGAAGGGTCATTTACGAATGCTCAAACACCTGGGCCAGAGCAGTGTCAAATAGGTTTGATCATGCGCCACGCTAAGCTCTCAGATCCCCAGAATCGTGTCAGATGCTTGCAAGATGTGAAACATGTAAAAATGACAGGAGTGCTTGTAACACTTTCTTATTGAGGTGTTCGGACTTTTGTTAAACTATTTAAGTTCATTGACACCGTTCATACAAATGAAACTGAAAACAGGTTGATTCTGTTTCCTTGCACAAAAAAGTATCGGTCTGGTTTTCAGTTTGCCAAGTATGATCAAGAGCCATCCCCTTGATTAAACAGTTCCAATTAATGCTGCTATAACATTGAAATCAAGTGCCATGTATAGTTTAAAGAAAGATGGAGTCATCCTCGAAAAATCGACCTTCGAATTTGAAAATGAAGGAGTTTGTAATCCTGCCGTAATTCGAGATGGTGAAGATATCCATGTCCTATATCGAGCTGTGAGAAAAGGCAATCATTCCACCATTGGTTATTGTAAACTGAACGATCCTTTATCGGTGGTATCGAGAAATACTGAACCCCTTCTCGTTCCTGAAGCGCCTTACGAATCCCATGGGATTGAAGACCCTAGAATAGTCAAAATTGAAGATTTGTTCTACTTGACTTATACGGCGTATGATGGGCGAAATGCACTTGGAGCATTAGCCACTTCAAAAGATCTTCAGCGATGGTGTAGGTGTGGTATTGTTGTACCTAAGATAACTTATAAGGAGTTTGAACGAGTTACTAGTTGGAAGGGCAGTCTAAATGAAAAATACCTTCGCTACAATGAATACCAGAAGAGCCACAAAAAACTGGACAAAAACGAATTTATCTGGAGCAAGAATCTGGTTTTATTTCCAAAAAAGATCAATGGCAAATTCTGCTTTTTACAGCGCATCAAACCAGACATTCAAATTGTCGTTCTTGCAGATGAATTGACCAATATCACGCTTGATTTCTGGCGCAATTTTTTCCTGAATTTTGACAAATACATTGTGTTGCGGCCAAAATATCAGCATGAAGTCAGTTATATTGGAAGCGGTTGCCCACCCATTGAAACACCTCAGGGTTGGCTGATTATATACCATGGCGTACACGACACCATCAAAGGATATGTATACTCAGCCTGTGCCGCCTTGCTCGATTTGGAAAATCCTCAAAAAGAGATTGCAAGACTGCCTTATCCGCTTTTCTTTCCTGAGGAGGAATGGGAACTCAAAGGTGAAGTAAATAACGTATGCTTCCCTTCTGGAGCCATCGTTACAGACGGGGTGCTCTATATCTATTACGGCGCTGCAGATACACGGATAGCTGTGGCCTCTGTAAACCTTCAAGACCTTATTGCTGAACTTCTGAAATATAAGTTATGAGCAGCAGTCAAATACTGGTTATTACGTCTTTTCCGCCGCGAAAGTGTGGTATTGCGACGTATAGTCAGGATTTGATCCATGCGATTGAAGACAAATACAGACAAGACTTTGTCATCAAAGTGTGTGCTTTGCAAAACACGGACACGGGCTATGATTATTCGGATCAGGTAAAATACACGCTCAAGACATGGATTAAGGATGATTACAGTCGCCTGGCTGAAAAAATCTATTTAGACGAGAACATTAAGGTGGTGTACCTTCAACATGAATTTGGCTTGTACGGAGGTGAGTTGGGTCGCTATCTCTTAACGCTTTTGAGCAGGCTGAAAATTCCTGTGATAACCACCTTCCATACGGTTCTTTCAAACCCTTCAGACGAGCGTAAAAAGTTGATTCAAAACATTGCAAAGTACTCATCCTGTGTTACTATTATGACGAATCTTTCAGCTCAAATTTTAAAGTCGGACTACCAAATTCCTGAGCATAAAGTTAAAGTCATACCTCATGGAACTCATTTAATCAAGCCGCACAAAACAAAGAAAATACAATACACCCCATTTCCGGAGAAGACGATATTGGCAACTTTTGGCCTGCTGAGCGAAGTAAAAAGTATAGAAACAGCTTTGGATGCCTTGCCCCGCATTGTTCGCCAATTTAAGGGGGTACTGTATCTGGTAATTGGCAAAACGCATCCTGAAGTACTTAAAAATGAAGGTGAAAAGTACCGCAACCGTTTAGTAGAAAAAGTTCATCGCTTAAAATTGCAGAAGCACGTACTCTTCATTAACAAATACCTGTCACTACCAGTGCTGCTAAAGTATCTTCAACGCGCTGATATATACTTGTTTACATCCAAGGATCCCCAACAAGCCGTGAGTGGGACTCTGGCTTATGCCATGTCTGCCGGTTGTCCTGTGATCGCAACGCCCATTCCTCATTCGTTAGAGCTTTTGGATGGAGCTGGAATCAACTTTGATTTTCTTAATTCAGAACAGCTTGCTGAGGCCGCAATTACCATGCTATCTGATCCGGCTATGACCAATGAAATGCGATTGAATGCCTTTCATAAAATTTGCCCGACGGCCTGGCAAAATGCGGCCATTGCGCACATCGAGCTGGCTAAAGAAGAAATGAAACGCGAAGAGTTCCTTATTGAGTACCGATATCCTCCGATTTCATTGGACCATATCAAAAGGTTGACCACTGATTTTGGAATGATTCAATTTTCGAAAATTGCCGCACCCTCTCAATCCTCTGGTTACACGTTGGACGATAATGCCAGAGCCCTGATTGCTATGACTAAGAATTTTGAACGCACGGGCGATTTTGACGATTTGCATCTTATCAAGATCTATTTAGAGTTCATTCTTTATTGCCAACAGGAAGATGGATCTTTTTTGAACTATGTAACCATAAACCAGAAATTTTTCGCAAAGAACCGAGACGAGAACCTGGAGGATGCCAATGGCAGAGCCATCTGGGCATTGGGAGAGTTTTTATCGCTACATCATGTCATCAGCTCGCATTTACAAGCACAAGTTGAATCGGCTTTTCGTAAGGCACTTCCGTTGATTAATGAGCTGCAATCTCCAAGAGCAATAGCATTCTGCATTAAAGGTTTGTACTACTATTTTCAAGTAAAAAAGGAACCAGGAATATTGCGTATTGTCACCGTGTTGGCGGATAATCTCATTTCAAAATACAGAGGTGTTTCGAGCGAAAACTGGAAGTGGTACGAACCTTATCTCACCTATGCCAATGCGTTATTGCCAGAAGCTTTGCTCCTTGCGGGGAAATGCGTGAATAGCGACCTCTACAAGGAAACAGCGAAAAAGACTTTTGATTTTCTTTTGAAGACCACTCTGGTTGAAGGTCATTTTGCGGTAATCTCCAACGCAGGCCCTCACTTCCAAGGCGAGGAAAAGAAGCCCTTTGGGGAGCAGCCGATTGAAATAGCATACACCGTTTTGGCTCTGGATACCTTTTATGAGGAATTTCGTAACGACAGATATCTAGCGCTATTACACACCGCGTTTAGTTGGTTTCTGGGTGAAAACCATTTGCATCAGATTGTTTATAACCCCCGAACAGGGGGATGCTACGATGGTTTGGAAGAAAGCCATGTCAATCTAAACCAGGGGGCGGAATCAACTGTGGGCTATTTGCTAGCCCGGCTTGCTGTTGAAAATCACACATAGAATGATAGCGCGAATTTGGTGTGATATGTGTAATAGTTCCCTAAAGCGGTGTAATCATTTCTGGGTTGATCCATCCGATCTTAGTTAAGGAATAGGAATTTACAATCAAACTAAAAGAGTACAATAATGTCGAAAGGAAAAGACAACAAACCAAAATCGGACAAGACCGCCCCAACAAAGTCGCTTAAGGAAAAGCGCGCAGTCAAACAGGAAAAGCGCAGAAAAAAAAGAAGCGAAGAATAAACAATCCAATCTCCATGAAATGGAAAATTTCGAACAGGAAAAGGGCAAAACCTTCATCATCGTCGAGATCATTGAATACATACCCAATTCAGTGGTGATCAAAACTATTATAAAAAAAACCACAGGAAACGTGACCGTGTCATCTTTTGATTCGGGTGAGGCGCTGACCGAAAAAAGCTCTCCTTTCGATTCCTTTATTCAAGTGATCGATGGAAAAGCTGAGATCGTCATTGACGGTACATCACATGTTCTCGAAACAGGGCAATCCATTATTATTCCCGCTCATGCCCGGAATGTCATTAAAGCCAATGTGCGTTTCAAGATGATCTCCACCATAATTAAAAGTGGATATGAAGAAGTCAATATATAAGATCTCTTCTATCTGACCCTTATTACGACCCGACGAAATGACTTCACCACAGATGGGCCGTACAGTGCGAATTTTTTTTCAAGTGCCACTGATTAGAATCCACTTTTTCGATTAAAGAGGTCTGCTAGAATCCCTTTTAATACGGAGTAGGTTTGCTTTCAATTCGTCGAACTCCTGAAATGGTTCAGGCGAAGTATTTCGTTCGTTCTTGCTTCCAAAATTTCGATAGTAAAAGCCAACAAATCCTGATGCATGATTTAAACGGAATGTCAGATGATGATGGATCACATTCTTTCTCTGCTGGAAGTCCTTGGAGAAAAAAGATTTTGCTTTTTTCATTATCCGCTGGTGGATGATGTGGCCAATCGACTCATTAATTTTGTTTTAGATCCACTTATTCGCTTCATTCCAGCCCTGTTCGGTGATACTCCGAGTTCATTGACTTTGTCATTATCCTGCTTATCACGGATTATTTCGCGAGGTTTTTTGAAGTCCGTTTAGGAGAGACGTTTTTCAGATATAAAGACCGGTACTTTCGATCGATTACTTCGTGAATAGACACATTTAGATCAGTATAAATTCTGTTTCGCCAAATCCTTCTTGCCCGAAGCCACCAAGTGGCCTGAAAACGATTTTGTATCGACCTTTTTTCGTGATGGTATAGGCTTGGCGTATGTCAATGGTTGATGTTTTGGATTCACCGGCTTCCAACTCAATGTATGAACCATGCTCTCGACTGGGAGCTGCTCTGCTGGCAAGGATGCCCTCATAGGGTATTTCCGTGTTCGAATCCAAATGGGTAATATCCAGAAAGTTATTACCGAAGCCTTCAAAAGGAGTGTGCCAAATCAGAAAAATATTGCGCTTGGGCAATAGATTGGTTACTGTAAAATGGAGGTTCAAAGGCTTTTTTTTGGGCAGTTTTTCATGCTCCATCTTCAACTCAAATGCTAAATTCGATACAGAGAAGGTCATTCCGCATTCATCATTTTTTACAACAGAATAGCTAGCGTCCTTCAAAGCAGCGAGCGGTATACAGAGACTTGTTCTAAATGAATAGCGATTAGGATGTCCGGCTACATTAAATGCACCTTCGATATGCACCGCAGCATAGTCTTCCTCTGTTTTTACATAGGCTGTGTTGAATTTTTCAATCTCTAAATCTTCAATTTGATAGGAAGGCTTATAATCATCGGGCAACGCTTTATTCTCGTAGATCAGATCTGCTAAATCCAGGCGATCATCGATTAAATAGGCCAACTCTATGGTTGGCGAATGGGAAATGATTTGCTCTACCAGGGTGGTAATTTTTTCTTTTTGTATAAAGGCATTTACTCCATTCTGTAAGATTTTTCTATGGTCTAAAGTAATGGCGCTGAGGTCTCCTACCAGTTTTGCTTCTCCAATAATCGGAATGGCGGCTTTGGGCCAGTAAAGATGCACTTTACATGCTTGTCCGTCACTCAGTATTACCAATAGATCACCTGAGAAGGTAAATCCGGCATAGTGGTTTTTTTCCAAAGAGACCTCTTTGCACGAAGCGTCCTCATAAAGGCTGAAGCTATCGATCTCCATCTCTACGATCTTTTTGAACTCAAGAATTTTGTGAGGCTGCAATTGCGGATGGATAAACTTCTCATTGAGTGCCGAAAGCATTTCGGTGGTATTCAGCAGAGGCAACAACTGCTTTTTCAGATTTTTTTTATTACTCCCGGCTTTTTTTTGCCCGAGATCCAAATCCCGGACATAGTGATGGTCAAGATCAACAACTCCATCCAGGTTGGTGAGATATGGGCCAAAAGTAGGAATCATAAAGTTTCGGCTTTTGGCGGTAAGTTCGTGGGTGAGCTTGATGGGTAGGCCGCCCAGTTCGCTCATGTCGGAGAAATCATACTTGGTGGTGTTCCAGAGGATCAACTCCTTGTCTTTGTAGTTTGTTGTGAGCATTTGTGATATAAAGATATTTGGCTCCTTGCCAGGCTGTTTCTTTTTGCTGGTAATGGCAGGAAAGTGATAATTCCCTTCTTCGTCTGTAATGGCGGTAAACCGGCCATCATCCACAAATAACCAGCTAAAGCGTTGTTCTATTTCAAGTCCTTTTACTGGCTTTCCTTTGCTTAATACTTTGCCATTAACCTCTGAAAATAGTGTTTTTGTCTTTTTCGTTCTGATGTGTTCTAAAATTTGAAATTTAATCTCTTGAATCTTTGTTCTTTTCTTACTTATTCTATTAATCTACCTATCCCATTAAAAGCAAAAAGCTTTGAAAAGCTCATCTCTTGATATCTGACAAAACTAATGGATGAAAAAATCAAATGAACCCATAAACTTAGTTGAAAAATTGAATAGAATTACCTTGAATACAAAGCCTCATAAAAACAGAATCCAGCATATCATCCGTTGGAACCCCTTCACTGTTAGTAGGATCGCTGGCAACTTGAGGAGGAGCGAGAACCATCATTGGAAGACCACCCTATGCTATTTCGCATAAACTGCCTGAAGATGAGTGCACCCCGGTGGTTTTTTTTAGGTGGATGTGGTGTGGTTTGACTCCAGCTCTATTTTAAGAATATCTTTTTGGAGATTTACTTCTATAAGCCAGATCCATTGTATGAAGATCTAGGGTTTAATAATTCAGCAAATAGGCGAAAACCAGCGGAGCCACGATCGTTGCATCTGATTCAATAATAAACTTTGGAGTATCAGCATCCAGTTTGCCCCAGGTGATTTTCTCATTGGGAACGGCACCTGAATAGGATCCGTAGCTCGTGGTTGAATCTGATATCTGACAGAAATAGCTCCAAAAAGGAGTCTCTGCCCGCTCCATATCTTGCGTGAGCATCGGGACTACACATATAGGAAAATCACCGGCAATGCCGCCTCCAATTTGGAAAAAACCTATTCCGGAGTTTTTGGATTGTTCGGTATACCAATCCGCAAGACACATCATATATTCTATTCCGGACTTTACAGTTGAAGGTTTGAGTTCATTTTTAATACAATAGGAAGCAAAAATGTTGCCCATTGTGGAGTCTTCCCAACCCGGCACTACCATAGGAAGGTTCTTTTCGGCTGCAGCCAGCATCCAGCTGTTCTTGGGGTCAATTTCATAGTACTGCTCTAGAACACCAGAAAGCAGCATTCTATACATGAATTGATGAGGAAAAAGCCTTTTTCCGCTTTCGTTGGCTTTTTTCCACAAATCGAAAATATGCGTTTGCAATCTCCGAAATGCTTCTTCTTCAGGTATACACGTATCTGTGACGCGATTCAGTCCCCGATCGAGCAATTCACGTTCCTTTTGGGGGGTTAAATCCCGGTACTCCGGAATACGACGATAATGCGTATGAGCCACCAGGTTCATTATGTCTTCTTCGAGGTTGGCACCGGTACATGAAATCATGTGCACCTTATCCTGTCGAATCATCTCAGCCAAGGAAATACCCAATTCAGCAGTACTCATCGCTCCGGCAAGGGTGATCATCATTTTATTACCCTGATTAAGCTGTTCCTCATAACCTTTTGCTGCATCTAAAACACTTGCTGCATTGAAATGCCTGAAATGCTTGCGCATGAACTGAGAAACTTCACCCTTATTGACCATAGAATTTGTAGGATAATAATTTGTAATACAATTTGGAAACCAGAAATCCGGGAGCCTTGAGTCCCTCGATAGGGGCAAACTCTACGATATCGAACCCGACAACTTCCTTCTTTTTAATGACCTTTTTGAGGTAGTAAAGTACTGTATCCCAGTCCATACCTCCCGGTTCAGGTGTTCCTGTTGCCGGCATTACAGACGGATCAAACACGTCTAAGTCGATGCTGATGTATACAGGATCCGTCATTTGCTCGATGGATTTTTTCATCCACTTCTTCGAACGGTACATCTTATTTGCGAAATAGGTTTGATCCAAGTTCATATGTTCCTTCTCGCTTATGTCCATGCTGCGAATTCCAACCTGAATTAAATTGGTTGTTTTGCTTGCTCGATGCATGGCGCAGGCATGATTGTAATCAGAACCCATATATGTTGGCCTCAAATCGGCATGAGCATCCAAATGAAGAACTGTCAGATGGTCATATTTTTCGGTAAAAGCATCGATTATCCCTATGCTCACTGAGTGTTCTCCCCCAATAAAGGTGGGAAACTTTTCAGTTTGTAGCAGATTGCGTGAGCGATTTAAAACTGTCCGATACAGCTCTTCCGGACTGTTGTTCTCCATTATAGGATCGACCAAATGGATGCCTTTTTTGTAAACCTCCGAATCAGTTTCGATGTCGTACAGCTCCATGTTTTCTGAGGCTTCTATAAAAGCTTCGAATCCTTTGTCTGCACCTTTTCCCCACGTACTGGTGCCATCATAAGGTATCGACTGAAGCAGAATGGAAGAAGAATCTAATGTCGAGTATTTTGTCTCTATCCCTCCAAAGGTTATGTGTTTATTCATCGTAACCGAGTATTTTGAACATTTCAATTACAGATTGTTCTTCTCTGTAAACCGTATCTACAATGTTTCCTGCATCGTCACGGTCGATAATAACGTGTTTAGGTGATGGAATAAGACAGTGTTTTATACCTCCATAACCACTCACCGAATCCTGATAGGCTCCGGTGTGGAAAAATCCGAGGTAAAGAGGTTCCTTATCTTCCTTCTCATAAAGAGGCAAAGAAACCTCCTGATTGAAATCCTCAGAGTTATAGTAATCGGAATGATCGCAACTAATTCCACCGATATTTACCCGGCCGTACTCATGATTCCATTTATTGACTGGAAGTAAAATGAATTTTTCCTGAATAGACCAGGCGTCCGGAATGGTATTCATCAAACTATTGTCTATGATATACCAAACTTCGTTGTCGTTTTGTTGTTTTTGTTCCAGTACCTGAAATATTATGGCTCCTGCTTCACCTACGGTGTACTTCCCAAACTCTGTATAGATATCAGGTTCGGGAATTTTAAAATCAGAGCAGGCAGCCTTGATGTTGCCGACAATTTCATTGATCATGTATTCATAATCATATTCGAATCCAAGGTGATTTCTAATTGGAAATCCACCACCAAGATTAAACGAATCCAAAGTTTCGCACTCTTTTTTCAATAATACGTACAGCTTGAGGGCCTTTTGAAACTCTCCCCAGTAGTACGGTGTGTCTTTAATTCCGGAATCCACAAAAAAGTGAAGCATTTTGAGCTCAAAAGCTTCATTGGTTTTTAAGTCCTTCAGAAAGAATTCCAGGATATCACCGGGAGGAATTCCCAAACGAGAGGAATAGTAAGCCGATTGCGGTTCCTCATTTATGGACATTCTAACTCCGACTTTTATCTTGTGTTTTGGCTTCATTTTAGTCAGACGATGGTATTCATTGATACTGTCGAAGATGACGATAGAATTGGTAAACCCCATGGCATGGAGCTTTAGAATCTTGTGCAGATAATCATCAGTTTTGTATCCATTATGAAGAATCTTTATATTCTTCTTGATCCGGCCTTTCTGATGCAGCGAAAGGATGAGATCAATATCAAAAGATGAGGACGTTTCCAGATCTACGTTGTGTTTGAGAGCTTCATTGATAACATGGTAAAAGTGATTACACTTGGTACAGTAGCAAAAATTGTATTTACCCTTGTAACCGTTATTTTTTATCACACGGTTAAAAAGGTTTTTGGCCTTTTTGATTTGATCGCCAATCTTTGGTAGATAGATAAACCTGAAAGGTGTTCCATGTTTTTCTATGAGGTATTTGAGGGAAACTCCGTGAAATGTGAGCCCCTCATTTCTGAGATCGAAGCCATCTTGAGGAAAGTAAAAGCTTTGCTCGATCAGATCAAAATATGTGTTTTTCATCGTTTTATGAACCCATCAATTATAATTGATAAAACAGATTTGCGAATTACCACTTTTTCTCGATTAGTTGCTACACTGTTGACTTGAATATGTTTCTTTTTTACAGGACCCTTTTCAGATTTTCAGATTTTAAATTTATTGCATATGGGTGGACTCATTGGGGTTTATTTTAGGGGCGGAATATTCAACAGTTATTTGTTGCCTTTCTATTCCCAACCGATGTGCACTACCGCATCTCCCTGATGCATTACCGGGTTGTTGTTCAAACCAATGATATAACCTGAGTGCGGTGCTTTCAACTTTTTCTGGTAACCTCCAAAGGGATCAGATATTACCCCTATTTGCTGCTTTTTCTCAACCAATTGCCCGATTTTTATAGATGGAATGAACATCCCCGAAACGGGTGCCCTGAGCCAAGATGATTTGACGATAAATTTATGCTCATAGGGGGCTTCAGAAACGGCAATATCCGTCATATTAAGATGTCTCATTACCCGAAGGGTTCCTTCCATGCCGCATTTGATCGCAAATTCATCGAGTCGGCCAGATTCTCCACCTTCATAGATGAGTACTTGACTTCCTAGTTTTTTTGCAGTTTGTCGTAAGGATTTGGCTCTGAAATTTGCATTCAAAATGAAAGGGGGATGAAAAGCCTTTGCCAGCTCCAAATTGGTTAGATTTTGCATCATTCCTCTAATCTGAGGATAATTGGTGCGCTCGGCACCTCCAGTATGGAAGTCAATTCCATAATCCACATTTGGGAGAATTTCTGTGCGCAGGAAATAGGCTATTCTACTAGCCAGTGAACCATTCTTGCTGCCAGGAAATGAACGATTTACGTCTTTGCCATCTGGAACATATCTGGAAAATTGAATGAACCCGAACACATTCAGAATGGGTATAGAAATAGTGGTGCCTGCTGAAGGGATATTCCATCTCCGATCGACTAACCTTCTGATGATCTCGACGCCATTGATTTCATCGCCATGCATGCCGCCTAAAAGTAATAGGGTAGGCCCCACTTTTTTTGCTCTGGCCACATAAACGGTAACATCGACAGACGATCTCGAAGGTAACTTTGCAATGTTCGCCTCAAGTTTTTTTTCCTCTCCGGGTTTGATCTCAATTTGATTGATTTTCATCTTCCCTAGGCCTTTACTTTTCTATTGGAATTCTTTTTACGCTCAACTCCCTTTTCTACGTATTCGATGATATTGCTTGCTATATCAATTTGAGTGGCCCTTTCAATTCCTTCCAAACCCGGGGATGAGTTAACTTCCAATACCAATGGGCCTTTTTTAGACTGCAACATATCCACACCGGCAATGGCCAAACCCATCGCTTTAGCAGCTTTTAGGGCGGTTGATTTCTCCGCACGTGAAAGTTTTATGATAGTTGAAGTCCCTCCACGATGCAGGTTGGATCGGAACTCTCCCTCTTTTCCCTGACGTTTCATAGCTCCCACGACTTTGTCATCGACAATAAATACACGTAAATCCGCTCCCCCTGCTTCTTCAATAAACTCCTGTAATATGACCCGTGTTTTCAGGCTTTCAAAGGCCTCGACAACGGATATGGCGGCCTTATCAGTTTCGGCGAGGATAACCCCTAAACCTTGCGTTCCCTCAAGTAACTTAATGACTACTGGCGATTGCCCAATGTGAGAAAGTACTTTTTTGTCTCCTTTGCTATAATTGGTAAAAGCAGTTCGGGGCATTCCAATTCCTGAACGTGAAAGCAGTTGCAAACTTCTAAGTTTATCCCGCGATCGGGTTATGGCTAAGGAGTTAACTGCACTGAAAACCTCTTGCATTTCAAACTGACGAACCACTGCCGTTCCATAATAGGTAACCGAAGCACCTATTCGTGGAATAATGGCATCGATATCCTCCAGTTTCTCTCCGTTGTAATATATGCTCGGGCCTTTACCATCCATGACCAAATCGCATTTTAAGTGATCGATGACCCGACTTTCATGTCCTCTTTCTTCGATGGACTCTATCAATCGTCTGGTGGAATATAAATTGGGATTTCGTGAAAGAACTGCGATTTTCATTTTTGATTTGCCTTAGAACATTCAGATGATAAATTTTTATATCTCACGTCAACGATAAAGCGACTCTTTAGGAATTTTCTGCCAAGAAGTACTGGAAACCTCATTTTACCCCTATCAGTAAGTGAAAACTCGAGGGGGTAGCTTTTGTTGAACATAATGATAGTAGTTGTAATTGTGTAGCGTAGCTCAGATACTCCAATGGAACTTTTTACCCGTTTTTTATTAAAGTGTTCGGTGCTCATCGTCCGGGCATCATATTCCGGATGACTAGGGTCGAGAATTGTAAAGGAAAGAATTTCTTTTCCATACTTATGCACTACATGTATTCGATGACAATGAAGTGCATTGCCGTATGCTCCGGTATCAATTTTGGCTTCGATTTGACCAATCTCAAACTCGGGTAACGCGATAATCTCGGATCGGCCAATTATATTCACAGCCATTTTTTTCTTCTGAAGAAAAGCAACATGAGTATGATGATCAGGATCATTATTCCCCATACAGCGATGTACCCATACTTCCAGTGAAGTTCAGGCATGTTTTCAAAGTTCATCCCATATATTCCGGCAATGAAAGTTAATGGAATAAAGATCGTGGCAATGATGGTGAGGACCTGCATTACCTGATTCGTCCGGTTGCCGACTTCAGTATGATAAAGCTCTGTGATATTTGACAGCATTTCTCTTTGAAACTCCACGTTCTCGATCAATTGGATAATATGCGTATAAACATCGTTGAAAAAACGAGTGTTCTTGTTTTTGATGAATTTTGAATTATCTCTCTGAACCGAAAGGAGCACCTCTCTAACGGGGTAAACAGACCTTCGAAAAGTAATTAGCGTTCGTTTCAATCTTTGCATTTCTTCCTGAACCTCTTTATCCTGTGAAACAAGAACGCGTTCCTCCAGCATCTCTAGAGATTCATTGAAGTATTCCGAAATAAAATAGTAATTGTCGACAATAGTATCCAGCAATCGGTAAAACAGATAATCTGCACTTTGTTTTCTGATGATTCCTTTATTTTCTCTGATTCTTTGGCGAAACGCCTCGAATATATCTCCTTCCTGTTCCTGAAAAGTAATGATCCAATTTGGGCCTAAAATGATGCTTATTTGTTCGGATACTATGGCGCTATTGTCCTCGCTCATTCTCATCATCTTGAGGAAAACCGCCATACAGTTTTCAAATTCTTCGAGATCAGGACGGCTATGAGTATTTAGAATGTCTTCGAGCAATAAAGGGTGCAGGTCAAAGGAATGGCCCAATTTTTCAATCAGCGAAATATCATGTAATCCATCAATATTTATCCAACTGACCGAGGGAGCATCTCTAAACTCAAAGCAAGATTCAATGTTTTCAAATCGTTGCTCTTTAAAATGTTCACTACTGTAGTTTATTACAGAAATCCTGACCTCATCAGTCAGGCGTTTTCCGACGTGAACCAGAGTTCCGGGGGGAAGCCCCGCTTTTGAGGATACTTTGTTTCTGGAATGCTTCATGTAAACATCAACTATTCGGTGGGAGATCTTTTTTGTAAACAATAGTTCGGTATGGAAAAGGTATTTCTATCCCCTCAGCATCAAATCGGTTTTTGATTGACCTGTTGATGTCGCTGTGCATTCTGATGGATTGTAATGATTCACTGCACCAGACATAGGCTCGGAGGTTAACACTAGAGTCACCAAACCCCAAAATGCGAACGCGAACCTGTGGATTATCTTCTTCTTTTTCTTCTGGGGTACGATTATCGATACAAAAAGGATGTTTTATTGATTCTTCCTGTATGATTTCTATAGCCCGGTCCATATCGGAGTCGTAGCTTATACCCACTTCTATCCATCGGCAAATTTTACTGTCTTCTATGCTGTCGTTAACAATGGTTTCGGAGCTGATTACAGAATTGGGAATGATGATGCGCTTGTTCTCAAAATTATTAATGATCGTATGTCTGAGGGTAATGTCTTCTACTATGCCATAGTTGAGGGTTCCAACCTTAATCATGTCACCTACTCTGAAAGGCTTAAAAATCACGATAAATATTCCACTTACGATGTTGGAAAAAGCTTGCTGAGCGGCAAGCCCTGCAAAGGCCACAAGTATACCTGCGCCGGCAAACAGCGTGATAGCGAGCGCTTTAAGTTCCGGGACAAGAAGGACTATGGAACCCAGTGCAATTAACCAAACAATAAAGGATGCGGCGTTCTTAAAAAAACGGTATCGGGTTGGGTCTACGCGTATTCGATCGGAGGCCGAAACAAAAGAATTGCTGATCAGCCAACGAACCAAACGAGTGATCAAAATAGTACACACCAAAATAGTAAGTACAATTATTGCGGATTTCCAGTTGATGTCAAGTTCCATGTGAGTTCTCCGATATTGCGGAGGTCAATTTAAGAAAAGTCGTCTTGAATTATGCCCAGATGTAAAATTCTTCCTCCGGACTGATTTACAGGGTGCGTACTTTTCCCTATTACAATGCCATGTTCCTGAAGATGAAAATCTTTGATTATGTTGCCAAATACATCCCGAACAGTGGCGATATGATCTCCTGTCTGAAGTTTATCGCAAAGTGAGGGGTAGACCGTTAGTAAACCTCCGAGTTCCGTATAAATCCAATAAGAAGAAGAACAAATTACGCCGGGCTTTTCATTCCGGACGATTTCATCGTCAATCATGTTGAGGTAGCAAAGGACATTATGGATCCCTTCCAGACCGCTTCGGATCAATCTCTTCTGAAAGATATTCGGGTTACCCACCTCAATAGTGATTGAAGGGATGCCCAATTCATCCGCTGCTCCGCGTAAGGTGCCATCTGAAGGAGGGTTGTGCACGATGATGTCTGCATTTTGGAGAAGCGCTAATTTTTTTACCTCAGGTATCTCTAAATCTGCCCGTATGTAGTAGGAATTAACTCTTCCAAAGCTGGCTGTATGTAAATCTAACAGGTAGTCAAATTCATGTACCACCCGCTCTATAAAGCGGTTTGCATAAACTTCACTCATATTTCCTTTGCCTTTTCCGGGCATTATTCGGTTCAGATCAACTCCATCTACAAAAAACCTTTCCTGACGCAGATAAGAGGGGACATTGACCACCGGAATACCCACAATGGTACCTCTAAGCTCCTCAGGGTCAACTTCATCCATTAATCTTTGTATGACCTGAATACCATTAATCTCGTTACCGTGTAAGGCGGCAGTTATGCCCATCACCGGCCCGTCTTTTTTTCCTCTTGCGACAATGATGGGGATAAGAATAGGATTACCCAAACCATCGGAGGCCAGCCTGATCCAAAAATACTCCTTGCTGTTGGGCTTGAACGAACGAACCTCAAGCTTAGTAACCACAGGAATATCATAGGTGTTATAATCAAGACCGTTTTTCATAGATATAATTCGTTTAATAAGGTATCGTCGTTGTTTAGTGATCTAAAAAGTTTTATTCTGAATTTTTTCTTACTTGTAAACAGATTAATCGCCATTTTGTCAATAGCTATAGTGGATAGAACGGTCTGAATGTAGGCTTCAATAAGGTCATCTAAACCAATGCCTAACTTATTGAAATCTCTTCGGTCCATGAGCAATAACCTATTGGTATCAGAGCTCCATTCATTTGGTCCCAGTTTTACGGATAAATTCGTTCCTAACATCGACCAGGAGTCATCTCCGCCCTTCAGAGTATTGCTCAGTGGAGCAGCACTTCTCCTTGCATAGGTGCACAGCGGCCGAATGCCTTTTGAAGTGTTACAAACCATCATTCTTAGGTCGCTGACATAGGTGTTTCCTTTTTTGTCGGGCAAGGTTCCTACATGATAAAACTTTCCTTTTGAGCTGGTCGAACTCCACTGATAGTTCCCAATCAGGCTTTGTACTATAAAACGCTCATAATCAATACTTAAAGACATAAAATCTTCGAGTTCCTGCTTATTGGTTATCGTGAAAACTCCTTGTCCTGCATTGGAATAGGGGATCTTAACTACGGCATGACCGCCCAGTTTTTTCACCCAAAGAGGGACTTCATTCTTGCTGACATCCCAGATTGTTTCTGGAATGTTGATTTTTAACCCAAAGGGTTCGATTTCCGAATTGAATAAATCATAAGCCTTCGTGGCCACCATTTTGTTTCTCCCACCAGACAAGCACGTCACTATGGGATTAAAGATTTTGGTTTTGGAAGTTATCGGAATTCTATTCCAGGGCCTTTGAGTAACATACCTAAAGATGCCACGAAGGGTAATCCATTCGTTTTCCCACTTGATTTGGAAGAGACTGTTCTCTATTCGGACGTGATCGTTCGTCTCGAGATTGAAAAATGGAACCAAAAAAACGTCGTCCTCCAGAACGTCGGCTATTACTGCAGCGTAACCAGAGTTTTCCATGTAGTTCTTATCATAGAAAACGGCCACTTTCCCTTCAATTTTAGCTTCGCCCTTCTTGGTTTTAAGAAAAGGAATAAATGCACGTTCAATCAATAATCGGTAAGTACCCTCTTCCTGGTGATCATCCATCAGCGGCATGGATTTTTGTCCTGAAGGACAGGAATTGTTCTCAATGACCACCATCTGGCGCTTGCCCTCGGCAGAAGTTGAATTGATTAAATCTGCACCTGACCAAAGAAAATAGGAGCATTGATAGCTGAGTAGTTCTTCCAGCTTGTCCTTATCCACTTTCGGATGAAGGTGGCAATACCGATTGATGATACGTTCGGTGGTCAAGTTGAGAAAAAAATTGACCATAGGATGAATGGTGGCATTCAGAGCCTTGGGATACCAGTGATTTTCGTTTTGAAAGCTTCCTGGAGTGATGAGTTCGATTTCTCTCATAAATTATTGAATGCGAGGGCTATCCTCTTTGACATAGGTAATTTTAAAATGAGGCTGGTTATAATCTAAAGGAAGATAATCTGCGGGAATCGTAGTCATATTACCGTCTCGTGCCGCCCCGTAATGAGGGGAAAGAATTTCTACACCCGCCACATTGAACTTGTCCTGGGTGGCTGATGCGGAAGTATCAGGCTGGGCAACGCTTTCGGCGGCTATAGAGTTAACCAATACAAAAACACTAAGAATCGGAAACAAGAACTTAGTTTTCATGAATACAATGTAGGATAAAAGCGTCAAAAAAGTATTGATAATAGTATTCGGTAATGCATTAAACTGTAGAGGTGTGTTTTTAAGAATAATCACATTTGGACGCAACCGATGTGTCCAAAAAACCGCAATAGGGGTTGAAGAAATATGAATATGTGCATAATTTGAAGTAAAATGATCATCAGGAGAATACCTTGATGATTTGCATGCATGGAATAAGAAAATTAACTTTTTTCTTGTCTCTGAGTGTATAAGTTATATAATGGCTTGAAATTTAAAAATCAGATATGCATCAATTGACAATCTTTGACGCAGTAAACAAAACAACTGAACTGGAGAAAAGTGAAATTGTCGATTTGCTTTTTGAACACCTTCAGGAATATGGCGATCCAAAAAAAAAAGGAATCTGCAAACCGAATCGAGTAGGGTAGATTCGGTTTTGCAGATATCCCTCTATACTCAAGAGCAGCTTGTACTAGAATTGAAATCTATACATGAAATCGGGAAAGAACCCTGCTTGAGTAACGGTATTGATCTCATCGGTGACTGGATTATAGCGGTCGACAAAGACATTCTCCCGGTTGGTCACATTCTGCAAATCCAGGAATAGTTGGTGAGAAACCTTGGAGTTTTTACTGTTCAATCGAACTCCAAATTTCACGTCCCATCGGAAATAGGGGTCGTATCGTTCACTAAAAGCCTGATCTTCGAAATAGACTTCTGTTCCGCCATTTGCCCTTGTGGCTTCAAGATCAATGGGAGTATAAGGAGTACCTCCAGTTGTCGTTAAGCGAGTATCAAATGTCAATGCTGTTCGCTTGCTTTTGCCAATAGGCCACTCTTTGCCAAATAAGGCATTCACTGCATAATTGTTGTTGAACGCGGTGCTTCTAGTTACTCCATCGCTTCCGGCATAGGTTGATTCATACAGAGAGGTGGTAAGAAGAAAGTAGTACCCTTTGCTGAAGAATTTCTCAATGGTTAATTCTATTCCATAGTTGTCTCCATTTCCCTCGCTCACCAGAGAGCCTCTTTCATTGAAGGTGAAGTCAGCTCCTTCATTCAGAACAGAATAGGAGCTGGAAACCTGCTCAATAGGTGCGCTAAACAATCTCTGATAATAGGCTTCCGCTTTTAACCTCCAGTTTTGGGCAAACTTGTAGTCATAGGCCAATACAAAATGATGACTCTTCATAAAATCGAGGTTGGCATTGGTCCGTTCGTTTACACCATTTTCGTTGGGCTCCTCATAAACCAATATTGGCAATGGGACGAGCTGGCTATGAAGTCCATATGCTGCGGAAAGTCGTTGATTTGGTTTGAACTGCCAGCTCAATCCTGTTCGGGGCTCGATAGCGTTTGAGCCATTGAATTCGGCGTACTGATTGTGCAGACCAAAGTTCCAACTCAGTTCATCTGAAAATTTATACTCCCCTTGGGCATATACCTCAATGAGCGGCGTGTATTCATCAATATCTCTGGAAACGATGAAATAATCTGGAATTCCATCATCATTATCGTCCGGAATATCTACATTCATGTCACGATCTCGACTTTGAGATTGTAGGTGGTATACCTGCACCATACCTCCTGCTCGAAGATTAAATCGAGGGCTAAATTTCTTGTTGTATTGAGTGGAAATCGTATATCTGTTCTCGGTATTATCCACTTCTGTGGCGCGATAGCTCCCTATTTTATCACCTGAGTCATCATATAAAAAGTTATCCTGATTAAAGGTATTCCCCACCAAAGTGGCTCCGATCGTTGTTTTTAGATAAGAAGTCTTATCGATTCGGATGTTGTGATTCAATCCTACCAAACCAAGCTGATTCGTAACAAAAGCATCTTGAGTTGGGTCTGCAAAGAGGTCATCCTCTTCAATTTCATCACCTAAAAAATCAATATTGCTGGTGCCCCCCATTCCGTATAGCTCGAATACGCCTAGTTTGGATTGGCCCAAATTGATTTTAAATGATAGATCCTGATAACGTGGAACTGAAGAGGTGCCTGTTGCAGCAAGACTAGCTATTCCATAGCGATACGCTACCAGATATGAAGATTGATTTTTTTTGCTGATGGGTCCTTCGGCCATCCCTTCCAGTCCACTAAATGCGGAGGCTTGAAATAGAAACTCATGATTTTCCGTATTTCCGTTTCTGAAATTGACGTCAAAGACAGCGGCATTGGCATTTCCATATTCTGCTGGGAAGGCTCCTGTAAGAAAGTCTGAAGTTCTTAAAACATTGGTATTTAATGCATTAACAGGTCCGCCAGTAGTTCCAAGTGTGGAAAAGTGATTCGTTGTAGCGATGGGAAGGCCATCTATGCGCCACAACACGCCGGTAGGTGAATTACCCCGAACAATAATGTCATTTCTGGCATCATCAGCAGCGCGAACCCCGGCCAGATTGGTGGCTAATCTAGCTACATCATTGCGTCCTCCGGAGAAACGCTGTACCTCTTCAATGTCAAAGGTTCTAGCGCTCACTTTTGCCATCTCATTAATGGGTCGATCTTTATCGGCGTCCGGAGTGATCACTACTTCTTTGAGATTTTCAACCGATTCTTCCAGCTGAATGTTAACCACTACCTCTTTCCCGGTAGTAACCAGTACATTGGGTATGACTTGTGTCTTATAGCCAATGAACTTGACCATGAGCGCCTGACGTCCCGCTGGAACATTTTCCATTTTAAACTGGCCGTTTTCATCGGTGACAGTACCGATGAACGGATCCGAATCTACCAGAACAATGTTGACACCGATGAGTGGATATTTGGAGTTCAGATCTAACACTGTTCCTTTTATGGTTTGGGTCTGCATACTGGATTGTGTATATCCAGTCAGTGAGAGTAGGCTAAGAATTGGAATTAATACTAATGATTTCATGACTGTTATTTTTTGATTTCGAGGCGAACGTATTTTAGCTAAGCCAAAACCAAATGACCAAACCGGCTCAAACGCAAGATTTTGTTGATGAGGCGACAATGAAGAATCGTGAAATGATTTTCAGAAAAAGGGTACTAATATTTCGTTTCGATAGGTGATTGTTCCATTTCATCTGGTAAAGAGGCGGTTTCAAAACATCATAATTAGTCTCTTGAATGTGATTGAATATTTTTGAGCTCTATGAAAATTCAGCCATTATTTCGAGATCCCTGGACTAGAATTATTGGTATTCCAGTAACGGCCATGATCATGACGATCATAGTTCTGGATCCTGGAGAAAATATTGTGAAGGAATTCTTTGAGCATCTCCTATTTATTACAGTGATTTGGAATGGAGACTATTACATCATTCGGAGATTTAGAAGGATGTATCCCGAGCTTATCAATACGTTCAAAAGAATTGCCAGTACTATTTCCGTCATACTGGTTTACAACCTTGTGGCAGACTATGTAGTTTCTACCCTACTTGGGTTCTATGAAGTTGGCAGATTTCGGAACTTTTTTGATGATGAATTTGGCCTTAATATCAGCATGAATTTCATTACAACGCTTATAGTTGGAAGCATGTATGAGGCGGCCCACTTGTTTGAGAAATGGAAGAAAAAGAACATCGAAGTGGAAGAAATGAAGAATCAGCAACTTCGTTCAGAATTGAATGTACTCAAAAATCAGATTTCCCCTCATTTTTTGTTCAATAGCTTAAATACACTGGTAACTTTCATTCATGAGAATCCCGATAACGCTGTGAAGTTTACCGAAAAACTCTCTCAGGTGTATCGTTACATTCTGGAGCATAAGGACAAGGAAATCATCAAGCTTAAAACAGAAATAGAATTTGTAATAGCGTATAACTTCTTGCTCAGTATGCGCTACGAAAAAGGCTTAGATATTACCATGTCTATTGAGGATTCGATTCTGGAAAAGTATGTGGCTCCGTTAACGGTTCAAATGTTGGTTGAGAATGCAGTGAAGCACAATGTGATCTCTATATCGCGACCGCTCAAACTTGATATTTACGTGGAAAATGGAAAGTCATTAATTGTCCGGAACAACCTCCAGCGCAAGCGGCAGGGAGTTAAATCCACCAAAACAGGGTTGAAAAACATCAAACAGCGATACACATATTTGAGCGAGCGCGAGGTAGATATTATAGAAACCAGAGATTTCTTTATGGTTGCTCTACCCCTAATAGAAATATCCGAAGAACCACAGTTCGATACGGTATGAGAGTGCTAATTATTGAGGACGAAGCTCCCGCTTATCGCAGACTGAGCAATCTCTTAGCAGAAGGTCATTCTGAATTGGAGATAATTGATGTTCTTGATTCGGTAACTGCATCAATAAAATGGCTCAGGAATCACAACAGTCCGGACCTTATTTTCAGTGATATACAATTGGCTGATGGCGTGAGCTTTGAGATATACAAGCAGGTGGAAGTGTCTTGTCCCATTATTTTTACAACCGCATATAATGAGTTTATGTTGGAGGCCTTTCAGACAAATGGAATAGACTATTTGCTCAAGCCTATTGAGAAAGAAAGCTTGAAGCGAAGCATAGAGAAGTTTATGCTATTGAAAGAGTCCGGTTCAACTTCAACGGCATCTGTGGGAGATTTGATTCAATTGTTGGAGCGCAAAGAAAAAAGATACAAAACACGCTTTTTAGTCAAAATTGGACAGAAACTGGTGCCCATTCACGTTGAGAACATCGCTTATTTCAAAAGCTCAATGGGAAGCAGTGATATCATACTCTCAAGTGGCAAGAACATTGCTTTAGACCTGTCTTTAGACGAGCTTCAAAATCTTCTTGACCCCGAACATTTCTTTCGTGTTAACCGCCAATATTTGGCGAATATTAGCAGTGTTGATAGCATTCACATTTATTCAAAGGGAAAGCTAAAAGTGGATCTTAAGCCTGAAACAAAGGAAATGGTTCTGATAAGTCGTGAGAAAGCTAGATCTTTTAAGAGCTGGATAGATGGTGAAACTTTGCGCGGTGAGGAGTGATTTAGTGAATTGTTTCCGGTTTCGTCCCCATACGATATCTAACGTACTAATCTTTCAGTTAGTTAGCTGTCCGTAGGTGCAAATTAGCAACAAAAAGAGTTGATTTTTAGCTAATTAAGGGCTAAAGAAAGGAAAAGTGTAATGGTTGGGTGTAGAAAAGCTGCTCCGATTTTATCAGATTAATTGCAGGACAGGCTGGAGTTCTCTGGATCTCCTACATTTGATGAGATACTAAGTTAAGGGTAACTTTCAAAACAATAAAAGACCTTGACCTATGTCAGCAAGTAGAATAGTATACAGTTAAGAGTTTAAACAAAAGTAGAGTTGAGCAATGTGCGCAGTGACGTAAAGGAAATTTCCAGAGAGCTTGGAGTTGGTGCCGAGTTGATCTACAGGTGACGCAAGGAGATGAGGAATAGTCCTGATTTAGCTTTTGGTGGAAACGGTAAGGCACAATTAACGCCTGAACAGAAAGGGCTAAAACGTCTGAAGAGGGAATTAGCTGATGAAAATGGAGCCAGACATCTTAAAAAAGCCATGAGCATCTTCTTTGTGAGCGATCGGAAATCTACTAATTCACGAAGGATTATCTTAAAGAGTTTTCGATTGGGATGATGAGTAAAGTCTTTAAAGTAAGCAGAAGTGCTTTCTATAAGAGTCTCCATTACCTTCCATCTGAACGCGATCATGAGAATAGGATACTGCTATTTGAGATTCGTCGAATACACCAGCAAAGTAAGGCCTCTTATGGAAGCCCGAGAATAACCGATGAACTTAAGGCCCTTGGGTTTAGAGCCTCTGAACCAAGAGTAGAGAGACTGTTGAAAAGGCACAAGATCTATGCAATACGGAAGAAGAGGTTTGTCATAACGACTGATTCCAAACAACATTTCCCCATTGCGGAGAACAAACTAGAGCGCAATTACACCATTAACGGTGAGGGAAAAGTATGGGTCTCAAACATCACCTATTTCAGGACTGTGAAGGGCTTTTGCTATCTGGCTTTGATTGCAGACTTATACTCACCTGAAATAATCGGTTATTATATCAGCGATTCACGCGAACTCAAGGAATGCTTCAGGGCTCTTCAAAAAGCCCAGAGGCAATCCTGGATAAAAGATGGAACCATTCATCACTTCGACTGAGGCATTCAATACCGTAGTAATCAGTATGTAAATGAGCTTAAGAAAAACAGTATGCTCATCAGTACGACAGAATAAAATCATTGCTATGAAAAAGAAAGCTCGGACTTGTCAAGCGCATCCGAAAACAAATCGATAAATTTGAAATCAAACCAGAAGAAGTATGACTTATAAATCACTCATATTCAGCACGGTAATATGATGTTAGACAGAATTAGAGAAAATAAAATAGAAATAGTAAAATGAACAACAAAACTTTAAACCAATTTAGAAATCTACTTAGATTTAGTGGAATATTTAATATTGTGTCAGCATTTCTATTGATTATTCCAATTGTATATGAATATTATTTACTGCTCTTTAACGATATTAATTTTGCACTTGGACTTGGCGGGCAACCTGTATCCATACCAACAAATCCTTTAAATGCACTGCTGATCAATACAGCAGGAATTGATTTGGTTTTAATTGGAGCAATTGTGCTTGTTGTTTCAAAAGATCCACTTAGAAATAGGACTATTATTTTGTTAAATGCGATTGGCAGGTCACTATTTGCATTTGTAATAGCGTATTATGTATTTATTTCTGACTTATGTATATCCGCTTTAGTGTAGTTGATTCGTAGCGATTACTGTAAATAATTGATTGACAGATATATGGCGTTCAAACCTTCGGTTGAATTTGAAACAGAACTCATTCAGGTAGCATTGCAGCCAACAATCTGATATTGAATGGTATATCCCGAGGAACACGCGTTTGGCATTGCTGATGGCAATATGCACCCAGGGCAGGGCTTTGGCTGCTTTTTTGGGATCAGTTTTGCTAGGTTGATGACGCTCCACATGGGGTTGAATAGCGTTATAACTGGGGTTAGCATCACTGAGAACAACGGCCTGCTTGGTGAGCAGTCGTTTAGCAAGAACACCATAGGTCATACCGCTAAAATCGGGCAAATGCTCCATACGAAGGCGACCTGCCC
>DNTB01000023.1 GCA_003499525.1 Flavobacteriales bacterium
GGGCAGGTCGCCTTCGTATGGAGCATTTGCCCGATTTTAGCGGTATGACCTATGGTGTTCTTGCTAAACGACTGCTCACCAAGCAGGCCGTTGTTCTCAGTGATGCTAACCCCAGTTATAACGCTATTCAACCCCATGTGGAGCGTCATCAACCTAGCAAAACTGATCCCAAAAAAGCAGCCAAAGCCCTGCCCTGGGTGCATATTGCCATCAGCAATGCCAAACGCGTGTTCCTCGGGATATACCATTCAATATCAGATTGTTGGCTGCAATGCTACCTGAATGAGTTCTGTTTCAAATTCAACCGAAGGTTTGAACGCCATATATCTGTCAATCAATTATTTACAGTAATCGCTACGAATCAACTACACTAAAGCGGATATACATATCAAAGTTCAAATATCTGTTTGATTTATTTTGGGAGTTACCCTATCTCAAAGATGGATGACGTCTCAATGGTCGACTCATGTTCCAGAGTCGCCTCGCATCTTCCAACAAGTTTAAAAGGAACATAATCGATGAATTCATTTAGAGAAGTAAAGTATTCCGTACCATACTTTTGACTACCCTTGTAAAATACCTGGTTGACAATCAGGTATTTACCTTTGAAATCTTTCTGCAGTGTCACCAGCAGACTATCAATATCAGGAAGTATATACCACACTATTTCACTGAACATCACACAGTCTAAATCGGAGAATTTGGACAACTCTTTCGTAATATCAGCAACTTCAAAATCCAGTTCAGGAAACAACTCCCTGGCTTTCTCAATGGCTGCAACTGATACATCCACGCTCTTAGGGATAATGCCTGTATCCTTGTGAATCCAATCGGCATAATACCCGAGGCCGCAACCACATTCTAAAACACTTTTGATATTGAAGTTCTTAAGATGTAGGATTCCTGCCATTCTGGAATACTTATTGGGCTGTTCAGACTGCATCCATGGATCTTCGCAGTCCTTGTACATCTCTTCAAATTCTCCGATAAACTCTCCGTCTTTGATGACGTAGTCGTGATAGTTTTTTCTTGCTTTACTCATTTCCAGTATTCGTTAATCAGAGGTCAAAGAAAGGCATAACTTATCATTGATCATCAATGCGAACCAACAAATTATCACAGACCCGTCTACGTTTAAGCTGTTTTCCGTATTCTTTTTCTGAAGAAAACATTAACTCCCGATCTGATAGATCTCCAGAGTAATATTTCCTTTCTGCTCCTCTTCGTTTCGGTTCCAGAAATACACCTTTGCTTTTTGAACCCCTGGTTTGGTGGGCAGCACCATAGAGAAATCAAAATCCAAACGACCCGATAAAGAAATGGGATAGCTCTGCACTAAAGGAAACGCTTGATAAAAAATGTTGGAATCGGACTCAATATCATCAGTAGAAAAAACGACGTATGCCGACCTATAGATGCTCATGTTTTCAAGATAACCGCGTATTCTCATAATGTAAGGCTGGTTGGTTTCTTCATTGAAAAGATCTGTATACTTCGATTTACCTGCGACTGACTTATTGATTTCCGCCACTTTCCTTCTTAAAAGGAATTTATTGCGCTCAAATAAAGTAAGACCAGATATATCATCTTGATAAACAGGGCTATACATTGCCGTTAGATCGGGACGGCGTTCAATATTGATGATGATATAGTCTTGCAGCGTATCGGAAACTGCTGGTGCTAGTTGAAAGGCATAGCCTGGCATAGCGGTATTTCGTGTCAACTCATTGTCCATGGCCCAATTCCGATGTGTTCCTATAGTCGGTGGGATTGAAAAATCATCTTGGACGGAGGTAATCAATTCCTCATCAAAATGCTCGTACTCGAAAAGGACAAACCTGTTGAAATTGATGCTTGCAAGAAATAGTCCGATAGACAATAAAATAAGGGGAAAGGTCAGCCATTTGAAGTTAAACCTGTCCAGATCAAAAGACAGTGCGCCAAAGAAGAAAATAACCAGAAAGAGCGCAGCCCGATCTTCAGGATAATTGATGCCCAGCACATAATGTTGGGCAAGGATCGAGATGATACTGACAAAAAACAACTTAGAAAAAAGTAACCTTTCTGAAAAAACATCTCTTTTGTGGTATAGATATGTTGCCAGAGAAAAAAATAAACCTACGGATACAGTCACCAGGATTGGTACTATCCAGATGCTTTCGGAAAACCACAAAGGTTTCAGAAACGAGTCAACGGTTACGTTAAAGAATCCTTCCTGCCCTCCATAATAAAGTTTACCTAAATCCGCCAGGTGCAGGGCATATCTAACGAGGTATAGAAGAGCTAAAACAGCAAGAGCTACGAGAACAAGGAGACCTTTGTTCAGCTTCTTCCATACAAAAAATGCAATGTAAACCATGCTGAAAAGAGCCAAAGGCAGCAGGGTGAGATTTGCAAAAACGGTGAGTAACCATGCCATGATAGCCCCCCATACTCTCCATGATTTCCTGAACTTGAACAGAAGCATCATTTGCAGTATTGCCAATACCATGAATGCCATAGAAAGACCGTATCCGCGAGCCAAACCAAAAAACTCCAACACGAATGCCGAACATGTAAGTGCTATGAGCAAATAAAAAGAGTTTAACCAACGATGAAAGAACCGCGACATTTCCACCAGCGACCAAAAAAAGATGGGAAAGGACAATACATTTCCCAATCGCACGATCCAAATGGCGTCGGAATTGAATAGTCTGATGAATACACCGCCAATAAGGCTATTCAAGAAATGATTATTGGCATCGATATACCCTTGATAGGGCCAGGGATTCCAGGAAACCATATAGGCCCATTTTGTGACAATCTCGTCATGAATAAAAAAAACACTGTAAGAGCGTATGATTATATAGATCCACAACAAAAAGAAAAGGAAAACTACAGCCAGCTCTTCTGTTCTGCGAAACTTTTTATCAGGTATTCTCAAAGGATATTGGATAAACCTCCTGTTTTATGGTCTGTAAATGGCGAATTTATTTTTTTAAATCATCAGAAGCAACTCCTTAGTAATGTTTTGGATAAGTAAAGCGAAAGTGAAGACTGCCAGAAATCAAAGAAAGAATAGTGATTCTTTAGCTCAGGGGTTTCATGAATAGCTGAATAAATCCATTGGGGTAATTAATGGATTCAGTGATCTTAAATCTGGCTTCTGTATTTGCTGTAAAAAGTGGAATTCCTCTTCCTAATAGGACGGGAATTTGGGTGAGAATGATTCTATCGATAAGACCATTCTGAAAGAGCAATGAGTTAATCTGTCCGCCGCCAATAAGCCAGATGTCTTTGCCGGGCTGGCCTTTGAGGCCTTCAACAAAGCCAGCGATGTCCCCTGTAATGAACTCAACATTTTCGTCTCGCTGAACCATCAGATTTCGAGTAAAAACAAAGTTTCTTTTATCGGGATATGGAAAAGGGACATCAAATCCCAAAGTGACTCCGTAGGTTTCATTTCCCATAATGGTTGTATCAACGGATTCATAGAATTCATTATACCCGAAATCTTCCCCCTGAAGTTCATATTCCGGCGCTTCCAACCAATCTACAGATCCATCTGATCTTGCAATGAACCCATCAAGAGTCACAGCTGAATATAGAATAACCCTTCTCATGTCAAATCCTCAAGTCTTTTTTCATCGATTTTTTCGATCTCATTTGTTGCTAAAACTTACCTCCATTAACATCTTTTTCCGGAACCGGCTCTACATTATCCCAATGTTCAACCACCATTCCATTCTCTAACCGAAAAATATCGACCGTTGCGAAGTCCTGTTTTGTCCTACCTTCCATCCGATGGGTTTTGCACAGCGTTGCAACGAAATTACCCTGTCCGGCCATCAATACTATTTCGTCGTAGGTCAATGGTCGGTTTGGATCAACGGCTCTACTTCTTAAATGCTCTAAATCATCAACAAGCTTTTTGCCATGCGCTACAGGTTTTTCTGGACCAATGTATTTGGAAACAAGATCGGGCTTACCTCCTTTCATCAGGACATTTTCAATAAAGTTGCGTACCAATTGCTTGTTCTCCTCGGTTTTGTCCAGATCCTTTATTTGAGTAGATCCGTCCAATGCGGTATGACCTGTTCGTGCATCTCCGGGGTACGCATAGCCTTCGAACCCGTGTTGTTTACATATACACTTATGTATTTGTCTATGTGTACGTTGCTTGCTTCTTCTGCTATGTCTTCCGGTGTAGGCATACGACAGAGTAAGGCAACTTTCGACATCATGTATATCGGTTCGGGAGTCACCAATTCATACGAATCTAAATCAGCAACAATATCCTGAATTTCAGATAGTTCACCGCCACTAAAATCGTAGAGAACCCAGCTTGAAATCACTAGTGTGAGGATTGCAATTATAGTTAACTCAATAACCTTTTTCATGGTTGGAATTATGCAGATCAAATTAGCCATTATACTCATTTTGGGATAAACTTATGGAGAATATCGAAGATTGAAACCCGTCCATTCCTGTTATCGCGATGTACAAATCATTTTGGGTGATGGGCAAAAAACAGAGGTGCTCTGCTCATTTGGTCACGATCAACACTTAAACTTCGTCGAATTTATCAAAACATCTATCTTAATTCTTTGTCCCTGTGTAAAACTCACAAAACAGGAAAATTCTAATTTTGTCAACTAAATGATGACAAAACTTCCACTCGTTTTTCTTTTTGCCACCGTAATTCTCATTTCAGAATCTCAGGCTCAAGTCGAGATTAGAGATAGTCTGCTGTGGGGTTCTGACGTTCAGGTAGCTTCACAAACAAGCCCGGTTTACGAGCTCTGCGATGATACAACTGTATTCTTTGAAATCTCTACTGATCCGGCAAATGGTTTTCGGGATATTAGAGCAACAACCAATCCCGACATACCATATGGTGTCGTTTTTCCGGCTTTTTCCAGAAGTTTTGGGGGTACAAGTATCCCGATAAGCATCAGGTTTTCAGTCCCAATAGACTCACTAGCATTGTTCATAGTCGATCTTGATGAGGATGTGAATAACTCATTACCAAATCCAGAAGAGTCAATTCATTCTTTTTCAAGAACTCCAGACTCAGTTATTTCTACGGTGGGGCAAATCGTCCTTTCCGGAGATAGCATTATACCTCGAGGCAACAATTGCTCTGGATGGGCCATTTGGAACGATACCATCTCCGAAATATCATTTGTCTATAGCAGACCTGGATTTGGTTATGGCCTTGTAATCGGGGAAGTAAGATTCAAATGTGACACACTTGTAGATCCAGAGCCTCCTCCTCCTCCGACAAATGGCTGTGATTCTACGGAACTTACCATGCCGAATATTTTTACACCAAATGGAGACGGCATTAACGATTTTTTCGAGCCACACAACGACTCATGTTTTACGATATCAAGTATGTCGGTGTATACCAGATGGGGCAACAGAATCTTTTACTCCGAGCTGCCTATACCTAGCTGGGATGGGCATACGTTTGCCGGTGCCACTGCTGCTGATGGCACCTACTTCTGGATCATTGAGTATAGTGATGAAAACCAGAATACGCACACCCAAAAAGGAGTGGTTTCACTGGTTAGGTGATCGATATCAGTTAAGCTTCTACGAGATTCACAATTAATGGTTTAAGTGTTAAAAAAATCCTTTCTATCCAGTGCAATCTGCTACCTCATCTGATTAAATATAATTTATTTTGTATAAATAAAATTTAACCGTCATGGCAATGGACCGGATGGGGATACGAATCAAATGGAAGAGAGAACTCTTCGGGTTCAGAATCAAAGATTTATCTGAACGGATTGGTGTTACCTCGAGTCTTATCTCTCAAATTGAAAGCGGAAAAGCATACCCTTCCATTGTAACCTTGAAGAAAATTGCAGATGCGCTCCAAACCACTGTGGGTGAATTGATCGGCGAGAACGAAACTTTTGGAAAGCATCCGCTCCTAAAAGCCACGGAACGTCGGTTTGTGAAGAAGAACCGAAACGGCACCAGTCTGCACATGCTTTCTTATCACGATCCTTCGAAGCAAATTGAGCCTTATCTTATTCATTTTGCAAAGGATGCGACCTCAAAAGGCATCATGACGAGCAAGTTTCCGGGTCAGGAATTCTGTTTCGTCCTTAAAGGGGAATTTGAAGCAGAGGTCAATAAAGAGCGGTATCATCTTACTGAAGGTGACGGTTTTTACTTCAATTCCAAAGAATCTCATCTCTTTAGGAACACCAGTGATAAAGAAGCCGAGATGATTTGGATTATTACACCGAATAACAATTAAAATCACATTGATATGCAAGCGAATATTCTCGAGACAAAATCGAATACGTTGATCAAATTCAATTCCACCGATATAGAGGTATTGATGCAACACCAGGGTTTAAACGAGGAATCTAAACAGATTATCAGATCAGAAAATCTCGCTCCCGCTCCACTTGTAGAGCGATTGCATAATAATTTCCCTCAACATTCCCTTTTTAAAACCCACTCAGAACCTCTCTTCAGCAAGGGCAAGAACAAGTATTCCGGATTGGCAGGGTTCAGAATGATCTGCGAAACTTTAAGGACTCACGGAATAGAATTGAGTCATCTCAAGGAGCGGGAGCTTTTTGTAGAGGTCTACGCCTTTCTTGCTACCAAGCACATTTTGAACACCATAGACTGGAACAACTATGAGAAAGACCCTGTTTTCCAGTTGGTTTTTCCTCAACCCAATATGATCCAAAAAGAAGTGGTTGAAGCCTACAGCGCTATAGAGGACGATGAAGAAAGGATGAATTTAGTGGTGAACTACCGCGATCAGACCAACCCACACGATGGCAAGCAAATATTGAATCGTCCTTCCTTCTACTCTGCTGAAGGTGAGTTTGAAGCTGTAGATGGCGGCCAACACAAATATCCACAGGTGTTTCTTCTCTTTGATAAAACAACTCAGGGTTGCTATGCTTACTGCACCTATTGTTTCCGACATGCACAGGTACGCGGTGATGAGGATATGTTCATTCAGGAAGATGTACCTCAAGTACATGAATACCTTAGAAAACACAAAGAGATTACTGATATTCTTATAACCGGAGGCGATGCAGGTTACATGCCGGTAAAACGGCTTGAAGATTACCTCCTGCCCTTGCTTGATGATCCTGAATTGATGCACATACGCACAATACGGATAGCATCACGGGCATTGACCTACGAACCTGGTGTAGTAGTCAGCCACAAATACGACGGAGCACTGAAGCTTTTTGGAAAACTCATCGATCACGGTATCCAAGTGCTATGGATGGGACATTTCAGCACCCCTAAAGAATTCATGAATGTCTATACTCTGTCTGCGATAAGACGACTTAGAGCGCATAGAATTAACGTTCGTAGTCAAAGTCCAATGATGAATCATGTCAGTCTTTTTATGAATGAAAAAGGAGAAGTGGAGATAGACCGATCCGCTCGAAACTGGATCGATTTAGGACATATTCTGATGATGTTAGGCTGTCAGTTCCACTCTATTTATTGTGCCCGGCCAACCGGAGAGCACGATTACTTTACAGCACCATTGAAGGATATGAATTTGATATTCAGTAAGATATACCGAAGCCTACCCTCCGAGGGAAGGCCTTCAAGGTACATCACCATGACTTCGTCTGCCGGGAAAACTTCACTACTGGGCACGGCTATGGTAAACGGTAGAAAAGTATTTGCTCTGAAATTCAACGAGGCGCGCAACATGGAATGGATGGATCGTGTTTTTCTGGCAGAATATGATGAGAAGCAGAATACCATTGAGAAACTGATTCCTTTTGATGGTGAAGATTATTTCTACAAAGATGAGCTGGCTCAAATTGAGAAAGATCTCCAGATTCAGTTTGACGCACTTTCCAGTTGACTATAAATCATGTCTAATTCAAACCAAAGCATCTCAGTATGATAAACAAGATTGTTAGCACTTCTTCCGAGGCTATTCGTGAAGTACGCGATGGGGCATCTGTGATGATTGGAGGGTTCGGAGAGGCAGGAAGTCCCATTGAGTTGATCCATGCTCTTATTGATCATGGCGCAAAGGATCTCACGGTAATTAGCAACAATGCAGGCAGCGGACATGTCGGTCTGGCGGCATTAATTGAGAACCTGCAGGTCAGAAAGATTATTTGTTCCTTTCCTCGCACAGCCAATTCAAAAGTTTTCCCTGAACTTTTCCACTCCAATAGAATCGAACTAGAGCTCGTACCTCAGGGAACTCTGGCAGAACGAATAAGAGCTGGAGGCGCTGGAATTCCCGCATTCTATACCCCTGCCTCGGTGCATACACCACTGGCAGAGGGTAAAGAGTCCAGAATATTTGAGGATAAGGAGTATGTATTGGAGCACGGTCTTAAAGCCGATTTTGCACTTGTGAAAGCACAAACAGCCGACCGATACGGAAACCTGCTTTATCACGCAACAGCTCGAAATTTTGGCCCTATTATGTGCACCGCTTCAAACGTGGCTATTGCCCAAGTGAATGAAGTAGTAGAACCTGGAATGATTGATCCGGAAACGGTAATCACCCCGGGAATATTTGTTCAGAAGGTTCTCGAGGTAAAAGAGCCTTTGTTCGAATCGCAATTGGTTGAAGATAATCTGCAATATCCATGGTAAATATCAATCAAATAAAAGGATGGACCCGGGCCGAAATGGCACAGAACGTGGCAAGAGATATCCCTGATGGCTCTTATGTGAATCTCGGAATTGGATTACCCGAGCTGGTAGCAGACTTTGTTCCTAAGGGCAGAGAGCTGATTTATCAGACTGAAAACGGCCTTTTGGGGATGGGGCCAGTTCCTGAAGAAGGACAAGGAGATCGCGAACTTGTAAATGCAGGAAAGAAATATGTAACCGCCATACCCGGGGCAGCTTATTTCCACCATGCAGATAGCTTTACGATGATCCGCGGTGGGCATATTGATGTATGTGTTTTGGGAACCATGCAGGTTTCTGAAAAAGGTGATATTGCCAATTGGTCTACTGGGGCTGAAAATGCGGTACCGGCCGTTGGAGGTGCCATGGATCTGGTTGCAGGGGTTAAGCGAATATTTGTTATTACCCAGCACACAACCAAGCATGGCCATCCGAAGATTGTAGAAGAATGCACTTTTCCTTTGACTGGAAAAGGCGTAGTTGAACGAATTTACACCAATCTGGCAACCATCGAAGTTCGGAATGAAGGTCTTTTTGTTTGCGAAATGGCCCCCGACATCACCTTCGATGAACTCCAGGAATTTACAGGTCCTAAGCTAAATCAATGATTTGTTATACAGTATTTTAGGTTAGTTTACTTAAATATAAAGGTGATGAAAACAAACAAGGCCATTTACCAGCGCGCTACCAAAGTTCTTACAGGTGGGGTAAGCCGAAACACCATATTCAGAAAACCGCATCCCGTATATGTCGCTAAAGCCAAAGGAAGCTATGTCACCGATGTTGAAGGAATTGAGCGCATCGACTTTGCTAACAATATGGCTTCGTTGATTCATGGCCATGCGCATCCTGCTATCATAGAGGCCGTAACTGAGCAAATGCATCGGGGAACAGCCTTTACGGTAGGAACAGAAGCTGAAGTTCTTTTTGCTGAACAAATGATCGCCCGAAGCGCATCTTTTGAACGTATGCGTTTTGTTAACTCCGGTACTGAAGCCGTAATGACCATGCTCAAAACAGCCCGAGCTAACACTGATAAACCGAAGATTGCAAAGGCTGAAGGCGCTTATCACGGCACCTATGATTATGCAGAAATCAGCCAGACATCACATCCAGGAAACTGGGGTATAACAAGTTCGCCAAACGCCAACCGTGTAGTTGATGGCACGCCTAAGGGAGCAATTGATGATGTGATCATATTTCCGTTTAATGATGTAACCCGCACTTTGAACATCCTCGACAGATATGCTGATGAAATTGCTTGTGTATTGATTGATCCTGTTCCGCATAGAATTGGATTACTCCCGGCGTCTCATGAATTTGTTGAAGCAGTATACAAATGGACAAGAGCCCATAACGCCTTGATGGTATTTGACGAGGTGGTCACGTATCGGGTAAACTACTCGGGAGCACAGGAAAGCTACAATGTGAAACCCGACCTAACGGCAATGGGTAAAATGATCGGAGGAGGATTCCCTATCGGTGCTCTGGCAGGACGTAAAGAGTTGATGGAGGTATTGGATCCAAGAGGTAAAATCCTGCGACACCCGCATTCAGGCACTTTTTCTGCAAATCCCATATCCACAACTGCCGGACGTGTTGCAATGGAACTGTTTGACCACGAAGCTGTATCCACATTGAATGCGCTCTCGATGAAAGCAGTGGAACAAATTCGGGAAGTCGTTAGGCTGGCTGATATTCCTGTTTCGGTAACCGGAGCAGGTTCCATGTTTCGAATACACCTGAAGCCTGAAAAACCAACTACTTATAGAGAGGCTTATCAGCCCAAGGAAGAAAAACAACTGGTAAATGAGTTGTTGGATTATATGTTTCTGGAAGAGAAGATCATGATGATCAATACCTGTGCATGTATGCTGGCAACAACCATCACGCAGCATGAGATTGACCGATTGAGTGAAGGTTTATTCAACGGATTTAAGTTGATCAAGCCAAAGCTTGAAAAGCTTCTTACGGTTTCTATTTGATATTAGCCTTCCTGCACATTGGCCATAAAGCATGGAATTAATAGCTCAAAGAACATTGTGGCGAGCATGAAACTACACAGCTTGGTTTCGTGCCAATTGCTGGGTTTTGTGCTCGGTAATTATCCCAATGAATAACCTTCTAAGATTGAAACAAATCAGGCATGCATGAATCTATGTCCATTGCTTCGTCAGGTTTGAATGGATTCCATTGCATGTTTTCATTTTGACCTGAGCGATATCAATTCCAGATTGAATGGTGTTCCCGACTTTTGGTCTTTGTTTATCTATTAATTTATAATGTTTTTGGGCATTCCTTTGTTAATAAGTTATTTACACTTGATTATCAGGATATTCTCCAAACTTTTATGGATAACTGAAAATGATAATTAAATCCAGTTCAACCCGGAATTATGAGTAAGACCCCATCAAAAAACCGGTGGCTGATAGCAGCTTCAGCCGTTGGAATTCACATATCAATTGGCTCAGTTTACGCGTATTCGGTTATTACCAATCCGGCCAAAGAGATATTTGGTGTTGAAGAAAGTGAACTGAAATGGGCCTTTAAAATTGCCATTCTATTACTGGGATTTTCCGCCGCTCTATTCGGACGTTGGGTAGAACGTGTTGGCCCTCGAAGAAGTGGAACGATGTCGGGAATATTTTATAGTGTAGGCATCATCGGATCGGGCCTTGCTGTTCAATTAGAGTCGCTGCCTTTGTTCTTCATTTCGTACGGTTTTATTGGTGGCATTGGTCTGGGCCTCGGGTATATTACCCCCGTCAGTACATTGGTAAAGTGGTTCCCGGATAAAAGAGGGTTAGCTACTGGAATGGCCATTATGGGATTTGGCTTTTCCGCTTTGATTTTCGGGCCAGTGATGCAAAAGCTCTTTGATACCGTTGGCGTTGCCTATACATTTTACATTCTCGGCTTTATTTACATGATTCTTATTTTGGGTTCAGCCCAATACATGGAAAAACCACCGGAAGGATATCTGCCAGAGGGGTTCAAGCCGGGTGAAGGAAAAGTCATTAAATCTGATATAGCCAATCTTACCGTCAATGAGGCGGTTAAAACTCCCCGATTCTATTATATGTGGGTCATGATGTTCATCAATATTTCCTGCGGTATTGCCGTAATAGCTGCAGCAAGCCCCATGATGCAAGAAACATTGCTTTATACTCCTATGCAGGCAGCGGCAATAGTAGGATTAATTGGAGTGTTTAACGGTTTTGGGCGTATACTTTGGTCCGGACTCTCCGATTATCTGGGCAGAGCCAACACGTATATGGTTTTTTTCAGTTTCCAGATTCTGGCTTTCTATTTACTTCCTCTCACCTCTATTGAAATGGTTTTCTTGTTCCTTCTATTCACTGTAATTACGATGTATGGGGGCGGATTTGCCACATTACCGGCTTTCTTAGGTGATCTATTTGGAACCAAACAGCTTGGAGCCATTCATGGCATGATATTAACGGCGTGGGGCTTAGCGGGTGTTGTCGGTCCTACCATTTATGACCGCGTGAAAACAACGACGGGCTCGCTAGAAAGTACGCTGCATGTTTTTGCTGCACTCTTTGTCATCGCGCTTATCGTTTCATTTCTATGTATATCCGCTTTAGTGTAGTTGATTCGTAGCGATTACTGTAAATAATTGATTGACAGATATATGGCGTTCAAACCTTCGGTTGAATTTGAAACAGAACTCATTCAGGTAGCATTGCAGCCAACAATCTGATATTGAATGGTATATCCCGAGGAACACGCGTTTGGCATTGCTGATGGCAATATGCACCCAGGGCAGGGCTTTGGCTGCTTTTTTGGGATCAGTTTTGCTAGGTTGATGACGCTCCACATGGGGTTGAATAGCGTTATAACTGGGGTTAGCATCACTGAGAACAACGGCCTGCTTGGTGAGCAGTCGTTTAGCAAGAACACCATAGGTCATACCGCTAAAATCGGGCAAATGCTCCATACGAAGGCGACCTGCCC
>DNTB01000061.1 GCA_003499525.1 Flavobacteriales bacterium
GACGTAATCCGTTAATCCGTTTAGGTTAAATAATGAATAGAATATTAATGCTTGTTGTCCTCATTCTTTTAGTGTTATATCTGGGAATAGGTCTGATGCTTTACTTTTTTCAGGAAGGCCTTTTGTTCTTTCCACAAAAACTACCTAAAACCTATTCCTTCTCTTTTGATGAACCGTTCGAAGAAATGGAAATCCTAACGGAGAGTGATGTCCTTCTGCACGGATTGTTGTTCCAAACCGAAAACACCAAAGGATTAATATTTTACCTCCACGGTAATGCAGGAGCTCTGGATTCATGGGGCGAGGTGGCGCCAACTTATACCTCACTGGGGTACGATGTCTTTTTATTGGACTATCCTGGATATGGAAAGAGTGAAGGAAAAATTTCGAGTCAGGCACAGCTGTTCAAAGCAGTTCAGGACGCTTACAATGAAGTCAAAAAGCGTTATCAAGAGGATCAAATCATTGTTTTAGGCTATTCCATTGGAACGGGTTTGGCAGCATATTTGGCAGCGAACAATCATCCAAAGAAGTTGATCCTTCAGGCGCCTTATTACAGTTTGGTCAATCTGATTCGGAGAAAAGTTCCAATAATACCTTCATTTTTGATTCGATATCCGCTGGAAACCCATCGTTATCTTAAAGACTGTACTATGCCAGTAGTGCTATTTCATGGTGCAAAAGATTCTCTTATACCGGTTGAGCATTCGGAAAGGCTTCAAATGGAATTCAAGAAAGGAGATACGTTGATCATTCTCCCAAATCAGGAGCACAATGGGATTACAGACCATCCCGATTATAAAGACCACTTAATCGCGTTGTTGCCTTGATCATTGCATTTAATCACGTACAAGTAGTGGAATGAATTCTGGTCGTATCTGGTGCAAAAGCATGATTCAACAGTTTTCAAACTCACTGTTTTTCTGCAAAGCTTCAATGTTGTAATGGAGGACTTTATTTGTAATTATTGAAATGCTGCTCCTTGAATTCCTTATTTTTATGCATGGTTATAGGGACAAAACACCTTATATACTAAAGGCCATTGCGAATTATTAAGTTAAAAAAGAGGTATAAAATCGGCTTGATGGTACTTGCTGTACTGATTGCTGGATTGTGTATACCGCAAGATTTGCAAATGCCTGTACAGGGAGCGACAAAGGCCGATTACAACCCAGAATCTTTTTGGTATTATCCATGGGGAAAATCAGTGACCCATAAGGGCGTAGATATTTTTGCTTCAGAGGGCACGATGTTGAAATCAGCCACTTGGGGTGTTGTACTTTTTTCCGGATCAATTTCAGTAGGAGGAAACGTTGTTTTGATCCTGGGTCCAAAATTGAGAATTCACTACTATGCTCATCTGGAAGAAATAAAGACTAACTCATTTTCGATCGTGAATAAGAAGGAAATCATTGGCAGTGTTGGATCAAGTGGAAATGCTCAAGGGAAACCAGCTCATTTGCATTATTCCATAGTAACAATTTTCCCCTATGTCTGGCGGATAGATTCCGATCGGCAGGGGTGGAAGAAGATGTTCTATCTTAACCCTATTGCCTATCTCGATGAATAAATATTTAGCGATTTATTGAGGTTGGACCACGTCTGACAGGGTTTTCAAGAGTTGAGAACCTAAATTAAGACGATAAACTATGTTGGAATTTCACCTGGCTTTGTAGATGTATTGTAGTTTTTCCATCAGCCCCGGAAGCAAAACGGTGTTTAGATGTCATTAAAGATGCAGGAAAAGGACATCCTGAAATCATCAACTTCGATTAGGGCTCGAGACTTACCTCAAGTTAGTGGTTACATCCCACGAGAAACAAAACCAAAAGAATATCCAAGGGTTTCAAAGAAAGCTATATTTAAGGATGGCAGAAGGTATGAAGACCGGGAATAAAGTGGAACAGTATTAATCCATTTTCACACCCACGTTGATTTTCACCTGGAATTCCTTCACTTTATTTTCAGCGATTGCACCGCGCTGTTCCACTACTTCGAACCAATAGGCTGTTTCGCCGAGGTTTTCAATTGCGTTTTCGATGGCCTGACTCATGCTTTTAGGGGATGTACCCACTACTTGTATCATTTTATACATTGATTGTTCTTCTTTTAGTGATTTTTATATGCATTGCAAACATAGCAACTGCCACAACATGCCGGAACCATCTTCACGGATAAAAAATGATGATGAGAGTTGGTTTTTCCGGGTTGTTCTTGGCCGCATGATTTTTACTCTTGTAAAAAAGGGGAGGGGGAGGGATCACCAAACCTAAATTGCCCGACTCTAAAAAAAAAGCACTCTTCAGCGTATGACTATATTGTTGCTGAAAAGAGGGGCATGATGATTTATAGCATTAATTTACGATCATGAAATTAAAGGCAAAAGCCCAATCTGAACTAAAAAGGATATTAGGGCTGCGTTCTTTATTCGCTATTGCTGTTGGTGTGGTGGTTGCTCAGGTCGCTTTTGTAAGTGTTTTGCAAGGTGTTGGAATTGGTGGCGCAAATTTTTTTGTCGCATTGGTTATTGCCTTTATCCTGGCACTTTTCTACGTATTTACATTTGCCGAACTGGCACTGATGCTCCCCAAAGCAGGTAGCTTAAGTATGTACACTGAAGTTTCTTTGGGTCATTTCTTCGCCATCATTGCTGTAATAGCCGGGTACATAGCGCCTGCCATATTTGGTTTGCCTGCAGAATTATTCTTATTGGAAGCCATTTTTGAAATGCTTTATCCGGGTAGCTTTGGTCAAATAGGTTTAGTCATTTTAATTGGGTTGGCAATTCTTAATGTACTAGGAGTGGATATTTTTTCCAGGGTTTATGTATATCCGCTTTAGTGTAGTTGATTCGTAGCGATTACTGTAAATAATTGATTGACAGATATATGGCGTTCAAACCTTCGGTTGAATTTGAAACAGAACTCATTCAGGTAGCATTGCAGCCAACAATCTGATATTGAATGGTATATCCCGAGGAACACGCGTTTGGCATTGCTGATGGCAATATGCACCCAGGGCAGGGCTTTGGCTGCTTTTTTGGGATCAGTTTTGCTAGGTTGATGACGCTCCACATGGGGTTGAATAGCGTTATAACTGGGGTTAGCATCACTGAGAACAACGGCCTGCTTGGTGAGCAGTCGTTTAGCAAGAACACCATAGGTCATACCGCTAAAATCGGGCAAATGCTCCATACGAAGGCGACCTGCCC
>DNTB01000034.1 GCA_003499525.1 Flavobacteriales bacterium
CGGTTATGAGACAGCTTCTTTAAAGTCTTAAAGAGAACTAATTTTTTTCATAAATAGCTTTGAGCTTATTGTACTTTTCTGTTTCACCCAGCTTTCCATACAACTGCATTAGCGTTTGCTGCACCAGCTTATCCTCTGGTTCATTCGCATAAGATGTCTCCAAATATGGGACTGCTTTTCGATACAAACCATAAAGCTCTTCCTTCAAAGCATCGTACTTCTCTTGCTCATTAAAGCTTAATGCATTCATTTCATCTACGATAGATGTCGATTGGTTCACATACAAAGCTCCAAGGTTGTAATTTGCCGCAGTGTTTTGTGGATCCAGCTCAATAGTCTTTAGGTAATCCGCTTCAGCTGCTGGTAAATCCCCCTTTTTATCGTACATAGTTCCTCTAGCGAAATAAAACGATGCATTTGAAGGATCTTTTTCAATAGCGGATGACAAATTCTCCAATGCTTCATCAATTCTATCATTTTCAAGATAAATATTGATCTGCTGAATCAGTATACCTTGATTATCGGGATATTTCGATCTTCCCTCATTCAAAATAGCCAGGGCACCGTCAATATCATCCATTTTAAGATAACTCATGGACATGTTCACATAGATAGCTCCATCCTTGTAGTCTGTGTCCTTAATTTTATTGTAGTACTCTAAACCCTTTTCATAGTCTTCTGCTTTATCTGCGGACAAAGCAGCATTGAAATACGCCAAAGTATCGAGGATTTCAAACTCCATTTTGATATCTCCGCTTAAGCCGAAACCTCTTGCCGCTTCCTGATATTCAGCTCTGTTGTAGCAATCTATGGCCATTTGAAAAAGGGCGTCCGCATTGAGTTTATAATCATTGTTTAATGCATTCATATCCAATCTCTTATCCTCTAAAGTCTTGGCTTTTTTGAACGATTTGGCTGCTTCTTCCAATAACCCAATGTTATCCACGGTATTCGTTGAATCTTCAACACTACCCAGTGCAAGATAAACCTTACCTCTGTAGTACCAGGTCTTGGCCTTTTCCATGCTTTTCGGGTGGGTGGCAGCAGCATCGATAGCCTCTTTTGCCTTGTCAAATTCGCCAACTTTCATGTAATTGTAAGCAGTAGTTATTTTGGCTGTTTGGCCATAAGACATTGCAACTATTGATAATATAGCCAATGTCCATATCAGTTTTAATCTCATAACTATGGTTTAAATACTTTAGCGTTTCGAGCGCAAAATTAATTATTCTCCAACGCTTGATCAGATTCTGTGCCATCATTTTCATGACTATCTTCATGAGGCACTTTTGCTACAGCGGCAATTTGATCTCCTTCGTTGATAGTTATCAGCTTCACTCCCTGCGTTGCCCGACCCATCACGCGAAGGGTTTGCACCTCAATTCGGATGGCAATACCACTCTTATTAATGATCATCAAGTCATCATCATCGGTGACATTTTTTATGGCAATCAGCTTACCGGTTTTGTCAGTAACCTGAATGGTCTTGACTCCTTTGGCCCCTCTTTTGGTTATCCGATAGTCTTCAATATCTGTGCGCTTGCCGTATCCATTTTCTGACACTACAAGAATTGTGGAATCCGAATTTTCTGAGCATATCATACCAATAATGTGGTCATTTCCTTCATCCGCCAGTTTTGCTCCACGCACTCCGGAAGCTGTTCTGCCCATGGGTCGCACATGTGACTCATGAAAACGTATAGCACGTCCATGACTTGTAGCTAGAATTATCTCGCTATCACCGGTTGTCAACTTGGCTTCCAATAGCTGATCTCCTTCCCTAATATTGATAGCCCTGATGCCATTGGCTCGGGGTCGGGAATAGGCTTCAAGATTGGTTTTCTTGATGATTCCGTTACGAGTAGCCATTACGATGTAGTTATTGTTAATGTACTCTTCATCGTTTAGATCAGTAATATTAATGTAGGTCAGAACTTTATCATCACTCGCTATGCTGATCATATTCTGAATGGCACGCCCTTTAGATGTTCTTGCTCCTTCCGGAATCTCGAATACCCTCATCCAATAACACTGTCCTTTTTCAGTAAATACGAGCAGATAATTATGTGTCTCCGCGACAAATATTTCTTCAAGGAAGTCTTCATTTCTTGTGGTGCTGCCTTTGGCTCCTTTCCCTCCCCTGTTTTGGGTACGATACTCTGTTAACGGAGTCCTTTTGATATACCCCAGGTGGGATATGGTCACTACTACACGCTCATTGGGAATCATATCTTCAATGCTCAAATCGGCAGAATCAAATTCGATATTGGTTCTGCGTTCATCCCCATATTTCCGACGAATTTCTTCGAGTTCCTCGATGATTATACCATATCTAATCTCTTCATTTCCGAGAATTTCCTCCAACCTTTCAATGGTTTTCATTACTTCATCATACTCAGCCCTCAGTTTGTCTCTTTCTAATCCTGTAAGCTTTTGAAGTCTCATCTCCAGAATGGCTTTGGCCTGAACTTCGCTCAATCCGAAGGTACTCATCAAGCCCTCTCGAGCTTCTTCAGTGGTTTGACTCGCTCTTATCAGGGCAATGACTTCATCGATATTGTCAAGCGCTATGATGAGGCCTTCGAGGATATGTGCTCTTTCCCTGGCTTTTTTTAGTTCGTACTCCGTTCTTCGAACTACAATTTCATGCCGGTGCTCTACATAGTGCCCTATTATCTGTTTCAGATTTAGTATTTCCGGTCTTCCCTTGACCAGGGCTACATTATTTACCGAAAAAGAAGTCTGCAGTCCGGTATGCTTGTAAAGATGATTCAGAACTACATTGGGTATGGCATCACGCTTTAATTCGTAGACAATCCTCATTCCGTTACGGTCGGATTCATCTCGGATATCTGAAATGCCTTCTATCTTTTTATCATTAACCATGTCGGCAGTCTTTTTAATCATATCTGCCTTGTTAACCATAAAAGGAATTTCTGTTACGATGATTCTCTCTCTGCCAGATGGGGTTTCTTCAAACTCCGATTTAGCGCGCATTACTATTCGCCCCCTACCCGTTTCATATGCCTGGCGCACACCTTCGTAACCGTAAATGGTCCCTCCTGTCGGGAAATCAGGAGCTTTTACATGCTCCATGAGTTCATCTGTAGTTATATCATTGTTTCTGATGTAAGCGACAATGCCATTGACCACTTCATTGAGGTTGTGGGGCGGCATATTGGTCGCCATACCTACGGCAATTCCACTAGCACCATTGAGCAGTAAATTGGGGATACCTGAAGGAAGCACTGTCGGCTCTTCAAGGGAATCATCAAAGTTTAATTGATGATCCACTGTTTCTTTGTCAATGTCGGAGAGCATTTCTTCGGCAATTTTTCGAAGTCGCGCTTCCGTATATCTCATTGCCGCCGGGCTATCACCGTCAACAGAGCCAAAGTTTCCCTGTCCATCGACAAGAGGGTAACGCAAGGACCATTCCTGAGCCATCCTAACCATGGTGTCATATACCGATGAATCACCGTGTGGATGATACTTTCCAAGAACTTCCCCCACGATTCTTGCTGACTTTTTGTATGGTCTGTTGCTGAGTACACCCAAATCGAGCATTCCGTACAATACTCTCCTGTGGACTGGTTTTAATCCGTCTCTAACATCGGGTAAGGCTCTGGAAACGATTACAGACATTGAATAGTCAATGTATGCCGACTTCATTTCCTCGTCAATATTGACTTTAACTATTTTTTCTCCTTCACTCATGAACTGTCAAATGTTTAAAAATCAATGCGTTATACCATTTCACTAACGGAATGGTCAAACTTCTAATGTACACAACCGGAGAGGAATGGGAAAAGAAAGATATCCTCAAGTTACAAACAGAATGGTGTTGACACCATTTACTATAGTGCATTGAACTTTGAATAGAAAGCAACGTTGATTTGTCCTTTTTCGGATAGAATTCTAGTCTGCATCCGAAAGCGCAAATTTCCGTTATATTAGACGCAGAATTAATCGATCATGGAAAACAATTTATCGCCAAGGGCAAAAGAAGTGCTCACCCACAGTCGTGAGGAGGCGCTGCGTTTGGGGCACGATTATATTGGCACGGAACACTTTCTGCTCGGAATTATCCGGGAAGGTCAAGGTGTAGCCGTGACCATTCTCAAACGCCTGGATGTCGATCTGGAGCAACTGAGAAAAATGGTAGAAGACAACATAAAAATGCCAGGATCGCAGAATAAGGCGACTAACCTCGCCAATATACCATTGGTAAAACAGGCTGAAAAAACTTTGAAAATCACATTTCTGGAAGCCAAGCTTTTCAAGAGCAGAATTATTGGCACAGAACACATTTTACTATCAATATTGAAAGATCAGAATAACTTAGCTACCCGTGCTCTGGACCGGTTCAATATCACCTATTCAGATGTTAAGGGTGAACTGGAAAAAATATTATCAGGAACTGATCCTGAAGACTTCCCAAAGAACATTATTCCTGAAAGTGAGCCGGAGGAAAACGAACCGGGAAAAGGACAGGGTTCGAGGTTTGGTTCCGCCCAATCCAGAGGAAATACAAAATCAAAGACTCCGGTTCTGGATAATTTCGGGAGGGATTTAACTCAGTTAGCTGAAGAAGATAAGCTGGATCCGATTATTGGCAGGGAGAAAGAAATTGAGAGAGTTTCTCAAATCCTGAGTCGTAGAAAGAAGAATAACCCTGTGCTCATTGGAGAGCCGGGAGTAGGCAAGTCAGCCATAGCTGAAGGACTCGCTCTGCGCATTGTTCAAAAGAAAGTTTCAAGAGTGTTGTTCAATAAGAGAGTGGTTACTCTTGACCTTGCTTCTCTTGTTGCCGGAACAAAATACAGGGGCCAATTTGAGGAACGCATGAAGGCAGTGATGAATGAACTTGAGAAGTCCAGAGATGTCATTTTGTTCATCGATGAAATTCACACCATTGTTGGAGCTGGAGGCGCTTCCGGCTCGCTTGATGCTTCGAATATGTTTAAACCGGCGTTGGCAAGGGGAGAAATCCAATGTATTGGAGCTACAACATTAGATGAATATCGTCAACACATTGAAAAAGATGGTGCATTAGAGAGGCGATTTCAAAAAGTAATGGTGGAGCCTACCTCGGTCGATGAAACCATTATGATACTTGACAATATTAAGAGTAAGTACGAAGATCACCACAATGTAACATATACCGATGACGCTATCAAGGCTTGTGTAAGTCTCACCAACAGATTTGTGAGTGACCGTCATTTGCCGGATAAAGCCATTGATGCCCTGGATGAATCTGGTTCCAGAGTGCATATTACGAACATCATAGTACCCGAAGAAATACTTGAAATTGAAAAGCAGATAGAGGAAGTCAAGGAGCTCAAGAACAAGGTGGTTAGAAGCCAAAGATATGAGGAGGCCGCTCGCCTTAGAGATACGGAAAGAGAGTTGGGGGAAAAACTTGAACATGAGCAGAAGCTTTGGGAAGAGCGAACTCGTCAGCATCGTGAAGTTGTCGATGAGGATGATGTTGCGGAGGTAGTTGCTATGATGACTGGTGTTCCAACTAAAAGAATAGCCCGTAAAGAAGGCGAAAAATTAGCCTCTATGAAAATCGAAATGCAGGGTAGCATTATCGGTCAGGACGAGGCCGTTGAGAAGGTGGTTAAGGCAATCCAGAGAAACAGGGCGGGATTAAAAGACCCGAATAAACCAATCGGATCTTTCATCTTTCTCGGGCCTACAGGGGTAGGAAAAACCCAGTTGGCTAAGGTGCTTGCATCATATCTTTTTGATAAAGAAGAAAACCTCATCCGAATTGATATGAGTGAGTACATGGAGAAATTTGCAGTTTCAAGATTGGTTGGAGCGCCTCCCGGCTATGTTGGTTATGAGGAAGGTGGGCAATTGACCGAAAAAGTAAGACGTCGCCCCTACTCTGTTCTTCTACTCGATGAAATTGAAAAAGCACACCCTGATGTTTACAATATCTTGCTTCAAATATTGGATGATGGGCAGGTTACGGATAGTCTGGGCAGAAAAGTAGATTTCAAGAATACCATTATTATAATGACTTCCAATATCGGTTCTCGCGAATTGAAGGAATTTGGTCAGGGAGTTGGATTCTCGACATCTGCTAAGGCCTCAGGTGCTAATGCTCATGCTAAAGGTGTGATTGAAAGAGCACTCAAAAAAACTTTTGCCCCTGAGTTTCTAAATCGAATCGATGATGTTATCCTTTTCAACTCTCTGGAGAGAGAAGACATTCACAATATCATTGATATCGAACTTGAAGGCCTCGTGAAAAGAATTAAGGATCTGGGTTATGATATTGATCTAACAAAAGGAGCCAAAGACTATATTGCAGATAAGGGATTTGATATACAATTTGGAGCTCGTCCCCTAAAAAGGGCTATTCAGAAATACTTAGAAGATCCAATTGCAGAAGAGGTTATTCAACAACACTTGTCGGAGGGCGACACAATTAAAGTGAAATTGGCGAAGTCCAAAGATGAACTGGATATCAGCATAGTACACCAACAAGAAGAAGGCTCCGAGTAGGGGCCTTTATTCTTTTCGCTTTACCGCTTTGAGTGTATTTTGCAGAAGTGAAGCAATCGTCATCGGGCCTACACCTCCGGGCACTGGGGTTATAAACGAAGTCCTTGGAGCAACACTATCGTAGTGCACATCGCCTAAAAGTCTGAAACCGCTCTTTTTAGTTTCATCAGGCACCCGGGTTATTCCAACATCGATCACCACTGCGCCTTCTTTCACCATTTCACCTGTGACAAATTCTGGTTTACCTAATGCTACTATCAGAATATCAGCATTCTGACAAATTTCCTTTAAGTTCTTGGTCCTGGAATGGGTTAGCGTTACTGTACAATTGCCTGGAACGTCGTTCAGTCCCATGAGTATGGACATGGGCAAACCAACAATATGGCTTCTTCCAATGACTATGCAGCTCTTCCCTTCTGTAGGAACTTCATATCTGCGCAATAATTCCATGATACCGTTGGGAGTGGCCGGAATAAAAGTTGGCAGGCCCAATGCCATTCTGCCAAAATTCTCCGGGTGAAAGCCATCTACGTCCTTTTCTGGGTGCACTCGTTCAATAACTTTCTGTTCGTCTATATGTTTAGGTAGAGGAAGCTGAACTATAAATCCATCGATATCAGTATTGTCGTTGAGCTCGTCAATGGTCTCAAGTAGTTTTTCTTCTGAAATAGCGGAATCCAGACGAATCAGAGTTGAATCATAGCCAATGGCCTTACAGCTCTTCACCTTTGAGTTTACATAGGTCATGCTTGCTCCGTCTTCGCCAACTAATATGGCTGCGAGGTGAGGAACTTTTAAACCTTTTCTTTTTCGTTCCTCCACTTCTACTCTGAGTTCCTCTTTAATTTGAGCCGAGGTTTGTTTACCGTCTAAAATGGTCATATCATTAATTTAATCCAGGGATGCCTCCACCTCCCATTTGTTTCATCAAACTAGCCATGTTCTTTTTGTTGCTCATCAACTTCATCATCTTTCTTGTATCAGCAAACTGCTTGATAAGTTGATTGACTTCCTGTACACTTGTACCGCTGCCCTCGGCGATTCTTCTTTTTCTACTGCTGTTTAAAATATCGGGATTTGACCGCTCTCTCGGTGTCATAGATCGAATAATGGCTTCAACATGTTTAAAAGAATCATTGTCGATATCAAGGTTCTTTATGGCTTTGCCCATTCCGGGAATCATTCCCATTAAATCCTTGACATTACCCATTTTTTTGATTTGCTGAATCTGATTTAGGAAATCATCAAGGTCAAAAGTGTTCTTATGGAGTTTTTTCTGCAGCCTTCGTGCCTCTTCAACATCTATTTGATCCTGCACCCTCTCCACAAGAGAAACCACGTCCCCCATTCCGAGAATCCGGTCAGCCATACGTTTAGGATAGAAGACATCCAGAGCTTCCATCTTTTCTCCTGTTCCGATAAACTTTATGGGTTTGTTGACGACACTTCTAATGGAAAGTGCAGCACCACCTCGTGCATCTCCATCTAATTTGGTCAATATAACCCCCTCATAATCAAGACGTTCATTAAACTCTTTGGCTGTATTGACTGCATCCTGACCTGTCATCGCATCGACGACAAAGAGTGTTTCATTCGGATTAATTGCCGATTTAATTGCAGCAATTTCGTTCATCATTTGCTCATCAATAGATAGACGACCGGCGGTATCCACGATAACCACATTTTTTCCGTTAGATCGTGCGTATTGGACGGCATCTGTTGCAATTTTTACGGGGTCTTTCTGATCGCGATCAGAGTACACCTCCACTCCGATTTGTTCGCCAACAACATGCAATTGATCAATTGCCGCCGGACGATAAACATCTGCCGCTACAAGCAGAGGTTGCTTACCTTTTTTTGATTTTAGGAAAAGTGCGAGTTTGCCGGAATGTGTTGTTTTTCCTGATCCTTGCAGTCCCGACATTAGAATTATTGCCGGATTTCCTTTTGTATCGAGAGGAACTTCCTCCTCCCCCATGAGATTGGTTAGTTCATCATGCGTAATTTTTGTCAGAAGTTGTCCTGGTGTTAGCGATTTCAGAACATCTGCACCCAGAGCTTTTTCGCGAACCGTATTGGTAAACTCCTTTGCAATCTTATAGTTAACATCGGCATCTAGTAATGCGCGACGAATCTCTTTCATGGTTTCGGCCACGTTGATTTCTGAAATCTGGCCATGTCCTTTAAGAACTTTAAAGGACCTTTCTAGTCTATCTTGTAATCTATCAAACATTCTGTCTACTCATTTTTACATTTTATCAGGCACCTCTATTCCCAGAGTTCCCATTCCATGTTTTACAATCTTTCCTGTAAGTGTGGAAATGGCTACACGTCTCCTTGATTCTATTTTATTTTTTGCTTGAAATATAGGCAGTGATTGATAAAAAGTATTGTAAAGTTTTACCAAATCATAAATGTAGTTAGCTAAGTTAGAAGGACTGTATGATTCTGCTGCATCTCGGAAAACATTGGAATAGTCCATAATATGGACGAGTAAATCCTGCTCTGCTGGTTCCAGATTACTCCCCAAGTCATCGGTGTAATCTATACCTTCGGCCTCTGCCCTTCGGATAATGGATTGAATTCTTGCATGAGTGTATTGAATAAAAGGTGCAGTATTTCCATGAAGATCTACCGAAGCCGCGGGGTCAAACAGCATTTTTTTTCGAGAGTCGACTTTTAAAATAAAATATTTGAGTGCTCCCAAACCGATCATTCTGTGGAGATCTTCTTTTTCATCCTGGGTAATTTCGAAGTTGTATCCCCGGGTGTCGCTTTCAATACTAGCTTTTTCAATGACCTCTGCTACCAGTTCATCGGCGTCAACTACGGTACCTTCCCTTGACTTCATTTTACCGTCTGGCAGTTCCACCATTCCGTATGAGAGATGGTAGCACGAAGAGGCCCATGAGAATCCGAGCAGGTCGAGAAGTCTGAACAATACTTTAAAGTGATAATCCTGTTCATTTCCAACCGTGTAGATAACCCTCTTCAATTTGGGGAAGTCCTGGTATCGCTGAAAAGCAGTACCGACATCCTGAGTCATGTATACTGCCGTGCCATCTGATCTAAGTAGAATTTTTCGATCTAAACCGTCTTTCGTCAAATCGGCCCACACGGAATTATCCGGGTCACGCTCAAAAGCTCCATTCTCAACACCTTTTAAAACAAGATCTCTACCTGTTTGATAGGTATCCGACTCATAATATAGTTTGTCAAAGTGCACACCGAGCAGATTGTAGGTCTGATCAAATCCTGAGTACACCCAGCTGTTCATTTGAGACCACAATCTTTTTACGGACTGATCTCCCTGTTCCCATTTGATCAAAGCTTCTCTTGCCTCCTTCATTAGTGGAGCCTCTTCAGCAGCTAAATCCCCCTCAATCTCTTCCAGTTCCCTGGTTTGTTTTTTCCATTCCTGATCGAACTTAACATAGAAGTCTCCCACAAAATGGTCCCCTTTTTTTCCTGTGGACTCCGGAGTCTTACCATGGCCATATTTACTCCAGGCAACCATGGATTTACAAATATGAATACCGCGATCATTTATTATCTGAGTGCGAATAACACGGTGTCCGAGAGCAGAGAGCATATTGGCCACACTATCTCCAAGGAATATATTCCTTAGATGCCCCAAATGAAGAGGTTTGTTCGTGTTGGGTGATGAATATTCAACCAAAATTGTTTCAGGTGACTCCGTTAGCTGAATCAATTCATCGTGCTGTAGTTTTTCTTTCAAAGCGTCTAGCCAGCTCTGAGTATTAACCACTACATTCAGGAACCCCTTAACAACATTGTATCGATCAATATCTTTATTCTTATCAACTATATAATCACCTAATAATGAGGCTGTTATTTCTGGTGATTTGGCACTATACTTTAAGAACGGAAATACATTGATTGTATAGTCACCTTCAAACTCTCTTCGGGTTTTCTGTAGGGATATTTCCTGTTCAACTCCAAACAGTTCGCTCAGGCCTTTTTGAGTGGTTTGACGTAAGGATTCTTCTATGCTCACTCTTCTGGTTTTATTTCCATTTCAATTGTTGGCAAGACTCCGTTCAGAATATGCAGTGCAGCTTCTGCCATTCTGTTCCCCCTTGTATCGAGAGTTGGATTTATCTCAACAAACTCAAGGGCTGCCAGCTTTCCGCTTTGAGCAATACCGTTTATTATCTCAATAACTTCTTTTTCATCAAATCCTTTGCTTACCGGTGTTCCGGTTCCATTTGAGATTAAATCGCTATCCAGACTATCCACATCGAAACTCAAATAAATTGCATCGCAATCATGCAAACGTTCTACTGCCTCGTTAACACAGGTTTCTATACCTCTGTGCCTAATTTCATGCACAGGAAAGTTGCGTATGCCTTTTGAGTGCATCAGGCTTTGCTCGGGCTCTTCACAATCTCTCACGCCAAAAAGAATTACACTATCAGAAGAAATTTTTGGTGAAATAGCTCCTACCTCTTTCATCTTGCTCCATGCATTTATCTCCTGCTTTGACGGTGTATTGATCTTTCTTTTTTTATTGTCATATCCTAGCAGTGCAGCGAGAGGCATGCCGTGCACATTGCCTGATGGTGTTGTATAGGGTGAGTGCAGATCTGCATGGGCATCAATCCATATAAGACCCAGTTTTTTGTCCTGGAGGTTTTTTTTCAACCCGCTCACCAATCCGGCAGCATTGGAATGATCTGCCGAGAAGATGAAAGGAAAAGTCCCCTCCTCTCTGCATGACTGGACTGCCTCGCAGTTTCTTTCAAGCTGATGGACTATCTCATCAATATGGATCGCATTTGGCGTTGGATTTGATTGATAGAGTGCATTGTTATTAACTTCAACCTTCAACCGCGGATATTTGATTAAAGCTTTATTTCTATCGCGTATTGCAGCTATTTCAAGTGCGGCAAACCCGAGGCTTGAACCTCTTGTTCCCGCTCCGATCTCGCTATTGACAATGATGTATTTTATGGACATATAAGAAATGTGGGCGGCAAATTTATGACTCATGGGGGCTACATCAAAGGGAACTTGTTGCAATATCGTACGTCTTATTTTTGATTTTACTTTCGTTTACTATGAAAAATTTGATATTCCTGTTGGTTTGGGTTCCAATTGGCTTGCTAGCTCAAAGAGCTGAGTTTCAAGGTGAGATAAATTATGAAATAGAATATGGCGAATTGCCACCAGAGATGGAAGCTTATTCCAACAAATTGACCAGAGAGGTAAAGTGGTTTGTGGGCGATGGTTGGTTGAGATCAGACAAGGATATTTTCCCGAACCGGCACGAAACAAACATTGTGAGCAAGGATAGATCGAAAGGGATCTTTGCACACGATATACGTGCTATGAAATTGGCGTACGATTATAATCCTTCCGAATGGCTCAATTACGAAGGAACCAGAGTAGAATTGGCCGAAGGGACAAAATCTATAAGCGGTTATTTATGCCGCAGGGCATTGATTTACGTGGAAGGAGACAAAGAACCATTGGAGGTTTATTATACCGATCAAATTCCGGCCTGGGCGCATATATTTAGTGGCGATTTACCCGGTTTCCCGCTGAGCTATGAAAATTCAAACGGCAAGTTGAAATATACCGTGAAAGCCGTGCGAGTTATTCCCGGACCGCAGCCGGAAGATTTATTTACCTATCCGGAGGGATACGAAGTAGTCAGCCAGGAGGAATTTAAGACCAGGATAACGACCTATTAAGTGTTAATAACCCCTGTGATAACTCGGGGTTCAGCACTCCAATGACGCGAACTAATCCTCATATTTTTGGCCGTAAACCGTTACGTACGGATGGCGAATTCGGACAAAAAGTCAAAAAAAGAAAGAAAGAAGTCTACTCAAAAGGCATCAAAGGGATTAAGTCAGAAAAACAAGGATAATCTGAGGCTGTCGTCCGGACTGTTTCTCATTTTTATTAGTGTAGTTCTAATCATCTCTTTTGTTTCCCACTTCTTTACGGGTAGGATCGATCAAAGCATTCTCAATGCCCCTGCCAGTGAATTGGAGGTCGGTGAAGTGCGAAACTGGATGGGAAAGCTTGGAGCTGTTTTGTCTCAGAAATTCATCTCAGATTGGTTTGGTCTTGGAGCATTTCTGTTGATTCCTGCTACATTCTTCTATGGCCTTCAGCTCTTGTTTCGAAAACCCTTTATCTCCTGGAAGCGATTCAGCAGGTATGGACTCTTTACTCTTTTCTGGCTTCCGCCAGCGTTGACCTACTTTTTTTATCAACCCGAGCTTCTGCTGTTAGGAGGAGGAATAGGTTTCTCGGTCAACGAATACTTAATGAAGATCCTGGGCTCTGCCGGAACAGGTCTCCTCATAGCCTTTACATTGATTGTATTTCTCGCCCTGTCCTTTAGGATTTCCATTCAAAATTTAGTGGAGTATTTTAATAAGATCAAACCTGATGTTGGAGATCTCAAGATGCCCTTTACGGTAAATCTTGAAGACGAAGAAGAACCCCAAAGTTTCGAACAGGAAATTCAGAATGAACAACAAATTGAGCACCTCGAACCAGATTTACCTACTCTGGAATCTCATATTGAGTTGGCAGTGGAGCCTACAGAACAAAATGGTGAAACCAATGTGAGTCAGAAAAAGGAACCCGATGAAGATATTGAGATAGAAGCTGTTGTAGGTGACGAAGAGGTTCTATCGAACAAAGAAGTAGACAAGAAGAAAAAGGAGTTTGAGCCTTATGATCCAACTCTGGATTTGTCCAGATTCCAAAAACCGTCCATTGATTTACTCAGGGATTATGGTTCTTCAACCATACAGGTGGATAGAGATGAACTCGAAGCCAACAAGGACCGGATCGTTTCTACTCTAAAGAACTATAACATAGATATTGCCAACATTAAGGCCACGATAGGACCAACAGTAACGCTGTACGAGATCATTCCCGCAGCCGGGGTTAGAATTTCTAAAATTAAAAATCTCGAAGATGACATTGCCCTTAGCCTTTCAGCACTGGGCATCCGAATAATAGCCCCGATACCAGGTAAGGGTACCATCGGTATTGAAGTTCCAAATAGAAAACCCGAAACGGTGTCCATGCGCAGCATGATCGCTTCGGATAAGTTTCAGAACTCGAAAATGTCGTTGCCTGTTGCCCTGGGAAAGACCATTTCCAATGAATCCTACATCGCCGATTTAGCGAAAATGCCTCACCTATTGATTGCCGGCGCTACAGGACAGGGTAAGTCCGTAGGAATAAATGCAATCCTGGTTTCGTTACTCTATCACCTCCACCCTTCTCAACTTAAGTTTGTATTGGTTGATCCCAAGAAAGTTGAGCTTACTCTCTACAATAAAATAGAACGTCATTATCTGGCTAAGCTTCCTGATTCGGAGGAGCCCATAATTACGGATACCACTAAAGTGATCAATACGCTAAACTCTCTGTGTATAGAAATGGATCAGCGTTATGATTTACTCAAAGATGCAATGGTTCGAAATATCAGAGAGTATAATGATAAGTTCATCGGGCGGAAACTAAACCCTGAACTTGGCCATAGGTATATGCCATACATCGTATTGGTAATTGATGAATTTGCTGACCTGATAATGACAGCGGGGAAAGAAATAGAAACTCCGATTGCACGGTTAGCCCAACTTGCACGGGCGATAGGAATTCATCTGATCGTTGCTACCCAGCGGCCCTCAGTCAATGTGATCACGGGTATAATCAAGGCCAACTTCCCAGCCAGATCGGCCTTTCGGGTTACTTCAAAAATTGACAGTCGTACCATTCTGGATACCGGAGGAGCAGATCAGCTTATTGGCAGAGGTGATATGTTGGTGTCTTTGGGAAGTGATATACTTCGTCTCCAATGTCCGTTTGTAGATACTCCCGAAGTAGAACAAATAACGGATTTTATTGGAAATCAACAGGGATATCCAGACGCATACCTCCTTCCTGAATACGTTGGTGAATCCAGCAGTTCTGGAGGATCTATGGAAGATATGGAGCGCGATGCACTGTTTGAAGAGGCGGCAAAAATTGTGGTTCAACACCAACAAGGATCTGCCTCATTGCTACAACGCAGACTAAAACTCGGATATAATCGTGCCGGTAGAATTGTCGATCAACTTGAAGCCGCTGGCATAATAGGTCCATTTGAGGGCAGCAAGGCCAGACAAGTTTTGGTGCCGGATGAAATGGCATTGGAAGAGATCTTGAATCCATAGTTCTTCTATTCTCATCAGGGATAAGGAAACATCGTGCATCAATTTGTCAATCTACGGAATCTTATTGAACACTATTGGAGCAATCCTACTCACCCACTGACTGTATTGCGGGCCGCTCGGGTGAAGCCCGTCAGACGCTACCAATGATGCGTCGGCAAGTCCGCTCCTAGAGATGTCGGTTATGTTTATGTAAGTCACTCCATACTCGAGGCAAACACTATCTGATGCAGCATTGTAGGTATCAATTCCCAATGAAATATTAGGCTGATTGCTTTGCCCCTGAGGGGTATACCCATAATCTGGAATGCTTACTACAAAGACCTTATCGGTATCATTCTGAGCATAAAAAATAGCTTCTTCAATCAATGCCGCAAATTCGGGGATGAAGGAGGATACGAGTCGCCCCCGAAACTGGTTGTTGACCCCGATGAGAACCGATACAAGGTCAAAAGTGTCGGGTAAGTTGAGTAAGTCCAACTGCGCTTGCAGTTCATCGGAAGTCCAACCGGTTCTTGCCACTATCTTTAAAAATACCGTGTCCTTTAATGATGATTTGATGGCATGCTCAAGTTGTACGGGCCACCTTTCAGTTAGCGACACCGCTTCGCCAATAGTATAAGAATCACCAAGAGCAAGATATCGGATTGTATCTGTTGTGTTGTCTTCAGGGACTGGAATGAGCGCCGGGGGTACTTTCGGTTCATGTTTGCATGAGAATACCATTACCAATGTTAAAATAATAACCAGAGCTTTTGTCATTGATTTTGCATTTGATCGCGATGACAAATAACATACTTTACAAGTATCAACACAAAAGCTACATTGTTCAGGTTCAATCTTTTGAACTCTTCCTCCGAGGATTTTGATTCCATGTGCCTCAATCGAATTGAAGGAGATCGAACAGTAAGATATCAATATGTAAAAATCTAATAATCAGACTATTGCGATTTTCTACCACCACTAAAAAGGTGGTAGTTCATCAATTTACAAGATATAGAGCCGTTTAGTAGGGGAACTTTTCTATTGGCTTTAAGTCCAATATGCTTCCAGGCTTGAATTTCTTCATCAGGAGCCAGGATGGAAGCGCTCCAGCCGGTAAATTCATGTTTTAGCCAGGTTCCTATTTCTCCATATAACGAAACTACCTCTGCAGATATACGGGTATTGTAAGGTGGGTTTGTAAATATCTGCCCAACTGCCGTTGGTTTTTTGATGTCCTTGAAATTGCCCACCCTGATTTTTATATAGTCTTCCATCATGGCGTTTTCAATATTAGCCTGTGCATCCTCCACCGCTCTGCGATTTAAGTCATATCCGTAGAATGAATATTGAGTTTCTTTAATGCGATTGACCATTCCATTGACAATAATATCGTACAGCTCAGGGTTAAAATTGGGCCAATTCATAAAGCCATATTCACTTCTGTACATTCCAGCCGGCATGTTCATTGCGATCATTGCCGCTTCGGTAAGCAAGGTTCCTGAGCCACAAAAAGGATCCAGCACATCACCATTGCCGTTCCATCCTGAGGCCAAAACTATCCCGGAAGCCAGGCATTCATTTAATGGCGCTTTACCAAAAGCAACTTTATAGCCACGCTTATAGAGCGGCTTGCCTGAACTATCTAACGATACTTGTAATCGGTTTTTGTTCCACAGGATGTGAATACTCCAATGGGGATTAGCTGTGTCAATTGAAGGACGCGTTCCCCGTTCTTTCTTAATTCTGTCAGCAATAGCATCCTTGGCTTTCAATGCAGCAAAATGCGAATGATTGATTGGTGCGTTGTTCAATATTGCTTGAACAGCGAAGGTTTGATCATCCTTAATCCACTTATGCCAGGGTATGGAAGCTATTCTATCATAGTACTCCTGCTCATTGGCCGCATTCCCTTGCAAAACAGGAAATAGAATTCGCAATGCCGTTCTAAGACCCTTATTGGCTTTGTAGAGAAAACCAAGATCTCCATTAAACCTCACTGCTCTTCTAACAGGCACAATATCCCTAGCTCCTATTTTCAATAGTTCTTCAGCTAGAATTTGTTCAAGGCCTTCAAGGGTTGTGGCTACAAACTCGTGATTTTTATTCTCTTCAGGAAGCATCTTAAATCTGTCTTTGCTGTTGCAAATAACTGAATAAAAACGCGCACTATTTCCATTACCAAATCAGAACACTACATCTGCCAATCTGTTGACATTCTGGAATAAGGTATTTTCGCTTTCGATAAAGATATGGCAAACATGAAATTAAGCTCATTACCATAGCACTTGGTTTTATCTTAAGCTTTTGTCCCATCTCGGCTAAGGCATTGCAATGGGCAGATACATTATTTATAAATCCAGGTATGATAGCCCTGGATACGATGGGTCAGGCCGTATTTCCTTATCTCGCTTTTAATGCGACTGCCCAGTTCGATCAGCACAATTATTTCTCAAGAGTTGAGCCGGGAACATCATTGCAACTCACCATTATGAACTTAGACAGTATTGCACATAATATCCTGATTGATGAAGGTATGTTTTCTACAGGTGTGTTGTTACCAGGACAGACTTCTACAATCGACTTTGGGGTATTACCCAATGGAATATATGGAGTGCGAGACAGTCTGGAACTCAATAGGTTCTTAGGGCTAAGTACGTTTTTTGTTGTTTGGCCCGAATCCAAAGAATGTTTCTATTGGCATCTTAATGAGCACCAAAGCGACTGGAACGCGGACATAAGAAACGGAGTAACCATAGATACTGAAGAATATACCCCAGATTACTTCTCCATAAACGACCGTGTGCACCCTCAAATCATGAGTGATACTCTGGCCAGTGTAACAGGAAAGGTCAACGATTCCATTTTAATATTTGTGCAGAACTCAGGAAGAATGGCTCACTCAATTCATTTTCATGGCTATCACGTTGAAGTCTTATATTCCAATGGAAATGCTCTTGATATCGGAAGAGAAAAGGATACGATCCCTGTTAAACCCGGTAAAGGGCAGGTTTACCTCCTGGTTCCGTTTCAGCCGGGAATCTTTCCCGTGCACGATCACAATCTTATTTCCACAACCGGAGGGGGAAATTTTCCAAGTGGTATGATGGTTATGATGAATATTGGATTATGAAGAACGTAATCGGCATGCTTCTCATACTCTTTCCTGTTTTTGGACAGCTTTGGGGTCAAAATGTGGTGCGGTATCGCCTTGAGGCGAGAATGAATGGTATTACAACCCTTTGGAACGGAGATACGCTTAATTTTTGGGGGTTCAATATCTACAACGAGGAAGGCGGCACCCCTGTATTGCCTGGTCCAACAATTGAATGTAATGAAGGTGATTCTGTTGTCATATCCCTTAAAAATGAAAGCCTTGAAGCACATACCATACATCTTCATGGCCTTGATGTCGATCAGGCCAACGATGGAGTTCCCAGTACGTCTTTTTATGTCCAGCCTGGCGAAATCGGTACGTATTCCTTTCTTGCTACGCATGCAGGAAATTATCTTTATCACTGTCATGTAGGGACCGTCCTGCACCTGCAGATGGGAATGTATGGCGCTGTAATAGTTCGAGCTGCAAATGGAGTGAATCAAGCTTACACCGGAGGCCCTTCTTATAGCTATGACAAAATGTGGCTAACCAATGAAGTGGCTAAAGCGTGGCATGATGATTATACGGCTATAACCAACATGAGTGCATATGCGCCGGATTATTTTCATGTCAATGGAAAATCCAAACAACAAATCTGGAACGATTCGAGCATTAGCGTACTCGACGGTGTAGTTGGGGATACCATACTGGTTAGATTGAAAAATATGGGATACGGAATAAATCGGTATATCTTTCCTCCTGGGTTATTCCCCACTCAGGTTATGTCTGACGGAAGGCCATTACCAAGTCCAGTTATTTCTGATACCGTTGATGTGTATCCGGGCGAAAGATTTGGAGTTTTACTTTATGCCAAACAAGCCCTAATGGACTCGGTTCGAGTACAGTTCATCCGCATGTATAGAGACCAACTCTGGGGAGAAGAGATGATCCCATTTAACATCAGTGCCGCTTCTTATATTGAAAAGGTGGATAAACGTTTTAAAGTTTATCCCAACCCGTTTAATCAATTCGTGTTTCTAGGCGCTTCATTTTCCGGAAGTTACAGGATTTACAGTGTTTCCGGTACGCTGCTTGAAAAAGGAATATTGAATGACTCCGTTATTCTCGTGCCGGAAAAAAATATAAAAGGTGTTTTCTTGCTTGTTCTGGAGGATGCAGATGGCAACATTTACACGGAAAAACTTCTTCGTTACTAGGAGTTTTTTATTGATCTAAAGTGAAGAGTAAAGCTGGATACCAGACCTGTTAATGCAAAAACAACACTGACCCAAAAAACAGTCTGATGACCGGTTATTCCCGGCGATTTATCCAGTAAGTATCCCATCAAAGGGCTCATGAAAACGTCGGGTGTATATCCAATAACAGACATGATTCCTACCGCTATACCTGTTGCCACTACCGGAACTGAAGCGCTTTGCATAACTGCAAAATAAATACCTCGCAAGCCAAATACGCCTGCTACCATTATCGGAAGCAAAAGAACAAAGTGTACCCATGAGGTGCCAACTACCCCTGTAGCTACCAATAATCCTCCAATAAGTATTAAGATGAAACATAAAACTATAGTTCGAGTACCCCCATAGCGATCCGCAATAAATCCTGCCATTATTGCAAATACCGGTCTTAACCAAATTGCTCCGGCACCCATAGCTGCAGCATCTACCTCATTAAAGGAGAGCACATTTTCTGCGTAAAGCGAGATGTCATCAGTAGTTTTGTAGCCCACATAAGCACTGACAATTATTATGGCCTGAAGCCAAACTTCTGGAATCTTAGCAATGCGAAGCACATTATAAACTGAGGTGACCTCTTCCCGTTTTTCCAGATTGGTCATGGTCGGTGGTATGGCAAACCAGACAAATATCCCAGTAGAAATAGTAATCCCTGATGTGGCCAAAATAACCCAACGAAATGATTCAACACGCTGTTGATCAGATACGTCACCTACTGCATGGGGCATCAAGTATGAAAAAATCAGGAGTGTTAACGTGGCGATAAGAGCGGCCGTAATCCCTCTTCCACCTTCCAGCAATCCAAAGGCTCTTCCTTGGAATCCAGATCCTCCCCATTCTCTTGTTGCCCTGATTAAAGCGGACCAAAACAGGAAGACCGTCGTAAAACCCCAGTATCCGTAAATCATGCTAACGCCAAGTCTTGAGGGAATGGTGGATAGGGCTATACCACCGAGTGCAGTTAACCACAGAGCCACTGCTATTAAATTTCTGGCTGGAAAACGATCAGCCAGCGGTCCACCAAAGAAATAAGATCCCATTGCGACAATCCCGTAGATGGAAAAATAGGAACCCAGCTCGAGATTGGATATTTCAAATGCCGCCAAAATTGTGGGTCTAAAAACACGCGCCATCACAAAAGGCAGAAAAAAAATAATCTCGCCGGCGAGGACGAGAGCAAGAAGAACGGTATATTTTTTTCGCGAAGACAATGAACTGCAAGGTTATATTTTTTCACCTACTAACTTGAGCTTGTTAGAGTTTGATCAGACGCTAAAAGCTATTTGCTTATTATTCCAATTGGATTACTTTTGTGCGCTCGAAACTATCAAGGTCCGGTAGTTCAGTTGGTTAGAA
>DNTB01000097.1 GCA_003499525.1 Flavobacteriales bacterium
CCTTCATGCGCCGCATGGATTTGAGGACTCCCCAGCCGCCGGCACTGCGCAACAGGCCTCCGCCGGTCAATTCCGGTCTTTTCCCCTGGTCGAGGCCCTTTTGGATAAAGCTTCGATATTTTCGCCGGGCCGCTTTCTTTTGTTTGCCAAATAAGGATAAAACGCCGTCAACCGCCTGCCAATCGTCAGAAACGTGTCCGGTCAATCGGCTGTGGCCGCAGTAGGCATACTTGTCCAGCGTTTTCAAATCCTTGACGATGCCGGCACGCAAGGGGTTCAAATGGATATAGCGAACCAATTCCAAAAGGTATGGATCTTCCTGGCACAGGATGGATTTATACCGGTTTTGAAACAGGCGCCCATGGCGTTTATGCCGGTGATTGAAACTGACTGCGTAGCCGGTCAAAAGCCGGCGCATAACCGTGGTGATGGGAACGTTACCGGTTCGCAAAAGAAGGTGGAAATGATTGGGGATCAGCGCCCAGGCGTAACAAAGCGTTTCACTGTCGCTGATAATCCGGGACAAGCGCTCGACGAAATCATCGCGATCATCGTCATTGAAAAAAAGCTTCCTCCGTTCTATCCCCCGGCAGATGATATGGTGCAGGGCGCCGGGCGCATCGATTCTTGCTTTTCTTGGCATTTTGATTACATATCATCGCCGAATGGATATGGAAACGCATATTTTCATCCCCGTCCCCACTTCCCGTCCCCACTTCCCGCAAAATTATAAATTTTTTTCGTGCATATAGGAAAAGCAGGCCTGACGAGGGCCTGCTTTTCCTTGTTTGAAATATTATAGCATCGTGTCTGTCTGATTAGTTTTGTCTTAATGGCTAATTTAAAATTGACGAAATAAAACAACCTCCTCCACCGCCGCCACCAGAATCTCCTGCAGGAATAGTTGATCCAGAATATTCTCCAATTACTGTCGGATCAAGAATCCGCCCCGCTGTGTCATCCAAATCAAATTCACCATCATTATCCTGAACAACAAAATAGAGCACATACCGTTCATCTTTTTGAAGGTCTCCAAGCTTGTCCAATGTATCTTCTGGATAAGCACCGTAAGCTGTTATCCACCAGTCACCAGATTGAATCGTACTTGGGTCCGGATCATCATTATAGTATTTGAACTTCAGATGGTTACCATTTTTCAATTTGTACAATCTTAATTTATTAAGCTCTTTGTGGAACCCGTTTATTAAGTATCGGAGGACGACTTTCTCTCCCGGGTCACAAGATAGCTCAACTAATTCTTTGGGAGCAATTGGCTGGAATTCAGTTAGATTGTAATCATTTACAAGGTCATCAGCAGAGTCGGATTCCATATCAGTGTCAACTATCTCAGCATTGTTGTCTTCATTTCCCCATATCGGCATATCTACTGGATAGGAAACTGCGTCCGAACCTATAAAAACGACACCCTTGTTGACTTTATAACCGTAAAACGGTCGGCCACTTGTAATTTCGAATGTGTTAAATAATTCCCAAGTTTCATCTATGTTGCTGATATCAGCAGATTCTGCACCATCAGTGCTGATGCGATAATATAATTTTAATTTCATTCCATTTTCGGTAGTCTGCATCGCAATATCAATAACTGAATTTTCCGGTGAAATACCTGGGACCTCAACGACATCTTCCGTCAGCCAGACACCTGCAACAGAGTTCTCATTATCAGAGACCCTACTGTCGAATAAAAAACTGTTATCGTATTTTTTACCATTAAAAAAGCCCTTAACCCACCTGCCATTTACCGAAATCTGAGGAACATCGTTGTAACCTGAGACTGCATTATTATTCATTCCAATTGTAAACACATTGATGCAATCTGATGAAAAAGCATCGAAATTTCTCAGACGGGCTGAAAAAGTATAGATATTAGCTATGTCTTGTCCGTCAAAACTATCACCAGCCGTGGCGGTAAATTCACCACCGGCTCTTGAATACAAAAGTCGCGGTCCAAAAGTATCTTGTTTTTGTGGACTCCCTCCAGGGTCTGAAAACGATACTCCTTCCATAAGGTATTCTTCAGCAGAAAGGTCGATTACTGTCTCATCGTTTTTAACAATGCTGAATATGATTTCGAAGCTATCTCCACTGCGGATACATGCAGCCTGGGTATCTAAGATTTGTGTTTTTATTCCTCCATTGGCGATTCTATACTTTTTAACTGTTCCAGAATTGACTGTGATATCATCAAGATCAACTATCAGATATTTGGGTGCACCTGATGGATAGTTGTCCTCCATGTAGCTATTGTAACCATAACTACCGCGGTTTCCGATAGGGAAAAATACGAACCTAAAACCTATATTGGGCAAATCACTTTCATCTGTGACCTTGAAATAGATTTTCATCTGGCTCTTATCTGAATTATAGGCCAGTTTAACATATTCGATATTTGCCGATGCATTACCCCCTCTGTAATCAATATCGGTACCTTCCTCGATGTAGTATGATACTGAATTCCAATCTGTTGTTTCGGCTGCGGTCAATGCAGATAGGCGATCTAATGGCTTTGGAATACTAACCTGGTATCGACCAAGCGTGGTGTCAATATTGAAAAAATTCCCGTCACCATCAGAAGGGTGAAAATTCATGCTTGGATTGGTACCACTTCCCGTCTTACTGCTCCATGTGTTGTAAAGATCTAAACTTCCAGTAGCAGGATCTTTCGTCCCTTGGCTGAAATCCATGTCTAATATTCGGTATTCGTCCTCATAATAGACTTGGTCGATATCAAATGACAGGGTGTCGTATGCATTTGCAAAAAATGGCGTCAAAATTACAGAACATATTAGAATGATTAGTTTCCG
>DNTB01000004.1 GCA_003499525.1 Flavobacteriales bacterium
ACATTCAGACGGACATACATTGGTGATAGATAACAAAGTTTCTGAGTGAAGTTCTCGCTTTTTCAAGTTTTTCCAAGCCATTCACTCTCACTATCAAAACATCTAATGCTTCCCCATCAGGGTCGACATACTTTCCTATTCTTTTATAAGCATGAATATGCTTTCTGAATGAGTCCTTAAATATTCTTTGATTGGAATGATAACTATCCGACTTTGGCTCAATATCGTTCAGAAGGTTTTTAATGAACAGCGTAAACTGATCTTCGTTAAATCGAGCGCTAAAAGTGTTTTCTATGAGTTGTATTGCAGTTCTCTTGTCCATAGTTATTTAATGAGGTATCCCGATAGAATGACTTCTCTCTTTTGGAATGACTTTTTGTTATTGCTGTTTTCAATGGCAACTGTTCTAATGTGCTTTCGCAGAATGTTGAGCGTTTCTAATGGGTCAATCGTACGCTCCAACTCTTTCTTGATCAGTTGAGCGACCTTTTTTGCCATTGTGCCTTGCTGCAACATGTTTTTGACGCCATTGATAAACTCATCATCAGAATCTGTAAAACCTTTGAAGTTTTTGAAAGACTTGTCTTTAAGTCGAGTTTCAATGTACTTGGCATTTGAACGTCCACCACTTCCTTTCTTAGGCTCATCACCAATGGTGGTATCTAATTCAAATCTAGTCTTATTGGTTTGCAACAGGTGGTAGTATTCATTTGGAATCTTTGCTCTTTTGGTGGTTGGCTTGCATTCCAAATTCTCAACTGCATCGAAGAATGTGATTTCATTTGAAGAGCCACTTTCGTTAAGGTAAAACTTCTTGAGTTTTCCGATTCGGAAAAAGGTCACTAATTGATCAGAAGTTATTTCTGATTTCTTATGACCAGAGCGAGCTTTCTTGGGTAGTTCTTTAATTTTCTCAAACAAGTCTGGGTCTTCATCTCTGATTTTTCGCATCATTTCCAGATACTTCAATTCAGAATCGCCTTCTTCACCTTCACCAGAATATGCTTTCTTGTTGTTCAATGTGTTGAAGAGTTCTTGGCTACCAAATTCTTCACCATCACTGAGGTATTTGGCATCTTCACCAAGAATATCATGAAACATCTGAATCTTGTTGGTAATATTCACTTCCAAACCAAGGTGTTCGTCTGACTGGGTAGTAGGGAAGACGTTGAAAATGTGCACGTTGTCAAATGCGCTTCCAAGGCGATTAACCCTTCCTGCTCTTTGCAAAACACGAGTTGGGTTCCATGGTAAATCGTAATTGATTAGAACGTTAGATCGGTGAAGGTTGATTCCTTCTGCCAACACGTCTGTAGCAATCAAAATGCGTAAATCATTTTGCTGTTCTTTCTTTTTTCGATTCGGGTCGTAGTTGGATTGAATGATATCTCTGGAAACAGTATGGTTGGAAGTTAGCTCTTTGTTTGTGTGCCTACCTCCAGTACTTGAGTAGAACATTACCTTACCCGGGAATGCATCGAAAAGTGCTTCGTAGATATAATCTCCTGTTTCTTTGGATTCAGTGAAAATGACGAGCTTGTGTTTCTTTAAAGAATCCCTAGTCTTTAAATCTTTGATAAACTGTTCAAGCTTGGGGTCGGAATTTACCTTTTGCCAAAGTGTTTTTATGTCTTTGAGTACTTCAAGGTCAAATTCAAGTTTGGTCAGAAAATCTTTTTTGAAATCTTTTGAATCGTATTTGTGTGCTTTTTCTTCATCGACAAATGCTTCCAGTACATCAAGATTGTCATTCTCAAGTAAGTCGTAAACATCAACCTTCTTGCTTATGTAAACCGTTCCTGAATGAAACATCTCAATAAACTTTTCATAAGAGAGAATAAAGCGATCCACACTTTGTCTAAATGCATAAAAGCTACTTTCAAGACGCTTTACCAGAATTCCTTTCATAAAGCCTCCAACGTTTTTCTGCTGCTGCTTTTCAAATTCTGTAAGCCTTTTGTTGCCTATGTAAAAAAGTAAAGGAGTATATCTAGCATATGTAAACTCATGCAAACGCTTAATCGTAGATTGAAAAATTGATTCTAATTCTCCTTCGTAATTGTAGAGGATTTTATGAGGGTTTTGAAGTGTTGGGAAACTGAGACCTTGAAGCTCCATATCCTTTGTGAAATAGGTGAGGACATCATGTCTTGTTCTTCTCACCATAACATAACGGAGAACATTATTTCTAATGTCTTCTGAAATTTCTTTGATTAGGGTTTTATACTGCGGGTCATCTTTTTTAAGTTTTGAAAGTTTTGTTCTAAAGTTCGAGAAGTACTTTTCGAGATTTGGAACACCAGGAATTGTTGAATTCTTTGGTGCTTGAAAAAGCTTGAGCTGAGCGAAAATGTCATCAACTGTATTGTTAAGTGGGGTAGCGGTTACAAGAATCACCTTCTTACCACGACAAATATCAAGCAGGTTTGCATAAGATTGGGTTGCTTCGTTTCTGAAACGGTGAGCTTCATCAACAACTATATAATCGTAGCGGTCGATTCCACGCTTGATTATGTGTTCAAGCTTACCCACCGATTCAACAGTGAAACTTCGTATACCGAAATCAAAAAGAGAGTCTTTCCAATAATCTTGAAGAACTGGTGGACAAACAACCAAGGTCCTTCCTTGAAGCTGTTGAAGTAAAAGTGCTGTTATAAAGGTTTTACCCAAACCAACCACATCTGCTAGGAATACTCCATTGTATGCATCAAGAATCTTTTTGGCTTGAATTGCTGCCTGACTTTGGTATTTCAACTTCATGAAACCGTCAGGTAAAAATGGATCGAATTGATCTTCTAGATTTATATCTTCCTCAAGATATTCATAAATCAGTTTGAGATATAACTCGTATGGTGTGATTTGGTCATTTAGCCAAGTCTTGTTTGTGATTGTATCAACAAAGTCTTCAGAAATATCAACTGATTCAGCCCAAAGTTGGTTGAATTGGTTTTCAGCAAACCTCACATCACTTGCCTGCTTAAGCTCAACGTTGAATTCTCGGTTTGCGATAAACCCAGATTCTGAAAAGTTACTTGAGCCTGTAATCACAAAACCATAGTCACGATCTTCTGGGTGGTACTTCCCAATGTAAACTTTAGCATGTATGTTTTTAGAGGGGTAGGCTCGTATTTCAAGCTTTTTCCCGTTGCCACCATTGGTTTTGTCAGCCTCAACATTTGGGCACTCTTTCTGAAGAAATTCAATGAATTTGCGGACACCAAGTTCAAGCTGATTATCATTTTCGCTGCTGGTCTCAATTTCAGTTTTTAGATTTTGTTGGAATTGCCTTTTAGTTCTCTGGTGGGATTCAAAGTCAATCATACCCAATTGCTCATGATACTGGAGTACATCATAAGAGTCTCGGTCAACACTCAGCCCAACTAAAATTCTAACTTTTTCTACAGGCTCAAGAGATTCATGTAATTGGTAAAATCCACTTGCTCTGAAGTATCCAACCAATACGTCAAAAAGTTGAGTATCCTTTAACGTTCTTTTAAATCTATTCAGTAGACTGCTTCCTTTTTCATTTGTGAAAAAGGTTAGGTCTGTCTGATTTATGTTTTCGTTATTGTCCATTTATATCTAAATGTGCTTAAAGCTTGTCACGTTTAACTAATAATTCGTCTACTTCTACATCTAAAATCTTTGCGATTTCGTAAAGGATTTCAAGTCTAGGTTGCTGTCTATTTTGAACGTAACCGTTCACCATATTATAGCTTTTACCAAGCTTTTCAGCCAACCACTTTTGCTTGATTCCTTTTTCTTCAAGCACGTCTTTTATTCTATTCATGTCGTAAAAGAATTCAGTCAACTAAAATAGTTAATTGTTTTAAAACATCTTGTTTTACGATATAAAAAATGTCGACTTTCTTTTTAGTCGAGCGAGGGAAAGAATAAGCTCTTTTGGCTGCCGAAGTTTCGGCTTGAGCGTTGGGGCAGACAAATGTGCTTATTGTGGGAGGGCTTCTTTTTTAAATTCTGACTAACGTCAAATTAAGTTGCTGAAATAGAGGTTCTTACGAATCCTACTTCTTCGGGTTTGATGTCAAATTTAACCATTTGCTTTTTGATTCTTTTGACCAAGCCAAGCTTTCTTTTCTGGTCGAGAAATAGATAGTGTGTGGGTGGATTATAGGGTTGTTTCCTGGTCACCATGTTCCAGATGATCACACCAAGTTTTCTGGCGGTTGCACTTACCGCCGCTTGTCTTCCTTTTCTGTATGCGATACGTCTAAAAAAGTCAGACAGATGAGTTTCTTTCAAATTACCAATGGCATTGGCGGCTTGCCTGAGGGCTATTTTGAGTCGGTTAC
>DNTB01000054.1 GCA_003499525.1 Flavobacteriales bacterium
CACGAAAACCTAACAGACGCTAAAAATCCATAGGCTAATGAGTTACTTGCAAATGACATTTGAATCCGATAGTTTTAAAGAAATTAACAAGCGGTCAGCCTACGGATTTTAGTTGAACGTTGTACACCATTCCCCACATCGGACACCTCCAAAATTGAGGTATAAAAAAGATCTCAATTTTTGCAGATCCGATTAATTCCTATTGCTAACGATAAAATCACAAAACCTTGATAGAAAGAGAATTCTGATTTTGTATTTTTATCGTTAGTCAAAATTAAAATAAACAAGGGGTAAGCCGAAAACCGATTTAGAGTAGGCACTTAATAATAATTCTAAAATGAGCGATCAATTTTAAAAAAATGACCGAAAAGCAGTGTGAAAATCCACCGGCAAAATACGATGACCTCAAAGTCTTATTCCTAAACTGCACCTTGAACAGAACACCCGTATTATCGCATACCGAGGGTTTGATCAAAAAAGCGGCAGCAGTATTTGAGTCTGTTGGTGCTTCTACAAAAATTATTCGACCTGTGGATTACGATATACCGGCAGGACTCGGACTGGATATGTCCAAAACCCCAGAGTGGGATAAAGATGATTGGCCAATCATCCAAAAAGAAGTGGATGCCTGTGATATTCTGATTCTTTGCACTTCAGTATGGTTGGGAGAGAAGTCTTCTGTAGCAAATAGAACACTCGAAAGAATGTATGGTTATACGCATCAATTCAATGAGAAGGGCCAGTACAGAGATTATGGAAAAGTTGGCGCTACTTTGATCACTGGTAACGAAGATGGCGTAAAGCATTGCGCCATGAACATTCTATTCTCATTATCACATATTGGCTACACTGTTCCACCTCAAGCAGATGCAGGCTGGATGGGAGAAGCAGGCCCAGGGCCTTCATATATGGACGAAGGATCAGGTGGTCCTGAAAATGACTTTACGAATAGAAATACCACATTCTTAGTTTGGAACTGTTTGCACCTTGCTCGCATGCTCAAAGATCAAGGAGGTGTACCGGCATACGGAAACTTGCCTGATGAATGGGAAGCCGGTTGTACAACAGGAATGAATAGTCCAGAACATAAACGTTAGCATCATGATTGAAGATTTAATTCGTTTTTTTAAGAAGACCAAGGAAGAAACGACTGGAAAAGTACCGAGAGGATTCTGCCCGAATTGTTGGGGCGAACAAGAGTATGATTCTATGATTCGTGAGATGTATGAGGACAAACAAATTGATGTTAATAATCATGCAGCAAATTATGCTTTTATTCAAGATTTTATAGTTAACCATATCGAAGGAATTCACCTTAAAAAGGGTAATAATGGCTTTGAATGCCCTACTTGTAGGGCAGTATTTAAAGAAGAACCTGAAAATTGGATATGAAAGACTATAAGAATACTGATGAAATTTTGCATCTTCTTTACCAAACTATTGCTAAAGTAAATAGAACTTATGTGCATGAGGAAGAGGATGATAGTCATACCAATCTCTACTTCAATCCACTGAGTAAAAGAATTTATGGCAGGTGGTTTGAAATTAAAGACCTAAAATATATACTGGCTTTCAGTCTCGAATCTTTCTCCTTTGATTTGCTAAATGAAAAATTAGACCTTGAATTCTCAATTAATTCGGTAGGCAAAACAACAGAGATAATAGAAAGGGATTTGGAGGGTAAACTCAAAAATATTGGAATCCCTACTGATGGTCTAAATGATGATCTTCATTTTGAAATTACCAAATACTCGTTTTCCAGTGATCCAATTAAAGCATTATCACCAAAACAAATTAATGAATGGATACTATACAGAACTTTGGCAAACTCTGCATGTGTAGATCTATTAGGATTAGCACAGCATGATGCTGAAGTTCGTATCTGGCCACATCACTTTGATACAGGAATTTACTTCAAGGCCAAAAATGATATGGCAGTTGGTTTTGGACTAGCAATGGAAGATCAGAAGGCAGGATCCCCCTATTTCTACATTTCAGCATATCCCGAAGGGAAGGATATTGAATACAAGGATTTACCGCAAGGGAAATGGAAATGGGAAATAGGCGAGAGTTGGAAAGGAGCCTTTTTGAAGTTGGATAGTTTAGAACAAAACCCAAGTACTAGAAAAAATGACATTGATGAGTTCATAAATTCCGTTTATAAATGGATCATTTGTCACTGATTAGGGCTCTTATAATAATTGCTATTTGTATCCTAAACTTTTCAGCATTTTCTCAGGAGCAAGCTGAAGTAGAGCCAAGTCATCACTGTTTATATGAAGAAAAATCACTTACCATAGGAATTGCTGGCCCATATTCTTTTGAGATTGGCATGGTAGGTATAAATGCACGGATGTACTACAACGTAGGTGAAACGATTTGTTTCGGTCCAGAATACGCCTACTTCAAAACAGATGAAGTTGAAGTAGTAGATTTTGACTTTGTGGGACATTACATATTTGAAACACCTTTGGCAGGAATATATCCATTGGCAGGTCTCAATTATACAATTGAAAAAGAGCTAGATCATAATGAAACATTGGCGGACTTTGGGATAGTCTTTGGAGCAGGTATACACAGGAATTTAAAAAAATTAACAGTCTTTACAGAATACTCTAGAGTAGAATTTGGCATTCATGATCAATTCTTAACAGCAGGTATCATGTATAATTTTAAATAGATGGATTACATTCAAAACATTTTTACAACTGTAGCAGAGATCATTGACATTATAGGCGTGATCATTCTGTTGTTCGGCTTTTCTAAACTATTGATAAAATACCTGATTACGGAGATTAAAAACATAAAAAACACACCTATTAGGCTCTTGCAATCCATTCGCTGTGAGATAGGTATATATTTATTATTGGCACTTGACTTTTTAATTGCCTCGGATATCATCCACACAGTTACAGAACTTAGCCAGGAACAACTTATTGAATTAAGTGTGATGATAGTCCTGAGAACCGCAATTGGCTACTTTCTGGGTAAAGAGGTTGAAGAAATTGAAAAATCAAAAACCGATTAATTATGGAATGGTATGGTCCACTTACAATACTGCCTGCAATTGGTTTAATTATTCTATCTACAGCCAATTTTTTGGTTTCACTTAACAATGAAATATACGAACTAGAAAAAGACCACAAGAAGGAGTGGGTAATTCGAGAAAAGTTAAAGCAGTTGAAAAGACTAGGAATCGCAAATGCCTTGTTGTATTCGAGCGCTATTTTCCTTCTAACCTCTGCTCTGTCAAAAGCTCTTTTTACAAGTGATTTCTTATTCAAATTACTGATGGTAATTGCTACAGTTCTTATTACAGTGGCTTTAACCATTCTGTTTATACACTCTATCAAAGCAATTTCAATAAGACATAAAAACTTAAAAACATGAATAACAGTATTCAATGGTATAAAGTCCTAGAAGACAAAAACGAACTTCAAGAAGGGCGAGTGATGACCGTGACAGCCGGACACACCGATGTTTGCCTTTCCCATCATAAGGGGAAATATACCGCTATGACCAACAAATGCCCGCACCAGGGCGGACCACTAGGTGAAGGATCTATCGAAAATGGATTGCTGCGCTGTCCATGGCATGGTTGGGATTTTTGTCCACATGGTGGAAGCTCAGGAGATTTTGATGACGGACTGGAAACATTCGATCTTAAAATTGAAGGAGATACCATTTATGTTGGTTTGGAGGAGGAGGCACCCCATGAAGAAACGGTTACGGATCTCATGGCGGAAACAATGGTCAACTGGGGAGTGAACCGTGTATTCGGAATGGTAGGTCATTCTAACCTTGGCTTGGCAGATGCTCTCAGGAGACAAGAAGAAAAGGGAAATTTAAAATTCATTGGCATTCGGCATGAGGGTGCGGCAGCATTTGCAGCTTCCGCCTACGGAAAACTTACCGGAAAACCTGCCGCTTGTTTTGCCATTGCAGGACCCGGTAGCACCAATATGTTTACCGGTCTTTGGGATGCCAAGGTAGATCGTGCGCCAATTCTAGCATTAACTGGTCAAGTTGCTACACAGGTCGTAGGGACTGGCAATTTTCAGGAAGTGGATTTAGTACGGGCTTTTCAGACCGTGGCTGAGTTTAACCAAAGGGTAGAACATCAAAGCAGGCATTCAGAATTAATGACTTTGGCTATTAAACATGCTATACTTAATCGTGATGTCTCTCATCTTACTTTTCCAGATCAGGTTCAGGTATTACCTGCAAATAATGCTAAAGCGCAAACACCTGAAGGGCGTATTACTCAGCTATCAATTGCACCACCTCAAGAACAGTTAGACGCAGCAATTGCCAAAATAAAGGATGCCAAAAGACCTGTGATCATAGTTGGGCATGGAGCACGATTTCATATGGAGTCAATTATTGCTTTTGCTGAAAAGCTCAACTGTGGCGTAATGACCACGTTTAAGGGTAAAGGACAAATTTCAGATAGCCACCCACTTGGTTGTGGAGTATTGGGTAGAAGCGGAACTCCAATTGCATCTTATTTCATGAATGAATCAGATTTGTTAATCGTGATTGGAGCTTCATTCTCAAATCATACTGGAATCACCCCTAAAAAGCCTATTATCCAGATTGACTTTGATCCTTTGGCCATTGCAAAGTTTCATAAGATAGATGTAGCTGTGTTAGGTGAAATTTCTAGAACAGTCAGTCTTTTGAACGAATCTATTGAAGTAATATCCAACAATAAAATTGATCAAACGGAGGAAATAGCTACACGTTGGGAAATTTGGCGAGCAGAAAAACAAAAACGATTGACGGAAGAACGCGGACAAGGCGTTAGCTCAATTGCAGTGTTCGATACATTAACTCGTCTGGCTCCTGAAAATGCTGTAATGTGCGTTGATGTTGGGAACAATGCCTATTCGTTTGGTAGATATTTTGAGTCTAAAAAGCACAGCTTTTTAATGTCTGGCTATTTAGGGTCGATCGGTTTTGCGCTTCCCGCTGCAATCGGTGCTTGGGCTGCTGTTGGCAATGAACGACCTATCATTGCTGTTGCGGGAGATGGGGGCCTTTGTCAGTATCTGGCTGAGTTTACAACATTGGTGAAGTATAAAATGCCAGTGAAGTTAATTGTCTTGAATAACAACGAGCTAGGAAAAATAACTAAAGAACAACGGGCTGGTGGCTGGGACAAATGGGCAACAGATCTTATTAACCCTAATTTTGCTGAATATGCAAAAAGTTGTGGTGGTTTGGGAATTAAAGCTAATGACCAAAAGGATTTAGAAGAAGCAATGAAGCGACTCTTCTCTTATGATGGTCCAGGACTTTTAGAAGTAAGTGCCGATGTGAAATTAATTTAAAAACGGTGTTCAATAACTAAGCATTCGTGTGGCCGATAGGCCCAATCCCGAATGGC